>NZ_JPST01000005.1 GCF_000763315.1 Thermoactinomyces daqus | reverse complement strand
TCTTTAGTTTTCAGGGAATACGACTTGGACTGCCGGACTCAAAAGTCCGGCAGTTTTTTATATATGTTTGTAAAAATTCTTTTCATTTGCAGGGAGGGTAGTCGATCACATTCTGAAACTCGGATCATGTTGTTTTCTCTCCCTAACGGCTGAGAGGATCGACCGGGTTTTCCAACAAAACAAGCACAGGATTGCTTCCTAGGCTTGGCAATGCTCTCCCTCCATTAAGTGTGATTGGGAAATGCATTTATTCGCAAATATCAAAATGTTCCGGTAAATTGAGCGGATAAGATGACCATTCCCAAAATGAAGACATAAATGGCGAAGCCTTTCAAGGAACCTGTTTTTAAGAGTGAGATCATCCATTTAACCGCGAGATAGCCGAAAATGGCCGAGCAGGCCGTGCCGATCATCAAAGCGCTCAGCGGCAACACTTCCGTTCCGCCTTCCATCAATTTTTTGCCCTGCAGGATCACAGCGCCGGCGATCGAGGGAATGGATAAAAGGAATGAGAAATAGGCGGCGGCCGCTTTGTCAATCCGGCGAAAGAGAGCCGCGGCAATCGTCAAGCCGGACCGGGATAAAGCGGGCATGATGGCCGCCCCTTGAAACAAACCGATGAGAAAGGCATCTCCGAAACTGATCTCCTCCAGGCTCTTCTTCCCTTTATCCTTAAATGTATCGGCCATCCACAACAGGAGACCGGTCGCCAAAAATTCCCAACCGATCGTCATTCCGGTTTGGGCTATCTTTTCAAACCAATCTTCAAACATAAGCCCGATAAAAGCGGTCGGGATCGTTCCGACGACCACCAACAAACTGAGACGGGAGAGCGGCCGGCGGATCATCATCACGATTTCCCGCCGGTAGATGAGAATCACGGCGATCAGCGTTCCCAGATGTAGCATGGTATCGAGAAACAGGCCGGCCTCATCCAGACCAAAGAGATGACGGCCCAAGTAGAGATGGCCGGTGCTGCTGATCGGCAAAAATTCGGTCAGCCCCTGGATGATCCCGAGTATGGCCGCTTCAAACCAGTTCATATTCATCCATCCTGTCAAACCAAGGTTTAAGGTGCGGGTAAAATGTTGCCAATCTCCTTGATTACCGACGTGAACGGGACGGTTTCATCGAAAATTCCATGGATTTCTCCCTTGTTGTTAATCAGGACGCTGCTGGGAACCGATTGCAAACCGTATGCGTCATACGTTTCTCGTCCATTGTCGCGCAAGACGGGAAACTGAAAACCGTTTTGCTCCATAAAGGAAAAGACGCGGTCCGGATTGCTTTCTCTTCCCGAAACGTGAATGGTGAGAAATACGAGTCCCGGATGATTCATCGTTCGATAGAGGATATCTTTCTGAGGCAAGGTTTCTTGGCAGGATGCGCACCAGGTAACCCAAAATTCCAGCCAAATCGCTTTTCCCGCATAGTCGGATAAGCGATGGATTCGCCCGGTCAGGTCGGGCAGGGCAAATGCAGGCGCCAATTTTCCCACGGTGAAGCCTCCTTTCGCATTAACCGATCCGGATCAAAATAAGTCCGACGAATAAGAGGATCAGGGTAAGGATTTGAACGGTCGACAAACGTTCGCGAAAGACCAAAATGGAGAGCAGGGCGACCACAAGGCTGTTGGTGGCAAAGATCGGCGCGACGATGCTGGCCGGACCCGATTCAAGGGCAATCGCATACACTTGCATTCCGGCAAAGGAAAAAATACCGGACATCAATCCCCAGCGCAGCCCTGTTCTTACCGCCGGTTTGTCCAAAGCGGACCGTTTGCGAAAAATCTCCGCAGTAAACCAGACCAGCCCGAAGGCATAGCTGACAAACAGGACGGCCGCATTTGGCAGGTGCCACTCTTCCGTTATTTTCAGTCCGCCATTGCGCAAAAAGAAAAGCACCGTTGCCATCAGGACGAGAGCATACCAACGGATGTTGCGAATGCGGAGCGATTCATTCGGATCAATCGGTAAAATGGAAACGGCTGCGATGAGCAGCAAAACCCCGGCCGATTCATAAAGACTGAGTTCTTCTCCGTAGAGCAAGAGAGACATGGCCACTGTGAGTACGATGTTGACATTGACCAGCGGAGATGTGAGGCTGGCAGGGCCTGTCTCCAGTGCTTTCATAAACAGCAGGTTCCCCCATGCTGACCCCCATCCGATCACGATTCCGGCCAGGATTGTTTTCAGGGAGAAGGAAACGGCTCCGGTATAAACCATCCACCAAAGAAAGCCAAGTGTACCCGTGCAGTAAAGTCCCCACAAAAGGTGGTTGGTGGAGCCGCGCTGTGCCGAACTCGCCTTCATCATAAAACCGGCCAGCCCAAAGGTGACTGAACTGATGAGTGCCAGGATAAACCACATGGTAAGTTGGACCCTTTCTGCAAATAAAGTGTGATGATAACTTCTTAATCATAACGCCCTTTGTTTGATCCGTCTACTCGGAGGCACCCCCGGGCGAAAGCGCAAGCATTCCCTTTCCATTTATCTTATGTCCGGAATGAGTAAATATTTGTCCAAAAGGCTGTTTGACAAGGATGAAAAGAGAAGTCATGCTAATAATGGAGAACAAGATTCGCTTTTGGAGGAGCAGCGATGAATCAGATTGTGATGGAGGAATTGAAACGGGAAGCGGAAGCCGCTGTAAAACATCGTTTGCCTAGAGATACTTTTCTTGATTTTGCCCATCCGAATAACCGCTTATTGGTCGGTGTCACTTGCCTCCGTGCCGGTTTGCCCGACCTGGCTTATAAGCTTTTTCAATCGATCGCCGAAGAAGGTCCGAATGAGAATCCGAATCAGCATTTTGCCTATGTCCGCAGCCTCGTGGAAATGGCAGAGCTGGATGCCGAGGCTCAAAGATTTAATCAGGCTGCCGAAAAAATGAAAGAGGCTCTGGCCCAGTATCCTGAAACGATGGGCTATATGATGAGCCGGGTTCATTTGGAGGTTTACCTCGCTTATTATCTCTATCAGGCGGGTCAGAAGCAGGAGGCGGTGGAGAAGATAGCCGGGATTGCCGGCCGGGAGCGGGAGAAATTCGCCACCATGCCGCAGCATGACGCCGTGGCATTGGTGGGGCCGGGGCTTTGTTATGCGTTGCACCAATGGGCCCTTTTTTATGCGATGGAGGAAAACTGGGAGCAAGCGGCGCAAAAAGCTGCGGAAATGGTGCCATTTGCCGAACGGGTTGATGAGTCCGGCCTGAAAGAAGCGAAGCAGCTTTTGGAAAGAGGCCGTGCGGAGGACGCTTTCCGGCGTACCATCGATTCGATCAATTATTGAACGAGGAGGAATCGGGATGAGTCGAGCCAACACCCGGATCGCCCTGAAGGAATGGGCGGTCACCGTTGAAGCGCTGGGGGAAGGAAAACAAATCATTGTGATGCGGAAAGGCGGAATCGCCGAAGAAACGCGTCATTTTGAAGTGAGAAGCGACCGTTTCTTTCTTTATCCCGCTTATGAACATCAAAAGGAAGAATTGCTCAAGCCGGAGTACAGGGCAGAGATCGCCAAAACGCTTCAATCGTGGTCACCGGAACAAGAAACGGCGACGATCAAATATTTTGCCGAGTTGCATGAAGATATCGAGGTAATGGATGAAGAAGCGCTGTTTCGCCTGGCACCCTGTCACATTTGGACCAACGATTTTGCTCATGAGCGTTTGAAATGGAAGAAAAAATTGCCGCTTCATCTGCTCTTGCTCCGGGTCTACCGGTTGGATCAGCCGGCCCGGATCCCGATTCGCCCCGAGTATTCGGGATGCAAATCCTGGCATGAAGTTCCGCAGGAATTGGCAGATTGCAGCGGGGAACCGGTGATGAAAGAAGCGGATTTCCTGGCTGAGGTAAACAAGATCAAAGCGCTGTTGGCCGGGCAAAAATAAGTTTTGCAGAATATCCGGAGGTCATGGGTGGACGCACAACCTGCGGGCATTTTCGCAAAAAAAGGTTTCGCCTAAACCAAGAAACCCGGGGATTTTTGATCCACCGGGTTTTCTTTTATCAATTGTATTTACACTTTCGATGTTTTCGCCTGATTTTCAAATTCGAGCAACAACTCATTTAAGGTCATTTCATCTTCCAAATACAACTGAACGAGTTCAAGAAGTAACGTATTTTTTTCTTCAGGTAATTCCAGGATTTGCAATAGTTCATTGAAAGGATCAAAGTCTCGTGACAAAATATGTATGCTATTTGATTTAAACATGTCTTCCAGTTCAATGGTTTTTTTGTAAATATCCCGAATCATACGCAAGATGATGCCAACCAATTGTTTTGTTTGTTGATTCATTCTAGCTCCCTTTCTTTTTATCGGAATGTTATAATCATTAGGTATAATATTATATTTATACTAAGGGATATTATAACAGAGGTATGGTATTTTTTGCATCTGTGTAATGAATTTGTAGAAACGTTTTCAAAATAAAGTTGTTTGATGGCACAGATCCATGAAGGGATGAAAGGGGCTGAAGAGGATGAAAGCAGTATTGGTGGAAAAACCGGGCGGAAGGGAGCAGTTGATGATTGGAGAATATCCGAAGCCGACCCCGGCTGATGATGAATTGTTGGTAAAAGTACATGCCACCGCGCTCAACCGGGCTGATATTTCGCAGCGTGAAGGAAAATACCCTCCTCCGCCGGGTGCGAGCCCGATCCTGGGATTGGAAATGGCGGGAGTGGTCGAAGAAGTGGGGAAAAACTGCGAGGGAGGATGGAAGCCGGGAGATCGCGTTTTTGGTTTGTTGCCGGGCGGCGGCTATGCGCAATACGCGGTGATTCCGGACAAGATGGCCATGCCGGTTCCGGAAGGTTTCACGTTTGAACAGGCCGCAGCCATTCCGGAAGTTTTCTTGACAGCGTACCAATGTCTGTTTTGGGTAGGCAGACTGAAACAGGGGGAGACCGTGCTGATCCATGCCGGCGCCAGCGGGGTAGGAACTGCGGCGATTCAATTGGTCAAGTCGGTCGGTGCCATCCCGCTCGTCACTGTGGGATCAGAGGAAAAACGGAGATTCTGTCTGGATTTGGGAGCTGATCACGCATTCAATTATAAAGAGGGGGAATTTGCCGACAAGGTTTTGGCCGCCACGAAAAACCGAGGTGTTCAGTTGGTGCTTGATTTTGTCGGGGCCCCTTACTGGAAGCAAAATCTGCGTGTGTTGGCGATGGATGGGCGTCTCGTTCTGATCAGCATGCTGGGAGGGAGCCGGCTGGATGATGCGTCGCTCGGGCAGGTTCTGGCGAAACGCCTGCAAATTTCCGGAACGACGCTGCGCACCCGCTCCTTGGACTATAAACAGGATCTGACGCGGGAGTTTGCCTCTTTTGCCCTGCCGCGGTTTGTCAGCGGGGAACTCAAGCCGGTGATTGACCGCATTTTTCCATGGGAAGAGGTTCGGGAAGCGCACCGCTACATGGAAGAAAATCGGAATATCGGCAAAATCGTGCTGCGGGTGTTCTGAGCGGAAAAAGAGCCTGGAACAGGGTTTTCAGGCTCTTCATCCCGCTGTTGAAAAAATGTCAATGGATATGATAACAATAGATTAAAGATATTTCTGTCTAGGGTTAAATTTTAGAAAAAAGGGGTTTGGTTATGCCACAACAATATGCGCAGACCTGGGAATTGGATTCGTTATTTGTCGGGGGTAACCGAAGGACCGGGCTCCTGAGCGAAATGAACCGGCTCACTGCGGAAATCCCGGCGCTAAAAACAGCGTTTCAGGAAAGCGCAGAAAAGGAAAAAACAGAACGGGAATGGATCAACCTTTTGGAAAAGGTACAAGATCTTGAAAAAAGGCTGACGGAGGTTTGGTCCTACATTCACTGCTTGCTGGCCCAGGATACCACAGATGAGCAGGCGCTGATCCTGAGCGGAAAAAACGAGCAGTTGTTAGCTGAGTTACAAACGTTAAAGGTCTTGTTGGAAAGCAGGCTGGCGGAAGTGCCGGATGAACTGTTGGAGCGGGTTTGCCAGGATGAGCGAATCAAACCGATTGCGTTTAACCTGTACGAAATGCGTGGGCGTGCGCAGGACAGGATGTCCGGGTCCCTTGAAACGCTGGCCAGCTATTTGAGCGTTGACGGTTATCACGCCTGGGGGGAATTGTATAACAGCGTCGTCAGCCGCATACAAATTCCGGTGGAGAAAAATGGGGAAAAGGTAAATCTGTCCGTCAGTCAGGCAGCCAATCAATTATCTCACCCCGATCGTTCCGTCCGCCAGGCAGTGTTTGCCGAATGGGAACGGGCCTGGCAAAAGGAAGCCGGTCTGTTTTCTGCGATTCTCAATCATTTGGCGGGATTTCGCCTGCAATTATACAAGCAGCGGGGCTGGGAAGATGTGTTGCATGAACCCTTGGCGGAGAACCGCATGCGGCGGGAAACGCTGGAAGCGATGTGGAGTGTGGTGGAGGAGAGCAAATCGGTCCTGGGGAACTATTTGCAACGCAAAGCCCGGCTGCTCGGACTGCCCAAGTTGAGTTGGTACGATTTGTCGGCTCCCCTGCCCGGGGAAAACAGGAAGTTCACCTTTGACGAGGCCGCACGCTTTATCATTGATCATTTCGCAGACTTCAGTCCCGATTTGGCCCGGTTTGCCGAGTCGGCCTTTTCCCGGAGATGGATTGAGGCGGAAGACAGGCCGCATAAACGCGCGGGCGGATTTTGCACCTCATTTCCCGTCAGCGGGGAAACGAGGATCTTCATGACCTTTGCCGGGACAACTGATAATCTGTCGACGCTGGCTCATGAACTGGGTCATGCCTATCATGAGCACGTGATCAAAGACCTGCCGATGTTCGCGCAAAACTATGCCATGAACGTAGCTGAAACCGCTTCAACTTTTGCCGAGTTCATCGTTTCTGACGCTGTTTTGAAAAAGGCGCAAACCAAGGAACAGAAAATCGCTTTGCTTGATCAGCGTCTCCGCATTGGAGTCAGTTACTTATGCGACATTCATTCCCGTTTTCTGTTTGAAACGAGGTTTTATGATGCACGTCGTCAGGGATTGGTGCAAGCTGAAGAATTGTGCCGGATCATGGAGGAGGCGCAGAGGGAGAGCTTCCGTGATTTGCTCGCGGAGTACCATCCCCATTTTTGGGCTTCCAAGCTTCATTTCTATGATACGCACTTTCCTTTCTACAATTTTCCGTATACGTTTGGCTTTTTATTCAGTACGGGGATTTATGCGCAGGCCCGGCAAGAGGGGGATGGTTTTGCCCGGCGCTATGTACAGCTGCTGAGGGATACCGGGAGAATGAATGTGGAAGATCTGGCCCGTAAGCATTTGGGCGCTGACTTGACCAAACCCGATTTTTGGCGCAAGGCGGTGGAATTTGCCTTACAGGATGTAAAAGAGTTTTTGCTTTTAACAGAATAGGAGGGAAAGGAGCTGCGGTTCAGGGCGCCAAATCGAATATCCAGGGCGGCAGGAACACCGGCATAAAAATTCCCTTCCGCCCTGGTAAGAATAGGCTAATTTTTAATCTGGTGATTAAAATATTTATATAAATCTTATTGACAGCAAAAAAAGAGGCAGAGTAACATGAGGGAGGGTCAAGGCGAGAAAAATTTTGCGTAGAGAAATTCACTCTGGGTAAACCGATTACCAAGAGTAAGGGAGTTTTTGCGCATGTTAAAACGAGATCAAGCCGGTTATCTTTTTTCGAGGGAGATTACCCCTTTTATCATTCCGAAAGAGAAAGTGGTAGTCGTCGATCCGGATTGGTCCCTTGAACGGGCTTTGTTGGTGCTTACCCGGAAAGCAACGAATTCGGTGCCTGTGATTAATCAAAAAGGTCAAATTGATGGAATTATTAGCAAAACAGATATTTTAGATTTTCTTCTAAAAATGGAAAAAAAGGACACGATTGATTTTTCCCGCCTGGGAAAGCATAAAGTGAAGGATGCGATGGACAAGAATCATTCAGGAATTCTGGCTAATTCGATTTTCTCCTTTGCTTTTGAGGTATTAGTGAACCGATCTTATATTCCGATCATTGATCTCAAAGGTCAATTTGTTGGAATCTTGACGAGAAAAGTGATGATGGAACAAGTGATTGAGTATTTCAAAAAGGAATATATGGAGACGATTGCGGATCAAGTGTGATAAAGCGAAAACCGTCTCAACCTGCCGAGTTGGGACGGTTTTTTCATCTATATTAAACACGATTAAAGTTAAATGCAAACGGAAAAGGATAAACAGGATAGAATAATTTCAGATGACAGAAAGTTTTGCTTCAAGGTGTCTGCGTTGGTCAATTGGATGAAAATAAGTGATCGAGCAACTTTTCCCTGGAGCAATGTTGCAGAAATTGGGTTAGTTCTTCCCAATAACAAGCATCTCTGTGCTTGCCGGTAATCTGCGCGATCAGTTTCATATACTGCAACCAGCCAAAGAGGGTAAAGGGTATGACAGGAAAGGAAAAGTCCTCACGGTATGCGGGAAGCAGATTGGGTTCGATTTTTTGAAAGACGTTGGCGTATATGGCTGATTCAAGTGATTCCGGCAACTTGGGAACGGCCAAGATCAGGGGACGCTGTTTTTTCCAGATGTGGAGAAGCTTTTTTTTCAAAAAACTGTTGAGATAGCGCTCTTGGTCCGCCTTCTGCAAATTCACGCTGAAATAGGTAAATTCCTCTGATACAACCGCATTGTCAAATGAAAAAGGGGCCTGTTTATTGTAGAGTTCATCGTCTTTAACTGTAGAAGGGCGATCGTTTGTGTAGATTCCGATTTTTGGAACAGATGCATGAGGTGCCCCCAAGAGGTAAGGGATATTCTTTTTCATCAGAAACTCCTCCTACAAATACGCTTCTACACGAAAAGTGGCTCGATCGGTGAAATATTTTGTTCAAACATGAGCAATATTATCAAAAAATAAAAAAAGACAACAAAAAAACTCTTTTTTTAAAATGGGAGCAAAACAGATGTTGAGGGAAAATTCTAACGAAGGAGCAAAAAGAAATTTTGTACAAACCTTCTATGAATATTCTGCCTTAAATCTGCTTTAAAAGCAAGTGAAGTTTACAGATTTTTTGTAGAAAATTCCTCGTTCATTTGAGGATTTTTCGTGAACATGGATCTTGATATTTTTTTAAATAAACGATGCAGAAAAGAGAATTCGTTAAGGTAGTTTTGCAATATTATTAAATATACCAATAATTGCATTGTAATATATTGGAATGTTATGGGATTGGCAGAGAAGGACAAGATTCCTTTACTAAATATACTTTCTTTTTGAATAAATTTTTCCACTTATGATGAAAAATTATAAGAAGAATCGCTTGCCGCAGAAAGGGCATCCAGTATTTGCATGGCTTATGTTCCGGCCAACGACCGGATTGCATCTTTCTTCTGAAGCACGTTTGTGTTAGGATTGGGAAAATCAGAGTAACGGAATCTCAGATCGGACAGCATCTGAACGGATTAGCGCACAAGCCGGGAGTTGAATCCGGGAATAATGGAATGGGAAGAGTAACGGTCCGGCCGGACGGAAAGGAATGACCGCACAACTGTTTCCGGACCGGGTTGAAGAGCAAAGTTCACTTGATATGATAAAAGTTGTGCAGTAAAATGTAATGAGAATCATATGATAATCAATCTAAATAACAAATTGTGTGGAAGCGGCGACCGGATTACCTGACAAGTTGCCGGTTTTCCCCGTATCTCCCTCCGCCAATAAAACCGGATGGTGTTCAGGAGATAAAGGAAAAGACTGATGGAGGAATGAGAAGATGTCGACAGCTCCAAAACTGACGATCAAAGATCTTTGCGTATCCATAGACGGTCAAGAGATTTTGAAAGGGGTCAATCTTGAAGTAAAGGGCGGAGAAGTGCACGCCATCATGGGCCCGAACGGAACCGGTAAAAGTACGCTCGCATCTTCGCTGATGGGACATCCGCGTTATGAAGTGACCAAAGGGGAAGTCACGCTTGACGGACAGGATGTGTTGGAGATGGGAGTGGATGAGCGCGCGCGGGCCGGTTTGTTTTTGGCCATGCAGTATCCGGCTGAAGTGAGCGGTGTGACCAACTCCGACTTTTTGCGCAGTGCGATCAATGCCAAACGCGGGGAAGGGAATGAAATCTCCCTGATGAAGTTCATCCGCGAATTGGATAAAAAGATGGAACTGCTGGAGATGGACGAAAAATTCGCCACCCGCTACTTGAACGAAGGATTTTCCGGCGGGGAGAAAAAACGGAACGAAATTCTGCAGATGATGATGCTGCAACCGCGAATTGCCATTCTCGATGAAATTGACTCGGGACTTGACATCGATGCGCTCAAAGTGGTGGCCAAAGGGGTCAACTCCATGCTGAGCCCGGATTTGGGTGTTTTGATCATTACCCACTATCAGCGCCTGTTGAACTACATTAAACCCGATTACGTACATGTCTTCATGCAAGGCCGCATCGTAAAATCCGGCGGTCCGGAACTGGCAGAGCGTTTGGAAGCGGAAGGTTACGACTGGGTGAAGGAAGAGCTGGGCATCGAAGATGAAACTGTTGGCCAAAGGGTGTAAGGGTGTTGCTGAAGATGAGTGTAGAAACCCGTATGCTTTTTGATGAAAACGTTGTGACCGAAGTATCCAAAAAACAGCAGGAACCGGAATGGATGCTTCAGTCCCGCCTTGAAGCACTTCGTGCCGCTGCCCGTCTTCCGTTGCCTCAATTGCAAAAGACCAATATCGACCGCTGGAATTTTACGGACTTTAATCCCTATAAAGATGAAGCACCGATCAAGGAACTGTCCGAGTTGCCGGAAAACATCGCCCGATTCCTGGTTGAACAGGAAAATTCCGGCTTGTTTATCCAGAAGAATTCCAGTGTCATCTTTCAAAATCTGTCAGCGGAATTAGCAGATAAAGGTATTATTTTTACGGATCTTGCCACCGCTGCCCGCGATCACGAGGAACTGGTGAAAGTGTATTTCATGAACGAAGGCGTGAAAAGAGACGAACATCAATTAACTGCGCTTCACGCCGCCTTGTTTAGCGGAGGAATCTTCCTCTACATTCCGCGCGGGGTTGAAGTAACCGTTCCGCTGCAAGCGATGTTTTGGCTGTCGGGCGGGAAGAACGGAATGTTGCCGCATGTTCTGCTCGTGGCTGAAGATCACAGCCGGGTCGATTTCGTGGCCAATTTCGTGTCGGACCCGGATGATGGCGGGGCAGTGAGCAACAGCGTGATCGAAGCATTTGTAGGGGCCAACGCCGATGTTCGTATTGCCACGGTGAACACGCTCGGCGAATCCGTTGTCGATGTGATTTATCGCCGCTCGGTAGTGGATCGCGACGGCCGGCTTGAATGGATTGTCGCCGACTTGAGCGATGGACGCCTCATTTCCGACAATACTTCTGCTCTCCGCGGAGAAGGCGGCAGTGTCAATGTAAAAGCGGTTGTGCTGGGAACGGGTGAGATGAGGGGGAATGTCACTTCCTATATCCGCCATCTGGCACGGAACACGGCAAGTGAGATCAATGCGCGATCCGTGATGAAAGACCAAGCTTCCAGCATTTTGAACAGTATCACGAAAATTGAAAAGGGAGCCAGCAAATCGGACGGGCAGCAATCGGGGAAAGTGCTGATGTTGGGAGAAAAGGCCCGCGGTGATGCCAATCCGATTCTCCTGATCGACGAGAATGATGTTGCGGCAGGCCATGCTGCGAGCGTGGGCCGGATTGATCCATTACAGCTCTACTACTTGATGTCTCGCGGGATCAGCCGGACAGAAGCTG
Organism: Thermoactinomyces daqus; assembly: GCF_000763315.1. Classification (GTDB taxonomy): domain Bacteria; phylum Bacillota; class Bacilli; order Thermoactinomycetales; family Thermoactinomycetaceae; genus Thermoactinomyces_A; species Thermoactinomyces_A daqus. The sequence goes on along the minus strand of NZ_JPST01000005.1, from coordinate 178,632 downwards.
AGAGATTGATCATTTACGGTTTCCTGGATACCGTCCTTTCCCAAATCCCTTCTGAGGCGCTGCGGAAGAGCATCCATCGCGTCATCGAAAGGAAGTTTGCGAATGAAAAACGCTCGTAAAGATTTTCCGATTTTGGATCAATCCGTCAACGGTCATCCGCTGGTTTATCTTGACAGCTCGGCAACCTCACAAAAGCCGGTTCAAGTGATCGAAGCGGTGGAAGCTTATTATAGAGAGATCAATTCCAATGTCCATCGGGGCGTTCATACTCTTGGCACAAAGGCGACAGATGCATACGAAGGCGCACGTGAAAAAGTGCGCCGTTTCATCAATGCGGGCTCGACCCGGGAGATTGTGTTCACGCGCGGGACGACGACAGGAATCAATTTGGTTGCGCGCAGTTATGCAATTCCCCGTTTGCAGCCTGGTGATGAAGTGATTCTGACGCCGGCGGAGCACCACAGCAATCTCATTCCGTGGCAACAAGTCGTGAAGGCCACAGGTGCAACCCTGAAATATTTCCCGCTTGAAGCAGACGGAACGCTTGATCTTGCCAAGGTGCGAACGACGATTACACCCAACACCAGAATCGTCGCGATTCAACAGGTATCAAATGTTCTCGGAACGGTTCACCCGATCAAGGAAATTGCGAAAATCGTCCATGAAAACGGAGGAATCATTTGCGTGGACGGAGCGCAAAGCGTCCCTCACATGAAAGTGGATGTACGCGATTTGGATGTCGATTTCCTCGCCTTCTCCGGTCACAAAATGTGCGGGCCGACCGGAATCGGCGTTCTCTACGGGCGTGAAGAGCTGTTGGAACAGATGGAACCGATCGAGTTTGGCGGCGAGATGATCGACCATGTCGACCTGACAGATGCGACCTGGAAGGAACTGCCGTGGAAGTTTGAAGGAGGAACCCCGATCATCGCCGGTGCGATCGGACTGGGAGCTGCCATTGATTATCTCGAATCGATCGGAATGGAGCAAATCGACGAGCATGATCGGAAGCTGGCCCGCTACGCATATGAAATGCTGAGTCAAGTGGAAGGCATCACCATTTACGGTCCCAAGGAAAATCGTACGGGTTTGATCACCTTTAACCTGGACGATATTCATCCTCATGATGTCGCTACGGTCCTGGATGCCGAAGGAATCGCCGTTCGTGCCGGACACCATTGCTGCCAGCCGCTGATGCGCTGGTTGAATGTTACAGCGACAGCAAGAGCGAGCTTTTATCTGTATAATGACGAAGCAGACATCGACCGCTTGGTGAAAGGCATTCAAAAGACGAAGGAGTATTTTGGCCATGTCTTTAGATGATCTGTATCGGCGCGTGATCATGGATCATTATCAGCGCCCGCGCAACAAAGGACGAATTGAAGACGGGGCGGTTACTGTTGATTTGAACAACCCGACTTGCGGTGACCGGATTTCGCTGCAAATGCGTGTGGAAGATGGCATCATTCAGGAGGCGAAATTCCTGGGTGAAGGTTGTTCGATCAGTCTGGCCTCCGCATCTATGATGACTGAGGCGGTAAAAGGGTTAAAGGTGGAGGAAGCACTGGAACTCGTCGACCTCTTCTCGAAGATGATGCAGGGGGAAGATGTAGACCCTGAGAAATTTCCGCTTGAGGATATAGAAGCGTTGATGGGAGTTGCCAAATTTCCGGCCCGGATCAAATGCGCTACATTGGCGTGGAAAGCGCTTGAGCAAGGTGTAAGAAATCAGCAAAAAGCAGACTAGAAGGGGGAAAAAACCGTGGCCGATCAAAACCAACTGCCCGATCTGTCGGAGTACAAGTACGGTTTTCGCGATAAAGACGTTTCGGTTTTCCGCTCCAAAAAAGGGTTAAGCCGCGAAGTGGTCGAAGAGATTTCCCGCTTGAAAGGCGAACCGGACTGGATGCTTGAATTTCGCTTAAAGGCGCTGGAGCAGTTTTATAAAATGCCGATGCCTTCTGCGGAGAACAGCAAGTGGTTTTCCATTTTGCCCGGTAAACTGGATGAACTTGACTTCGACGACATCACGTACTATGTCAAACCATCCGAGCGCCAGGGACGCAGCTGGGATGAAGTCCCTGAGGAAATCAAACAAACCTTTGACAAACTGGGCATTCCCGAAGCGGAACAAAAATTCCTGGCCGGTGTGTCGGCTCAATACGAATCTGAAGTGGTTTACCACAATATGCAAAAAGAACTGGAAGAGCAAGGGGTTATCTTCTGTGACACCGATACGGCTGTCCGTGAATACCCGGAGCTTCTGAAAGAGTATTTCGGTACGGTCGTACCGCCTTCAGACAACAAGTTCGCTGCTTTGAACAGTGCGGTCTGGAGCGGCGGCAGCTTTATCTACGTGCCGAAAGGCGTTCGCTGTGAAGTGCCGTTGCAGGCTTACTTCCGCATCAACTCGGAAAATATGGGACAATTTGAACGCACGTTGATCATCGCGGATGAAGGTTCGTTCGTTCATTATGTGGAAGGTTGCACTGCACCGATTTACAGCACCGATTCATTGCACAGCGCCGTTGTGGAAATCATCGTCAAGGATCATGCACGATGCCGTTACACCACCATTCAAAACTGGGCGCCCAACATTTACAACCTGGTGACCAAACGGGCCGTCGCTTATCGCGGTGCGCATATGGAATGGGTCGACGGAAACATCGGCAGCAAATTGACCATGAAGTATCCGGCTGTCATTATGCAGGGAGAAGGAGCAAAAGCGGATATCCTGTCGATTGCCGTTGCCGGTAAAGGACAGCACCAGGATGCAGGCGCCAAAGTGGTAGCCAATGCGCCGAACTGCACATCCACCATTATTTCCAAATCGATCAGCAAACAGGGCGGTAAAGTGACCTACCGCGGACTCTCCAGCTTCGGGCGGAATGCAACGGGCTCCAAGTCCAACGTCAAATGTGACACCCTGATTCTGGATGATCAATCAACTTCCGATACGATTCCGTATAATGAAATCAAAAATGACAACGTAACACTGGAGCATGAGGCGACCGTTTCCAAAGTGAGTGAAGAACAGCTCTTCTATCTGATGAGCCGCGGTCTTTCCGAAGAAGAAGCGACACAAATGATCATTATGGGTTTCATTGAACCGTTTACCAAGGAGCTTCCGATGGAATATGCAGTGGAAATGAACCGTCTCATCAAATTTGAGATGGAAGGTTCAATCGGATAAATTCTGCCGCAAAACCGTCAAGTGAGGCAGCTTGGCGGTTTTGCGTTTTTAACAGAGGAGGAATCAGGATGAAATGGATCGGCGAGTATTTTTATTTTATTCTGCTGGGAATTTTGGTGCTGATGTTTGCATTGGTGATCGGAACGCGTTTTTTCTAGCGGGCGGATCGGTTTTTTTTGACCAGGACGGCTTCGCGATTCCATTTTTTTAAGGTTGTTCGCGCATAATAAGGGTAAATGTTAACGAAGGTTTATGAGGTTCCTTTTAAACGGAGGGCGGAAAAAACATGACCTTGAAGCGCGAACTGACGGATCTGGAGCTTTCCTGTTACAGCGAATATTCAAAGCTTAAAACCGTGTTGATGTGTCCACCTGTTTACTTTCACATTTCAGAAGTGATTAACCGGGTACAACGGGTCCATATTGGGGAGATTGACCGCGAAAAAGCGAAACACCAATTTGAAAATGTGGTGCAAACCCTGGAGAGGCATGGAGTTGAGGTGATTTTGCTGCACTCGTATCCAGAATATTCCGACCAGGTTTATACGAGGGATATTGCCTGCGTGGTGGGGAGAGAGCTTCTGCTGGCCAATATGAAAGAAGAAGTGCGGCAGGGAGAAGAAACGGAGCTGGTCAGGCGGTTAAAAGAATGGCGCCTTCCTTACATTGAGGTCGGACACGGATCCGTCGAGGGAGGAGATATCCTCGTCGACGGTGATCAGGTTTGGGTCGGGCTGAGCGGCCGGACGGACAGAAAAGCGGTTGATGAGTTGGAAAAGCGCCTCCCTGATTTTACTTGGCACCGGATTCCATTGGAGAAAAAATATCTTCATCTTGACTGTATTTTCAACATTTTATCCCCGACTGAAGCGATTGTTTATCCCCCGGCTTTTTCAGAGGAAACACTGGCGATGTTCTCTTCTGTCCGGGAGTTGATTCAGGTGACGGAAGAGGAACAGTTTCGACTAGCTGCCAATGTATTGTCGATTGGAAATAAAGTGGTCTTGAGCCAGCCGCAATTCGGTCGCCTGAACCGTGAGCTGAGGCGGAGAGGGTATGAAGTGGAAGAAGTGGATATATCCGAAATAACCAAAGGAGGCGGGGCATTTCGCTGTATCACCCTGCCGCTCGTCCGGGAGTAAAGAAAAAAAGCGGGAGGTCATCCCGCTGGAAATGCTTTGTCGTTTTGAGATAAATGTTTCAAATAGCCGGATACAGTCTCGATGGCCACGGCGATTGCCCGTTCATCCGGTTCGATTTGCGGATGGTGCAGACCGTAGGGGGTTTCAACTCCAAGCCAGAACATGAAACCGGGAATCTCCTGCAAAAAATAGCCAAAATCTTCTCCGGCCATTGTTTCGCTGCATTCGACCACATGGAAGCGGGTGTGATTTTGCGCCCATTGCAAAAACGATTGGGTCAGTTCCGGATGGTTGTACACCTGGCAGTAGTTGGCCCCACAGTCGATAGTGGCCTTGCAGTCAAATCCGGTTTCGATCCCGCGAACCAGCGCCTGAATTCGCTGTTTTACCGTTTCCATCGCTTCGGTTGACAACGTGCGAATCGTCCCTTCCAGGCGGGCGTGTCCGGCGATGATATTCTGCTTGGTTCCGGCTTCGATCTTTCCGATGGTGACCACTCCGGCATCAAGCGGATTCAGATTGCGCGAGACGATCGTTTGCAATTGCAGTGTGAGTTCCGCGGCAGCGACCGCCATGTCATTGGCCAGATGGGGTCGGGCTGCGTGACCGCTGGTGCCGCACAGATCGATGAACAGCTCAGACGTGTTGGCAAAAAGGATTCCCGGACGGGTGGCAATTGTACCCACCGGATATTCCGGGGCGATGTGCAGCGCCAGGATGAGGTCGGGCTTCCAATCGGAAAACTCTTTGCTTTTCAGCATGGGAAAAGCGCCTCCCGGACCTTCTTCCGCCGGCTGGAAGATGAACAGGAGATCATCATCGACCGGATGTTCACAGAAATGGGTGATCAACCCCAGGGCGATGGCCATGTGCATGTCGTGTCCGCATGCATGCATGTAACCTTCATGTTTGGAACGGAACGGGTAACTGGTTTGTTCGGTGATGGGAAGTCCGTCCATATCCGCTCGGTAGCCGATACAGCGTTTTGGATTCTGTCCGGGGATTCTCACCAGTACTCCCGTGCGCCAGGTTTTGATTTGCAGGCGCGGGGGCAGGGAAGAGAGATAGTCCAGGATGAACTGTTGCGTTTTCACCTCGCAAAATCCCGGTTCGGGAATCTGATGCAATTGTCTGCGCAGTTCAATAAAACGATCAGTCATTGCTCTTTCTCCTTTAATCGGCGATTTGCAGCATACGTTTTTCCAGCGCCTGAATGAAGAAGTCGGTTTCCTCCCGTTTCAGCGTCAGCGGCGGGAGAAGGCGAATCACGGTTTTGGCCGTCACATTGACCAAAATTCCGTCCGTGAGCAGTTCTTTTTGCAACCGTATCACATTCTCGGCAGACAGGGAGGTACGGATGCCGATCATCATGCCCCGCCCGTCCATACCCGTGATCAGATGCGGGTATTTTTCTTTTAGAGCCTCCAATCGTCTCCACAGATAATCGGCCCTTTGTTTGCCCTGTTCCAATCCCCCTTCTTCCAACAATACATCGAGGACGGCGTTGCCCATGGCTGCGGATAGCGGAGAAGGAGCGAATGTGGTTCCGTGGTCGCCTGGTTTAAATACATCGGCTGCCCTTTCGCCCGCGATGATGCCGCCGAGTGGAAGTCCGCCGCCGATCCCTTTGGCGAACAAGATGACGTCAGGAGTTAAATCAAATTGCTGATACGCGAATAAGGTACCGGTGCGTCCCATTCCCGTTTGAATCTCATCCACGCAAAAGAGCATTTCCTCTTCGGCACACAGATCATCAATCGCGCGTAGGAACGATTCGGAAAGCGATACGACGCCACCAGCACCGAGAATCGGTTCCACCAGGATGGCGGCCGGCCGGTTCTGCCTGCAAACTTCCCGCAGTTCGGCAATATTATTCATTTCCACCTCATAAACGGGAAAAGCTGGTTGCGGGTAATCCTGGTATACACCCGGTTGCCGGGTCAAGCGCAGTGCACCGAGCGTTCGCCCGTGAAAGCTGTTTTTCAGCACGACGATGCCTTCTTTGCCGTTTTGTTCCCGCCGGGCCCATTTGTGAATCAGCTTGATGGCCGCTTCGGTCGCTTCTGCCCCGGAACCGCCGAAATAAACCTTCCCTTTCCCGAAAGTGTGCTTTACCAGCCGCAGCGCCAAACGGATGGCCGGCGGATTCAAGAAGATATTGGAAATGTGGAGAAAGCGGTGTCCTTGTTCCTCCAATGCCTTCATCAGACGGGGATGCGCGTGACCGAGGATGTTGACGGCCAAGCCGGTGAACAGGTCGAGATAGCGGTTTCCCGCTGTATCATAAAGATAGTTGTTTTCCGCTTTTTCAATGGCGATCGGCAGACGCTGTACAGTCGGCATGATATAGGTTTGGTCGAGTTCTTGCCAGTTCGTCGTCATGTTGCCTTCTCCTTTTGATATAAAATGAGGCCCCGGAGGGCCAAATTTCTTCTGATAGGGTAGCGGGCCGATTAAAGCTCGCGCAATGCTTGAATAACCTCTGTTTTCGATCGGGTCTGGCTGTCGATCTCTTTAATCACGCGGGCCGGAGTTCCGGCAACAACGGTGTTGGGCGGAACATCTTTGGTGACAACGGCGCCCGCAGCAACGACCGAGCCTTTGCCAACGCGAACCCCTTCCAGGATGACGGCATTGGCGCCGATTACAACATCGTCCTCGATGACAACAGGTGTCGCGGATGGCGGCTCGATGACGCCGGCAATGACTGCGCCGGCCCCGATGTGGCAATTTTTCCCGATTGTGCCGCGTCCGCCGACGACAACGTTCATATCGATCATGGTGCCTTCACCGATGACGGCCCCGATATTGATGACGGCTCCCATCATGATGACGGCATTTTTTCCGATTTCCACCTGGTCGCGAATAATTGCCCCCGGCTCGATCCGCGCTTCAATCTGCTTCAGGTCAAGCAACGGGATCGCAGAATGGCGGCGGTCATTTTCCACCACATAGTCTTCGATTTTATCCTTGTTTTCGTTCAGGACGGGAGCGATCGCTTTCCAGTCACCAAACAAAACGCCAACGTTGCCGTTAATAAAGGTTTTTATGTCACTATCAAATTTCAGGCTGTTCAAATCCCCTTTGATATGTACTTTGACCGGGGTTTTCTTTTCGCTTTTTTGAATAAACTCAATGATCTGGTGTGCGTCCATTTCTTTCATACTTTCGGCATCCTTTCTGCGGGTATTAAAAAAGGAATCCCTTGAAATTCGCGGATACAAACAGATTTCAACACAGTAAAGTATAACATATGTCATCCTTTTACAAAACCAGCCCGGTCAAAACAAAGGAGCCGGGTCCCCCATGTTTGCAAATGGGTCGCCCGGCTCCCGGTATTAGAGACCGCCTGGTTCGCTGTTTCCATCAGGGGCCAATCCGCCTGGTTCACTGTTGGTGATATGGATGCTCAGTCCGCCCGGTTCGCTGTTGCTTGCCATTTGGAGAGAATGTTTTTGCACGTGAAAGAGGAGGGTAAAAGCTGAAACCAGCGCAAAGGAGGAAACAACCAAAATGGAAATAAATTTAGATGCTTTCCTCAAGGAATTCTACCTCCTTTCTATTAAACTCTTTCTTTACATTATACATATTTCGCATGCAATTCTGAAATTCCTGCTCGTCTTTTCCGTCAAAACAGCGGGCCAGGCTGAACCAGGCTTTAAATTCTTTCTCTTTGTATCCCTGTTTTTGCGCGATTTCCAGGGCTTTTTGATAGTGCGAGATCGCTTCGTCCGTTTTGTCGATAATTTGACACAAATCGCCCATCATGATGAGGCTGGTGCTGAGCCGGGAAGTATCGTTGAACTTTTCTGCATATTTGATTGCCTTTTCCAAAGCGCCGTACGCATTTTCGTTTCTTCCCTGCTTCATGTAGAGAATGCCGAGCCGGGTATATACGGTGGTCAGGCGTTGGTCTTCAGGGAATTTTCCTTCGAGTTTCAGGGCCATTTTGAAGGAGGTTTCCGCGAGATCCCATTCCTTTTTCGCTGTGTATACACTGCCCAGAACGGTCCAAAGATCGCACATGCTGTCGTATTGTTTGTTGCGGCGCGAGATTTCGATTCCTTCCGTGGCAATTTCGATCGCTTCATCCAAGAGACCGGACAGTCTGGAAAACTCGGACCTCAGCCAATAAAAGCCGAGCGCAGTTCCGATATCGTCCATTAACGGGATTTGCTCCCATATTTCATGAACCAGCTGAATTCCTTCGGTGATGCGTCCGGTTCGTTGCAGGTAAACCCCTTTGTTGCGGTATAAAAGGGCTTTGATATGCCGGTTTTCACCGTCTTCCACAAATGCCTCGATTCCGTTGTTGGTGAATTCCAGGGCTTGTTCAATATCATTGCGGTAATAGCTGATCAAGCCCAAAAGAAGGTAGCTGGCCGCTTCCATGTTGTTTTCTTTGTACGGATTTTGCTGTGAGATGCGAAGTGCGTTATATAGAGCGCGTTCGGCTTGCTTCCATTTTCGTTTACCCATGTAACATTTAGCTTTAAAATAGTAGGCGTGGGCAATATATGGATGGCTTTCTTCCAAGTTGAGTTCTTCCAAAAGGTCGAGCGCTTCGTCGATAAATCCTGTTTTTCGCAGAGTGGCGATGGTGAGAAGTTTAAATTTTACTTTTTTTAATTCTTCCTGCTCCTGTACCAGCATTTCCGGAAGTTTATGCATTGGAAGATCCAATTTTTCCAGCAGATATGAAATTTTCTCGGGACTCACATGTGCGACTCCGCGTTCGATATTGCTGACCGTCGCCGGGGAGATATTTTCGTCGGCCAAGTCCTCCAGCCTGAGCCCGCGGTCTTTTCTCACCTTCCGGATCACTTCGCCGATTTCGTGCAAAGCTAAGGTCTTCATCCCGGTCACCTCTCTTAACCTGATTATTATTATATTACACCTTTTTAAAAAAATTGGGAATGTGTATTTTTTAATTTTCTTAAATATACTGGTGATCTGGTCGTTTTTTTAACAGCCTCGTGGCGAACATCTTTTACAATCCGTTATGTTTGCTGAAAAAATAGGTTAAAAAGATAGATAGAGCTTGTTTATCCATATTGGGAGGAATCATGTTGTTTATTTTATTTTTAAAGATTTTGCGGAAAAGAATTTGGGAAGACGGCATTTTTGATTTGGCTGCCCAATTAGCATATTACTTCCTGATGTCCCTGTTTCCCTTTTTGCTGCTGGCGGTCACGATGCTCGGCTTTCTTCCGTTCCGGTCCGACAATATTCTCGGAATGATCAAACCGTATGCTCCGGCCGGCACTTACCAACTCATTGCTTCCAATTTGACCAGTATTCTGGATCAGCAAAACAGTGGCATTTTTTCCGTCAGTTTGATTGTGACGATCTATCTCGCTTCAGTTGCCTTCCGGTCGATCATCCGGATTCTGGACAACGCTTATCGCGTTCATGTCGAACGGACTTTTTGGAGTGAGTTTATCATCGGTTTTTTTCTGATGTTCAGCCTGCTCGTCGCCCTGATCGTCTCCTTGACCCTGCCGATTTTCGGGAAGATATTGGGGGAATTCGTCTTCAGCTTGTTCGGGGTGGAGAAATGGTTTTTGGAGTTTTGGGTTTGGGTTCGCTGGCTGTTAAGTACGCTCGTTTTATTTTCCGTCTTTTGGAATCTTTACAAGTGGGCCCCGCACATTCGCGTCTCCTTCAGGCAGGCATTGCCCGGTGCTGTTTTTGCAACCCTCGGCTGGCAGATCAGTTCGTACGGTTTTTCGTTTTATGTTTCGATCAATCAAAATTATTCCCATATCTATGGGAATTTAGGAGCGATCATCGTTTTGGTCGGCTGGTTTTACCTGTCGGCAGTCGTGCTTGTCCTGGGGGGATTGATCAATGCGACCTGGTATCAGGTGAAGTTGGGGAGAGCCGTGACGGAAACGGGGGAGAAAGTATATTGACAAGTAGTTCCGGTGAAACTTTTCGGGCATTTGTTTCGTCACAATAGATAGGGTCAGGATGTTTGGCAGCCATCTCATCCAAATACGGGTGAGATTTCACCAACCAGTTGTGTCTAAATATTTAATTTATTTATAACTCGGCGGCAATCGGTGCGGCTGCGGGAGGGAAATAAAGTTGTAATCGAAGAAATAAATATATAATTGAAATTATTATTTTCACAAACGGTTGGTAAATCCCATATGAGCCGGATTAAAAACAGAAAGAAGGTGAAGAGATGAAAGAATGGGATCCGATTGAATTGAATATCGAGCCGCAAGACGGTGAATTGGAGTGCGAAATAGGCGGGCTGAAATGGGAATTGCCTGATGATGGTGTCGAGATTGATATCGATTTTTGACGGGATTCAGGCGGGCTGATTTAACGGAGATACAAAGCGATATTATAACCTGTGTTTAAGATCGCTCTGCCGACAGGGTGTATGCCGACAAACATGAGCAGAAGGATCCGGGAACAAAGAGATGCCTCCGGATCCGACTGATCTATCGGAACTTGAAACAAGCCGGCCGCTCTTTTGGCAGAGCGGTTTTTCTCTTCGGGAAAGAATGAAAAAATCGAAAATAGGTATTGTTATATAACAGTAACTGTGCTAATATAGTTACTAACAAGGGGTTTCTGTTATATAATAATGCGAATCGTGATCAAAGGGGAGAAATACGATGTATGATCTGGAATTGGAAGGGATCAAAGTGAATGCCCCGATCCCCCCAGCCTATGAAGAAATTTTAACAGCAGGGGCACTTTCGTTTATTGGCAAATTAGCCAGGGCTTTTACCGCCCGGCGGGATCGGTTGTTATGTAACAGGATGAAACGGCAGGCTGATCTGGATCGCGGGATTTGGCCCGACTTCCTCGAGGAAACCAAAGCGGTGCGGGAAGGGGAGTGGGCGATTTCCGATCTGCCGGAAGACTTGAAGGACCGGCGAGTTGAAATCACCGGGCCGGCCGGAGACCGAAAAATGGTCATCAATGCGCTCAACTCCGGGGCGAAGGTGTTTATGGCCGATTTTGAAGACGCCAGTTCTCCCACATGGAAGAACATGATTCAAGGTCAGATCAATTTGCGCGATGCGATTCGCGGGACGATTCAATTTACCAGCGAAAACGGGAAAACCTATCGCCTGCAGGAAAATCCGGCGGTACTGGTTGTCAGACCCCGCGGGCTTCATCTGGATGAACACCATATTTGGGTTGACGGCCAGCCGGTTCCGGGAGGATTGGTGGACTTCGGTCTTTATTTTTACCATAATGCCAGCCTGCTCATAAAAAGGGGATCCGGGCCCTATTTTTACTTGCCCAAGCTGGAAAGCCATCTGGAGGCGCGTTTCTGGAATGATGTCTTTTTGTTCGCCCAGCACGAATTGGGCATTCCGCGCGGAACGATCAAGGCCACTGTTTTGATTGAGACGATCATGGCTGCGTTTGAAATGGATGAAATTCTTTACGAACTGCGTGAGCATTCAGCCGGTTTAAATTGCGGGCGCTGGGATTATATCTTCAGTTTTATCAAAAGATTAAGGAATTTTCCTGAGGTGATCTTGCCGGACCGGGCCAGTGTGACCATGACCGCACCCTTCATGCGGGCGTACAGTTTGCTGGCGATCAAAACTTGCCACCGTCGTAACGCCCCCTGCATCGGCGGAATGGCTGCGCAAATTCCGGTCAAAAACGACCCCGGGGCAAATGAGCGCGCGAAAAACTCGGTCCGGCTCGACAAAGAGCGGGAAGCGAAAGACGGGCATGACGGCACCTGGGTGGCTCATCCCGGTTTGGTTCCCGTCGCCAGGGAAGTATTTGACCGGTTTATGCCCGGACCGAATCAGATCGGGAAGCAGCGGGAGGATGTCGCCGTTTCCGCGAAAGACCTGCTGAAAGTTCCCAAAGGCAAGATCACGGAGAAGGGATTGCGCACAAATATCCGTGTGGCCATTTTATATCTCGAAGCCTGGATTCGCGGATTCGGGGCGGTCGGAATCGACCATCTGATGGAAGACGCGGCAACCGCGGAAATCTCCCGGGCTCAGGTGTGGCAATGGATTCGCCATGAAAAAGGGGTGCTGGAGGATGGGCGGAACATCAGCCCGGCATTGGTGCGCGAGATGATCGGTGAAGAGATGGAAAAATTGAAAAATGAAGTGGGTGAACAGCAGTGGCCGGATCGGAAATTCGAGGAAGCGCGCCGTCTGTTTTCTGAATTGGTGTTCGATAGTGAATTTGCGGAATTCCTGACACTCCCGGGTTCCGGACTTCTTTTCCAATTCGATCAGAAAGGATGACGATCAATGAGATATGCTGAACAGGCAGAGATGTTGCGAAAAGATTGGAAGGAAAATCCCCGTTGGAAAGGGATTTCCCGTACCTACACGCCGGAGCAGGTGCTGCGTCTGCGCGGATCGGTTCAAATCGAATACACATTGGCCAGAAGAGGGGCGGAACGTCTTTGGGATTTGCTGCACCGCGAGCCCTTTATCCGCGCATTGGGTACCTTGACCGGGAACCAGGCAGTACAACAGGTAAAAGCGATTTATTTGAGTGGATGGCAAGTTGCGGCTGATGCCAATCTGGCCGGACAGATGTATCCGGATCAAAGTCTCTACCCGGCCAACAGTGTTCCCGAGGTGGTGAAACGGATCAATCGGGCGCTTCAGCGGGCCGACCAGATTGAGCATGTGGAAGGCAAAACGGACCGGGAATGGTTTGTTCCGATCGTGGCGGATGCGGAGGCGGGATTTGGAGGGCCGCTCAATGTGTTTGAGCTGATGAAAGCGATGATTGAAGCCGGGGCTGCCGGTGTTCATTTTGAAGACCAATTGGCTTCCGAAAAGAAATGCGGGCATCTCGGCGGGAAAGTGCTGATTCCCACCTCACAAGCAGTGCGCAATCTGATTGCGGCGAGGCTGGCCGCAGATGTGATGGGGGTGCCGACCGTGCTGATTGCCCGCACGGATGCCAATGCCGCCCAATTGATTACCAGTGACATCGATCCACGTGATCACGAGTTTATCACCGGTGAACGAACGGCGGAGGGATTCTACCGGATTCGCAACGGACTGAAAACAGCGATTGCCCGCGGGCTTGCTTACGCACCGTATGCCGATCTCATCTGGTGTGAAACGTCGGAGCCCGATCTGGAGGAAGCACGGCAGTTCGCTGAAGCGATTCATGCCAAGTTTCCGGGGAAAATGCTGGCTTACAACTGCTCTCCGTCGTTCAATTGGAAAAAGAAATTGGATGAAAAAACGATTCTCCGCTTCCAAGAGGAGCTCGGGAAAATGGGATACAAATTCCAATTTGTGACCTTGGCCGGCTTCCATGCCCTGAACCACAGCATGTTCCGGCTGGCCAAAGAGTACAACAGAGAGGGAATGGCCGCCTACTCCAGGCTGCAACAGGCCGAATTTGCACTGGAGAACGAAGGGTACAGCGCCACGCGCCATCAGCGGGAAGTGGGTACGGGCTACTTTGATGAAGTTTCCATGGTCATCTCCGGAGGAACCTCTTCAACCACTGCCATGTCAGGTTCGACAGAAGAAGAACAGTTTACGGCGTGACCGGGAGATTGTCTGGAAGAAAGCCGTCCGGGTTGCTGCGGGCGGCTTCTTTGATGTGTCCGGCAGGCAAGAGTTGATCCCGGATCGAACAGTTTATAGAAGAGTTCCTTAGGGGGATGAATCAATGAACCATTTTTCAACATGGCCCGAAGTGAAAAACGTGGAGATCGCCTTTTTGCCCATCGGTTCGCTGGAGCAGCATGGGTATCATTTGCCAATCGCTGCCGACAGCATCATTGCCGAAGCGATTGCACATGAATGCGCCAAAAGATTTGACCACTCGTTTGTCTGCCCGGTGCTTCCTTATTCCGCATCATTCGAGCATGCGGGCTTTCCTGGTTCGATTTCGTTGCAGTCTATTACGATTATCATGGTTGTCAAGGATATTAACCGCTCATTGGAGCGCATGGGCGTGGACAAGATCGTGATGATCAACGGGCACGGCGGAAACTATTTGTTGGGGAATATTGCACAGGAGATGAATGTGGATCATTCACGCATTTTGCTTGCGCCCAGCCGCAAACATTGGGAAAAGGCGTATGAACAGGCCGGGATTTCGGCCGCTCCTTCGCGTGACATGCATGCGGGGGAGGGAGAAACATCCATTCTCATGTACTTGGATGAGGCATTGGTGAGGATGGAGCAGAGGGTGGATGTGGATTCGCCGGAACGCGATCTGCTGACGGCATGCGGAATAAAACCTTATACGGAAACGGGAGCGATTGGATTTCCGACCCGGGCCAGTGCAGACAAAGGGAGAATCCTCCTGCAAGCTTTGGGGGAGCAAATTTCAATGACAGTTCGGAAATTCATGGAAGGAACATGATAAGCAAGACTTAAAGCCAACCAAAACAAAGAGCGACACAAAACCGGGGCAAACCCCGTTTGCGTCGCTCTTTGTTTTGGATTCTCATCCGGTTCATCGCATCCTAATCGTGGTGGCCATTTTCCGCTTTGATCGATTCATAGATATCATGCAAAAGCTGTTGTTTCGTCTGCCATAAGTTTTCTGATAGATCCACATGGTATTCTTCTGGATTTAATATGCGCAAATGCTCCTCCCAGAAGAGAGAGAGCTGCTGTTGATGATAACGGCGGATTTCGTCCAATGAAGGCAGCTCGTAAACCCGTTCGCCGTTTTTAAAAATCGGTTGCAAGAGGGGAATGGCCCGGAAATGTTTCACCTTTTTGCGTCGGAAAGGTTGCAGCGGGTGAAACAGAACCAGCGGTTTCGATTCATCCACTTGTTCTTCAAGCAGGGTGAGCAGATCGCCGCGGGCTTTTCCGTTCTTGCGGTCCACAATGCGATAAATGTTTTTGAGGCCCGGAGTCGTCACTTTCGACGGATTGGAAGAAATTTTAATCGTCGGTTTCCATTCGCCGTTTTCATAACGGGAGACCATTTTGTACACAGCGCCCAATGCCGGTCTGTCATAGGCGGTGATCAATTTGGTGCCGACGCCCCATGCGTCGATCTTCGCCCCCTGCGATTTCAGATTTAAAATGGTGAATTCGTCCAAATCGCTGGAAGCGACGATTTTGGTTTCCGTAAGTCCGGCTTCGTCCAACATTTTCCGGGCTTTTTTGGAAAGGTAAGCGAGGTCGCCGCTGTCCAGACGGATTCCGGCCAGGGTTTTTCCTTGCTGTTTTAACTCCAGTCCCACCTGAATGGCGTGCGGAATACCGCTTTTCAAGGTGTCGTAGGTGTCGACGAGAAGCACCGCTTGATCCGGAAAAGCAGCGGCATAGGCCCGGAACGCTTCCAACTCGCTGTCAAAGTCCTGCACCCAGGAGTGCGAATGCGTGCCCGATGTAGGAATGCCGAACACATTGCCGGCCAGTGTGTTGGAGGTGGCGTCAAACCCGCCGATATAGGCGGCCCTGGCTCCCCAGACGGCGGCATCCATTTCCTGGGCGCGGCGTGTCCCGAATTCCAGAAGCATGTCGTCTTTGGCAATATGGCGAATACGGGCTGCCTTGGTGGCGATCAGTGACTGGTAACCGATGAAATTGAGGAGCGCCGTTTCAATCAACTGAAGCTCGATCACCGTTCCCTCCAGCCTGACCAGGGGTTCATCGGGAAAAACGATGGTTCCCTCCGGCATGGCATGGATATTTCCGGTAAAGCGGAACGAACGTAACAGATCAAAAAATTCCGGTTCAAAGTGTTCATTCATTGAACGCAGGTATTCGATGTCTTCTTCGGTGAAACGCAGATTCTCCAGATAATGAACGGCTCTTTCCAAACCGGCGAAGACAACATATCCGTTGCCGAACGGCAGGCTGCGAAAATACAGGTCAAATGCCCGCCGGTGATGATGCGTTTTGTTTTTGAAGTGTGCGTACATCATGGTGATTTGGTATTTATCCGTATGCAGTGCGGAAATCGGTGGCAAATTCATTTTTTGTAAACTCCTGTCTGTCTGCATTGCCATGGGATTAATCAGTGATTTTATAAATGATCGGGATCGCTTGGTTTTTCTTTATATAGTAAGCGCCTAGTTGCACTTGTTTATCCTTCAGGGAAAGAATCCAAAAACTTTTGTGGACAAAATGCCAGCCTGAGCGGTCGCGGGCCGATGGATAAGCATCGCTGAGCGGATGGGAATGCAAAACGCCGAGCCATTCCAGCTGAAGGGAACGGATTTTTTTGACGGCTTCAAAGTAGGCACGCGGTTCAAAATCAAGGAAACAAGGGCCGCTGTTTTGTCCGGGGATTGGAAAAAAATGCGTGATCACGGACCCGTGGCCGGCCAAAAAACCGTATCCCTGATGCGGATACTGATTCAGGCAGTACTCCTTCATCTGTTCAATTACATAAGAGTGAATGGTAAGAAAGGATGGCTTCATCCCTCAGCTCTCCCCGCCGGATTTGATCAACCCAATCTATGAATCTCCCATTATTTTATATTTCTCTGAAGATGAAGTCTATGGGCAACTTGCGTGATTGGGAGAAAACGATCAGGGATTTCCGGCATAAGCGGTTGATGGAACAAGCTTAAGCAAACTTGCAACACACTTTTGAAGAATACGCGACCTGACGTTTTTTTCCGATATCACTAATGGTAGAATGAAGGGAGAAGCTCATTATTTACGGAATTTTACCAGAAAGGCAGATTTCTGATGAGTAGAATAGTAAACCCGGTTCAAGTGGGTTTATGCGGATGGGGAGATCATGATTTGTACCCGCCGGGAACGGGATCGCGGGAGAAGCTGGCGATTTACGCCGGTTATTTTCCTGTAGTGGAAGTGGACAGCACCTATCATGCGATCGCCCCGAAGGAGCGGATGGAGCGATGGGCAGAGGAGACACCGGAGTCATTTCGCTTTGTCGTCAAGGCTTACCGCGAATTGACCGGTCACGGGCGAACGGAGCGGGCGCCGGTACGCTCCTGGACGCAGCTGGTCGAAGAAATGATCGAATCGGTTATGCCGATGATGAAGTCGGGCAAACTATCAATGTTACTTTTTCAGTTCCCTCCTTGGTATGATTGTAGCCAAAAACATGTGAAATATATTCGCCGGGTTCGGGAAGCGTTTCGCGATTTTCCGGTGGCGATCGAGTTCCGCAACCAGAGCTGGTTCCGGGCGGAGTTTCATGATAAAACGCTGCAATTTTTGGAGCGGGAAAAATTGATACACGTTATTTGCGATGAACCCCAGGCCGGGGAAGGTTCGGTTCCGGTTGTACTGGCGGTGACGAATCCGGAGCAGGTACTGATTCGCTTTCACGGACGCAATCGGTCTGGATGGAATAATACCGGCCAGCCCAACTGGCGGGACGTCCGTTATGCATACCGTTATTCCGATCAGGAGCTGGAGGAATGGGTCGGGCCGATTCGGGAATTGCAGAAAAAAGCGAAGAGCATTACGATCCTTTTTAATAACAATTCGCAGGGGGATGCCAAGGACAGCGCCATGAAAATGATCGGGAAATTGGGATTGCAGTTCGAGGGGTTGGCGCCGAGACAGCTGGCCTTTTTTGAATAACCGGATGTGAAAGCCGGCCGGCAAGAGAGCCGACTTAAGGGAGGTTTTTTGTGGGCTTGATAAAACGATTCCACCTTTTGCATACCAATGATTTGCACAGCCGTTTGGACGGGGCGGCGCAAATTCACCATCTGGTCACTTCGCTTCGGGAGAAATGGGCCGCGCAGGGAGAAGAAGGACTTTTAATCGATGTCGGCGATCATATGGATCGCATGCGCATGGAAACGGAAGGGACGGATGGGTGGGTAAACCGGGCGATTTTGGAGAAAACCGGCTATGATTTGTTTACATTTGGCAACAATGAATTGCTCACTTTTTCCAAGGATCATCTTGATGCTCTCTTCCGTGATGCTTCTTTTTCGGTGATCAGCAGCAATGTTTTTGAATACGGAAGCGATCGCCAGCCCGGTTGGCTTTCGCCGTACAAGATCAAGGAAGTAGCCGGGGTGAAATTTGGTTTCCTGGCCGCGACGATTCCGTACCCGCTGGTGTATGAGCAAATGGGCTGGACCGTGAAAGATCCGCTGACCGTTCTGAAAGAGGCCGTTCATTCTCTGCGGGGGCAGGTGGATTTGCTCATTTTGCTGTCGCATTTGGGATTGCCGAACGACCGGTTGCTGGCAGGCCAACTGGAGGGAATTGATATGATTCTCGGTGCGCACACGCACCATTTGCTCCCCGAACCGGAGCGGGAGAAGGGGACATGGATCGCGGCGGCCGGCAAGTTTGCCGAGTATCTCGGCCATGTTTCCTTGGAAATCGATCTTGAGCAGAAGCGTTTAATCCGTGTGGAGGGGCGCTGTTATGAGCTGAAAGGCCAGGAG
Source organism: Thermoactinomyces daqus (assembly GCF_000763315.1). Lineage (GTDB taxonomy): Bacteria > Bacillota > Bacilli > Thermoactinomycetales > Thermoactinomycetaceae > Thermoactinomyces_A > Thermoactinomyces_A daqus. The sequence goes on along the minus strand of NZ_JPST01000005.1, from coordinate 159,960 downwards.
GCATCGGCTGAAATTCTCTGTTTGATTGACCGCTACCGGGAAGAGGCGGAACGTAATTTATCCGAACCCATCACTTATTTGCCCGAACCGTTGATTACCGACTGGTATGGTGAAGCGCCATTTGCCAATCTGCTGGCTGACAGCCTGCGTGACTGGGTGCAGGCCGACATCGCCCTGGTGAACAGCGGCCAATTGCTCAAGTCGGTCCGTTCCGGCCTGATTACCCGCAAAGATTTGCACCGGGTTTGTCCGCACCCGATCAACCCGGCTTTAATCAGGATTAAAGGAAAAGCAATCAAGGAGACGCTGGAAGAATCGCTGTTGCCCGAATTTCAGGAACAGCCGATTCGCGGATTTGGCTTTCGGGGAAAAGTTCTCGGATCGATGGCTGTGTCAGGAATGAAGGTAGAGTATGATTCCCGTGCCAAACCGCATGAAAAAATTCTTCGCATCATGGTAGGGCCGAGGGAACTGAATGAGGAAGAAGAATATGAGCTGGCCACCATCGACATGTTTACCTTTGGTGCCGGATACCTCGGCTTGAAAGAAGGGGAGATCATTCGCTTTTATCTGCCTGAGTTTTTGCGGGATTTGCTGGCAGTGCAGCTCAAAAAAACAGATGCGCTCCAAAGATGCAGGGAGCCGAGATGGATTGATGAAACAAGGAAACATTCATGTCTTTTCGGCACAACCCAAGTGTGAAAGCACAAGCAAAATCAGGTGGGGTGCGGGAACCGCGCTTCGGATTGCGATGGCTCTTTCTGAGATGGATTCCGTGGATCATTCTTGAAACGCATTAATAAACCATTTATTGTTAACCTAAAGGAAAAACCTCGCAAAAGGATAAGCACTGTTCTACAATATACATAAGGGAGGTTGCCGCGATGAGTTTTGTGGATGAAGTATATTCGCTATACAGGGATCAGTTAAATGATGATGAAGAAGATGCGGTTGCGATCGTTCTCAGCATTCTGGAAGAGCAGTCACGCGAGAATGTACTCCAGTTGATTGATGAGATGAGCGATGATGAGATTATGCAGATGCTGGGTGTCTATTTGGTGGAGATGCTGAAAATGAAAATGATTCAGGATGGAAAGCTCCAGCCGCACAGGTCGTTGTTAACTCCGTCCCGGTATCATTGATTCATAAAAAAATTGGCGCATTCTCTCACTTTTTTGGGCGTTTGCTCATACTTTGTTGTAAGAAGTAAGGGCTGAGGAGGGAATGCGCTTGATTGAGATGAAGCCGATTGACATCGATGGTCGCCAGGTTCTCGGAATCGAGGTTAAGTTGCCGAAAACAACATTGCTGGTGATCACAACCGATAAGGGATATATCATGTGTGGAGCATTGGATATCGCTTTATTGAACGAACGTCTTTCCGACCGCAACATAATTGCGGCAAGGGCAGTGGGAGCCCGTACATTGGAACAGCTGCTCGATGCTCCCCTCGAATCGGTTACGCACACGGCCGAGTCGATGGGAATTACTTCGGGAATGACGGGCAAAGAAGCACTGGTCAAGATGATGTGAAGAATACCTTTGTTGATTTTTGTCTACAGCCTCACCTTCGGATGTGATGTTCCGAAGGTTTTTCATTTTCCGCGAAAGTGGATTGCCGGTCAGGCCGTCCTGTCTCACGGATCAGTATGGCAGCAAAGCCGCAATCGATCTGCCGCCTGTTTCATATCGTCCGGAAGCGGGGAGGTGAAACGCATTTCTTTCCCCTGCAAGGGATGGAGGAAAGAGAGCACGCTGGAATGAAGCGCTTGCCTTTTGATCAGGGAAAGTTCCCCTTGATACAAGCTGTCTCCCATAAGGGGAGCTTGTAAATGAGCAAAGTGGACGCGAATTTGATGCGTTCGTCCGGTTTCCAGGCGCACCTCGACCAAGGCTCCCTGTTCATTTTGGTCTCGCACTTGATAATGGGTAACCGCATGCTCTCCGCCCTTCTTTATCTTCCGGCGGGTGGGGTGGCCGGGATCACGACCGATCGGGGCATCAATCGTGCCGGCAAGACGGGGCAGAGGGCGGCCGAGCAGCGCCAAATATCGGCGTTCGATTTTTTTCTGCCGCAGTTGCCGGTCGAGCAGCTGGTGCATGTATGCATTTTTGGCAATCAGGATCAAACCCGAGGTATTCCGGTCGAGGCGGTGAACGGGTCTCGGTACGCCCGAAACCCCTTGCTGTTCCCATACATGCAGGATGCCGTGAACCAGAGTGCTCCTGTCATCGGGACGGACGGGATGAACGGTCACCCCGGCCGGTTTGTCGATTACCATCAGATCGAGATCTTCATAAACGATGGTGAACGGCACCGGCTCGGGTTGCAGATCGGATTTCTCGAGCGGGCGAACGGCAGCCTTGATCTGATCGCCTGTTTTCACTTTTTGTTTCATCCAGGGGGAACGTCCGTTTAACAGAATTCCCTTCCGCCGGGTTAACCGATTGATCATGCGGCCGGACAGCTGGAGGGGGCCTTTGAGAATTTCTTCAACGGTCATCCCTTCCAAATCGGCCTTGATCGTATAGGTAATCCATTTATTGTTCATTGTTTTCACCATGGCGTTTTCCCTTTTCCAAAGATGTGATAAAGAATATGGTTTAACTACAGTTTAACTCCATTCAAACAAAAGGCAAACGTACCATGAAACATAAATGTGAATGTCTTTTTGGGAAAAACCGGGGATGGAAGAAAAAATGAGCGGAGAGTGCTGCCCCTTGACTGATCATTCGGAACCGGGGGAGCTCAAGGCGGAAGAACAGAGAGGGTGGGTAAAATGAATGGGAGGAATTTCCCGTTTGCGGTGATTTTTTTCGACGGGGTATGCAACTTCTGCAATCATTGGGTGCAATTTTTGCTTAAAAAGGATAAGGCCGGTGTTTTTCGTTTTGCCTCGTTGCAATCCAAAGTGGCCTGTTCCGTTTTGCCTGGATATGGAATTGAACCGGGGGCGCTGGAATCGATCGTTTTACTGGAAAACGGACGATGTTACACAGAATCTGCAGCAGTCCTGAGGATTTGCCGGAGGCTGAAAGGAGGATGGAGATGGTTTTCCCTCCTTGGAGCGATTCCGCGTCCGGTTCGCGATTATCTGTACCGCCAGGTGGCCAAACGGCGTTACCGTTGGTTTGGGCGTACCGAGAGCTGCATGGTGCCGGACAAGGAGATGCGGGACCGCTTTCTTGAAGATTTTTAAACCAATTTGATCGGCCGCACCACATCCCTCTGTCGAAAAATCGCCTTCCGATTTTTTCACGAATTGCTGAAGGTGTCCGGAGATCGGGGAGGGCGGGAGGCGGTCGGAAAATATGCGTTCGCCAGGGAATGTGTGAAGTCGTTAACAGGTGAGAGAAATTGATGCAAGGGGAGATTACCGAGATGTCATCCTGAAGCGATGAACCCGGAGGCGCGATTGATCCGAAAGTCTCCATACCAAGGGAAAAGTTGCCGCAAACGGATAAAGGGAAGGCTCCCTTTCATGATGGGAATGGTTCGGTACCCAAGAGCACCAAAATTTTTCTTTCACACACGAGTAAGGAAGCCCTCCATTTTTTAATCAATCGGTTCGGTATCACTTGGAGGATCGCCGAAAACGCCGAGATACACCACAGGAAGCCCCTCCTTTTTCAACTTACCCCTTGGCCAGTTGGAAGTATTGCTTCGAGTATTTTGCGTAGTTGGGTTCATCATTGAGTGCCAGATAGGCTTGTGCCAGTCCAAACAATGCTTCAAGCTTGCTGCTGGTATCCGTATCTAACTCATAGACTTTTAATAAATATTTGATTGCATCGGATGTTTTTTGTTCTGCAAGTAAGATTTTTGCTATATATAGCAATGTTTTAGAGTATTTTAACATATCATTTTCTCTATTTGCAATTTTCGATGCTTTCTGTAATATGTCGTGAGAAAGCTGGAATTCTTTTTTCTCAAAATAGACAATTCCGAGCTTTTGATATGCTTCCAGGAGGAGCCAGTGTCTTCGCGAGATTTTGCTTTTCAAATCAATGGCTGCTTTCAGGCATTTTTCGGCGCGGTCAAGTTCTCTACGCCCGCGGTAAATGTCGGCCAAGGTGATGTACAGCTCGAGTTGCCGTTCAAAATTATCGTTAATTCTCGCAATTTCCAGTCCTCTTTGCGCACAGGCGGCCGCTTCGTCATAGAGTTTGATCTCCATTTTCAGTTTTGCCTGCAGATCATAGATGCCGATCGCTGTTTCGATATTGATATCAAGTGAATCCACGGTGATTTGCTCCAGGGTTTTCAGTGCTTCCTCCGCTCTCCCCAATGCGCGCAGATAGATCGCCTTATTGGTTAAAAGGATGGTGTAATAATATTTTCGCTCCCCGCCAGGATCAAAACTTTTGATTCCTTCTTCCACATAGCGCAAGGCTTTCTCTTTGTTTTTGGTGTGTTTAAACTCGATGACCGACAGGTTGTTCAAAATGCAGGGTTTTAAATTATGCGGTTGATAGTCGACAGTTTTTTCGATCTCCTGCAAGGCCTTGTGAAAATACTCAACGGCTTTGTTGTTTTGCTTTAATTTGAAGTGACATCTTCCTTTTAAAAAGTGAAGAAGTGGGCCATCGTAGGAAGGGGGGAGGTTGGAGAGTTCTGCAAGGGTTTTTTTGGGGTCGGCGTACAGCTTGTTCTCCAGGATCAGCAAATCCAGCCGGCGTTCTTCGGCTTCTTCCTGATCTTTTTTGGAAAGTTCGCTGAGAGACAGATCCAGCTTACGGAGAAGGTAGCGAACCTTGACATGATTTTGCGTCAATCCGCGTTCAATTGAGGAGAGAGTGGCCCGGGGAATATAGTCATCAGCCAGATCGTCAAGGGTCATCCCGCGTTCCTTGCGAGTTTTGCGGATCAGTTGCCCGACCTTGACAAAATCCATTAAGCTTGGATACCTCCTTCTCTACTATTCGCATTTTTCTAACAAAATATATCACAACGTGTGTGGCAGTTACAACATGATTTTTGATATTTTTTGCAGTATAAAATTAATTATTACTGCACTTCCAGAAATATACGAGATATTTTTTTTATTTTTTGGCAGAAAAAATACCATAGAAGAATATTTCCGCAATATAGAAAATATTTATCTAATTCCAATAATTGATTGAATCAACCTTCAGCTCTTCTTTATACTAAGTTTGTAAGGGAAGAAAAGAAGCAAGAGTTCCAAAAAGATTGGATCCAGACAAAAGAAAAAGCGAATTCTTGATCGCCTCTTCCTTCCGGGAAGAGAAGCGAATGGATAAATCCGTTCCCGATTTTTTGGTGAAAGGAAGTGTCACGGGTGAAAAGGATGATCTTTTTAAATTTGAATAATGACCTTAAACGGGTTTTGTTGCAAGCGCTTCAGAAACAGATGGAATATTTTTATAACAAGAGTTTGCAAGAACCCCGCAAATTTTTGTCCGCCGTCTATTATGAAGAGGCGAAAATGCTGGAGGAAGCCATGTCACAAATTCAGACACAATGGACGGAGGCTCTTCCCAGCGCACAGGTGGTATCTCCCCCGCCCTCCGATTTGTGTGCGGAAGATGAGCGCCAATTTTATGTATCCTTTTGTGAACTGAAAAACAAAAAAATCGGCTCTCTGTTTGCTTTTACAGAGGAAGCGGAGCCGATCGAGGTCACGTACGACAACAAAAAGGGATTTACGATTAAGGTAAATAATTGCATTTCTGCACAAACTTACGATCTGGATACAGCCTTTTTCACGTTCCTGGACTTGATTGAGGAATAACCTTGCCGGTTGCATGATTAAAAAAGCACTTTCCCTAAGGAAAGTGCTTTTTTGTGGCTTGAGTTTAGCGGACTTGGTTCAAGCGAACAACGTTGGCGGATTGGGGTCCGCGTTCACCCTCTACGATATCGAACTCAACCGGTTCGCCTTCTTCGAGGGTTTTGAATCCATCGGCTTGGATCGCGGAGTAGTGTACGAATACATCGCCACCGTCTTCGCGCTCGATGAATCCATAACCTTTTTCAGCATTGAACCATTTAACCTTACCCTTCATCTTAGGGCCTCCTTCTTCCATTAAAAAGCGGTCAAACTCAAGCACTTGAAAACCTTTTGTTACGCTAAACAAGAGGCCACAAGATGAAACTTGACTTGCATCCGACTTTTTAACGCTTAATTATAAACACATCATAACACGCCCGTCGAAACGGTTCAAGTTTTTTCCTTCCTTATTGGAATAAATGTTGATAGGCGGAAAGATCGATCTGTTTTTTTTGCAGTGTTTTGATCAACCACTTGTGATCCCGTTTGGGTGTGGCCAAAATGTAACCTTTCACGATATGTTCTTCCGTTAATTTTTCAGCCTGTTCATGAAAAACCAGTTCACCGATTTTTCCGGCAATTTTTTGTTTGGCCACATCGCGGAACAGTTTGGGCACGGGTTCAACCAGTTCATTTAACAGCGCTTTTTGTTCATCCGACCAGAGATGCAGCGTTTGGTTTATATAATACTCCTGCCAATCGAGGATCGATTTCCCGTCTTCCTTGGGCAGTGCTTTTAAAAACTTGCGGAACATGAAGTAACCGCCGATTGCCAGGAAAAGGAGAAACACGATCCAGAAGAACAGATAGAACCATTCAAGCCATGCAGGTACTGTCACAGAAGGCCACACCTCTTTTCTCGTTCTCTTTCAAAAATTCATTATAACGAAGGGGAAAGTACAGCTGCAAGTCGGAGCCGAGACACACGCCGATTTCATGACGGGAAAAAGGCATAAAAAAACGCCTTCTTCCATTTATTTGGAGAAAGCGTTCCTAGGTTTTCCGCTTAGAAAAAAGTGTGGATGGCATAACCGATCAGTCCCCAGCAAGGAATACTCAAGAGAGAAGCATTGATTAAACCGACAAGTGCATTGTTCATCTGAATGACCTCCTGTGTGATTTTTTGATTTATGGCAATTCCGCTTGGAAATGATGATCCTTATCCAATCAAGAGACGAACTGCGAAATAAATGATTCCCCATACCGGAAGGCTCATGAGCGTTGCATTAAACAAACCGATTGAAGCGTTATTCATGGCTGTTTCCCTCCATCAATCTCTTGATGAGTTTATTATAGAATGGCTTTTTGCGTTTGTCCGCGATTTTACGCAATTGAAAACGAAATGTAATCTTGCGGTTACGTTAAGACGCTTTTTGAAACAAAAAAACATCCTGACAAATGAGGGCATTGCGCATCAAAAAGACTGATTTTCAAGGCTTGCAGTGGAGGTCACACCATCGTGCGCCTGTGCGGGCCCGGTAACATAAAACCGGGCTCTGAAATATTGTTGTAACATTGCCGGAAATATTGACGTTACTTCAGCGCTGGGCTATACTCTCACCCGTGCCTGTTTTTTGAAAAAATGCATGTCTTTTCGGTACAACCCAAAGGATGAAAATCCGGTAAACCCGGATGGATGAGTGCGCCCCGCCCCGACATGTGACGGCACTTTGACAGAAGAAAAAAGGAGAGCGTGAAATGCAACCAAATCAAAAAGGGATAAGACCGGTCACTCCGCAATATGATCCTTGGGATGCATGGATGACGAGAGCCGCGACAGGAAAGTACGAATTGACCAGTGTGGAATTTACGGTAACCAACCTTTGCAACTTGCGATGTGAGCATTGTGCGGTTGGAGAGACACTGGTGGAAAGGGAAGGACTGCCGATCAGCGTAGATCAGTTGATCCGTCGTCTTGATGAAGTGGAGACATTAAAAACATTAAGCATTACAGGGGGAGAGCCGATCTTAAATCCCCGTGTCGTAAAAGAAACGATTCGTCCGTTGCTTAAATATTGCCGGGAGAGGGGGATTTATACCCAGCTCAATTCCAACCTGACCTTGCCGTTAAGCCGGTACGAGGATTGGATCGAGGATTTGGATGTCTTACATATTTCCTATAACTACCGGGATGCGGAGGATTTTTACCGTATCGCTTTTCAGAAAGCAAAAAAAGACGTGGATTTTAAAACGGCGGAGACCCTGTTTAACCGGTTGAAAGAAAATGCGCGCCAATTGTCCGCACAAGGTGTTTTCATTTCAGCCGAGTCGCTGTTAAGCCCGTTTACTTCCCGCCATATCGTGAAGATGCATCAGGATATTGCGGAAATGGGCTGCAAGCGGCATGAAGTTCACCCCCTTTACCCGAGCGATTTTGCAAGGGGAATGGAGCTGCTGACACTGGATCAGTACCGGGAAACGGTGCACCGCCTGCTCGATGGACACCATCCGGAAGTATGGATCTTGTTTGGCACCCTTCCATTTTACCCGTGCAGCGACAAAGCGGAGGATCGCGAGCTGTGGCAAAGGCTTCATCGTGAGCCGAATGTGACGGTCAGACAGGATCCCGATGGACGCAACCGCCTGAATGTCAATGCGTTTACCGGAGATGTCATCGTGACGGATTTTGGGGATGTTCCCGCTCTGGGAAATATCAAAACAGACCGGCTGGACGATATTTTTCAGCAATGGCTGGAACATCCGCTGGCCAAGAAAACCCATTGTTTCTGCCTGAAAGCGAAATGTGCCGGCCCCAACCTGTTGGTCGCCCATGCTTATTATGCCGATTGGGATTTCAGCAAACGCCGTGCCAAAATTGAAATACAGTGAAGGGGAAGAGATCTGTTTTCAAGTTGCTGTCACATGACGGGGAGAGGGGCTCCTCCCCTGCTTTCCGTGATGTCGGTTTTGACTTTCTTCAGGCTGTGCCGGAAAGACATGAGTGTTTTTTGGGGAGTCAGACAAAATACGGGGAGTACACGTTTGCTCGCAACCTTTTTACTAAAATCGAAGTAAAAATATAAATATTTGAATATAATGTTCTGTATATTTATACTATTGAATATAAAACAAAAAAGGAAGTGAGATCGTTGAGCTATTCTTCTCTTCGTCAAGCCGCGCGAGATTCTTTGCGGGGGAAATGGGGCATCGCGGTCGGAGTTACAATTTTATATCTTATTTTAGTTAACGGTGTTCCGACCATTATTGATCTGTTTTTGAAGCCGAGTGATCCGCAGAACGAATTGGACGGGGTGTCGCTCCTTAACACACTGATTCAATTACTGTGGTGGATCTTTGTATATGCTCCGCTCATTATTGGATATGTCGTGTTTATCATGAAGTTGGTGCGCCGGCAAGAAGCAGAAACCGGGGATCTGTTTTCACGTTTTAAAGGGGAGTGGTATCTCCGGTCCATCGGTGTGGTTGTGTTGCAATCAATTTATATTGCATTATGGAGTATACTGTTGATCATTCCCGGGATTATCAAGTCCTATTCTTATTCCATGGCTTATTATATCCTGCTGGATCATCCCGAATATTCGGCATTCCAAGCGATTACGGAGAGCCGGAAGCTGATGAACGGCCACAAGTGGCAGCTGTTTGTGCTGCATCTCACGTTTATCGGCTGGTTCCTTTTGTCCTTCATTTCGCTGGGAATCGGGTTTTTCTGGTTAATTCCCTATTTCAATGCGGCACAGATGCAATTTTATTTGAAAATCAGCGGCCAGTCTACGGAAGCATCAATTCGCTGACAAAGAGAAACCCATCCGTCCGGTTTTCCTGGCGGATGGGTTTGTCGTGCGATTGTCGCCTGCCCGTGAGTCTTTAAATTGCGTTTCTTGATCTTATTGCCCGCGTGCCGGCGACACGGGACGCAGGCGTCTGCGGGGGTTTTCCGGATCGGTACGGGGTGAATCCGTTCGGTCAAATCGAGGGCATCGGCCACTCTTCCGAGGTGATGGAATAAATTTCGTGGTCCTCCCATTTGCCGTTGATGCAATGCGGATTTTTTCTCCGTTTAACATATCTCCCTCCGTTGCTTTTGTATTTCTCTGCGAGCAAAACATAATAACCCTTTATTTGGAACTTTGTCAACAGGCTGCTTTTTATTAATATTGTTTTTTCTGTGAGTAAAAATTCGGTGGTGTGAAAATGGAACCCGGATTCCGGACCGTTTGACAATGGGTTATGGAAATGGGTGATCCAAACAGAATATAATGAACTTAGGACGTTTATTCTTTTTACTGTGTGTGGTTGTTGACAGCAAGGTTGTAGTCATCGGAGGAGTGCATATGGATCTGTTTCAAAAATTTGTCCGGGAAAACGTGGACGGGCCAGAGCAATCGAAATCGGAACGCATTCTTTTGGTGCCGCGTCCGTTGGAAAAAGAGTTTGAGCACTTTTGCCGCAAACGCAATCTCAGTTTTAATGAAGGGTTGATCATGCTGATTGAAACAGCGCTCAACCAGGAGAAGAAGCCAAAGCAACCGGAAGAGGAGGCTGTACAGCCGAATCCGCAAATGTTTATGAACGATGCTTTGTAACCTTCGTTGTAAAGAAGCCGGAACCCGTCTGTATCCGGCTTCTTTCCGTGTGAGTGCATCGCTGGACAGGGCCGTGGGGGGGCTTCCTTCGCATTTTGTTTTCTGAATTGAGATACGATTGGAACCGCTTTCCTACGCAATCATGTCCGCTTTTGCCATCCATGATTTCGCGTTTTTTCACCCGGTCTAGCACGAAAAGGAGGGACAGCATGATCGTCAGGAAGAAGGGAAACGGGTTTGTCTTGATCAAACAGCATGATCACAGTTTAGTCTCAGGGGAATTTGCTGCGCATGTAAAGCAGGAGATCGAACCGCGGGAAACAACCCTCTATGCCATCTCCCATCATGATATCGGATGGAGGGAATTGGATCAATCAGTGTTGTGGAATGATGAGGCGGATGCTCCCTATTCATTTGATCAGTATCCGATGTTGCCGAAAGTGAAAGCCTACAGCGAAGGAATTTCCAAGGTAGAATCGTTCTCACCCTATGCCGGATTTTTATGCAGCAAACATTTTGCTTCGTTTTTTCAAGATGCCAAAGATCCGGTCGGACAGCAATTTCGACAGCAGGAACTGACCCGGCAACATCGTTTGCGAAAAGGTTTTACCGGGACGGAAGAAAGAAACAGCGACGCCAACTTCCGATTGTTGCAGTTCTGTGATGATCTGTCGCTCTTCCTCTGTTTGAACGATCCGGGGACCAATGAGCATCCTTGGTACAGAAACGGGATTCGCTATGGGGGAACAACATATCAATGGGTGTGGGAAGGGGAAGAGCAGCTTCGCTTGGCTCCTCAGTTCTTCAGTTCTTCCTTTGACATTGAGCTTCCGTATCAAGTGGTGGACAAGAACCGGGATATCATCGGGCGGGGAACGTATCGCTTTCGCATATCCGTTTGAACATTGGACGGGCTGGTTGACTTTTTTTCCGGGGCAGACCAGCCCGATTCGCTTTTGAGAAACATTTTGCTTCTTCGCCCAAAGGCCGCTGCAAAAAAGCCAGTCCCCATCTGCTTGCAAAAGACAATGAATCTTCCGTGTATTGTGAGTTTTGCTTGCGGCCGTTAAGGGAAATTTTTCAAAGAAAAAAGGAACAGGTGAGAATGACCGATGAAAATTGCAGGATTTAATCATTTGACAATACGGGTGAACGATTTGCGGCAAAGCCTTCCCTTTTACCTCGATGTTTTGGGAATGAAGCTGGTTCATCGCGGGCGGAGCGATGTTTATCTGGAGTGGGGAGAGGCATGGATCTGCTTGATAGAGACGAAGCAGCGGCGGAGACAAGAGGGAATGGGAATCGACCATGTCGCTTTTACGATTGCGGAGGAGAATTTTTCCGAAGCCGTTTCCCGATTAAAGCAGCATGGAGTGCCCTTTGTCAGGGAACCTGTGTTTCGCGGAGGGGGATGGTCTGTCCAATTTACTGATCCGGATGGGACAGTGTTGGAATTATTTACGGGGACTTTGGAGAAGCGGATGAAAAATTGGCGATAATCGCATAAAAAAAGTATGTTGGCTGCCCTGATCACGGTCGGTCAGGGAGATGAATAATTATTAATTTTTTTGTATAAAAATTAATTGCGGGAGGGACGGTTTGAAGACATCGGTAATATGTTTGACTGGGAGACGGATTTCCGGCCGGTTTGCTTTCCGCTTAAAATTCACGGAGTGAAAGATTGTTTTTGCTGATATCCTCGGCAAAAGGAGGGAGATGTCCATTCGGGCAATGGGAATTTTTAAAATTTTAAAAGCAAAAAGTCGCCTTCTCTGCCGTTTAAAGATTCATCTTTATAGTGGAAATGTTGCTTCTTATACAGAGGAATAAAAATATATTCGTGCCGGTTTAAATAGTCGATAAAAAAAATATATCAGGAAATTTTACAAAATTGTGTTGAAAAAAGTACTATTTGTGTAATATTATAGGGAAAAGAAATGGATATTGTACATGATCTTTCCAATTGAGGCGGACCACTTTTTTCCATTGGAAGGCGGAAAATCGGACTGACAGCGTGTTCTCCTGTTGCCGGCTTTTTTGCAATGAATAATTATAAATGGAATTGCTTGTCGGCGGATTGCACCGCCTTACCCTTAAGGAGGGGGATAAAGTGAAAGATCCCAAACAAATATTGGATTCCTGGCGTACTGATATAAAGTCGCATAACCTCTTTTCCAATTTGCTCATGCAATTCGATTTGGAGTATCCCAATTCGGGCAAAAATCGTAAAAAACCGATTCCCAAGCGGCATCTCAACCGGACGGTGGCGACTCTTTCCCTTTGCCTGGTCACTGGTTTGACCGTTGGCGCGGGTTCAGCCTTTGCGGAAAGCGAGTGGGGCAAGGATACACCGCCGCTTGACCAGCCGGCTTCTAAGGTGGGCGTCCAAGCTCAGCCTCCCCGGGCGGAGGATCGTTCAGTGGAGCAGATCATTCAGGACCGGCCGACCGAAAACGGCACAGGAAAGGATTTTCAGCAATTAAAGCCCGATGTGCCCGTTCAGGAGAAGCAGACTGAGCGGAGAAGCCTGAATAATGCGAACTCTGTGCTTGATCGGCCATCCGAATCCAGGGAGGATCAGTCCCGGGAAACCCAAACAAAACAACCGGATCACCAGCTTCAATCAGGTCAGCATCAGGAATTGCCTCCGAAGTCAAATACATCACCCCATGCGACTGACCAATCCAAAGAGGCATCATCCAAGGCGGCCAAGCACAGCCAGACCTATCATTATGTTCCGCCTGTGAGGACGGTTCAGGGACATGAACAGTCTGAAGGTTCCAAATACAGTGCTTCCCGATCCGAGATGCAGTATGCTTCAGGAGCAACCCATTCTCCAGATGTCACGGCGAATTCCAAACAGCCTTCAGAGAAACTCGCAGCGGAGCCCAAAACAGTAAACGGCGGTGCTCTTCCGAAAACAGCCAGCGGTGATTTAAATGGTGTAGTGTTCGGTGGTGCAGCTGCTCTGTTGGGGTCCGCTTATACCATGTTCAGAGGCAGGAAGGATCAAGCTTGAAATGGGATCGGTGGCTGGCTTGTCTCCTGGTTACGCTCGGTTCCGCCTATGCCGGTTATTCGGGTATCCAGTATTATGAAAAAATCAGAGCGGTTCAACATGTTTCCGCTGATCCGGCAGCGCTGGCAGGCGACCGCAAAACAGCGGATGCGACACAGAAAGCAGCAACGGATGGAGGACACGACCGGGTTGTCGTTCCGTACAGGGAACGTCCAAAGACCGGCCAACATTTTGCTGATTTGATCGTACCAAAATTAAAGGCGAAAATGCCCGTTATTGAAGGAACCGACGAAGATGAGCTTGCTGTCGGAGTCGGGCATTATGCGGGAAGTGTGCTTCCGGGTGAACCGGATAACTGCGTTTTATCCGGTCACCGCGATACAGTTTTCCGGCATGTCGGGGAGTTGAAACAGGGTGACGAGTTGCAGGTCGTTACTTCGCAAGGAACATTTGTCTATGAGATTACCAGGACATGGGTGACGGACCCTGACGATCGGTCGGTGATCGTTCCACTTGGAAGGGCTGTTCTCACATTGACCACATGTTACCCATTTTCATATATAGGGCCGGCTCCAAAGCGGTATATTATCCAGGCACAGCTGAAGGAGAAAATAACGATTCCGCAATGACGGTACAAGGAGGATGAACAATGGAACGGCCGATAATTCGTCGAAAGGTGCTCCGGTTTCTGTTTTGGGCTTTGCTTCTTTACACGGCGCTGAGCACAACCGTTGTCTGGGCGATTCAGTTTGGGTTTATTGCTGTGCCGCCCAGGGCAGCCGTCGTCGCCGGTCCGGCGAAAAACACAAGTTCCGCTGCTCCCTCATTGAGCGAGGTCGCTTTCAGCGAGCAGTTTGCCAGAGAGTATTTGCTCTGGACACACGGAAAGGAGGAGTCCCGGGCCGAAAGGCTCAAGCTGTTTTGGAAGCCCAACCTGGATGTACAGGGAGGATTGGACTTTTCAAAGGCCGGCTGGGATTCCTATGCACGAAATGTCGATGTCTGGTCAATCAAAGACCGGCCGGATCAGTCGGGAATCAAAGATGTCACCATCTATGCAGAAACCATTTTGACCAATGTCAACAACCCGAAAGAGGAAAAGCGGGTGGATCGCTATCTTGTGGTGCCGATTAAAAAAGCGGGCGATTCATACATTGTTGTCGATATCCCGCACTTTATCGCACCTCCGGTCGCGACTGTACAAGATCAGAGCGGGGATGAACCCGATCAGGATCAAGGGGAGATGGTAAATGATTCTACGCGGAGACAAGTGGAAACATTCATGAAATCTTTCTGGAAAGTATATACAACCGGTGAACCAAATGAAATTGCCTATTTTCGCAAAGATGGACAGCCGGCCTCCGGCTTGACCGGGATCATGGGATTTGTCGACTTGAAGAATTTGGCTGTCTACCGCAAGGACGACACTTATCATGCCGAATGCGATGTCACATTGCAGGATCTGGCCTCGGGGGCGCAGCTGAATTATCATTATGATTTTGATCTCGTACAGGTAGGCGACCGTTGGTATGTATCAAGAATGGGACAAGGAGAGGTTTAGTGTGATGAAATCCTATCTGCTGTGGCTGATGGTTGCGGGTCCGGGTGAGAAACTGGAGCAATCGCTGGGAGGAGAAATCGGTTCGCTGTTTTTGCTGGCGGTGATCTTTATCAGTTTGACCCTGTTTTGGAAGCGGGCCTTTACGGCTTTTATCGGATTTGCCCTGTTCGCGATGCTGGTGAGTGTCTTTATTTTCCAACCTCAACTCATTACACATCTGGGTTCCGACGGATTTCGCTGGTTGTTTGAGGCTTATCTGAAATGAAGCAGATCCGCGTCTACAATAAGGTCTTTCGCATTGAGAAAACAGTCTACTCCATTCAGGGGGTTCACCTGCCGCTGCCCGTTTCTTACCGGCAGATGGCCTTCTTCGTCGGAACCTTGATGGTGATGGTGGTCTTGAATAAATTTCCGCCCCTGTCATGGGTGGATTACTTCCTGATCAAGTTTATCGGGATTCCGGCGCTCGTCGCCTGGTTTTTTACGCGAAAGACGCTGGACGGCAAGGCGCCGCACCGCTTTCTCATGCGCGTGATCGAGCATTTTTTCAGTCCGCATCATTTTGCGCGTTACCAAGAAATCGCACGGCCCAAAAATCATGTTTACGTTTATGAAGGAGAAGTTACATATCGGAAATCCGGGGGGGATACCCAGTGACGCGCGTTCCGTTTCCGGTCAAATACTTTGAACGAAATCTGGTGTTTGGCAGTGATGAGTCGGTTTACGCTTATTATGAATTGCAACCGTTTAATTACGATTATCGGTCAACCGACGATAAGCTGAGCCTCCATGCGAATTTGGAGGCTTTTTATTGGAACATTCTCGCTGATACGCACGCTTTGGTCGTACCGGAATTCCAAAGCCTGGAGGAGCATGAGGAAGCGATGGTCGGCCGCTTGAACGGGAACGATGCACTCCGCGAGGCGGGCGTTCATCAGATCCGCGCGGTGATTGAGCATCTGAGGGGAAAAGAAGTGCACCAACACCGCTTTTTTATCGGTGTGAAGCTAAAAGAGGTGAGCGTGCAGGGATTATCCTTTTTTAACGAACTCGCTTACCTTTTGAAAGATTTTAAGCGATTCCTGCTTAATCAGTCAGGAACCGACTCACCTGAGATTTATGAAGAAGAGATTCAGGCTTATATGGTGCAGGAAGAGTTGATTTTCTCCCGCATCAATGGATTTTTGCGGGTTCGCCGGGTGACTCCGGCCGATTTGGAATGGTTGATTCGCCGCGGGTTTTACCGGGGGATTGGTGAGACGCCGCGGCGGCACAACTGGAAACCGCAGGCGATTCCGGTCACGGTAAAAGGCAAAAAAGCGCGCCGGCCGTCCCGGGATATCCTCACCCTGGCGGAAGGGAGATTCAATGATTCGCACGGCCGGCAGCTGATTGTAGAACAGCATGTGGGCGGCAAAGTGAAGAAGGGCTATATGGCTTTTTTAACGTTGTCCCATATTCCCGACAAAGCACCCTTTCCCGGACTGGAATGGCTTTACTGCCTGCAACGCCTCTCTTTTCCGGTCGAGGCTTCGGTGCGGACGGAAACGATTGAGTACAGCAAAGCCCTGACACAGGTGTTGAACAAGAAGAAGGAATTAAAAGCGGAAGATGAACATGCCTTGGAAAGCGGAGTGGAAACTTCTTACCATATTTTGCACAGCCGCCAGGAAGCGAACGAACTGGAAAGCAATTTGCGCACGGATAAATTTCCGCTGATCACAACCTCCATCGTTTTGTGTGTATCAGCGTCAACCGAGGAAGAACTCCATTTGCGCATTCAACTGGTGAAAGATTTGTACAGCGACATGCTGATCCAGGTGGAGGTTCCGTTCGGTGATCAGTGGCGGGCTTTTAATGAATTTCTGCCTGGAGCGAAACGGTATATCACGGATTATATCCATTACATGGATCCTGCGGCGGTGGCGGCCAGCATGATCGGAGCCACCCGCCAGCTGGGGGACGGGCAAGGCCATTTTATCGGGATGTCGCAAAATCTCCCCGTTTTCTTCCAACATGACCGGGGGCCAAAAGATAAAAAATTGAGTTCAACGGCATCTGCGGCATTTATCGGGTCGCTGGGGGCAGGGAAATCTTTGGGGGCCAATCTGCTCGCCTATCAAGCGCTTTTAAACGGGGCTAAGGTGTTAATCTTCGACCCGAAAGACGAACGGGCGCATTGGCCTGATTTTTTGCCGGAACTAAGGGAGATCACGAGCATCGTCACTTTGCGCGCCACTCTTGAAGATCGCGGGAAATTGGATCCGTTGATGGGAGCGGCCAGCACTGCGGACCGGTTGGCGGCAGCGGAAACGGCGAAACGGATTCTGCAATTTTTGGCGCGGGCGGCTGATGGAACATATGAAGCGATTGTGATCGGAAAAGCGGTGGATCAAGTGGCCAAGGAGGATCGCCCTTCGATGATGCGGGTGATCGACCGGTTGCGTGAAGGGCTCAAATCGGCGCCGGAGAAACGGCAGGACAGCCTGGAAGAGATCGTTGATGTCTTGAGCTATCTCGCCACTTCCGGACAGGGGCAGCTGTTGTTTGGGGATGGAACGCAAAGGGCGATCGATTTGTCGATGTCGCTGACCATTTTGCAGGTGGAGGATCTGAAGCTGCCGGAAGAGAGCCAGACCGATTTCGGCCGGATGGGGATCGCGTTGTTAATGGCGATTTCCGACTTTTCGCGTCGTTTTTCCAATCAATCTTCCGATGAGTTTAAGCTGGTACTGTTTGATGAATCCTGGCGCTTGGCAAAAGTTCGCGAGGGCCGGGCGATTCTGGAGGAGCTGGTTCGTACCGGCAGAAGCAAAAATGCCGCCATTTACTTAATCAGCCAAAACGCAAAAGATATGTTGGGCGAAGAGATTCGTTCCAATCTGGGATGCCGGTTCGTCTTCCGGTGCCGGGATTTGAAAGAGGCGGAGGCGGCCTGCCAAATTCTCGGAATTGAACCCAATGAGGGAAACATCGAAACCATCAGGAATCTGCCTACGGGTACGTGTCTGATGTCGGATTTGGAAAAGAGAGTGAATGAATTGGAAATCCGCGTTCTGGAGGAAAGGCTTTTCATCGCATTTGATACCCGACCTGGTTCGCGCGCAGAGAAAAATGCGGATCTGGTATCTCTGCCAACCCAGGAACGGAAGAAAGGAATGCTGCCTGCCCGTTCGTTCCAGTGAGGAGGGCTTATCAACGAGAATGAAAAAGAAGGGGAACGGTTCATGAATCTTAGGAAAAGAAAGTGGGGGGCCGTTATCGCCCTGGTTTTGGCCATGGCGATGACCGTGAACGCAGGGGTTGTCTTTGCTGCCGACAGCACGTCCCAATCGTCGGACGGATATAGCCTGATCAGTGACCTGCTGACCATTTTTCCGCAGGATGAGATCAAAAAGGCGCGGGCCCAAGGGTATGACGTGAAGTTTGCCAAGTATTTTCCGAGTCAATATAAATTGGAAATTTACACCGAAGATGCTTCGTTTCTGGATATTGATAAGAATGTATCAAATGGCGCCTATACCTTGATGAATGAAGTGAATAACTTTATCTGGCAGGCGCTCCTGTCGTGGAACTTTACCGTGATTTTGGTTGTGGAAAACGCTTTTTCCCTGAATGTGGTGGATCAGTTTGCCACTGCGGTGCAAAAAGCGGTGCAGCAGTTGGCCGGCTTTACGGGCACGGGCTATGGAAGCCAAGGGTTGATGGGGAATTTTCTGCTGTTGATGATCATTCTCGCCGGTGCGTACATCGCCTACAAAGGCATGATCAAAAAGAAGACGACCGAAGCGCTCAACGGGATGTTGACCACGATTGCCGTATTGATTCTGGGTCTTGTCTTCTTTGCCAACGCCGGAGGAGTGATGCGGTATTTTAACGATATCAGCAGCGGTTTGAGCCAGGAGGTGATGGGAGTCGGGCTTGATTTTCAAAGCGAGCTGTCCGGCAACCAGGTTACCTACCCGGCCGATGTCTCGTCAATGGTGATCGCCGACAAATTGTATAACATGATGGTTTATGAACCTTACATCATGTTGCAATATGCCAAAACATCAAGCGACCAGCAGATGACCCCGGAACGCGTCAACAAGATTTTGGCCCACCAGCCGGGAAGCGAGGCGCGAAAGCAGGCGGTAATGCAGGAGGCCAAGGGAGATCCGGCGGCAGGGATTAAACCAAATCCCATGGTGACCACTGATGGGGTATTTCAGCGGTTAACTTTGCTCCTGCTGTTGTGCGTCGCCCACTTTATCCTGGGATTGCTTTTTTTCATCATTGCCGGCGCGATGATTGTGTATCAGTTTATGTTTGTTCTCACTGCCTTATTTGCGCCGTTTGCCTTTTTGATGGCCCTGTACCCCGCCTGGTCCAGCGTGGCTGTCAACTGGTTTAAAAGATTTGTCGGATATCAGTTGATCAAGCTGATTATCGGGATTTTTTTCAGCATGTTGCTCACTATTTCGCAATTCCTCTATCAGATGAGTCCGCCGCAAAAGGTCGGATATGTCTGGACGATCGCGATGCAATTGATTTTGGTTGTCGGCGTCATCTGGAAGCGGAATGAACTGTTCAGCATCATGAAAGTCCCGGTGGGTAAGGTAGAAAACTTTACGGGTGAGCTGAATATCAAGATGCCGATGGATTATGTCAATAAATATACAACGAACTTAAGGTCTAAAGTGGGCAAAATCAAATTCCGAAGATAAAAGGCGATCGAACCGGATGGGATTGTGAAAGGAGTGCCGGCAAATGTTTCGGACGGATTTGCCCAGCCACCGCCGCCGTCTCCTCGTTTTTGTGCTGGTTGTGTTTCTCGTGGTTGGTTTTGCCGTGCGCTTTGTATTGGTGAAGCTGGGCTGGACAGACCAGCCCCGGCCGACTGCAACGGAACCAAGTGCACCTTCGGCAGAACCGTCGGAACCGGCGGCAGTCTCCTCACTGCCCCCGGAGGAGCTCAGTGCCGTGACTGAAACAGCCAATCGCTTTATCCGAGCTTACACGACGATCGATTTCAGTGACAGGTCCAAGTGGCTGCACGCTTTGGATGGATTGACCGGAAAGGAATTTTATCAGTATTTGCAGGAAGAGGCGACAGCCCGTCCTGCCGATGGTTTGACAGCGACTTCCTTTGGCAAGATTGAACGCCTGCAATGCAGCGGAAGCGGATTGACGGCTTCCTGCATCGGCGCAGTGGTTGTACAGGAACAGAAGGGGCAACAATTCACGCCTGTCGAAAGGGTGTATCAACTGTCACTCGCCAAAGAGGGTGAGCATTGGGTGGTGGAGGAGGCGGAAGTACGTGGAGACTTCGACTGAATCCGCTGTGCTGACCGAACGGATCTACGGGGCTGTTCATGACCGGATTTCTTCCAGGGTCAAGTGGGTGATCCTGAGCGCGGCGGCCGTTTTCGCGGTTATGTTCTTTTTCGCTGTCGCCGTGTTTGGCACGATTTTCACGAGTTTGTTCATCAGCCAAAACAGAGCTTCATCCGCTGATCCTTATGCGCAGTGGGAAGTGTCGCAGGGGTTCCCGCAGGCAGCCAAAAAATATTTGCCGATATACCAGGCGGCAGGCAAAAAGTACGGTGTCCCCTGGCAAATTTTAGCGGCAATTCACAAGGTGGAGACGGATTTTGGCCGGAATCTCAGCACAAGTCCGGTTGGGGCCAGAGGACAAATGCAGTTTATGGATAAAACTTGGCTGGGTTGGCGTTATCCAGGCGGAAGCAAATTGGGGGATTTGCCCGACTCCGTCAACCTGACCGATCCGCGCCTGATCCAAAAGTATGGCGGATACGGTGTGGATGCCAATGGTGATGGAAAAGCCGATCCCTATAATCCTGAGGATGCGATTTATGCGACGGCCAAATACCTGGCTGCCAATCACCAGCCCGGAGAAGACTGGTTTGCGCGCGGAGGTGCGGTTTGGCAGTACAATCACGATTATGAAAATTATGTATTGAAAGTGAAAAGTTATGCCGAACAGTTTGCCCATCCGGTGGTGACCGGGGCAGGATCCGGCTTGGCGACCGGGCAATTGGCCTGGCCTGTGTCTGGAGGGCGGATCACCTCGACATTTGGAACCCGGTTTGATCCAGTCAAAAAGGTGGTTCAGCTGCATAAGGGAATCGATATCGGAGCGCCACTGGGAACACCGATCTTGGCAAGTGACGGAGGAGTGGTCATTGAATCGAGGGTGTCCAGCGGTTACGGCTGGATTATCGTAATCGATCACGGAAATGGTTGGCAGACTCTTTATGCCCATATGTATCCCGAGCATGTGAAAGTGCAGGTCGGGCAGAAAGTGGGTAAAGGGCAAGTGATTGCCGAGGTTGGTTCAAACGGATGGAGTACCGGGCCGCATTTGCATTTTGAAGTGCATAAAAACGGACAGTTGATTGATCCGCAACTGCTTTTGAGACGATAAAAGGGATGAGACACAGAGAGGGAGAATTTTCCTGTATCATTTATTAGGAAAGGCGGGGTTTTGTTGTTCCCTTGGAATAATGTTCCAAAAGGCGGAGACGATATCTTCAGCAAAATAGCCAAATGGTTTTTTTATCTTCTCGTCGGTTTTGCGGTGTTCATCGGTGTCTTGTATCTGTGGAAGTTATTGGCGAACCACTTCCATGAACAGAACCATGCAGAGCGAGCGACATCAGCGATCGGAAATTTGTTTTCATGGTTGGGAACGGCTCTTTTGGCATTGCTTCCGATTTTGCTCATCCTGGCGATTCTGGGTCTGCTGGCCCTTTTTGGCAGCCAGCTGTTTACACGGTCCCATTACCGCAAACGGGCTGAAAAAGGGGTGAAATATCTCCGCATTTTGCCGGCGGACGATACGCAGTTGGATCTGGACAAAATCTCCGAGCTGACACGGACGTTCGGCGGGATGATCCGCCCGATCCGCATGCGCCTGAAGTACGGACGGCCTTGGTTTCGCCTTCGCTTTGCCATTCCGCCGGACAGCAACGAAATCGGCATTTACATGGCGTATCCGATTGACAAGGAAAACAGCGTGAAGGATACCCTGCGCAGCGTCTATCCATCGGCCGAACTGCACGATATCACGTATGACCAATTTCCGCAGCCGCAAAAAGGCGGATCAGGCGGGCATTTCATCTTTCAACTCGGAAGGAGCAAAGGATTGCCCCTGGCCTCTTTGCAGCAAACCAAACAAAGTCAGCTGGGCAGTATTTTAAACTGTTTGCGCCCCGGTTCGTATCTGGATTTGCAGTTTGCTCCGGTCAGCTGGAAAGAGTTGGAGGAACGTTCGGAAGATGCAGTGGACAGTCTGAAAAACAAGAGGATGAAGGATATGGATCCGGAAGAGCGGATGCGGCGGGTCAGTCTGATGCAGCGGTTGACCGGTCGGGAATTGACATTCCATGTTCGCCTGTCCTTGTGGTCGAACAGCAAAAACGCGGTGTCGGTCATCCGTTCAACCGCCGAATCGGTGGAAACGGCAATGAAATACGACGGATCGATTCGCTTTATCCGCCATGACTGGTGGAATCCGCTTTCCGATGCCAATCTGATTCCCATCCCTTTTCCCTTTACGATCATGACGTGGACATGTGATGAAATCGCCAACTTATTCCATCTGCCGCCGGCCAATCACTATATTTACCAGGAACCCAAGGAAGAAGGACCAGATGCGCGCGGTTTTATTGTTCACCTTCAAGCAAACCAGCGTTCCCTGAAAGCCGATGAATTGAATGAAGGCGTGCTGATCGGGAAGGTTCATCACCCGCTGGAAAAACGGGAATTGCGCGTTTCGTATGATCAATTGAGTAAACACTTCATCCTGACGGGGGCAAGCGGGATGGGGAAATC
This sequence comes from Thermoactinomyces daqus, assembly GCF_000763315.1. Classification (GTDB taxonomy): domain Bacteria; phylum Bacillota; class Bacilli; order Thermoactinomycetales; family Thermoactinomycetaceae; genus Thermoactinomyces_A; species Thermoactinomyces_A daqus. The sequence goes on along the minus strand of NZ_JPST01000005.1, from coordinate 137,208 downwards.
CAGTCTGGCAGTCGAGATGATTCAATCGATTTTGGATGAATGGTTTGAAGATCCGGAGCAGAATCCGGGTTTTACCATTATCGACCCGGCGCGGGAGATCATTCCCATCATTGAAAACCGCTTGCGGATCGCTGAGCGGTTCGGTGTCAAAATCCCCCGTGAGAAAATCCATCATTTTAATTTGTCTCATGACACCACTCATGTTCCTGCACTCAATCTGTTTCACAGGGTAAAGAATCTGCCCACGAACCAGATCGCCCAACAGATCGCCACCGTTCTGGTAACACGGGAAGAGGATGAAGAAGCCTTGATGCGTACCAAGCGTTTGATGGGCATGGCCGTTCAAAGTTTGCTGGAAGATAACCAAACCCACACGATTCTCGGAGTGGACGATCTGTTTCGCAATCGAGACTTTCGGAGAAAAGTTGTCGGAAATGTGCAAGATCCCTATGTAAAAAGGTTTTGGGTAAACGTTGATGAAAATGAGCTGAAAAAAGAAGCGGAACCAGTTTTGGACCGGGTGGAGCGGATCCTGCAAAACCCGACGCTGCGCCGTTTGTTCTGCCAGAAAGAAATGAGTCTGGATATTCGAAAATATATGGAAGAGGGACATATCGTTCTTGTTGACATGTATGGACTGAAAGATTTTGATCTGCGGGTGACAGCCGGTCACTTGCTCAATCAGTATTATCAGGTGGCACGAACGAGGCCGACCGGGTCCAAGTTTCACCTGATGCTGATCGATGAAGCCCATATGGTGCAGATTCCTCTGATTACTGAAATTTTGATGGAAGACCGCAAGTATTCATTTGGCATCGGTTTAATCACCCGCGAGATCGACCAGTTTGAAGATGAACAACTGATGCAGGCGATTCGCTCCAATATCGGCATGGTGCTCAGCTGCGGCCAGACGGAAGGTTCCGACGAAGTGGAAAGCCTGACCCGCAAACATGTCAAAGCGTTGTTCGTGGAGCGATTGCCCGTACGGCATGCGGCTGTTTACATTCGTACGAAACGCAGGCAGCGGAGCGATGTCACAACCTGCGTTGTCTCCAATGAACCTCCTTATGTTTATCGGATTGACGGCAAGAAAGCCGATCATCGCACGCGGGAGAAAGATGAGGCGATGAATTGGGGGCTGGAATGGGGACTGGAAATCATGCAGGCTTCGGATGAAGTCCGTCCCATCGAGAGCGTGGACAGGGAGATCTATGACTATATGAACGAAAATCTCAACTTTGACAACTTAAGGGACGAGCGGGATGACCGCTCGCAAACTGCCAACTAGGATTTTTCTTTGATCAGCCGGCCTGAGACAGGAACCTGGCTATTTACACTTTGCCTGGCACAGGCCGGTTTGTCTCTATTTTACTTAGAAAGGGAGAGGAGCCGATTGTTTCATGTTTTTAGAAATATATTAGGTCTACTTAAAGACTTGTTTCATATAATTGAGATCATATTTTTGGCCTTTGTGTTTTTTGATTTGATCAATTCTCTTTCATTGGGAATAATCGTCTTGTTGATTTTGTTAATTGCCGCTTTCTTTTTTCATAATATTAGTAAAGCAGTGGCATGGGGGATTGTCGGCTTTTTAATTATCCCTGGCGGGGTTTTACTGAAATTGGTGATGGCTGTGTTGTTTGGCGGTGTTCGGTATCTGATCGGACATGGCTTTCGCTTTTTTAAAAAATAGTTGGCCGGTGGCTGTTATGATCGCAAAAGGCATCCGGACGGGATTTGATCCGGGTGCCTTTTTTTGATTTTTAAAAGCAAAACGATTGACTGCATAATTAGCAGAGGAAGGAAAAAAATAACATTAAAGACGGAGTTGAAGGTGACACGAAATGCCCAGATTGATTGCGATTGGGACGGCGGTTCCCGAGTATGAAGTGAAACAGGAAGAGGTACGCGCCTTTGCCAAAAAGTTGTTTGGTCCGTCCTTCCAGAATATTGACCGGTTTTTAACTGTATTTGAAAATGCCGCAATCGATCGGCGAAAGTTTTGCAAACCGCGGGAATGGTTTGAGCGCAACCATTCCTTTGCCGAAAAGAACCAAGCTTATGTGGAATCGGCCATCGCTCTGGGAGAGAAGGCCATCCGCTCCTGTCTGGACAAGGCCGGGATCGGACCGGAACAGATTGATCATCTGTTTTTTGTGTCGACGACCGGGATGTCCACACCCAGCATTGATGCTCATTTAATCAACCGCCTGCAAATGTCCGGCTCCATGAAGCGAACGCCCATCTGGGGGCTGGGCTGTGCCGGCGGTGTAGCCGGTTTGGCACGTGCGTATGAATATACCAAGGCGTTTCCGGAGGCAAATGTTCTTTTGCTCGCTGTGGAGTGCTGTGGTTTAACATTCCGGAACCGGGATCAGTCCAAAAGCAATTTGATCGCCACCTCGCTTTTTGTCGATGGAGCGGCAGCAGTGCTGGTGGCCGGTGATCAGGCCGCGGGTTGCTTTTCCGAAGCCGGGCCGGAGATTTTGGACAGTCAGAGCATGATGTGGCCCCATTCCCTTGACGTAATGGGGTGGGATGTGGAGGATGACGGATTAAAGGTTGTGTTTTCCCGGGATATCCCTGCATTGGTGCGGGCAAGGGTGCGTCCGGTCGTCGATGCTTTTTTGCTGCGCCATGAGCTTGATTTGAGCAATATCGGCACCTTTATCATGCATACGGGCGGCAGGAAAGTGTTGGAGGCGTATACAGAAGCGTTTCATACAGAAAAAGAGAAGCTGAAAATGTCTTATGAAGTTTTACGGGATTATGGGAATATGTCATCCGCCACCGTGCTGTTTGTCCTGGAAAAAACGGTGACGCAAGGAGGGTGGACGGGAACGAACGGATTGATGGCAGCGATGGGGCCGGGCTTCAGCCTGGAGATGGTGTTGCTGAAATGGGAACCGAACCTGCCGAACCTGTCCATTTCCGGACGATTGGTTGCAGAGAATGAAAAGATGAAGGAAGAGGTTAAATGAAGTTGGACGGATCCCTGTTACTGCTGATTATTTTGCTCGGACAACGATGTTGGGAACTGCGGTTGTCCCGGAGAAATGCCCGTTTGCTCCGGGAAAGGGGGGCGGTGGAAATGGCGGGAAGCCATTATCCGCTCATTGTGCTGATGCATCTGCTCTTTTTTGCCGGAATTCTGGTGGAGCATTTTTATCTTGGGAGCAGAGCGCCGCAATGGTGGCCAATCCCTTTTTTCTGCCTGGTGCTGGTACAGGGACTGCGCTTCTGGAGCATTTGCTCGTTGGGAACGTTTTGGAATACGCGCATCTTTGTCATTCCGGGAAGCCGCCCGCTAACAACCGGTCCTTACCGCTGGATGCGGCATCCCAACTATGTGGTGGTAATGCTCGAATTCATTTTGATCCCCATTTTGTTCGGTGCGTATGCCACCATGGTTTGGGCTTCGCTTCTTAATGCTTTTATTCTGTTTCACATTCGCATTCCTGCAGAGGAAAAAGCGTGGAAAACACTGGGAGGTCAATCTTTGAGCAGGGGGTGACCCTTATGGCCGGACCGGCAAGGGAATGGAAAGAGACCGGCAGAAGCTGCTTGTCACTTTTTTGATGGATGGAAAAGAAACATTGCCAATGAAAGCACTTTCAGGTTACAATCATAATCAACTCACCAAAGGAGGGGGCAGACATGGCCAAGCCATATGATTTGGATGAACGCATTTCAGAATATATAAAAAAATCTTCGCCGTCGAAACTGGTGCCGCAATATCAAGTCGGCAGTAAAGTAAAGGTTAGGATCACCCGCCTTGTTGATTTTGGTGCCTTTGTTGTTACGATGGACCCTTTTGCCTTGTCGGGATTAATCCATAACCGCCATATCCCCAAAGAGCAGGAATTGCATGTTGGACAGGTAATCGAGGCAAAGGTAAAGGAAGTGAAGGAAGATAATAAGATTGAATTTCGCCTGGATGAAAATCTGACGGTTCATGAAGCTTTTGCTGACCTTGAAGTCCTTAAGGAGAAGCTGCCCGACCATAGCTCGAAGGTGAAGCCGCCTGATGAGACAAAGGAAATTATTCATTTCCTGTCCAAGGAATTCGGCATTATCTCCGATGAATCAAAAAAGAAAGTAGAAGAAATGGTTAATGAGGTGGGGGTGTTCCGGTTTACATTGTCGATGATGAAAATATTGCCGGTTTTTAAGCGGGATTTGGTTTATCATTTTCTTAAAGAAGTGGAACAAGTGAGGGATTCTCTTTAACAAACGAAAGATCGAATTTTCCCGTCATATGCGCGAGCGTTTGGCCCAGCGTTTGGGAAAGGATTGGAGCGGGAGGGAGATCGAACAAGTCATTCGGGACAGCCGTGTGCTCTTGGAAACCAAAACGCATCTCTATCTTTATCACGAAGGGTTGGATCTGAGATTTCCCTGTGTCAAGGATGGTGAGACTTGGGTTGTGAAATCGGTCATCGTTCAGGGCATGGGGATGGAAGCGCAAGAAGAATAAGCAAAGAGACAAAATCCGCCTGACAGGGCTCCTGCCGGAGTGTTTTCAGGCGGATTTTATGCTTTTTGATTTGCTTCCGTCCGCATTTTGTCATTCCCCCCAATCAATCAGATTCCGTTTTCGGGCGCGTTGGTAGACATCGTGTGGATTTTGCGGCCGTTGGGCGAGGCGTAAGCCGACTGCGAGAAAATAAATCGTGTTTTCTTCGGGATTGAAGCGGTAGATCAAGCGAAGATCGGGGCGCTGTTTTCTGCGGGGGCGGGCGACGGAAAAAAATTTTTTCTTGTAATATCCGGTTAAGGGTGCATATTTAAGCGGCGCAGCTTTGAAGGGATGACGGATGACCTGGTCGATGGCGCGGTCGATCTGTTGCAGGCATTCATTAAAACGCTTTTTGTTCATCATGGATGCCAACAAGGAAAGGTCTTCGGAAAAAAGGGGATGATATACCTCTTTAATCATGTAGAAGATCCTTTCTCCATTGAACGTAAGAATTCCATTCTCGGCGTATGATTCGGTTTCTCCAGCCAATTTTCTTTCGGCAGTTGCAAGCGTTCGCTCAGGTTATGGGCCAGTTGGATATCCTCCTGCATTTCTTCCAGTTCCTCCAGACGGTCCACCAGCTGTTCATAGGTATCAATATCAAGAATGACGGCTTTGAGCTCATTATTATGGGTGAGGCCGAGTTTCTTGAAGGAGCGGAGCATTTCGTTGAACAATTTATTCTTGTTGATCGCCTGAAGGTCGTTGGCTGATATAAATGCTTCAAATAATTTTGACATGGAGGGAAGGCCTCCTCTCTGTTCTCATTACTTATATTATAGCGTTTGGCAGGGAAAAGAGGCAAAGCGGAAGGAAAAAATCTGTTTTCAACATTCGTCTTATAAAGGGAAGGGGGTGCCTCTCTGCACCCGTCTTCCCTCAGGCGGAAGGCATCCGCCGTTGTGCATACTTGGCGAGAATCGGTTGGTTTGCCTTCAGTTCTTTCAGAAGCTGTTCAAAGGTCGCCCGGATATCCCATTGTGCTTCCGGAGAGGTGCGCAAATTGATCAGATGGTACAATTCCCACAGGCTGACTGTCGCAAATATTTGCCGGTGATGGCTGTTTGTAACCAGATAGGGAGCCGCTTCCGGACAGACAGAAGCGATCGCGTTGAATCCTTCTTCCACTTCTTCGAGCAGGGCTTGGAACATTTCGCTGAGACCGGCTTCGGACACATGAGGGGGAATGGTCCGGCCCAAACGGATCGTGGGCTCGCCGAAGCTGAAATGGGTGCGGCGGTTGTGGCGCAGCAATTGATGCCAGTTGGCTTCGGAAACGACCATTTCCATTTGGTAGGTGAGATGGTCAAATTCGCCGATCGGATTGTCGAAAAAGCGCAGGTGAACGAGGGCCTCTTCGGCGATCTGTTCCAGTTCAGCCGATGTGTACCTGTTTGCGCGGGCGCTCGCTTCTTCATACGAGAGCGGACTCTGGCTGATGAGGAGCGCAGTCGCCAGTTTGCGCAACGCGTCTTCGTAGGCCGGCATCGAAATGAAACGGGCATGGGGACCACTGACCGGATGCCGGGGGAGCTTGCTTTGCGCAAAACGCAATTGGAGTGCTTCCCTGGTTTTCAGCAGATATTCGTTCGGTTTTACGTATTTGAGCAGGGTGGGGATCACCTGGCTGATCTCTCTCTCCATTGCCCGCGCCAATTGACGCGATTCAGCATGAGGGCTGGATAATAGCCGAACCAGCGTATCGCGGAGAGCGCGTCCGTTTCCAGTCAGCCCCAGGTTGGTCAGGGTGGCTAACGTCAACACATAACGGGCATCTTCAAATGCGATTTTTTCAATGCGGGAGCGATAGGCCCGCTCGGATTCATGTTCTGACCGCGGAAATTTTTGCGGCAGGAACTGCATCAGACCGTGCATCAGTTTTTCATAGGTGTCATATGCTTTTTCGTTGATGGAGATGAAACGCGCTTCGAGATCGGGATGGGCCCTGAGCTCTTGCGGGATATAAAAATCGCCTCGTTTGGGACGCTGATAGCGCTGGCTGTATTCGGTAAAGCTGTTAAACGAGTTGGCCAGTTCCAGTTCGGCCGAAGCAAGGCGGCTGATTTTTTCGATTCCGATATGGGCGACAGCGTGTTCCGCCACACTCGAATGCCCGTAGCCAACCACCCATTTTTCGTGGAAACGGGCGGCTTTTTCGGAATAAGTGCCTGCAAGTCCGCCTGCATTTACGCCGACCGCCAATTCGTCGTCGGCCAGCAGTTTGGCCAAATTTTCCCGGAAGCTGGCCGGGCTCCGGCTGACATAAGCAAAAATGACGGCGATCACTTCTTCCGGCAGGTTGTAGATGGCATAAACGTTTTGATCCAAATTTGAGACATAACGTGAAAGATCGATTTTGTCGCTCATTTTTATCCCTCCATCGTCCATGCCTTTCATTCTATCACGCCCATCAGGATTGGGGAATCGCCAATCGCGGCCGGAACCGGAGGAGGATGGATTTCCCATAGCGGGGAAATGCATGGTTTACGTTGACGGAATCATCGATTATGATGGGGTTAAATGATAATAGACAAACATGAGGTTACAGCATGGAAAGGGCGGATTTTGATGACTAAGCCAGTGAAAGCATTAACCATTGCCGGTTCGGACAGCAGTGGCGGAGCAGGCATTCAGGCCGACTTGAAAACATTTCAGGAACGCGGGGTCTATGGCATGACTGCGCTGACCACGATTGTGGCAATGGATCCTGACCAGGATTGGAACCATCAGGTATTTCCCGTTCCGATCCCGACCCTGAAAGCTCAGTTGAAAACGATATTGCAGGGAATCGGGGTGGATGCGCTGAAGACGGGGATGCTCGGATCGGTTGAAATCATTGAGATTGCCGCAGAGGTGATCGCATCGCAAAATATTCCGGCCGTCGTCGACCCGGTGATGGTCTGCAAGGGAACCGATGAGGTGCTTCACCCTGAATTGGCGGATGCATTAAGGGAAATTCTCGTTCCCAAGGCGACTGTTGCCACTCCCAACCTGTTTGAAGCCGGACAGCTCAGCGGACTGGGGGCGCTGAACACGGTGGAGGATATGAAAGCCGCCGCGCAAAAGATCTATGAGTCGGGGGCGAAATATGTCCTGGTAAAGGGCGGCGGCAAATTGCAGCATGAGAAGGCCGTCGACGTATTTTACGACGGGGAGACGTTTGAAGTCCTGGAGAGCGAACGCATCGAGACCACTTATACACATGGGGCGGGGTGCACTTATTCGGCCGCAATTACGGCAGAACTGGCCAAGGGCAAATCGGTCAGGGAGGCAGTGTTCACGGCCAAAGCATTCATTACGGAGGCAATTCGCCATGGTTTCCCGCTGAACCGGTTTGTGGGCCCTGTTTTGCATATGGCGCACCGGTTGCACCAAGGAAAATAACATCCCGAGCCGGCACCGATTCTCCGATGATCTGGGGATCGGTGCTTTATGTTTTGCCCGGGTGAAATGACTGTGATCATTCGCGGACTTTCCGGGAAAGCCGTCAAGGATCGAAAACGGTACGGTTTTGAAGATTAGCACCCGCCATTTTCACAGCTTAAGGGAAGAGCAAAAAAATGATGCCGGGGGAAGCTCGTCCAGTTATGTTTAACAAATGATGGCTGGTGACGGTTGGCAGCCGCTGGCTTTATGACGCGGGTAAATAAACTATTTTCCTACAGAAGGTTTTTTTGATTTGTAGATAGAATATAATTAATTGACATTATTTTTATACATTATAAAAAATGATTAATAGATAAATGGTTCAAACTATAATCCGAGGTGATCTCTTTGGCCCAACCTGTTTTGGAAATTAAGCACCTGAAGTTGCATTTTTTTACGGATAAAGGCGTGGTCAGGGCGGTGGACGGGCTGGATCTTACCGTGCAAAAAGGCGAGATTGTCGGCTTGGTTGGAGAATCGGGATGTGGAAAAAGTGTAACCTCACTGGCGATTATGGGGTTAGTGCCAAAGCCCCCGGGCAAAATTGTTGATGGTTCCATTATTTTTGCGGGGCAAGATTTGACTAAGTTAAACAATAAACAGATGCGTCAACTTCGCGGCAAAGAGATCGCCATGATTTTTCAGGAACCGATGACCTCGCTCAACCCGCTGTTTACAATCGGGAACCAACTCATCGAAGCCATTCGCACCCATGAGAAGATCTCCAAAAAAGCCGCCAGGGAGAGGGCGCTGGACATCCTGAAAAAAGTGGGCATTGCCCGCGAAGGGGTATTGGATGAGTATCCGCACCAGCTGTCCGGGGGAATGCGCCAGCGGGTGATGATCGCCATGGCCATGGTGCTGCGCCCGCGCCTGCTGATTGCCGATGAACCGACGACCGCGCTCGATGTGACCATTCAAGCGCAAATTTTGGATTTGATGAAATCCTTGAATGAGGAATTCGGCACCTCGGTTTTGTTGATCACCCATGATTTGGGAGTCGTGGCGGAAATGTGCGACCGCATTATCGTGATGTATGAGGGGCAGGTGGCGGAAGAAGCAGACCAGAGGCGCCTGTTTAAAAATCCCGCTCATCCCTATACACAAGGCCTGTTAAAGTCGATTCCCAAACTGGACGAGCAAAAGAAGCGGCTATACGCCATCCCCGGGCAAGTCCCCAGTCCGTTCAATTTGCCCGCCGGTTGCCGCTTTGCCCCGAGATGTGAATTTGCAATGGAGATCTGCCGCAAAGAGGAACCTGAAATCGTGAAAGTGGATGAAAAGCATTTCAGCCGCTGTTTCTTGAATCAAAAGGAGGCAATCGATCATGGCGCTCATGAGCGTTCGTAACCTGAAGAAAACATTTCCGATCCGCGGCGGCATTTTCGGCAAAAAGATTGGAGAAATAAAGGCCGTTGACGATGTCAGTTTCACTGTGGAAAAAGGGGAGACACTCGGGCTGGTGGGGGAGAGCGGTTGCGGCAAATCCACCACCGGACGGACGATACTCCGACTGTATGAGCCGACGGCGGGCGAGGTTGAATTTGAAGGAAAGTCGATCTTGCAATACTCTCCGGAAGAGATGCGAAAAGCGCGGCGGGAAATGCAGATGGTGTTTCAGGATCCGTTTGCTTCTCTGAATCCGAGGCAGAGAATTGGGAAGATTTTGGAAGAACCGCTTATCGTTCATGGACTGGGAGGAGCGAAGGAACGAAAAGAACAAGTGGAGGAACTGCTGAAGGTGGTCGGGCTGGACAAGTTTCACATGAACCGTTACCCACATCAGTTCAGCGGCGGCCAGCGGCAGCGGATCGGCATTGCCCGCGCGCTTTCCACCAAGCCGAAACTGATCGTTGCCGATGAACCGGTATCGGCATTGGATGTGTCGATTCAGTCGCAAGTGCTTAATTTGATGATGGATTTGCAGGAGCAATTTGAACTTACCTATATCTTTATCGCTCATGATTTGAGCGTGGTGAAACATATCAGCACCCGGGTCGGCGTGATGTATCTGGGACGGATGGTGGAACTGGCCGGACGGGACGAGTTGTATCGCAATCCGCTTCATCCTTACACCCAGGCCTTGATGTCCGCCGTGCCGATTCCCGATCCGGATGCCGGGAAGGAGCGAATCATCCTGTCCGGCGACGTGCCCAGCCCGGCCAATCCGCCGCTCGGTTGCGCGTTTCATCCGCGCTGCCCCTACGCCATGGATGTCTGCAAAGAAGTCCGTCCGGAGATGAAAGATGCAGGCGGCGGCCATCAGGTTGCCTGCCATCTGCTTGATCAATAGTTTGAAAAGGAGGTGAGTCGCCAAAGGGATCGTCCGGCAATCCAAAAACATGATGAATCCATTTAAAGGAGGATGCTTATATGCCAAAACGGCTTTGGATATTCTGTTTCACTTTTATTCTGGTTTTATCATCATTTTTAGCGGGATGTTCCAACAATAAAGCGGGCAGCCAGGAAAAAACCTTGATCTATGGCCGCGGAGCCGACTCCAAACTGCTTGATCCGATTCAAGTGACGGACGGCGAATCCCTCCATGTCACTGAACAGATTTTTGATACGCTGGTCAGATATGAACCGACATCGACCAAGGTGGAGCCGTCTTTGGCGGAGAGCTGGACAACTAGCCCTGATGGCTTAAAGTGGACGTTCAAACTGCGCCAAGGCGTCAAATTTCAGGACGGAACCCCGTTTAACGCTGATGCCGTCGTGTTTAACTTCGAGCGCTGGATGGATAAAAACAACCCCTACCACAAAGGAGGGGAATTCCCTTACTTCGGTTATATGTTTGGCGGATTCAAAGGGGATAAAGGTGCAGTTATTAAAGATGTCAAAGCATTGGACGAATACACGGTTGAGTTTGATCTCAACTATCCGCAGGGCCCGTTTTTGAGCAACCTGGCCATGTCCCCGTTTGGCATTGCTTCGCCGACCGCCATCAAAAAGGAAGGACCTGAACAATTTGCACAAAAACCCGTGGGAACCGGTCCCTTTGTCTTCGTGGAATGGAAAAAGAACGATCATATTACGTTGAAGAAAAACAAGGACTATTGGCGAAAAGGTTATCCCAAGCTGGAACAAGTGATTTTCCGCTCCATTCCGGATAACACCGCCCGCTTGACCGCGCTGAAATCGGGAGATATCGATATCATGGACGGCCTGAACCCGAACTCGGTCGGACTGGTGAAAGGGGACAGCAACCTGCAACTGTTTAACCAGCCGGGGATGAATGTGGCTTATCTGGCTTTTAACACTCAGAAGAAACCGTTTGACAATCCGAAAGTGAGACAGGCGCTCAATTATGCCGTCAACAAAGAAGGGATTATCAAAAGCTTTTATTCCGGTCTGGCCGAACCGGCGGTCAATCCGATTCCTCCGTTTATGTGGGGCTATAACGGCAAAATCAAGGATTATGAATTCAATCTTGATAAAGCGAAAAAACTCTTGGCTGAAGCGGGCTACCCCAATGGTTTTGAAGTCGATTTCTATGCTCCGACCGAACCGCGCCCCTATCTGCCGGACGGCAAAAAAGTAGCGGAGTATATGCAGGCCGACTTCGCCAAAATCGGCGTAAAAACGAAAATCGTCACCTATGACTGGCAGACGTACCTGGACCGCACCGGAAAAGGGGAGCATTCGATGGCTCTCTTCGGGTGGAACGAGGATAACGGCGACCCGGACAACTTCCTGTACGTGCTCCTCGACAAAGACAATACGCGTACGCCCGATGCGGGAAACATCGCCTTCTATAAAAGCGATCCGTTGCACGATCTGTTGATCAAGGCGCAGCGTTCCAGCGATCAGGAGGAACGGACGAAACTTTATCAGCAAGCGCAGGAAATCATTAAAAACGATGCGCCGTGGGTACCGCTGGTTCATGCGACCGTACCTTATGCAGCCAAAAAAGAAGTAACCGGGTTTATCCCGCACCCGACCTCAACGCTCTACCTGGAAAATGTGGATTTGAAGTAAAAGATCGGGCCAGGAGTGGCATTGCTCTTGCGTGGGGCAATGCCACTTTCGACATAGCCAACAACGAGGTGGAAGGAAACGATGTTAGCCTATACAATTCGCCGGATTTTCATGCTGATTCCCGTCCTCATCGGGATGTCGCTCGTTACGTTTGCCATCGTCCATGCGATTCCCGGAGATCCGGCAAAAACCATTGCCGGGGAGAAAGCGTCTCCGCAGGAGTTGGCGGAAATCAGGCATAATCTGGGACTGGATCAGCCTTTTTACAAACAATATTTCCTTTATGTCAATGATTTGCTGCATGGAAATTTGGGTACTTCCCTCATCACCCATGTCCCGATTTCCGAAGAGATTCAGCCCTATCTGGCTGCGACGGCAGAGCTTTCGCTGGCGGCGATGGCGATTGCCATCTTTTTTGGTGTTAATCTGGGAATTTTATCGGCCTGGAGACAAAATTCATGGCTGGATTATTCCGGGATGGTGGTTGCTCTCCTCGGTGTCTCGATTCCGGTCTTCTGGCTGGGTTTGATGGAGCAGTGGCTGTTTGCGCAGAAGCTGGGAATATTTCCTTCCAGCGGACGAATTGATCCGCGCCTCGGCTTTGAGGGATTTTCGGGATTTTATGTGCTTGATTCCCTGTTCAGCGGAGATTTCACCGTCTTGGGAGATGTGATGATGCATTTGATTTTGCCGGCAGTCGCGCTGGGAACGATACCGATGGCGATCATCGCCAGGATGACCCGGTCCAGTGTGCTGGAGGTGCTCCGCTCCGATTTTGTGCGGACAGCCCGCGCCAAGGGATTGTCCGAATTTTGGGTGGTGTACAAACATACGTTGAAAAATGCCTGCATCCCGGTATTGACGGTGGCCGGCTTGCAAATGGGGTTGCTGCTCGGCGGTGCGGTCTTGACGGAGACGATTTTCAGTTGGCCGGGAGTGGGGCGGTATATTTACGATGCGATTGGGCAGCGCGATTACCCGGTTATTCAATCCGGCATTCTCGTGCTGGCGACGATTTTCGTGGTGATCAACCTGCTGGTCGATCTGATTTACGCTTGGATCGATCCGCGCATTCAATACGGGAAGGATTGATGTTCCATGCCATCATTGCCGGAGATGAATGAAAATTCTTCTGTCACATCGATCGATTATGCCCCCTCCATCCATGAATCGCCAGTCAGGTATTTTTTGCGGGCATTCTGGCGGCATCGTTCGGCCGCGATCGGCAGTGTCATCATTATCCTCTTTATTTTGCTGGCTGTGTTTGCTCCTGTCATCACCCCGTATCAGTATGACCAGCGCAGCAGCGCCTTATTGGCTTCACCTTCGGCCAGCCATTGGTTCGGGACGGATGATATGGGGAGGGATATTTTTACCCGCGTCATTTACGGAGCGCGCATCTCACTTCAAGTCGGTTTTTTTGCGATTGCCGGTTCGATTGTGATCGGCAGCTTCCTCGGCCTGATTGCCGGTTACTACGGCAGATGGCGGGATACGATTATCTCCCGCATTTTTGATATTTTGCTCGCCTTCCCCAGCATTTTGCTGGCCATTGCCATTGTGGCCATCTTGGGGCCGGGGTTGAACAATGCGATGATTGCCGTTGCCGTCATCAATATTCCCGCCTTCGGACGGCTGATGCGGTCACGCGTGCTGTCGGTCAAGGAAGAAGATTTTATCCTGGCGGCACGGGCCATGGGGATGAAAAACAGCCGGATTTTATGGAAACATATTTTGCCCAACTACTGGTCGCCGATCTTGGTGCAGGGCACATTGGGATTTGCGACAGCCGTCATTGAAGCGGCCGCTCTCGGCTTCCTCGGATTGGGTGCACAGCCGCCGCAACCCGAGTGGGGGACGATGCTGTCCGATTCCCGCGAATTTATTCAATTGGCTCCTTGGACGATGATTTTTCCGGGACTGGCGATTGTGTGCACCGTACTCGGTTTCAACCTGTTGGGAGATGGCCTGAGGGACTTGTTTGATCCGAGAATGAAAGAATAGGGAATGAAGCGGTGAAATAGGTTAAAATAATAGCGTGAAAAATGCAGGCAAAGGGGCGGAACAGCGGAGGTTCCATTGCCGTTCTCAAAAAAGATCGCGATTTCAAGGAGCTGACTGAATTGGCCCAATCACATGAGATCGAATACCGCATTTATGGCGATGACATGCAGTGCGTGGAAATCGAGCTGGACCCGGGTGAAAGCGTGATCGCTGAAGCGGGCGGTTTAATGATGATGGAAGACGGAATCGAGATGGAGACCATCTTTGGCGACGGGTCTTCGTCCAGTAAGGGGCTTGTCGGCAAACTGTTCGGTGCGGGCAAAAGGCTGTTGACGGGCGAAAGCCTGTTTATGACTGTGTTTACCAATGCGGGGCAGGGGAAAAGGCATCTCACCTTTGCTGCCCCGTATCCCGGAAAAATCGTTCCGTTTGACCTGGCTGCCCTCGGGGGCAAGGTAATTTGCCAGAAGGATGCCTTTCTCTGTGCGGCGAAGGGGGTCTCGGTCGGTGTTGAATTTCAGCGGCGGCTGGGAACCGGATTTTTTGGCGGGGAAGGCTTTATTATGCAAAAACTGGAAGGGGACGGACTCTCATTTATTCACGCCGGCGGCACGATTGTGGAGAAGGAACTGGGGCCGGGTGAACTGCTGCGCGTCGATACGGGATGTCTGGTTGCGATGACGCCGACGGTCGATTATGACATCCGCTTTGTCGGGGGATTCAAAACGGCCCTGTTCGGCGGGGAAGGCCTCTTTTTCGCGACATTGAAAGGGCCGGGGAAAGTGTGGATTCAATCGCTGCCGTTCAGCCGGCTGGCCAGCCGCGTTTTTGCTGCCGCCAATTACGGAAAAAAAGATGAGGGAAGTATTCTTGGAGGTCTGGGTAACCTGTTTGAAGACTAGAAAAGCTTGTGCCGAAATCGGGCACAAGCTTTTTTTATGAACCAAAGTATTCTTTCCAGCGATCATCAACAAGTTTTTTGACTGCCGGATCAGATTCCAGTTCATCCGGATAGCCCGGTTTCATCCGGGCGTCGACTACAATGGGGAGGCGGTAATGCGGGCGGTGCTGCTTCCAATCCGACCGCGCATACAGGTCGTGGGCCGGGTCAAACCGTGTGAAGACCGTCCACAGAAACGCCGTCTGCCCCGAAGCGGCGGCAAGGTCGTCAACAAGGAATATAAACGGCCATTCCTGCAGGGCATCCCCGTATTGCTCCAGCAGATGTTCCGCCAGCCGGGGGTTTTGCTCAAACGGGTCGGCTTCCAGGACGAGCGCCCCTTTGCAGTAAACAGCCACACCTTGCACCCCTGGGAGATCGGGGCCGTGATATTCCGCGGGCAACGTGCGCCTGACCTCCCCGGTTCCAAGCAGTACCGCCTTGCTGCCGTGATTGAAGCGGCGTCCCGTGTAGTCGAGCGTATCCATTGAGGTATCATGGAAAATGAACAAGTCCGATGCAGGTTCAAACCGCTCCAAAACCGTTTCAAACAAGCGGTCAAATGCGTCGAGCGAAATGCTCCGGTCAGTCAGGATCAGGAATTTTGTCAGCGAGAGCTGCCCTTCGCCCAAAATGCGGAAAGCGTGGGCCATGATCTCCCGTTTGTAACTCTCCCTGACGATGGCCGCGGCCAATGGGTGGAAGCCGGTTTCCGCATATGTCCACAAATCGCGCACACCCGGCATCACCATGGGGAAAGCGGGGGAGAGAAGGCGCTGCAAAAATTCACCGAGATAGTAATCTTCCTGGCG
This sequence comes from Thermoactinomyces daqus, assembly GCF_000763315.1. Taxonomy (GTDB): domain Bacteria; phylum Bacillota; class Bacilli; order Thermoactinomycetales; family Thermoactinomycetaceae; genus Thermoactinomyces_A; species Thermoactinomyces_A daqus. Next base: position 121,526 of record NZ_JPST01000005.1, on the reverse strand, counting down.
TGGTTTGCCGACTACTGTCGCGGGATAGATCGCATCGCGGCGATGGCGGATCTCTTTCACATGGAAGACCGGGAACGGGTGCTCCAACGAATAGTAACCGTAGTGGTCGCCAAACGGACCTTCGGGACGGCGCTCATGTGGTGGAACCACGCCGGACAGGACGAATTCCGCTTCCGCGATATAAGGGTAACCGCCATCAGACGGTCTGACGACGGGCAGCTTTTCTCCGAGAATCAGGGAAGTTAAGAGCAGTTCGGGCAAAAATTCAGGCACAGGTGCAATCGCCGAAGCAATGAGCGCGGGCGGCCCTCCCAGATGCACCCGCACAGGCAGGGCTTGATTGTGCGATTCCGCTTCATAGTGGTGAAATCCTCCGCCCTTCTGGATCTGCCAGTGCATGCCAGTGGTTTGTTTGTCGAAAATTTGCATGCGGTACATACCGAGGTTATGCTGTCCCGTAACCGGGTGTTCCGTATACACAAGAGGCAAGGTGATAAACGGCCCTCCGTCTTCTTGCCACGAAGTGATGACGGGCAACCGGGTCAGATCCACTTCAGCTTGCTTTTGTTCCAGTACAGGTGCTTTACCGGCAGAAACGGGCTGACATCCCACTTTCATCAGGTCAAACAGGATGCGCCGTTCTTTCCACAGTGCACCAAGTGTGGGCGGCATTAAAGTATGGGCCAGGGAAACGATTTTTTTCATCAGTTGCTCCGGCCGCGGGCCAAAAGCCAGTTCCACCCGTCGGGAAGTACCAAAGAGATTGGTGACAACGGGAAACGAACTTCCTTTTACGTTGGTGAAGAGCAGGGCGGGACCTTCTTCGGCGATCACGCGCCGATGAATTTCCGCCAGCTCCAGATGCGGGTCGACGGGAGCCGCTATTTCCACAATCTCTTTTTCTTGACGCAATTGTGTAAGAAAACTTCGCAGGTTTCTGTGCAAGTCGATCATCTCTCCCGAATCAGGCATGCAGATCAAACGGATGTAAATCCGCAAGCCTGCGTCTATTCAGTGTTTGGTCAAATGCCCTGATATTTTTCGTTTCTCTGTGACAAAGATAGCATATCGGGTCAGGGAAGCCAACACATCCGGATGCGGAAAACATCAATGGCCTGTCGAAGAGATTCAGGGGTCGATAAGAAAGCACTCGAAGGAGGGACCCGCCTGTCCGAGAAACTGTGGTATATTATGGTTAAGTCATCCCGGTATGGGAAATGACAGGGAGAGAGTTTTTGCCCCGCATGAAGGGAGTGTCGAACAATGAAAGTGATTGTATATTCCCGGCCGCATTGTATTGAATGCAATGTTTTGAAGCGATTTTTAAATGATTATAAAATCGAATACGAAGTACGCGATTGTGCAGAAAACCCCGCCTTTTTGGAAGATGTAAAAAAACTGGGTTTTCTGGGCGTTCCTGTTACAGTCATCGGGGATACGGCGATTCAAGGCCTGAAGCCGGACGCGATTTTAGAAGAATTAAAGAAACAAAAAGCCTAGTTTTTGAGATAACCTGCCGGAATTGGCAGGATTTTTTATTTATTTTCTTAAATAATTTATATATAATAAGTACACATCCGATTTTTCAAAAAAATAAAAATCGGCTTATCCGAAGAGGAGGTTTTGCCGTGCAGCTATTCCGTAAAAAGAGTATTGACGCCTCGATTCAAACGAGCCGTCAGGGAACTCAGCTCAAGAGGGAGTTAAAAGCGACTGATTTGGCCGGAACCGGGATCTTTGTTCTGACGGGTGTTGGTTCGCTGACAGCGGGTCCCGCCTTGATTTTATCTTTTGTGATCGCAGGTTTGGCCTGTTTGTTTGCAGCTTTGGCCTATGCTGAATTTTCCTCGCTGGTGCCGGTTTCCGGGTCGGTGTACACTTACAGCTATGCCACGTTGGGAGAATTTGTCGCTTGGATTATCGGATGGGATTTGGTTTTGGAATATTTGTTGGCGGTTAGTGCAGTATCGTCCGGTTGGTCCGGTTATTTCAAATCGCTGTTGGAAGGGTTCGGCATACATCTGCCTGCGGCGCTAACCAATGCACCAGGGGGATCAGTGCCCGGAGCCATCGTCAATTTGCCTGCACTTGTCATTGTCTTAATTATTACTTTTTTACTTTCAATCGGTGTAAAAGAGTCAAAATGGGTTAACAACATCATGGTTGCCATTAAGTTGATTGTCGTTGCATTATTTATAATTGTTGGAATTTTCTATGTAAAACCGGCCCATTGGTCTCCGTTCATGCCTTTTGGTTTCTCCGGAGTCGGTTTGGCTGCCGCGACCGTCTTTTTCGCCTACCTCGGTTTTGATGCTGTCACCACCGCGGCGGAGGAAACGCGTGACCCGCAAAAAGATTTGCCCAAAGGCATTTTGTGGTCGCTCGGCATCTGCACGTTCCTCTATATTATTGTGACGGCCATTCTGACGGGGATTGTGCCCTATCAAAACTTTGCCAGCCATAAAGATGCTCCGGTCGCCTTCGCGATGCAATTCGTCCATCAAAACTGGCTGGTCGGACTGATCAGCCTGGGGGCATTAGTCGGGATGTTTACCGTGATGCTGGTCATGTTGTACGGACAGATTCGCATCATCTTCTCCATGTCGCGTGATGGCTTGTTGCCCCCGATTTTTTCCCATGTTCACCAGCGATATCGTACGCCTTACGTGACCACCTGGTCATTTGGGATCTTCGCTGCGTTGCTCGGAGCTTTTGTGCCGCTTGACGAATTGGCCCAATTGGTCAATCTGGGGACGCTGGCCGCATTTGTTCTGATTTCGATCGCCGTTATGGTCCTGCGCTACAAACAGCCGGATCTGCCGCGGAAATTCAAAACGCCTTTGATGCCGTTGGTGCCGATTTTGGCGATTATCTTCTGCGTCTTTTTGATGGTTCAGCTTCACGAAGCGACATGGATTCGCTTTCTGATCTGGCTGGCAGTAGGTTTGATCATCTATTTCATCTATGGTTACCACAGCTCCAACCTGAATAAAAGAAAAAGCGATGAACAAAAAGCCGGGTAAATCACAAATGGAAAAAGCATGATGGAGGGACTTAGCCATCATGCTTTTTTTTGGTTGAGGAATGGATCGGGTGAGTGGTTTCGGAACTGGCCGAACGGTGGCGGCGTTTCTTCCGTTTCCATTTCAGATAGGCCTGCCGTTCCCATTTTTTCAGCAATGGATAGGGATCAAATGAGTAGGTGCTTTTTCCGTTGAATTTGTATATTCCATAGTGAAGGTGGGGCGGGAATTTGCCGGCAGTTCCCGGCGGCCCGTAACCGGAAGAACCGACGCTGCCGATCAGATCGCCCGGTTTGACGACATCTCCTTTTTTCAGCCCTTTGCGGAAGCCGTTCAAATGGGCGAAATAGTGATAGTTATTGTTGACGTCGCGGATTCCGATGCGCCACCCCCCATAGCGGTTCCAGCCAATCAATTCAACATAGCCGTAGCAGGTGCTCAGTACGGGCGTTCCGTAGTTGGCGAAAATATCCGTTCCTTCATGGATGCGCAGACCTCCCCAGCCGCGGCGGTCTCCCCAGGTATTGTGATACGTGTAATTATATTGAAGCGGGATCGGGAAGCGGCGTTCTTCCAGATGGAGCGTTTGGTATCTAGCGTAGATTTTCGCGATGTGCGTGATCACATCCACCGTGGTCGGATGTTTGTAATAGTCCCAGATCCGTTCGCGGATTTGTTCTTCTTTCAAACCTTTTTGCGCCAGAAAGGAAGCGACGGAGTAGAGAACATCAAGGTCATCCTGTGGATCTGCCTTGCCGTCACCGTTGGCATCCTTTCCGATTCCCTGAAAAAAGGCAATCGATTCAGGCACCCGGTCATCAGGGTCAGGATTGATCCGGCCTGCCCACAAGGAGGAGGGAACCTCAATTGAAGTGAGCCTTTTCTTTCCGCTTTTTTCTTTTTTGTTTTTGGCAGCATGTGCATTTTTCTCATATTGGTCCATGGCTGCCAGATATACCCACGGCACGCCGGTTAATGTTTCCATGGTTTCATACAGGTGAAGTTTGTCCGACGCTTCCTGATCTTTGTCCGACGCGTCAACAGAACATGGAAAAGCGGAAAACAACAAAAAAAAGCTTAGCAGGATTTTACAGCTTTTTACCATCATGACCACCGATTTTTGGTTTAAAAGGTTTTACAGATAGTTTGCCTGGCATTCATCGAAAACATTTTGGCATTTTCAGGGAGGAATTCGGAAAGGGGAGACCGACGCTCGGGACAGGATACAAAAAAGGCATGATCCTGGGGAGGTCATGCCTTCACGGGAGGAGGTTATGTTGTTTGTGCTTTGATTTTGCTTATATAGGAATTGAGTTGATCCAACATCAAAAAAGCTGCTTTGACGCCGCCGGCCGTATTCCAGATCACATCATCCACTTTAAACGCACGATGGTTTTTAACCGCCTGGAGATTGGCCCAAAGCGGATCGCTTAAAAACGTCTCTTCCTGTTTATTTCCTTTTTTGTCGCCTGTATCATAGGTGAAATAGAAGATAATGTCTCCGTCGGCTTGTGGAATTTGTTCTTTTGTGATCGTGACCGCAAAGGAATTTTTATTTTGCAGCGGCGGGCGCTGAAACCCGACATCTTTTAAAATCACGCCGGAAAAGCTGTCCAGTTGGTAGAGTCTCGTTTCCCCGGACAAAAAGCGAACCATGGAAACTTTCTGATTCAGAAGGTCTCCGGCGTTTTTCCGCACTTCGGCCACCTTTTGCTCATATTCCTTGAGGACTTTGTTGCCTTCTTTTTCTTTATTGAGCGCTTTGGCATACAGGGAGAAATTGACTTTCCAATCCCCGCGCAAGGTTTCAGCAAACACGGTCGGGGCGATTGCCGACAATTGTTCATATACCTTTTCCTGGCGCATTTTATTTCCGATGATCAAATCCGGTTTTAAACTGGCGATCGTCTCCAGATCAGGCTGGCTCTCCGTTCCGACTACAGTCACACCTGTCAGTTCTTTTGCCAGATGAGGGTACCAGGGATGGCCGGTAAAACCTTTAACCGCTCCCACCGGCTTGACTCCCAGAGCAAGGCAGGCTTCCAGACCTTCATTGGTAAGGACGACAACGCGTTTCGGATGGGTCGGGACGATGGATTGCCCCATTGCATGTTGAATCGTGCGGCCGCTCTCTTTGGTTTGATCTGATGAATCAGATGAGCTGCATCCCGCAAGCACAAGGGAAAAGAGAGCGAGTGCAAGGAACAGGGGAAGAATTGCTTTTATGGAACGCACCGAATATGCTCCTTTCGTTATAAATGATAATGATTATCATTTCCTGATTTCTTCTTTACTATAAAAATAAAGAAGCCGGGTGTCAATTATTTTGATAATGATTTTCAACCTCATTGACATCATCTTTTCCTTTTTCTAGACTTAAGTTGGTCTGGAAGGAAGAGAGGTAGTGGATATGGGGGGTTTATATACCGGGCGGTTCAAATGGGCCGGACTGCTCGCCGGAGTGGTGTTGGTTGCTGTTTTGGCCATGATCAGTATCAGTGTCGGCGTTACCCGGGTTCCGCTTTCAACGGTGGTGGAGTCATTTATTCATTATCAGCCGACAAATAATGAGCATTTGATTATTCGGACAACCAGAGTTCCCCGAACGGTGTTTGCGCTCGTCGTCGGAGCAAGTCTGGCCGTGGCCGGGGCACTCATGCAAGCTTTGACGAAAAACCCGCTCGCATCACCGGCGACACTCGGGGTAAATGCCGGAGCCAGCTTATTTATTGTCGGAGGGGTGACGCTTTTTTCGATCACTGCCGTCCCGTCCTTGATGATTCTTGGCTTTATCGGGGCAGCTGTCGCGGCGGCAATCGTCTATTTTCTGGGATCCGTCGGCCGGGAGGGACTGAGTCCGTTGAAACTAACCCTGGCCGGAGCCGCAATTGCCGCTTTTTTTGCTTCGATCACACAGGGAATGTTGGTGATGAATGAAAAGGGACTGAATGAGCTGTTATTCTGGCTGACCGGCTCAGTTGAAGGACGGAGCCTGGAAAGTGCCCTGCCGATGTTTCCCTTTATGTTGGTCGGATGGTTGCTGGCGTTGTGGATGGCACCCAATATTGACATCTTGACGATGGGAGAAGATGTGGCCAGGGGACTGGGAATGAAAACTGGTTTGATCAAAGGAATCGGCGCGCTGATCGTCGTTTTGCTGGCCGGTGGCTCGGTTGCGGTGGCCGGTCCGATCGCTTTTGTCGGGCTGGTAGTTCCCCATTTTGTTCGTGCCTGGGTCGGAGCAAGCCACCGGTTCATCATTCCTTATGCCGCCGTTTACGGAGCCGCTTTGCTTATGGCGTCCGATATTGCCGGACGATTGGTGATGAATCAGCAGGAGATTCCGGTTGGGGTGATGACGGCTATTCTTGGAACCCCGTTTTTTATTTATCTTGCGGGCAGAAAGGGGAGTGAGGAAGGATGAAGCGGTACACTTCTCTCCGCCTTGGTTCGCGCTTCTCCGCCTTGATTGACTGGCGAGCCGTCTCGATCTTGTTTTTGCTTGCCGCATTCGCTTTTCTTGTCATGGTGCTCAGTGTCGGAGTAGGTCAGGTTCAGCTTTCTCCGCTCGATGTGATCCGGGTCTTTTTGGGGATCGGGTCCAAATTTGATCAATTGATCGTTGAGACATTCCGTCTGCCGCGCATCCTCCTGGCGCTGATTGCCGGAGCCTCGCTGGCCGTTTCCGGCGCTTTTTTGCAGGCGGTGATCCGAAATCCGTTGGCCTCACCAGATATGGTCGGGGTCACGGGCGGTGCCTCAGTCGGAGCGGTTACGGTGATCACTTTTTTCAGCGACCGTTCCACCAACCTTTCAGTTTCATTATTTTGGGTGCCGGCCGCATCGTTTATCGGGGCGGCTGTCATTGTGGGACTGTTGCTCTTTTTCTCCTGGGGAAAAATCTCCCCGTTCCGGCTGGTGCTCCTGGGGATCGGTTTCACGCTGGCTACCCAGGCGGCAACCAATTTCATTATTCTGATCGGTCCGCCGTTTAGTGCCTTGCAAGCGAAAACCTGGCTGACCGGAAGTATTTACGGGAGCAATTGGAACCAGGTTGCTGTTTTGCTCCCCTGGCTTGCCCTTTTGCTACCGCTGGCTTTCGTGTTTTCCCGCCATCTCAATGTTTCGCAAATGGGCGATTCGTTGGCAACAGCTCTTGGTGCCCGTCCCTCCCTCCAGCGGCTGTTGGTTTTATTGATTGCGACAGCGCTTGCCGGAGCTGCCGTATCCTTTGTCGGTACGATCGGCTTTGTCGGATTGATCGCCCCTCATGCGGCGCGCAAATTGGTCGGAGCCGCCTACGGTCTTTTGTTGCCGGCGTCGGCACTGTTGGGAGCCATCATGGTCATGGGTGCCGATTTGCTGGGGAGAACTTTATTTGCACCACTGGAAGTGCCGGCCGGTGTGCTGATAGCCGTGATCGGCGCCCCCTATTTCCTCTTTTTGCTCTATTGGAGTCGGAAAAAGTAAGAGGAAAAGGGATGATTTGGCGTAAGTTGATCTACTTTGTGGTAATATAATCTTGTTGTATTGTTTGCAGCCAAGGTACAGCGGGCGATCGTACCTGCAGTGAGGAGGGAGCATTATGGCAGAAAGCCAATCTCAGGCTAGAGAACGTAAACCGGAATGGTTAAAAATTCGTCTAAATACAAATGAAAACTATCAAGAGCTTAAAAAGATGATGCGGAGCAAAACCTTGCACACCGTATGTGAAGAGGCTCGTTGCCCCAATATTTTTGAATGCTGGGCCAATCGGACGGCCACATTCATGATCCTGGGGGACATTTGTACGCGGGCTTGCCGTTTTTGTGCCGTCAAAACCGGTCTTCCGACGGAACTGGATTGGCAGGAACCGGAGCGCGTCGCTGAGGCAGTGGAACAGATGGGGGTACGCTATGCGGTTGTGACCTCCGTTGCGCGTGACGATTTGAAAGATGGCGGCGCGGCGATCTTTGCGGCGACCATCAAGGCGATCCGCAAACGCAATCCCTTTACCAGTGTCGAAGTGTTGATCCCGGACTTCATGGGGAATTGGGATGCGCTGAAAGTGGTGATGGATGCGAAACCGGATGTGCTCAATCACAATATCGAAACCGTAAGGCGCCGCTCTGACCGCGTTCGCTCCAAGGCAAAATATGACCGTTCGCTCGAGCTTCTGAAACGGGCCAAAGAGATGCAACCGCAGATCCCGACCAAATCAAGCATCATGGTGGGAGTCGGTGAAACATTTGATGAAGTGGTTGAGGCAATGCAAGATTTGCGGGCGCATGATGTGGATATTGTCACGATCGGTCAATATTTGCAACCGACCAAAAAGCATTTGAAAATCGACCGCTATTATACGCCGGACGAATTTAAGCAGTTGAGAGAAATCGGACTGAGCATGGGCTTTTCCCATGTCGAATCGGGGCCGTTGGTGCGCAGCTCGTATCATGCGCATGAGCAAATGGCATCCGCTCAGAAAAAAGAGGAGAAAATGGCATAAAACCGACTGGCAGGTGATAATGGCAGATCATTATCGCCTGCTTTTTTTATGGAATATGGTCACACAAAAAACCAGCCTTCCAAGCCGAAAAGCTGGTTTTCCCGCTTAATCCTGCCTCGGGTTCATTTGGCTCCGCCTGTTCGGTTGTGATGATTCATTCACTTCCGGAGGGGTGGTATCGCCCATTTCCCGGAGAAGCTGTTCCAAATCCCCTCTGATCCCTTCTACATCATAATCGCTCGTCATCCGCATGCCGATGGAATTGATCTGCGACTCCAGGGTGCGGTTTTCCGTCACGTGAACCTTAAAGTAGCGGGGAGTAATACTTTCCGCAGTACGCTTTGCCTCTTTTACCGTTTTTGGATCCATGCGTCCGTTTTTCGTTTTAATCCCAAGAAATACATGATCATCTGTAACAAGTGCGGTGGCTTCCTTTACATTGGGCAAAACAGTGACCATTTGCGCGATATGCTTTGCCAGGAGGGGGCGGTCCACAAAGACATCGGGTCCTGCGGCACGACCGTTTTGATGATAATTTTCCGGTGTGTATTTGAAATATCCGATTTCGTTCTGCCCACCGCCGTGTGCATTTTCCTCACCGTTAATTTCATCATTTCGCACCATCCCGATCCGCGAATCCTGATCTTTTTCCCGGTACAGCGGTTCATGGGTTTGTTGTAATCCCTGATCTGCCTGCTGCTGGTCATCATTGTTACAGGCGGGGATGAGAAGAAGCATCGCCGCGAACAGAATTAGGTATCGTCGTTTCATCGAAGTTTCGGCACCTCCTTTTTTTAACGTGCCCAAACAACGGCAATCCATACGAAAAAGGATGAAGATGTTAACGGGAGGATATGGTAACATATAAATGTAAAATTGGAATAGAAAAGGTAGGACGTTTATGGAGCGAATTCATATAAATGGGTTGGAGTATGAACTTCTTTCCAACCATCGCAACGGTTGGAATATGGAAGCTTTTCGCAAACGGTTCAGTGAGATCCTGGAAAAATATGATTATGTCGTCGGCGATTGGGGATATGGTCAGCTGCGACTGAAAGGTTTCTTTGCCGATGATCACACCCGGGCCACAACAGAAACCAAGATCAGTTATTTACAAGAATATCTAAATGAATTTTGCAACTTCGGATGTGCCTATTTTGTGCTCAGAAAGGTGAAAAGTGCAAAGCCAGCCCGGAAGGAATAGGGCTGGCTTTTTTACGGGTTCGGTTGATCGTGTGTTGGATGGCTTCCCGGAAATTGGCGTTCAATCCCTTCATGAAATTCGCGCATTTCGTAGGTGAATTGCGGTCCGGCATGTTGACCGGGGCGCCATGGTGTGGATTTCCCCAAGCGATATGAGGTTGCCGCTCCGTAAGGGCCGTCGGGGAATTCTTCGGGCACAAGTTCGCTGCGATGCGACTCGACGGTGCCAAGTTCTTTGCTTTTATTTTGCCGGCTCATGCCTCATCTCCTCCTTCCTTTCTAACGTGCGGAAGAAAGAGGAGAAATATTCGTCAGACAACCGTATGTAAAAATTGCTTTAATTCCTCTGCTTCTGCTTCCGAAATCTGATAGACGTGTTCCAAATAACCGGGTTCTTCCAGATCATCCGGCCCGATGATGGCAAAACGGTTGGATTGCAGGTCGAGAACCAAAACTTTTCCGTAAAAGCGTTCGGTTGTCACAATGGCGAGGTCAAAACGGTTGGATTCACCGACAAAGCTGATAAAGCGGGTATGGGTTTTTTCCGATTCATCGTATAAAAACATCAGATCTTGGTTTGACATGCGAATGGCTCCTTTTTGCTCAACTTCCTTCCATTATACAATAACGATCATAACTTGTCGGTACAATCCGGACGGAAGCATTGGCAAAACCGGAAAGTGCCCCGCCACCTGCAGATCCGATGATTACGTTCACGGGGGCAATCCCGTTTTTGCGGGCTATAAAAGGCCGAAAAAGCGCGTTTTTTTCTGGCGACGCGGAAGTAACCCCTGTTCGCTGGTAGCAGCGGTCAGTCGCTGGGTAAAGGTCACATTGCGCAATTCCATTCGGAGTTGATCCTGTTTTTTGCGGACTTCGTCGAACATCTGCTGCACCTCATTGGCGGAAACGGAATCGATGCTTACGGCGACCAGTTTATGCTCCATTTCCTCCAGGGTGGTGAACAGCCCGAAGATGTGATTTTCCAGCCGGTCCATCCGGTCAAACAGCTCTTCAACCATTTCCCCGACGCTGTCGAGTGTTTCCGTGATCTGCTGCAGGGTTTCGTCCGGCAATTCCGTGTCTGTCAATTCAGACTGATCGGGTCTCAGATGAATTTTTCCCTCTTTGATCAAGTCCATGCGCACTTGCTTCATCGATTTTTGCGGTTCCGAAAGACGGTTCTGGATGTCGGACAGCCGTTTCAGGCCCTCCTCAGTCAAGAGATAATGCCCTCTTTCATTCCAATCCGGTTGAATATAATCTTCAAACATATCAATCCACTTGCGAACCGTTCGAGCCGTCACTTGTAAACGTTCGGCGGCTTCTCTCGTCGAAATGCCCGCTTCCTGATTATTCATTGCCAGACAGCCCTCCTTGCAAGAATATTATTACTTTTACGATTTCGAGGGATGTAAATAAATTCCTTCTCGCTGACAAAGGAAGTCAGGAGCTGACAAAACCTGCTGTCCGGCAACAATTGTGACCACCCGCTCCACAGAAAGACCCCCTCCGCATTTGTTCCTTGGAGGGGGTACGCTTTTACTGATAGGGAAATTGTGTGCGATAGTTCGCGAATTGCTGCGCTTTTTGCGCGATCTTGCCGGCAGGCGCCGCCTCCAGTTTGTACCATCCTTTTTGATGCATCAAGTCGAATAGTTGATGCTGCGCCTGGTGAATCTCGTTTAACAGTTGCATTTGCGTCTGAAACAGTTGCGGATTGCTCGCTTCATTGACAGCGGCATTGTAACCGTATGAGATATATTTTTCCGTGGACAAGATATCGTTGATAAAGTCACGGTCGTTCATTTGCGGCCCTTTTACCTTTGGCAAACCGGTTGATTTTTGCGATGTATCGGCATTCGATTGAAACTGCATCGTCTTCCCTCCTCATCAATTCATCTGTTGGTTGGCGGCGTTCGGTTGGCTTGTTGAAGCGGCGCCGGTGGAAGATTGTATTTGCGATAACAGCATTTCATAATGGCGCTGATGCATTTGTCCGATTTGATTGATGAGTGATTGCACGGATGCATCTTGGCACAGGCCGGCATAATGGTTGCATTTTTTCATTGCCAGCAATTCCCAGGACATTTCATCGGTCAGATAATGAAGATCTTTGTCGGAAAGCTGCACCTTACTGTCCCTCCTTTTCAGATCAACAACAGCTGCTCCTTTTAGCATCTATTCTTTGCGATTGCAGGAGGGTTTATTCTGAACAGTCTTGGGCTGATGTTTCCTTTCATTCCGGACAGGCGTTATAATTTATCACGTGAAAGCATTAATGAATTTCAACAATTTGGCATCTGATTGTGTGACACTTCTCCTGCCTTATTTTCGTTGTTGTAAATGGAAAGGTCAGGTTTTACGGAAGATTGGGGGAACGCGGTGTGATTTATGATGTAAACGTAAACAGGATTAAGGAGCAATTATCCCATCTTGAGCTATGTGCAGACCTGCTGGAGCGTCTGGCTGTCGGAAAAAGGGAGCTGGAAGAGCGATTTGCCGCGGAACGGGCGCTCCATTTGGCATCTGAATGCATGATTGATGTGGGGAGTGTGATGATCGACGGATTCATCATGCGAGACCCCGGAGGATATTTCGATATTGTCGACATTTTGGAAGACGAGCGGGTGATCGATCGCGAAACCGGAAGCAAGCTCAGGAATCTGCTGTCCCTGAGGGAGCGTTTGGTTCGCCGTTACACCGAGACGGCATGGACGGATCTGATCCCGTATGTGCAGGATTCCGGCTGGTTCGCGGATTTTGCCAAACAAGTGAAAACTTATCTACAAAAGGAACTCGGTGAACAAAGTATACGATAAAAAAGGGTATAGAAGTAAAAAGGGGCTTTTTGTGGCCGAGGGAAGGTGAAGGGCATGAATGGAGCGAGTTCTACCCGCAGACAGATTATGATGATGTTAAAAACCGAGGGAGCTCTTACCGTCGGGGAAATCGCCGAGCGGTTGGGTGTTACGGAAATGGCCGTTCGCCGGCATATCAATACGCTGGAACGGGACGGTTTGATCGCGACCAAATTGCTCCGTCAGGCGATGGGACGTCCGACGAATCAATATTATTTGACGGAAAAATCGGAGGACTGTTTTCCTAAAAGCTATTCCAATTTCACCCTGGATTTGTTGCAGGATCTCGAGGAAAATCACGGGTTGGAAATGATAGAACAAGTATTTCGCAGCCGGGAAAAACGGCTGACGGAAGAGTACCAGGCCGATTTCTCCGGCAAAAGCCTGGATGAAAAAGTGGAACTTTTGGCGAAGATCCAGGATTCCAAAGGCTATATGGTTGAAGTGAACAAACAAGAGGACGGAAGTTATCGGCTGGTGGAATACAATTGTCCCATTGCCCAAGTGGCCAACCGGTATAACCATGCCTGCAAGTGTGAGATCAATTGGTTTAAAAAGCTGCTCAATGCCGATGTCGAACGGATGGAGTGCAAGGCAAAAGGGGGACAAAACTGCATATACACCATCCGGGCACGGCAAATGGCCAAAATATGATTTTTTACGCAGCATCAGGCGGGCGGCACGTTCCTTGTGCCGTCAGCTTGATTGCGAATTGAGAAGACCATGGGGGTTGGCGCTTTTCTTTGCTCCCGGCTCCTTCGTCGAAAGGCCGCTGCTAAGCACCAATCCCCTTCTCCTTAATTGTCAACAGGCTTGCGGCACATTTCTTGTGCCGTTTTCATTTGTGGTACAATCAAATGGAAGCAACCGCGACTGTGAATTGAAATGAAGCGGGGAATGAGGTTTTTATTGCGGGAGGGAAAGAGATGCCGTCTTGGTACGAAGAAAGTTTTGGCGAAGATTATTTGATCGTATACAAACATCGCACTCGCGAAGATGCAATATGTGAAGTCGGAAAAATAAGCCGGTGGCTTCATCTGCGCGAGAATGACCTCATTCTGGACTTGTGTTGCGGAACCGGCAGACATACACTCAGCCTGGCCAAGCGTGGATACCATGTGGTGGGGCTGGATTTGTCAAAAGTTTTGCTGACTCATGCCGTGAAAGATGCCGGTGAGTTGGCGGTTCCCTTCATTCACGGGGATATGCGATATCTCCCCTTTGTCGACGAAATGTTTGACGTGGTCCTGAATTTGTTTACCTCTTTTGGCTATTTTTCCGATGATGAGGATAATCAGCAAGTGCTTCGGGAGATTGCTCGCGTATTGAAGCCGGGAGGGCGTTATCTCCTCGATTTTCTCAATAAATCATATGTGGTGCAAAATCTTGTTCCCAAATCGGAACGGGAAGAAGACGGTGTCCGCATCCGGGAGGAACGCTGGATTGACGGGGATTTTGTGTGCAAAGCGATCACGATCACGGATGAAAGTGGAACACGCCGGTATCAGGAACGAGTCAAAATGTACGATTCCGGGCAATTGGAGCAGATGCTGGAGAAAGCGGGTCTCAATGTGGAAAAAAGATATGGCAGTTTTGCCGGCGAGCCGATCCAGTCTTCCAGCAAGCGAATCATTTTAATAGGTTGTGTGAACAAATGAAGGAATATAAAGGATACTTTATTGATTTGGATGGCACGTTGTACCGGGGTACTGAATTGATCCCGGAAGCGCTCGAGTTTGTCCGCGAGCTGGACCAAAAGGGAATCCCTCATCTTTATCTGACCAACAATTCGTCCCGCACACCGGAGCAAGTTGCGGATAAGCTGCGGCAATTTGGATTTCCGGCCCGGCCCGGGCAAGTTTATACAACTGCTCTGGCGACTGCTCAATATGTGCAGGAAAACTTTCCTGATGCGCGCGTCTATGTGATCGGGGAAGAAGGACTGTTGCAGGCGCTGAAAGAGAAAGGATGCCGCATTACGGAGGAGCATCCCAATGCTGTTGTGGTCGGAATCGATCGCGGGTTTACATATGAAAAGATGAAAAAAGCTTGTTTGGCGATTCGGGCGGGGGCGACGCTGATCGGTACCAATGCGGACCGGGCCTTGCCGACAGAGGAGGGGCTTTTGCCCGGAAGCGGTTCACTGGTGGCCGGCATTTCTGCCGCAACCGGAGTGAAGCCGTTATTCATCGGGAAACCGGAGCCGATCATTCTCCGCTATGCCTTGAAAAAATTGGGGGTTGCTCCGGAAGAAGTGCTGATTGTCGGTGATAACCTGGATACGGACATCCGTGCCGGGATCGAAGGCGGAATGGACACGCTGCTGGTCTTTACGGGAATTACAACGCCCGAGATGGCGGAAAAGGCTGAGATTAAAGCAACCTACACTGCCCGAAACCTGAGGGAATGGATGAACCGGGCAAACGAAGAGAGGCGAGCGCATTGAACGATATCCGGGAAGATATTATCGAAGTTCCGTTGCCATTGCCTTTTGCATTGAAAGTGGTCAACTGTTATCTGATCAAAGGAAAAAACGGATTCACAATCATTGATACCGGCCTTCATACCGATCAGGATTTGCAGGTCTGGGAAGAAGCGCAAGCAAAGCATGGCTGGTCGTGGAACGATGTTGAAAAAATTGTGCTGACCCATTATCACCCGGATCACTACGGACTGGCGGGAACATTGCAGCAGCTGACCAATGCCCCTGTTTATCTCTCGCGAACAGACTGGGGGCAGGCTCAGTTCTTTTTCGGGCGGAAAAGCGATATGCCGGAACGGATGGCCGCTTTTTTTGCCGAACATGGCTTGACGGAAGACTGGGTGAAAAAAATCCCCGGCCACTTGCGCAGTTTTCACAGTTGGGTTGAGCCGCATCCAGAGCCGACATGGATTGCTCCGGGGGAAACGATTCGGATGGGGGATCGCGATTATCAGGTGATTCATACCCCGGGCCATGCGGACGGTCATCTCAGTTTTTATGATCCCGAACGCCAAATCATGATCGGCGGTGATTTCCTGTTGCCGAAAATTACCCCGAACATCAGTTTATGGCCGGGGGCTGATCCCAATCCCCTCGCCACTTATCTGTCCACCCTGGATAAGATGAAAAAAGTGCCGGTAAAGCGAATATTTCCGGCTCATGGCAACGCCTTTACTCATTACCGGGAGCGGATTGCCCAATTGGAAGAACACCATGAGGCGCGTCTGCAATTGATTGCGAAATACGTCCGGGACCTGGGAGAGCCGACGGCATATGATGTGTGCAAGTGTCTGTTTGGAGACCGCCTGTCCATTCACAACCTGCGGTTTGCCCTTTCCGAAACGTTGGCCCATCTGGAGTATTTGCGGGTAAAAGGGAAGATGGATCTGTTTGAAAAAGAGGGAACTAAGCGATATCGCTGCAAAGTGGATTAAGATGAAATCCTGAGTGACTCGGAGGGACGCTGGGGAACCATTGAGCGACCATCTCGGGACACAGGGAGGTCTAGGGGGGGCATACCGGCCCGTCTGGAAATGCGCTTTGACGGAAACAAACGTTGACAGAAAAGGCGGTTTCTCCATGGATGAGTGTGATCCGGAAGGAAACCGCCCCATCTGGTGGAACTTGTTGTGGATGTGCCGGTCAATCCGGCGGAGCTTGTTTGCGGTTATGGGCGAGCCGGGAGGAGGCGGAGGCCGCGATCGCTCCGACGATATCATCCAGGAAGGTATGGATTTCCCCGTCGTGCTTGTCATTTAAACGTTTCAATACACCCGGTTTGACGCGGTCGATATAGCCGTAGTTGGTCAGACCGATACTTCCGTAAACATTGAGAATGGCCATTGACAACACTTCATCAATTCCGTATAAACCCTCATCGCGAACCAGCATATCCAACAGCGGTTCTTCGAGCTGCCGGCGCTCCGCCAGCATATCGAGTTGTATTCCCGTCAGCACCGCGTTTTGCACTTCTCTTTTTTTCAGCACTTGCTTTACATTTTCCAGGCATTCCTCGAGGGTTAAGCTTGGCAGATAATCTTTCTGCAAGAAAAACGTGAGTTCAGCGATTTCTTTCAGTTCGACCCCGCGTTTGGCGATCCACTGCAAGGTCGTTTGATACAGTTCCTCTTCCGATACACAATTCTGGGTTGACCCGGTCATACGGCGATACTCCTTTAAATCAGGTGAAATTCTTGAATAACTGCAACTGGGAATGATCCTTATGATGGACCCCGAATACCCCAACAATCCAGGGATGAAAGACTGGGAAAGTCAGGAGCGGGCATTGCGCTCCAAACTCGCAACGGAAGGCGGCAAGAGCCCGGCATACCAAAAAGCCCCCAACATTTTCTGCTGACATGCAAGGCAGCCTGTTTTTCTATTTTCTCCTGACATGGTGAGTTTATGAAAAAGAGAGGTGATGGAGATGGAGAGAAAAGTGGCACTGGTTACCGGCGGTTCAACGGGGCTGGGCAAAATGGCTGCGGCCCAGTTGGGAAAAGCCGGATATCGATTGGCGGTAAATTCGCGGACGGATCGCGGGCATGCGGACGGTCTCTCCCCAATCCTGGGGCCGGAAGAAGGAGAAGTGCTCCGTGTTTACGGCAATGTCAGCCGGAGAGAAGAAGCTGAACAGGTTGTCGCTGAAACCCTGGCACACTACGGCCGGCTCGATGTCCTCGTTCATGCGGTTGGCCCTTTTATTCGCGAGCGCAAATGGTTTGTGGAGCATTCGGCGGCGGAAATTGAGGAGATGATTGCAGGCAACCTCCTGAGCGCCATGTGGATCACACGTGCGGTTCTTCCCGGGATGCGCAAACGAAAATGGGGCCGAATCATTTTTTTCGGGTTTGGCAGAGCGATGGAGGCACCGGCATGGCCGGATCGTTCCGTATACGCCGCAGCGAAAACCGGACTGGTTTCCTTTACGAAAACATTGGCTGTTGAAGAAGCACCGTTCGGCATTACCGTCAATATGGTTTGTCCCGGGGATATCGTCGGGAATAACAAGGAAATGCTGATAGATCAGGTGCGGATGCTAAACGATGAAGAAACGCCGCGGGGACGACCGGGCAGTGGCGAGGATGTGGCACGGGTCATCTGTTTTCTTGTCGAAGAAAAGTCTGATTTTGTGACCGGAAACTTGATTAATGTGACAGGAGGCCTCGATGTCATTCACCCTGTTTCCAAGAGGAAACACCCTGATTTCTAGGCACCTCACCCTCACGTCGCGAATAGAATAACACGACGAGGGGTGAGGGATTATGTCATCTGATTTTCAGCCCGGATATTTGTCCGAACTTACCGGAGAAGAGCAATTGGAAATGCTCCTCCACTACCATTACGGTTTTCACGTGAAAGAGGCCAAGCCGATTCGCGGCATTGTTCGTTTGCGAACCGATCAGGGCACTTATGTGCTGAAAAGGGTGAAACCGGGAGAGAAAGATCGTTGGCACTTGATCAAGCAAGTGGCGGAACACGTCAACGGGAAGCAAGAGAAGCGCGTAACTCTTCCGGAACCGCTTGATACAGGAGCGAAGAAACTCTATTTTGACGGGTTTCGCTATGCCTATGTGCTCTTGCCCTGGATGGAGGGGGAAACGGTGTCGCTCTCCGGCCTGGATGAGTGGGCCCGTCTCTCAGAGTCACTTTCCCTCCTGCATCAGGCGACAGCAGATTTTCAACCTTCAAAGGAGCATGCGGAATATTCCCGGCTGTCCGCCAAAGAATCACATCTGAAAAAGGCTTTGCAACAGATTGAAATTTTTCATTTGGCTGCTAAATTAACTTCCTATCCAAGTGATTTGGACCGGACATGGTTGGACATTTCCGGCTATACTATCGGCATGATGGAAAATATGATCAAATATTATCAAAAAATCAACGGCGACGAGGCATGCCGGGAAATGGTCAAATTTGGCAAGATCTGCCATTCCCGGCTGCATCGGCATAATTTGTTGCAAGCTGGCGAACAATCCGTTTTTCTCGATTGGAATGAGATGACCCTCGACGTGAGAACGGCCGATCTGGCCGATTGGTTGATGTATGCCTATGGATGCACGGGCAGCCCCGGGGTTTTGCAGGCGATTCTTGCAGGTTATCAGCAGGTGGCTCCGCTGGATGAATCCGAGTATTCACTCATTTATGCCCAGTTTTTGTTTCCCGGAAAATTGACACGACTTCTGCAAAATGTCTATTTGAATCAAACATTGTCGGAAACAGCCGCTGTTTCCCGCGTCCGTACGGCGATTGATATCGAGGAGAAAAAAGAAGGGCTGCTAAAAATGTACGCCAATGTTGTCAAAGATCATTTCGGAGTGACTATTCCGCAGTTGGACTGGTTGGAAACGAAGAAATCATAACGGATGTACAAAATTATGAAAGGCAGCAAACGACGGATTCGCCGTAAATATTGAGAATCGACAGATCCGGTCCCTTGGGGCCTTTTTTATTTGATTTTGATAATCTATTGCACAATATGAAATCGTTTACAATTTAATAAATTTAATTTATCATTATAACAAGATGAAGCTGATGAACCAAACTTGTATAATCGCTGAAACAAATGCAGGAAGGAGCGAATCAAATTGCGCCGAATCCTGAATAATCTGACCTTCCAAGTGGTTGTGGCCATTATCGTGGCAGTGGCGCTCGGGGTTTTGTGGCCTGACGGGGCAAAGCAGATGAAACCGCTTGGGGACATGTTTATCAATCTTGTAAAAATGGTGGTGGCCCCGATCATTTTCCTGACCATTGTCTTGGGGATCGCCAAGATGGGGGATATGAAAAAAATCGGTCGTGTCGGAGGAAAGGCGATTTTATATTTTGAGCTCGTCACCACCTTTGCCTTGATAATCGGGGTGCTGGTCGCTCATCTGCTTCACCCGGGGGCGGGAATCGATGCGAGCAAGCTGGACAAAGGGGATATTTCGCAATATACGAAAAGCGGGGAAGAAATGGATTGGCCAGCATGATCGGCGCTTTTGCCGAAGGGGATACCCTGCAAGTGGTCTTTTTCGCCGTGATTTTCGGTTTTGCCTTGGCCGGTTTGGGGGATTACGGAAAAAACATCATTGATCTGTTTGAACGGTTTTCCAAGGTTTTTTTCAAAATTGTCTCCTATGTTATGAAGGTGGCTCCGCTCGGCGCTTTTGGCGGAATGGCCTATACAATCGGGAAATTTGGGATTAAATCGCTGTTGCCGCTGGGAAAATTGATGCTTTCCGTCTATTTGACGATGATCCTGTTTGTTTTTGTCGTTCTGGCGCTGATTTGTCGTATGTATCAATTCCGGATCTGGCATTATCTTCGATTTATCAAGGAAGAATTGTTAATCGTCCTTGGAACTTCTTCCTCGGAGGCGGTCCTGCCGCGCATGCTGGACAAAATGGAGAAGTTCGGATGTTCCAAATCTGTTGTCGGTCTGGTGATCCCGACAGGATATTCATTTAATCTGGATGGCACCTCCATTTATCTCTCGATGGCTGTTATCTTTTTATCACAGGTTTTTCACGTTCACCTTTCCATCTGGCAACAAATCACCATTATTGCAATTTTGATGTTGACTTCCAAGGGGGCTGCGGCCGTCACGGGTGGGGGATTTATTGTCTTCGCTTCCACATTGGGTTCGATGAATTTGATTCCGGTCGAGGGATTGGCGCTGCTGATCGGGGTGGATCGCTTTATGTCGGAAGCTCGGGCGATTATCAACTTGATCGGAAATGGGGTGGCAACCATGGTTGTCGCCAAGAGCGAGAACGAATTTGATGAAGAAAAATATAAGGAAGCGGTTCTCGCTATGAACAAGAAAGAATCGAAAATATCGGCTTGACCGATGGCATGGAAAAGCCACGGATCCCTTGTGACAGGGGAAACGGGGCTTGTTTTTTTTGCGAAAGTTTGTTGCAGGCCGGGGTGTGGTGTCCTTGGAATTCTGCTTAGTTTCATCTTATGATTGTGTCAGACAAGGCAGAATCTAGGTGCTGTTTTGCCTGTATCATTCATGGCCGGGATGTTTGTCATGCCAGTTATTGAGGAAAGATTTTTATACAGTTTTGTCAGAGTTGAACGTGAAATGATAAAAATTTGAGATAATTAGATGAAAATAGTTAATGTTTCATGTTATTATGATGAAGGATTGTATAATAATTGAATAATTGTCAAATAATTTTAACTCGGAGGAGGGAAAGTCAAATATGAGTAAGGACAAGCAAAAATTTGTTCCTTATGTGCCTGCGACGAAGTCACTTCCGGAGTTGACGGGATTTGCCATCGTCCTGGGAATTATCTTGGCCATTGTCTTTGGGGCGGCCAATGCGTATCTCGGGTTGAAAATCGGTTTGACGGTGAGTGCGTCGATTCCGGCGGCCGTAATCTCCCTGGCTATTTTACGGGGAATTTTCAGAAGGAAATCGATTTTGGAAAACAACATTGTGCAAACGATGACCACTGCGGGTGAAGCGGTGGCCGCCGGGGCAATTTTTACGTTGCCGGCGCTGTACCTGTGGCATTTAAATCCGAGCAACTGGTTGATTGCGTTTATCGTGTTGACCGGTGGTTTCCTCGGCGTGTTCATGATGGTCCCCTTGCGTCGCCTGCTGATTGTGAATGAGCATGAAGTCCTTCCTTATCCGGAAGGGACTGCTTGTGCAGAAGTACTTAAATCCGGAGAAACCGGCGGCAGCCATGCCCGCAAGATTTTTTCCGGTTTTCTGGTGGGAGGGATATTCAAGGCGTTGGGAGATGGATTCCATTTATTTAAAACTTCCATCTCCGCGATGATCCCGGGGTATAAAAATGCGGCGATCGGGATGGATGCAATGCCCTCTCTGCTCGGGGTCGGCTATATTATCGGACCGCGCATCTCCGGGCAGATGATCGCCGGCGGATTACTGGCTTCCATCGTGTTTGTTCCGTTGATTTCCTTTTTTGCCAGCGGAAATCCCAGTGTCTTTTATCCTGCCGGCCAGCCGGTCGGAACATTGGATGCAGGCGCGATTGCCGATTATTACATCCGTTACATCGGGGCTGGCGCCGTGGCCATGGGAGGATTGATTACCTTAATCCGCACGCTTCCCATGCTGTTCAGCTCGATCCGTGACACAATTGCCGGTTTGGCCCGACAAAAAGAGAAAGGGTTTAAAATTACGCGGACTGATTTTGATATTCCTATTCCCTATCTGCTGATCGGGGCTGTTCTGTTGATCTTGTTGATCGCCTTTACCCCGGTGGTCCATGTCGGGATCATCGGTGCAATTGCAATTGCCGTTTTTGGCTTTTTGTTTGTGGCTGTGGCTTCGCGCATTGTGGGGATTGTGGGCAGCTCCTCCATGCCTGTTTCCGGGATGACCATTGCCACCCTCCTGATCACAACCCTGATCTTCAAAGCGCTGGGCATGCACGGGATGACGGGGATGGTTGCTTCCCTGACAGTCGCGGCCATTGTCTGTGTATCGCTTGCAGTTGCCGGCGATATTTCCCAAGACCTGAAAACAGGATACCTCGTTGGTGCGACTCCGTGGAAACAACAAGTGGCGATGATGATCGGGGTTGCAGCAAGTGGCCTGCTGATCGGCTGGGTATTATATCTGTTTAACCAGGCTTATGGTATCGGCGGCGATGTGCTTTCCGCTCCCAAAGCAGTTTTGATGAAAATCATTGTTGAAGGATTGATGCAGGGGCATTTGCCTTGGCAGCTGATTATCATGGGTGCGGCTCTCGCCATTTCCATCGAGTTTCTCGGGTTGAACTCTTTGACCGTAGCTGTGGGTTTCTATCTGCCTGTCTCAACGAGTGTGCCGATCATGATCGGCGGCCTGATCCGCTGGGTGACGGATCGCTTTGCCAAAACAGAGGAGGAGAGAAAAGAGCGGGAAGAAACGGGTAGTTTGTTTGCCTCCGGTTTGATTGCCGGTGAAGCATTGATCAGTGTCGTAATTGCACTGTTAATCGTGCCGGGACTGATCAATCCGGATGCACCGGCCAAATTTGCCAGCAACTGGCTGCCGCTCATCCTTTTCCTTGGTTTAACAGCGGTGTTGTGGGCGGTGACTGTGAGAAAATCCAAGTCGAATAAGGCGTAGATGGGTATGTTCAAACGTAAAAACAAGGAAAACTTGCTCCAGTTTACTCCTTTTTTAAAACCGGCTTACCTTCTCGAACCAATCCCGGGCGAAGAAGGTCTGATGCAGGTTGTCATTCCGCGGACAAATCCGATTGAACGTTTTTCCGTTCGCTTTTTGAAGCAACCGGCTTTCATCCGCGTGCGTCTGGATGAACTGGGGAGCTTCGTTCTCTCTTTGTGTGATGGGCAAACGACAGTAAGCGAGATGGAAGAGAAAGTGGGGGAGAAGTTTGGAGAAAAGGCAGAGCCGGTTTTACCCAGGCTGGTGAAGTTTTTGGAGATCTTGGAAGCAAACGGTTTGATCGGCTGGAAAAAAGAATGATCATGATCGCTTTGAGGCTGTTGACTCTTCTCCGTCAACAGCCTCTTTGGTAATTTTGCTCTTTCATTTCACCTCAAATATTCTTGATTTATATTATACATAATATTTGACATATAAAAAATATTAACTTATTATTAAATTATTGGAGTCATATTTTGGTGTTTTATCATAAAAAGATTTAAAATTGAAAAAACTTTATTTTCATTCTTAATACAGCCTTGTCTTTGTAAGGCATGACATCATCAGGGTAACCCGGAGAGGTGGAAATTAGTTTGAGAATTTTTATTATTCTGATCGCGATCGCGCTGGTCTTGGGTGGTTGCGACTTCAATGACGAAGCGGGTAAGCCAAACCAAGTGCTCCATGTTGTCAATCATGTGACAAGCGAGCCTGCGAGTTTGGATCCGTTATTGGTGAATGACATTGGATCCGGGGAAGTACTGTATCATGTGATGGAAGGGTTGGTTCGCCTGGACAGGGAAGGAAATCCCCGGCCTGGTATGGCGAAAAGCTGGAAAGCCAGCGCTGACATGAAGAAATTCACATTTGAACTCAGAGCGGCAGAGTGGTCGAATGGTGATCGTGTCACAGCTCATGATTTTGAATACCAGTGGAAGAGAATGTTGAGCCCCGAAAATAAGGGGAAATCCATGTTTTCTTATAAGCTGTATTGCATAAAAAACGGTGAAAAGTTTCAACAAGGTGAAGCTGAAGCTGACGATGTGGGGGTGAAAGCGCTGGATGATGACACATTGGAAGTCACGCTTGAACAACCTGCGCCATACTTTCCCAGTCTTGTTGGAAATTATGCATTCTATCCGGTCGACAAAAAGGTGGTGGAAAACAATCCGGATTGGAGTCGTGAAGCAACCAGCTATGTAGGAAACGGCCCTTTTAAATTAAAAGAGTGGAATCATGACGAAAAAATTGTACTGGAGAAAAATGAGCGATTTTGGAATGCAAAAGAAGTGAAATTGGAAGAGATCGAATTCCCGTTCATTTCCTCGCCGACAACGGCATACCAGATGTTTTTGAGCAAAAAATTGAATTATCTTGGCTCAGGTGCCATACCAACTGATTTGCTCCCCGCATTGACGAAAGAGGGGAAAGTGCAAAACCACCCGATTTTGGGGACCTACGTGTACAAAATGAATGTGGAGCAACCTCCATTTGACAACCAAAAAATCAGGTTGGCCTTTTCCATGGCCATTGACCGTGAACAGCTGTCGGAGAATCTCTTGCAAAGCGGACAACAGGCCGCTGTGAGCTGGGTGCCATGGAAGATGCCGGATCCCGTAGAGAAAAAAGAGTTTTATCAGGTAACGAAACCGGTTTTAACTCCCCGGGCTCAGGCAGAAAAAGCGAAAAAATTATTGGAAGAAGGAATGAGAGAAGAGGGGATCCGTCAATTGCCCGAAATAACTTTGGACTACAGCAATTCCGAAACAAACAAAAAGATTGCCGAAGCGGTTCAGCAGATGTGGAAAAAGACTCTTCAAACAGAGGTGAAGTTAAGGGGTTCGGAATCAAAAGTGTATTTGGCCAAATTGGCTTCCAAAAACTATCAAATAGCGTCAATGGGCTGGGTATCGGATTTTAATGATCCCGTTGTGTTTATCGATTGCTTTGTGACGGATGCAGGTGCAAATGAAACCAATTGGTCCAATAAGGAATATGACCGGTTGGTGGATACCGTCAAGAGCAGTCCGGATCAGCGCATACGCATGCGAGCGATGCACAAGGCGGAGGAAATCCTTATGAATGAAGCGCCAATCATGCCCATTTTTTATTTGACGGAGAGTTCGATGGAAGATAAATCGGTGAAGAATGTTGTCGTGACCATAGGGGGGACGACGGATTACACATACACCTATATAAAGGAATAAGATTCAAACGATCGGTTTGAAACTTTCCGGCAAGAGGACGCTGAATGAATGAGAGAGTGGGGGATTGGAATGGAGATAAATGCTTGGCTTCCCGCGTTAAAACAACTGTCGGAGTTGCCGGGACCGGCGGGGCGTGAAGGCCCTGTCCGCGATTGGTTGCGACAGAGATGGAAAAGGCATGTGGAAGAGTGGGAGGAAGATTCGTTGGGGAATATTTTGTGCAAAGTGGGTGGTCAGGGTCCGAGAGTCTTGATTGCGGCCCATATGGATGAAATCGGGTTCATTGTCCGCTATATTACCGATTCAGGTTTCATTCTGGTTGAATCGGCTCAGGAACCGCGTGATGTTCCGCTGGACAAGCTTTATATGATTGGATGTCGGGCTCAAGTGATCGGGCGCGGCGGGGTGGTTGCGGAAGGGATTTTTGCTGCGCCGGCCGGACATGTTCTGTCACAGTCGTTTGTGAACCGCACTCTCACCTACAAAGATTTTTTTGTTGATATCGGAGCCAATTCCAGGAAAGAAGCGGAGGAAAAAGGTGTCCATATCGGGGCGCGTGTGGTATGGTATCGCCCTTTGCTGCAAATGGGGACAAGAGTGGTCGGGAAAGCGATGGATGATCGGGCCTTGCTTGGAGTTATGGATCTTTTGTTGAAGCAGCTGATACAACGCAAAGAATCGCTGGCGTATGAAGTTTGGTTCGGCGCAACCGTTCAGGAAGAAAACAAGGCGCACGGGGCCTATGCGATCGGTCGCAAGCGGGAGTTCGACTTGGCCATTCCTTTGGACGTGGGATTGGTGGGGGATATCCCCAATATCAGTGAAGATGATTATCCCGCCCGTTTGGGAGGCGGTCCCATCCTGGTTCACAGGGATTCAGTTGTCCATTATGATGAAGGGCTTCTGTGGAAAATGGCGGATGTTGCCGAGCAACATCATATTCCCTATCAACATGGTTTGTTCAGCAACTATGGTTCCGACGGCATAGCTTTCGTTGACAGCGGAATTCGCTCCATTCTGGTCACGATTCCCACGCGGTATACACATACGCCGTTTGAAATGATCGAATTGAGCGACATTGGGCATACCGTGGAATTGTTGAGTTGTTTTTTGCAACAAAAACGCTGAAAAATCGCCTGAGCATGGATGAGGGGGAGAGTGCATGATGCTGGCAGGATTGACTTGGGAACAGTTTTTTAAAGAGTATTGGCGCAAGAAACCCCTTTTTATCAAAGGAGGGGCTCTCAAGTTGTTGCAAACGCAATGGCAGGCGGCGGAGTTTGAGGAAATGGCACGTCAGGTGGAGGAGTTGGACCCCCGGCTTGTTAAAAGAAATGCCAATGGCCTCACTTTCGTGCAAAAGGTGAGCATCGTGAATGAACGGTTGAGTGAATTGGCCGTCCGATTTCAAAAGGAGATGTCCTGTCCCAGCATTTGGTTTGACGGAGTGAGGGCGAATCACGGACACAGCATCGGTTGCCATTTTGATGACAGCGATAATTTTGTTTTGCAACAAGAAGGGGTGAAAATTTGGAAACTGCACCCGCCTGACATCATTGCAGACGAAGTGCTTCAAAAAAGAATGCTGAAAAACCCGGATGTGGGGAATATCTTTATGCCGGATGAGTATCTGGAATTTATCCTGGAGCCAGGCGACTTGTTGTACATTCCGATATTCTGGCCGCATTGGGGTGTTTCCGAAGGTCCTTCCCTCAGCCTTTCCCTGGTTTGCAACGCTACGAACGGCTTGCGTGATCTGTTGCCGCTTGTATCCCGACAACTGGCGGAAGACCCGGAATGGTGGAAGCCGCTGCCGATGATGCGGCTGGATGAAGGCGGGCAAGACGATGAATTTGACCGGATGTTGGAACGGTTGCTGGCCCGCATGCAAGAGGATTCGTTTAAAGAGCGGGTAAAATCATTGTGGCGGAAACAGCGTTGCCGCCAAGTTTACGGAGAAGCGCAGGAAGAGACGAACAATCGGGGAAACAGCAGAGGCGGCCAGGAGGAACTGCTGATTGATATGGATCGTGTTCGGGAGATATATGGTCAGCCTGTTTCGTCATTTGACCTGAAACAAGTGGTTTTGCCGGGAGAGCCAACCGCATTCAACGCTTTCAGGGAACTGGTGTTTCGCGTTTATTTGAAACGGTTCTTGCTCGTCTGCTCCAAAGGTTTTCCCATGTTGGAAACAAGAGAATTGAAGGATTCAACTCAGACTTTGTTGACCCTCTTGTTGCAGTTGGATCCCAAACGATTGGCGCAAGCGGCGGTGCGCCCGGAATTAACCTCCTGGATCTGGCGGGCGCACGAGGCGATCAATTTTGGTTATGGCCCGCGAGTGGAGGAAATATTCTCATATTTAGGAACATTCTTTCTTCCGTTTTTTCTGCAATCGGACTTACCTGATTTGGAGGGGGAAAGTCTGGTTCTCAGGCGTTCCACCAAAGACACCATCCAGTTATCGCCCATTGGCAAACAGATACACGCAGCAAAAGGATTTGCGTCCCTTATGAGAGTGAACTTCAAAAATCGGGCCATCCAATTGCAAAATGATCAGGAGACGGTCGAAGTCCCGCTGGAGACATTTTGGAAAGAAGAGGGAGAGATGCGGATCGGTCAGGGGATGGAGATCACTCGCCTGGCCGTGCTCAGGAACACCTCCGCGGTCATTTGTGCGGGGCATGACTGGTATGAGAACTTTTTGCCCGGAGATTCAAAAAAGGATGTAACCGGTCTGCGACAAACATGCAGTAATGAAGAACGGACTGATTTGAATCGATGCCTTGATGAAGGGATCGGGCTGGTTCGTGCTTTTTGGCCGGAGGCTTTTGCCGAGTTGAACGAACAGATTTCATGCATTTTGCCCTTGAAGTCAAAAGGTTATCTTCCATATCAGACAACAATCAAAGCATTTCGTGGCATGATTGCGACAAGCGCACGCCCGTCCTACCTTGCTGCCCAAACGTTGGTTCATGAAACCGGGCACAACAAATTCAATTCCGTTTTGGATCTGTATCATTTGTTTGAAAATGATCCGGGTGTTTTGTTTTATTCACCGTTTGACGATGACCAACGGCCTCTGACATGGATCTTCCATGAAACCTTTGCATTCCTTCAGGATATTCACATTTCCGGGCGGTTGCTGGGGGCCGTGGAGCAGATTGAAGACCTTTCTCTTGAACGCTATTTGCGCAAGACATCAGAGCGGGTGGAGAAGGCGTTGGACATGATCCGGAAGCATGCCCGGCTGACCGCGGAAGGGGAACGGATCGTGGCAGGGTTCGAAGAGGCACTGCAAAAAAAGGCCGTGAAATGAACTGTGCGAACAACCTGAAAAACAGACTGACACCTTGCACTTGGTGTCAGTCTGCTACCATCCCGGTTTATGTGGTTTTGTTCACGCCCTTTTCCGACTTGATGCCTGTTCGTTCCAGTAATAGCGTGGTTAGCGCGATCAATTGCAACGCGATCGCACAGGTGATCATCATTTGAAATCCGCTTGCGCTGATTTTCCCGATTTCCGGGCCTTCAACGAGACGGGAGAACAATCCGGCGGCAAATGCACCTGTACCGAACTGGATCATTTGGAAAAAACCGATGAATGCCCCGGTTTGTTCGGGAGGGACAGAGAGGAGGGCAATTTTATTTTGGGAAGGCATGGCAATGGTCCCCCCTATTCCCAATAACAAGTAAATGGCGATGAAAAGCAAAAGGTGATGAAAGTTGCCGCTGAACCAAAAGAAGACGGAATCGCCAAGTGACAGGATCATTCCGACGGCTAAAGTGAAACGCGGGTTTTTGTCGGCAGCACGCCCGGCAATACCGGAAAATGCCAAGCCCATGACGGAATCAATGAGAATGATCAAGCCCACGAGGTCAGGTGGGATGGCATGCACATCCCGCAAATAACTGGGGGCGTACAGAGAGATGGCGTTGCTTACCAGGTACAGGCAAAAGACGCGCAAGCACGCCAGGATAAATGTTTTGTTATGAAAAGCGCCGGGCGGGAAGATGGCCCCCTCTCCGTTGTTGCTTTTTTGGGACACAATGATGCCGATGATGCCCGCAGCCGCAAGGATCGCCCAGACCAGTTTGCTGGCTGTGGACAGATTGTTCATAAAAAGGCATTGAATGCCAATCACGGTCATTAATAAGCCGAATGCGCCGACGAACGGGATTTTGGATTTTTTTTCGGGCGAAAGTCCACGCGGAAGGTGGATCAACGCCATGATTAGCGAGATTATTGACAAACCGAACAGACACCAGAAAATTGAATTCCAATGATAATGCTTGATCAGGAGGCCGCCGATGGCCGGACTGATCAGGGTGGCTGTGGCCAGTGTGCCGGAGAACTAACCAAAAGCCCAACCGATTTTGTTCTCCGGAAAACTTTGACGAATGAAAATGACCTGAACAGGAACAATCATCGAGTCAGCCAGCCCTTGCAAGGACTGAAAGATGAGGAAGAAGTTCCAATCACGGGTCAACCCGCTGCAAAGTGTAGACAGCGCAAATAAAACAATCCCGGTGAAAAACTGGCGGCGGGCACCGAAATGATCGGCTGTTTTTCCGAAAAACGGCAAACCGACGGCGAATAGGGCAAAGAAAAGAATATTCCGCCACTGAAGCGTCTCATACGAGATGTTGAAATCCGACACGATATCGGGAAATGCGATCGTCAACATGGAAGTGCTCATGACACTGGCAAAGACACCCATCGAAATGGTTAGGATCAAAAAGTGGTTTTTGAATGTACTCTTCAAGTTCATACCCTCCCAAATGGCGTCTTCGGTATTTTCATAAAATCATTCAGGGAAAACGGCTTTGCGATCGAAAAAGGGTTCTGGTTTTCGTCCGGGGGATACACGTTTCTGTTGGGCTTTGATCAATATATCATAAGACTATAATTTATAAAATAGTATTATAAATTATTTTTAAAATAAAATTCAGAAAAGAAAATTGAAGAAGAGGGGTTTTGAAAGCATATTTATATCTTTATTGTTTCGCTTGTAGAGAGATGTCTTTAAACAGATTGCTTGATTTTTTGGCAGTATGGGGGCAGCTGTGGTGGATCGCTGTCTATCGAAAAAGGATTTTATATTCAATTAAAATTGGTACAAACGAGAGTGAAATAATATAAATTTAGAAAATAAAAAATATTGACAATTATATGATAATATTATAGATTAATAACAGGAGGTGATCGCCTTGAGCAAGGAAATCAAAAAAGAGCTCAAAAATGAACTCGAACAACTGACTGTTGTTGAGGCGAAGGAGTTGCAAGTGGGCAATGCGTTTCATGCTTTCCGTTTCTCTTCCGCCATTGAGGAACTGGACGTTGTGGAAGCGAATGAATTGAAAGTGGGCAATGCTTTCCATGCTTTCCGTTTCAATGCTTAATTGATAGTGCTTTGAAAGAGGTGTTGCAACCCATCGATCCGGATGATGCAACACTTCTTTCTTTAGTCCATTCAAGATCGGAGGTGAGTATAATGGGTGACGAGATCCTGATCGTTTTTCCCCCCACCACGGAAGCACGGTTATTCCCTTACCTAAGCTTGCCCATGATCACTTCGTATTTGCGGAAACGGGATGTTCCTGTGGTCCAGAAGGATCTGAATATTGAGCTGTGCCATCAACTTTTCTCGGCGGACAAGATCGGACAGTTTATTTCGTTGCTGGAAAAACAGGGGCGAAACGATTTACAACACAGATATCGTCTGGAAATGGCTAAATTTTTGTGGAAAAACCAGCGTGATTTTTTTTCGCAGGTTTTTGATAAACAATACTCCTCATTAAAGGTTGCCCACCGAAATACGAGATTTGTTCGCCAGGGAATTGAAATGTTGCTGGAAAACTCCATTTTGAAAGAGCAAATCACTTCGCTTGATGAGATCGGGAAAAAGGCTCTGGATTACCAGACCCCATCTGAAGAAGACATCGCTGCCCTCACTTTGTATGAATCTTTCATTCCGTTGATCAATCGATTGAATCCCAGGGTTTTTGCTGTCTCCATCGCCTATTACAGCCAGATTCTCCCCTCCTTGCTTTTAGCCAGATGGGTTAAAGATTGCATCCCGGATACGTTTGTGATCTTTGGTGGGCAACAAATCATGCTGAGACATGAAGATATGGCGAATATTCCGGCATTCCGCAGATATGTGGATGGTTTGGGAACAGGTGCGGGAGAGGAAACCATGCTTCGTCTGTGGCAATATTTGACCGGTGGGGGCGGGCAGGAAAAAGTGCCCGATGTGGTTTGGCTGCAAGACTCACCTCCATCTCAACCTTCACCCCGTTCAACCGTGCATATTCAAAATGTGCCTCCCCCTGACTTCAGTGATTTGCCATTTGACAAATATCTGAGTGAGGAAGTGAACCTTTCCCTGATCACCTGCATCGGCTGTTATTGGGGCAGATGCGCTTTCTGTTCCTACGGCAACCGCTCCCGCAAACAGCAAAACTACCAACAGAAAACAGCCAGGCAAATCGCTGACGAGTGTCAATATTTGCTGGACAAACACCAGGTTAAGCGGATCAATTTCATCGATGAAAACACAAATCTCCGTTTAGTGGTTCATGCGATGAGAATATTAAACCAGCGTGGATACCGGATGCAGTTCAGCACCCGGAATCGCATGGAAGAATGTTTGCTTGATCTGTCATTTTGCAAGGAGTTAAAGGAACGCGGTTGCGTATTGATGTCGGTCGGATACGAGACGAATTCGCAACGCCTGCTTGACTTGCTGGATAAAGGGGTGCAGGCTGCCCATTATCAGCAGATCATCGATAATTTGCACCAGGTGAACATTCCGCTGCGACTGTCAGTCATGGGAGGCATTTTGGACGAGACAGAAGAGGAATTGCGAGCATCGGAAGAGTTTTTGATACGCAATGCGCACAAAATCGGTATTGATGTGATGCAAATGTTGGTGGCCGAGCCCAAAACGTATCTCACGGAATCACCGGAAAAATACAACATAAAAATCAAATCGAAAACCAAGCTGCGCGGCAACCAATTGCTGAATTACGGCATGGGGCGGATGGGATACGATTTCGACTATGTGGACGGGGATACTTTTGAACCCAGACTTCAAAATTTCTTGACGATTTTCCGCAATGTCAAACCGCAGAAAAATGATGAATTGCCCCCGGATGCCCGTTTTTCCGGGCAGGATGATGATTGGGATGAAATCGGGATTAAAGAGATCGAGTTGTTGCCGTGGGTTAAGGTGATTCAAGCCCCTCTTCGTTCCGGACAACCTGTGCAAACGTTTATAGTCGACATGTTGTGGCAACGGTTTTTTCGGATTCCTGATCTGCTGCTGGAGTCATCCGGACAGGTTATGCGGACATCAACGGAAAATGCGGAAGGCATGGAATTACTGAAACGTTTGGTCAAGGCGGGTATGGGCAGAGTTATCACTCAAGCATAAGGAGAGATCAGTTGATGAGTCCTGTTGCATCGGTCCGTTTTCCTGAAGTGAATGAAAAACTGGGGTTGGGTTTGGGGATGGATCTGCCCTGGGGAGAAGAAATCGGTTTTCAAAGAGATTCGGGACAAGGGGATTCAATCACCCCGAAAATGAAAAAATTTTTTGACCAGTACCGCGGTCAATTCAACTACATTTTTATCGCTTTCCAGCCGAAAAACCGAAACCGGTTGAACGCGGAGGAATATTTTGAGGCTTATGATTGTCTTTTTGCCGAAGTACCGGAAATCAAGGCGCGAGCTTTCCATCAAACCATTTTGAACATGGGAACGATGGAGAATTACCGCAAGGGGGAAATTATCGAATTTACCAACCGGTTGATTGAGCGCTACGATTTCAAATGGATTGTGGAAGACTTGGGCCTGTGGTCAGTTGAAGGGAAGTCGGTGCCGTTTCCGCTGCCCCCTTTTATGACGATGGAAGGTTTGAAGGCCTGTATTCGGAACATCAGAGAATACCAAGAAAATTTGCTGGCTCCTTTGTCGGTGGAATTTGCGGGATTTACGGAAGGAACCAACTTTTATATTGGCGATATGGACGCATATGACTATTTTCGGATTATAGCGGAAGAGACGAATTCCCCTGTTACGATTGATATCGGGCATATTCTCAGCTACTAGTGGTTGATGGGCCGCACGGGAGAACGGATGTATGAAGAGCTGGACCGTTTGCCTTACGAATACTGCTTTGAGTTCCATCTGTCGGGATGCCAAATCATCAAAGGGAAATTCCGGGACTTGCATCATGGTGTTTTATTGGATGAACAAATTGATCTGCTTGAGTATATGCTTCCGCGTTGCCCCAATCTGAAAGCCATTACGTACGAAGATCCCAAGTATACGGATGAGGGGATTCTCATTCCCAAATCGCAACCCAATTATCAACGCATGAAGGAGGTAGTGGAAAAATGGATGGGGCAATAAAGGGAGAAAGCATCGGTTTGCATCGGGCTTTATATGGTTTGCTTTACCATCGTTCATATCGGCAGGCGTTTTTGGAAGGAAGGTATGACAAGTTGCAGTTGTCCGACGGGGAGTTGCGGCAGCTTGCCACCATCGATCATGAGGAACTGTGTGCGACGGCCAAAAATATCTGCCGAAACCTGCTGTCGGGAAACCTGGAAATCAGCGGTGGCTTAAAGGGTTCTTATCCGGGCGTTTTTCAGGAACTGGAGCGGATGGGTTATGATCGGTATGAGCTGATGTATCAATTTATGGAATCGCCCCATTTTGAGGAATATCGCGAACTCCCGTTTAGCGGTGTGGGTTTGTGTGTTGAGGAAGCTTTTTACGGCTTTATGATGGAGCAGGAAGATTTTCTGAGGGAATCACCCAATAACCGGCTTCTTCTTACTCATGAATTTTTAACTGTGATGCTTTCGATTTTGGTTGTCAACAAGCACCCCAATTTCTGCATCAAGACGAACTTGATTCGCAAAAACGATTCATGTTTCTACGCCATTCAATCCTACCCTGATCAAATCGCGTCGGCTTTGGCCAATAGAAAGGTTCACGGAGATTCGCAAGGACGGACTCTCTATTTGTACGCTGCAGCGAAGGATCAATTCATTAAAGGACCGATTAACCCGTTCATCGCCCGGCTTATCGAACTGGGGAGAGCGGAGGAGATCACAAAATGGGCCAATGAATGGATGGAGACTTATCAAATATCAGAAGAAGAACTGAATGATGCGATGGAGAAATTCTTGCGGCTGGGGTTAATTGGATGATGGGGAAACGGACGATTTATACATTTGAGGAGCATGGAGAGGTGTTGGCGCATTGGCATGAAACAGGATATGACAATGAAACGCTCATTTACTTCGATCGCCATCTCGATCTGAAAAAAATAGAAAAGGCACAGATGAGGCGGATTCGGGAACAGGGTTTGAACTGGAAAGATTTGCGGTTATTGAACCGAGATATCCCGTTTCGTGATGACGACTTGTTTGCGTATGGTTTGGATAATTTTCTCTACGCGACCACCGCTTTGAACCTGGTCAAACGGGTCATTTGGGTTTATCCCGAGCCCAAGCCCGTTTCCGTTGCTGCGCTGGGGCATGTGTTGTGGGACTTGTTGTCACTTGTTCCGGGGCACGGAGAAGAAGTGAAAAACACTTTCAAAGTGAATCCGCATTCGGCATCGGCACAAGTGGCGGGGATGCAGGTGGAGATTACCACTTTGCGCCGGATTCACAAGCTTGGGTTGGATCCGGATGCTAAAATCGACATTGATTTGGATTATTTTTATGAAGAGAAGGGACAAATTGTTCACGGTGTAGACGAAGTGGTTGAGACATTAAGAAGAGAGGGGATGGGCAACGGTGAACCGACGATGACATATTCCATTTCCAGTGGTTTTCTGCCTCGTTCCTGCAGATGGTTGGGGGAAGCTGTCGCCAATAAGTGGGGTTGCACGCTTCGTTCGCTTAGCCGACGGCGATCAAGTCAAGGACATGCGGAGCAAAGCATGAGCGTAATCGCTGGCAAACGTTCATTGGATCGGGCGCTGTTTCAGCGTTTGTGCCAGGACGAATTGCAACCGTTGGAAGGGCCCGGTTGGTCACTTCGGGCGCTTCTGGCGCTGGCCTTATCGGACATCGCAGAAGCTGAAAGGTATTATCAAAGAGCAGTGGAATCGGGAGATCGCGCCACTTGGGCAGCGTACTCGATTGGGCTGTTCCATATGGGGCGGAAACAGTATGAGCAGGCAATTCAATGGTTCAGCAGGGCGGAAGGCCAATTGGTTGATACGATTCAGGCCCACAGTCTCTCGCTCCGGGCTTTGTGCGAATGTAAGTCGGGCCAGTTTGAGCGGAGTTTACGTACGGTTGAACGCTGCCTGAAAGAATTGCCTTTGCGCCTGGAAGCATACAAGGTTGGAGCTGTGGCCGCGGGCGAACTCGGGATGTTGTCGGAGGCAGAAAAGTTCAGGGAGCTGGAAAAAGAGTTATGCGGCGTGAGGAACCCGGAACATTGAGGGGATCAGCGGCGAACCATTGGCGTTTTTACAGAACGGTTTATTTTGAATCGCAAACGAAGCGCATCACCCGGCTGCAATCAGATCCCCGGCAGGGATATCAAGGGTTGAAATCGTTTGCATGGCTGGAAGAGAAGCTGACCTCGTGTGCAGAGGCTTTGGATGTATCTCTCCGTTCTGTGCGGAAGAGGATTGAATACTATAGAATCACCATCCGGTCACAGCAGAGTTTACTTTGGCATATGGAAAGGCCCCACTTTTCCCCTCGTGAAATTGGCGTGCTCATTCATCTTTTCGTCCGGGGACGATCGGCGTCGATACCGGTGATTTGGCAGTCCACTTGTGTCGAAGAATGGAACCTGAATCTAAACAGAGCGATTCATGAAGATATCCTGCCTGAGATCGAAGCGGCAGTGGTTGGAGAAGCGCTGAAAGAAGCTGTTAAGTTGCCTCTGCTGTTGGACCCGTGGCTGGCCTCACAGTTGATCCATGAGTGCATTGGCCACTCCTCCGAGGCGGATAATTATCTGGATTATATGTTGCCGCATGGATACCGGCTTGGTTACCAATGGACGAGATACCCGTTGGATGTGTATGATGATCCCACATTGCCGGGGCATCGTGCTAGTTATGAAATGGACCACGAGGGTGAACGGGCGAGACGTGTCCAGTTGGTTAAGCAAGGCATTTGGAATGATCTGTTGCACAACCGGGAAACGCAGAAGCGATGTCAGGCACCGGGGGCCGGGCATGGAAGGCGCACCCCTGATGGAGAAAAAACATTGCCCAGGATGTCAGTCACGTATGCGGATCAGGGCAATTGGACGTTTAAGCAGTTGGTTGAGGGGATTGAACATGGGATTTATTGTATCGGGACATGGGGAGGAGGTTCGTTGGGCCTGAACTTTATCATCCGCCCTGCCTATGGAAGGATCATTCGCAACGGCCGGTTAACGGATGAGATTGTGCGTCGTTTTGATATTAAAGGAAATAAGATGGACGTTATGATGAAAGTTGAGAAATTGTCCAATGAGTTGAGGTTTTACAATCCTGTCTTCGGATGCGACAAGAACGGTCAAAACAACTTGCCCGTGACACTCGGTTCCCCGCATATTCTCCTGCAACCGTTCACGATCCACCCTGTCAGCTGAAGGATGTCAGCCTGACCCGGTCAGCGGATGCTTGTGCAAACAGGCAAAACCCCTCTTAAGCGAACGTGATCCCGACAATGCTGTGATTTTCGCTTCAGAGGGGTTTTGGTATTGTTGATTTAAATTCACCCTCCTCTGCAATCAAAAAATGATACAATGAAATTAATCCCTGAAAAAAAGGGGAAGATGCCGTGGAAAAAAGGGAAATCGTAGTGGAATTTTGCATCTCCAATTTGGTCAGTGGCTCCTTATCGGCATATTATCAACTGAAAAACCATAAACATCCATACATAAAAGTCAAAGCGGAGCGGTGTTTGGGCTACTGCGGCCGCTGTGGAAGTTCGTTTTTCGCCTTGATCGATTACAAGCCGGTTGAAGCGGACACCCCTGAGGAACTGTATGAAGAGATTGTCCGCGAACTTTCAAATTATCTGGAATAAAGCAGCAATATGGATAAACCGATGAGGATGAGTGCGACCAAAAAAGAGCCCGTCTGCACGGTACGCAGTCCCGCATCGCGCCTGGACATTGCCTTTTCATCCGGTTGCGTTGCGAATTCATGCTCGCGGCCGATACGGTTGAATTTTTTGAAAGCCTTGGCAAAGTTATGAAAAAAACCGCCACGGATTACAAAAATAGATGCGGAAATAGTGAGAAACAATAGTCCGAATAGAAATAAATGGTTACTCCATGCCAGCTTGTTTTTCGGGGCAATGACCAGGGTGATGATGAAAAAGATGGCCATAACCGCTGTCATGTAGCGGACGATGGCTTTTTTTTGTGTCATTTTTGCTCCTCCATCTGTCGGATCTTTTTGTATATTATGTGAAACGTTAATGCTTTTATTTCTATTATTAAGTTATTGTCTTTTCTATTACAACTAATTAATTTATAATGTGAAAGTCAATAATACGATAGCGAGGCGATAAGGGAATTATCTGAAAAGTACTGAATTAACTGTAAAGGAGGGTTTAATTTGATCAGTAAGAAATGGAAAAGCATTGTTGGAGTTGCCGCCTCGATCAGTTTAGCGCTAACCGGTTGCTCTTTTCAACAAAACGGAGCTTCCGGCAGTGAACAATTGAGCAAGGATCAGATACTCCGCATTGCTGATACCGGTGATATTCCCATCCTGGACAGTGCGCGGGCTACTGACGTTTCGTCGATGAACATCCTCAATAACATTCAGGAAGGGCTGATGCGCGAGGGTCAGGACAATCAGCCTGAAAACGGAATTGCCACGCATTATGAAGTGAGCCCCGATAAAAAAACCTATACTTTCCATCTTCGGGACGATGCGAACTGGAGTGACGGTCAGCCGGTGACAGCGGATGATTTCCGATATGCCTGGCTTCGCGCACTTGACCCGAAAACAGCTTCCCAATATGCGTATGCCCTCTACCCCATCAAAAACGCTCAAAAATATAATGAGGGGAAAGCGAGCGCTTCGCAAGTAGGGATCAAAGTTTTGGACAAACATACGCTTGAGGTCACGCTGGAAAAGCCGATGCTCAATTTTATCAGCATGATCACAATGACGGTATACCTGCCGCAGCGTCAGGATATTGTGGAAAAATACGGATCGAAATACGGGACCGAAGTGGACAAGATGGTATTTGACGGCCCGTTTGTTGTGGAGAGTTGGACTCCGCAAAAATTGGTCTTGCAGAGAAATGACAACAATTATTGGGATAGCAACAGCGTCAGCCTGAAAACGGTGGAAATCAACATCATTAAGGATTTGGCCACCGGAATCAACATGTACAACGCCGGACAGCTTGACATTGTACCGCTCAATGACGCATTTGTCGATGCCTATAAACAAACGCCGGATTTTGTCAGTGTCAAACAGGCAGGCGTTTACTATATTCTATTAAACCAAAAAAATCCATTTTTCAAAAATGACAAAATACGGAAAGCGATCACCCTGGCGCTTGACCGCGACCAGATTGCCAACCGTATTCTCAAAGACGGATCGAGCCCGGCCGGTTCACTGGTTCCGCCTTCGATGAAAGGCGAGGCGAACAAATCTTTCCGCGCCGGCGGCGAAGTAGTGGGAACCAATGTGGCACAAGCGCAAAAACTGTTTAAAGAAGGTTTGCAAGAATTGGGGCTCAGCCAGCCGCCAAGAAATATTGTGATGATTGGATATGATACGACGGCCAGACGGAATGTGGCGGTCAATATCAAAGAACAGCTGCGGCAAACACTGGGCTGGGATATCAATTTGGATTCCCCGACATGGAAAGTGCACCTGCAACGGGCGGAGACGGGCAATTATGATATGATGATGCTCGGTTGGAGTGCGGATTATGATGATCCCATGCAATTCTTTGAGATTTTCGAAAGCAACAACCCGATGAACTACTCCCATTTCTCCAACGCCCAATATGATCAATTGGTGGAAAAGGCGAAGCAGGAAACGGATGAACACCAAGAGTATCAGGATCTGAGCCAGGCGGAGAAGATCCTGGTCGGGACTGACGGGGAAGGACAGGCCGCTTTCATTCCCCTCTTCTACGGTGGCAAATCCTATATTCAGAAACCGTATGTGAAAGATGTTTACCGTCATCCGTTTGGCGCCGAATACAGCCTGAAGTGGGGTTATATTACCAACAAAAAATAGTAAAACACAAATGGGGACCTGATCAGGTCTCCATATTAGCAGAGTTTCATGTCAATTATCAAAACATAACCCTTTACAAATCGTTGAATTATGGGTTAAATATAAATATGCGGCTAAAATTTGATAAGTATTGAAGAGTAAATTGTCTGAAATGAGGCGATTACGTTGCGATAAACAGAAGAGGAGCGGAGGAGAGCATGGAAGAGCTTGATAAGCGGAATGTTGAAGCCGAATTGTTTATAAGATTTAGATCATACTTCCTAAAGATGGGTTTACGACCATTTTTTGGTCTAAACTATAAATTATTTTAACTTTGAAAAAAGGGGGCAATCGGATGAACAAGAGGTTCAAACTATCCTCCTTGTTCGCACTCCTCCTCGTAACCGCATTGGCCTTATCTGGTTGTAATACATTCAGCGGTACGAGCGGCGGCGGAGGCAAACAAGTGCTCAATCTCGTTGAATTGCAAGAACCGCCCAATCTGGATAGCGCGAAGTCCACGGACACAGTTTCAGCTACATTGCTGAACAATATCATGGAGGGTCTTTATCGCGTCGGTAAAGACGGAAACCCGGTGCTTGGCATTGCCGCGGCCGCCCCGCAGGTAAGCCCGGACAAAAAAACGTATACCTTTAAACTCCGCGATGCAAAATGGAGTGACGGCAAACCGGTAACGGCCCACGACTTCGAGTACGCTTGGAAGCGGGCGCTTGACCCGAAAACGGCATCAGAGTATGCCTACATCCTCTATCCTGTGAAAAACGCTGAAGCGTTTAACATGGGCAAAGCAAAAGCTGACGATGTCGGGGTGAAAGCACTTGACGACAAAACGCTGCAAGTGACGTTGGAACAGCCGATCCCGTACTTCCTGGATCTGTTGACCTTCCCGGCCTATTTGCCGCAGCGCCAGGACATTGTGGAAAAATTCGGGGAAAAATACGCGCTCGAAGCGAAAAATATGGTTTACGATGGTCCGTTTGTCCTGACTTCCTGGGTGCACAACCAAAGCTTCAGTGTGAAAAAGAACGACAATTATTGGGATAAAAATACGGTCAAACTGCAACAGGTAAATTGGCAGATCGTCAAGGACGGCGGAACCCAGATCAACTTGTACAACACGGGTAAACTGGATTTCACCTATCTGCCGACTGAATTTACCGCCAAGTACAAAAACAACAAAGATGTTTTCAACATCAAGGAATCTTCATCCTGGTATCTGGAAATGAACCAAACCGAAAAGCTGTTCCAAAACCCGAAAATCCGGGAAGCGATCGGCTTGGCCATTGATAAGAAAACGCTGACTGACAAAGTGGAGCAAAACGGTTCGATTCCGGCCGGCGGCATTGTTCCTCCATCCATCAAAGCCAGCGGTTTCGATGATAAGAAAAAATATCGTGAAGTCAATCAGGACAAAGTGCAGTATGATCCAGCAAAAGCGAAACAGCTCTGGCAAGAAGGTCTGAAAGAATTGGGCATGACTCAGGATCAAGTGCCACCGATTCACATTTTGGGTGACGATACGACCGGGGCGAAAAAAGACTTGGCCTATCTCCAAGACCAACTGCAGCGCAACCTGGGCGCCAAAATCGTCATCGACTCGGTACCCTTCAAAGAACGCTTGGAGAGAGGAAAACATCAGCAATTCGATCTCCTTTATTCCGGTTGGAACGCAGACTATAACGATCCGATGACCTTCTTGGATCTTTTCACGTCGGATAACAGCTTTAACCGCGGAAAATGGAGCAATAAAGAATTTGACGAATTAATCGCAAAATCGAAGCAAAATCCGGATTTTAAACAACGTTTCAATGATTTGACCAAAGCAGAACAAATCTTGATCAATGACCACGGTATTGTACCGCTTTACTACAGAACCCGACTGGGTCTGAAACAACCGAAAATCAAAGACTGGTACTGGAATTCAATCGGATTTGAATACAGCCTCAAGTGGACTTACATCGAAGAATAAGCCGTGTGTATTTGATGAAGGTATGTGTCGGTTGCGACATATACCTTCATCCTTGCTTTTTTCCGTCATTAAGAAAGGAGTGAATCAAGGTGCTGAAATATACGCTAAGCCGGCTGGGCTATATGGTGGTTACCTTATGGGTAATCGTAACAATAACCTTTTTTCTCATGCATTTATTGCCCGGTACCCAGCTGAAAAATGAAGAGAAGCTCCCGCCGGAGATCAGAGAACAAATTATCGCTTCCTATGGCTTGGATAAACCGCTGATGGTCCAGTACGGACTGTTTTTGGAAAAGTTGGTTCAGGGTGATTTGGGCAATTCCATGAATCTGGACGGCCGTTCGGTAACAGATTTGATCTTGCAAGGCTTCCCGGCCTCGGCCTTGATCGGGATTCAAGGCGTTATTTTTGGGGTGATCATCGGGTTGGCACTCGGGATTATTGCCGCCCTGAGGCGTGGAACCTGGGTGGATAACCTTTCAACCGTCATCGCCATCGCCGGTGTTTCGGTTCCCAGCTTTGTCGCCGCCGGATTGCTCTCTTTTTGGGTTGGCGTGAAATGGGGCATTTTGCCGGTGGCCGGATGGGAGTCCTGGGAGTATTCCATTTTGCCATCATTAGCTCTTTCCTTCTTTGTCATTTCACAGATGGCTCGTTATGTTCGTTCGGAAATGGTCGAAGTGTTGGATCAAGATTATATGAAAACGGCCAAGGCGAAAGGATTGAAGCGCTCAGCGATCGTTGTCCGCCATGCCATGCGAAATGCGCTGATTCCGGCGATTACGGTACTGGGGCCGCTGACCATTAACATCATTACCGGGTCGGTTGTGGTCGAACAGATCTTCAACATCCCGGGGGATGGGAAATATTTTGTGGATTCGATTACCACTAACGACTACACGATGATTATGGGGATCACGATTTTCTATGCAATCCTGTTTATTGTCGCCATCTTCCTGGTTGACTTGCTTTACGGAGTGATTGACCCGAGAATTCGCATTGCCAGTGCAAAGGAGTGAGACACAGATGAGCGCAAACGCAGCAAAAGAATTGTCGCCGGAGCTGTTTGAGCCGGTAGCCAGTGAAGCTGGGGCGGAGGAGCGAATCCTGCGGGAGCGGGTGGGCTTCTGGAAAGATGCGTGGCGTCGCTTTCGCACCAATCCGGGAGCGATGGCCGGCCTGATTGTTCTAGCACTCATTGTTTTTTTTGCTATTTTTGGCCCGATGATGAATAAGTATGACGACCATACAAATAATTTGACGATCTCCAATCAGGAGCATATAGGTGACCATTATTTCGGTACGGACAACTTGGGCCGGGACCTGTGGCAGCGTACTTGGCACGGGGCGCAAGTCTCCCTGCTCATCGCACTGTTAGCTGCCTTGATTGACTTGTGCATCGGGGTGACGATCGGCAGTATCTCCGGTTATTTCGGGGGCAGGGTCGATGATATTTTGCAACGGATTATTGAGATCTTGTATTCCATTCCCAACCTGATTGTCGTTACCTTGATGTTGTTGGTTTTCGATCCGGGAATAGTACCGATTGCGGTGGCGCTGTCGATCACCGGGTGGGTTCCGATGGCCCGTGTGGTGCGCGCACAGATCATGAAGCTGAAGTCACAGGAGTATGTGTTGGCAGCCCGCACACTGGGAGCCGGACATCGCCGCATACTGTTCAAGCACCTGATTCCCAATGTGATGGGGCCGATTATCGTGGCAGTAACATTTGCCATTCCGTCGGCGATCTTCTTTGAAGCGTTCTTGAGCATGATCGGCCTGGGAATTCGTCCGCCGCAAGCCAGTCTGGGATCGCTGGTGTTTGATGGTTATAACTATCTGCAGATTTACCCATACCAATTGTTTTATCCGGCCGCGATTCTCTGTTTGATCATGCTGGCCTTCAACCTGGTCGGAGATGGTCTGAGAGATGCACTTGATCCGCGGATGCGCAAATAGGGGGTGAATAAGGATGAGCAAATTGTTGGAAGTGCGTGATCTGCACGTTTCCTTTAAGACGTATAACGGCGAAGTAAAAGCGGTGCGCGGTGTCACTTTTGATCTTGAGAAGGGGGAAACATTGGCCATCGTCGGGGAGTCCGGTTGCGGCAAAAGCGTAACCTCGCAGACGATTATGCGCCTGATTCCCAATCCGCCGGGCTTTATCAAAGAAGGGGAAATTTTGTTTGAAGGAGACGATTTGGCCAAGGCGACAGAAAAACAGATGGAAAAAATTCGCGGGAAAGAGATCGCGATGATTTTTCAGGACCCGATGACTTCGCTCAATCCGACCATGACGGTAGGGGCACAAATCATCGAAGGACTGGTCAGACACCAAAAAATGAGCAAAGCCGAAGCAAGGAACAAAGCGATTGAAATGTTGCGCCTTGTCGGCATTCCCAGCCCGGAATCAAGGCTTGCGCAATATCCTCACCAGTTTTCCGGAGGGATGAGGCAGCGGGCGATGATCGCGATCGCGCTGGCCTGTCAGCCGAAAATTTTGATCGCTGACGAACCGACGACGGCGCTCGATGTGACCATCCAAGCGCAAATTATTGACTTGATGAAAGAGTTGCAGAAAAAGACGGGAACTGCGATTATTTTGATCACACACGATTTGGGTGTCGTGGCCGATATCGCTGACCGGGTTGTCGTCATGTATGCGGGCATTGTGATTGAAACAGGAAAACTGGACGAAATTTTTTATAACCCGCGCCATCCGTATACATGGGGATTGTTGGGTTCGATGCCACGTCTCGATTTGAGAAGCGACCAGAAGCTGCTCCCGATTCCGGGATCGCCCCCTGACTTGATTTCACCCCCGAAGGGATGCCCGTTTGCGGCTCGCTGCAAATATGCCATGAAAATTTGTAAGGAACAAATGCCGGAGCGGACCGATATTTCTTCGACGCATCAAGTTGCCTGCTGGCTTGAGCACCCGATGGCGCCGGATGTGAAGCCGCCTGTGGCAGCAGTAGGGGGGACGAAAGATGAGTAAAACCGAAACACAGGACAAAGAAGTGATCCTCTCCGTCAAAAACCTGAAAAAACACTTTGTTGTCGGCGGAGGACAAGTTGTTCAAGCGGTTGACGGAGTT
Organism: Thermoactinomyces daqus; assembly: GCF_000763315.1. Classification (GTDB taxonomy): domain Bacteria; phylum Bacillota; class Bacilli; order Thermoactinomycetales; family Thermoactinomycetaceae; genus Thermoactinomyces_A; species Thermoactinomyces_A daqus. The sequence goes on along the minus strand of NZ_JPST01000005.1, from coordinate 77,321 downwards.
ACCTTTGATGTTTACCGGGGTGAAACGCTCGGTCTGGTAGGGGAATCGGGTTGCGGCAAATCAACCATCGGGCGCACGTTGATCCGGTTGTACGGTGTGACTGACGGTTCAGTCGAGTTTAAAGGAAAAAATGTTCATGAGTTAAAAGGTCAGGAGTTAAGAGCGTTTAACCGCCAGATGCAGATGATTTTCCAGGATCCCTATGCCTCCCTCAATCCGCGCATGACGGTGATGGATATCATCGCGGAAGGAATTGACATTCACGGGTTGGCCAGTGGAGAGGAGCGCCGCAAACGCGTGATCGAACTGCTCAAAGTGGTCGGGCTGAACGAAGAACATGCCGATCGCTTTCCTCACGAGTTCAGTGGAGGGCAGCGGCAACGGATTGGCATCGCCCGCGCGCTGGCAGTGGAACCGGAGTTTATCATAGCCGATGAACCGATTTCCGCTCTGGACGTCTCCATTCAGGCACAAGTAGTGAACTTGATGAAAAAATTGCAAAAAGAACAAGGACTGACCTACTTGTTTATTGCCCATGATTTATCCATGGTGAAATATATTTCCGACCGGGTAGGCGTGATGTATCTCGGAAATCTGGTGGAATTGGCGGGCAGTGACGAACTGTATGAGAATCCGCTTCATCCCTACACCGAAGCACTTCTTTCCGCCGTGCCGATTCCCGATCCGAAAACGGCGAAAACGCGGGAACGCATCATTCTTGAAGGAGATGTTCCAAGCCCGATCAATCCGCCAAGCGGTTGCCGTTTCCGCACCCGTTGCCCCAAAGCGATGGAGATTTGTGCGAAAGAGATCCCGCAGTGGAAAGAAGCACAGCCCAACCACTTTGTGGCATGCCATCTTTATAACGAATAATCATCTGAGAAGGGATCATTCTCTGCGCGATGTCGAAAGGGAATTATCCCTTCTCTTATAAAATTCCTCAAAAAGGGGGACGCAGGATGCAGGCTTTTATTTGCAACACTTGCGGGACTCAATATCCGCCAACAACTGAACCGCCCGCAAGATGTGCAATCTGTGACGAGGAGCGCCAATATGTCCATCCTGACGGGCAAACCTGGACCACTTTGGAGATGATGCGAAAGAGCGGACGATATCACAACGAGATCATCCACGATGAAGAAGGTTTGTACAGCATTACGACCAACCCCCGATTTGCCATCGGGCAAACGACCTATCTCGTGCAAAATCAAGGTTTTAATGTTCTCTGGGATTGCATTGCTTACCTGGATGAAAAAACGGTGGCAGAAGTGAAGAAATTGGGTGGCGTTCAGGCGATTGCCCTGTCTCATCCCCATTACTATTCGACAATGGTGGAGTGGGCTGAAACGTTCGACGCTCCGATCTATATCCATACAGATGATAAAGAATGGGTGATGCGCCCCAGCGATTATATCCAATTCTGGACAGGGGAATCTTTGCAGCTGTCAGAAGGGATGACTCTTCATCGTCTTGGCGGGCATTTCAAGGGAGGCGCTGTTCTTCATTGGGAGACTGGCAATGCCGGAAAAGGAATCCTGCTTACCGGGGACATAATTACAGTGGTTGCCGACCGCCAATGGGTCAGCTTTATGTACAGCTTCCCCAATCTGATCCCCCTTCCGGCCCGAAAAGTGGCAGAGATAGCGGAGAAAGTGGCCGGTCTGAAGTTTGACCGTATATACAATGCGTTCCATCGCGTTGTTCTCCGGAACGCCAATCAATCCGTGCAAAAATCGGCGGAAAGATACATCGCAGCGCTGGAAGGAAGATTGTTTTCAACTTGATGAGATAAAAAACATCCCATCCGGGCCGGGAATTATCCGGCGGATGGGATGTTTGTATGTACAGGGGATTCTTCCCGGGCTTGGCCCGTAATTTTCAGATAGAAATGGGCTTTTGCCGCATTGTAATAAGGAATCAGCCAAAAAAAGCCGATAAAACCAAAGGGGACAATACTGCATAAAAGAAACCATCCCAGAAAAGTGAGTTGCAGCACAAATAATTTTGCTTTGTGCCCGTCCATGATTTCCCGGCTTTTGTAATTGCTTCATTTACCGTATATTCCGGATGATCCAGCAAGATGAAATAGGTCATGGAGTAGGAATAGCTCTTGATGATCCCTGGAATAACGAAAAGTAATGTCCATAAAAAAGTATAGATGGCAGTGAGCAGGCTTGCGCCAACACTTTTCAGATAAAGGCCGCTTTTAAATTGCGAAAACAGATCGCCCAATTCGGCGTGTTGGCCGCGAACCTTTTTAATATGAATAAGGTATAGCCGATCGTGATGGTGCCGGACATAAAAATACCCCAGAAAGGGATATAACTGAGAGGTCCGACCAAAATCAGAAACAGAAGGGTCACTCCTGCAGCAGAGCCCCAGGTTCCGCGCAAGGACTCGCGGGCGTATCGCCGAAGAGCAGCGTAATTCAAAAACATCACTTCCTTTATGTCGATTTATATTCAACATTATAAAGATAAGTCTATTAAATTGAAACATTTATATTTGGAATTTTTATTAACAATTTTTAACCAATAAAAAATCCCTCTTCCATCTTCGGAAAAGGGATGATCAGGATTAAAGCACCTGTTCCACTTCACGGACCTCCGGAATTTCTTCCATCAAGGCCCGTTCAATGCCGGCTTTCAATGTGATCGTCGAACTGGGGCAACTTCCGCATGCACCGAGCAGGCGGACACGAACGATGCCGTCTTCGACTTCAACCAATTCCACATCGCCGCCGTCACGTTGAATGTAAGGACGCAATTTATCTAATACTTCTTGTACGCGTTCTTGTACAGACATGCTGAGAACCCCTTTCTTTTTACAGGGTAGAAATCCTTATCAAAAGGAAGTAAAAGCAGGAAGTCAAGTTCATTGTAGGTTTTTTTATCGAAAAAATCAATGGTTATTTCCCGGAGAGCGGGTTGCCAGCGATTTTACCTTTAATTTGGAAACAAAAATTGCTAAGATGAATTTGGTGCTTTTCTTCAGCCTGTTTGACTATCTTGTCAAAGGAGAATAAGCGATGAAAAATAGATACGAAGATGTTAAGGAATTGATTGGGAACACCCCGTTGGTGCGAATTCAGCGCATGGGCATTCCGGAACAGGTAGAGCTGTATGCGAAATTAGAATACTTTAATCCCGGCGGAAGCGTGAAGGACCGTTTGGGAATCGCTTTGATTGAGGAAGGGGTGCGCACCGGGAAATTGAAACCGGGCGTAACCATCATTGAGCCGACAGCAGGCAATACGGGAATCGGCTTGGCCATGGCTGCTGTCGGAACGGAATACAAAACGATTTTTGTTGTTCCGGAGAAGTTTTCTGAAGAAAAGCAGGAATTGATGCGCGCTTTGGGAGCAAAGGTAATCAATACGCCGACGGAAGAAGGAATGAAAGGCGCGATCAAAAAGGCGCTGGAATTGGAACAAGAAATTCCGGGAGCATGGTGCCCCCAACAATTCAGCAATCCGGCCAATCCCCGGGCCCATTACCAAAGCACGGGACCGGAAATTTGGGAACAGACGGACGGGAAGATTGACATCTTTATTGCCGGTGCGGGTTCAGCCGGAACATTTATGGGGGCGGCACGTTATCTAAAAGAGAAAAACCCGCAGTTGAGAGCGGTCATTGTCGAACCGGAAGGATCAATTATCGCAGGAGGAGAGCCGGGTCCGCATAAAACCGAAGGAATCGGCATGGAGCTTTTTCCCGAGTATTTCGATCGACAATTAATAGATGAGGTGTATACTGTAAAAGATGAAGATGCGTTTGCGCTGGTGAAAGAATTGGCGCGAAAGGAAGGCTTGCTTGTCGGAAGTTCGTCCGGCGCTGCCTGCTATGCTGCGCTCAAAGAGGCGGAAAAAGCGGAACCGGGAACCAGAATCGCGGTCATTTTCCCCGACAGCAGTGAACGCTATCTGAGCAAAAAAATTTACCAAGGCGGTGTATGATACAATGAAAATCGATACCAAACTGATTCACGGGGGCACTTTTGGCGATCCGCATACAGGTGCCGTCAGTGTTCCGATCTACCAAGTTTCCACTTATAAACAAAAACGCGTGGGTGAACACGCGGGCTACGAATACTCCCGGACGGGCAATCCAACCCGGGCCGCGCTTGAACAATTGATGGCCGAACTGGAAAACGGTGCGCGCGGATTGGCGTTTTCATCGGGAATGGCGGCTATTTCCACTGTTCTTTCCCTCTTTCATCAAGGAGATCACCTCGTCGTCGGAGATGATGTTTACGGTGGAACGTTCCGCGTTTTGACCCGCGTCTTTAACCGGATGGGGCTGGAAGCCACCTTTGTTGACACCAGCAATTTGGAAGCGATTGAAGCGGCGATCCGTCCGGAAACAAAAGCAGTCTATATGGAAACCCCGAGCAATCCGCTGCTCAAAGTAAGCGACATTACCGCGATCTCCGGCATTTGCCGGCAAAATGGGCTCCTTTTGATTGTGGATAACACCTTTTTAACCCCTTATTGGCAAAATCCGCTTGAATTGGGAGCCGATATCGTTGTGCACAGCGCGACCAAATATCTCGGCGGTCACAGCGATGTTGTGGCGGGCATCGCTGTCACCAAAGAGGAGAGCCTTGGCGAGGAGATCCATTTTCTGCAAAACTCGATCGGCGGGGTTTTGGGTCCGCAAGATTCCTGGCTGTTGATCCGGGGAATCCGCACACTGGGGCTGCGCATGAAACAGCATGAGGCGAATGCCCGCAGGATTGCGGAATGGCTGGCTGATCATGAGCGTGTGAAGAAAGTGTATTATCCCGGGCTTGCCACCCATCCCGGCCATGAGATTGCCGCTAAACAGGCCAGAGGATTTGGCGGAATGATTTCGTTTGACGTGGGCAGTGCTGAACTGGCAGAGCAAGTGTTGGAGAGAACCAAACTCTTCACCCTCGCAGAAAGTTTGGGAGCCGTGGAAAGTTTGATTTCGGTTCCCGCCCGCATGACCCACGCTTCTATTCCGGTTGAGAAAAGAGAGAGGCTGGGAATTACGGATGGGTTGATCCGCATTTCCGTCGGGGTGGAAGATATAGAGGACCTGCTGACCGACCTGGATCAAGCTTTAAGCTGATGTCAGGAGGGGAAGAAACATGAAACCGATCGAAGTACTTGTTTACGGTGCGGAGGAGTTGTGCGCAAGCTGTGTCAATCTCCCGTCTTCCCGCGAAACGGCCACCTGGCTGCGGGCGGCACTGGGACGCAAGTACGGTGAGCAAGTGAGTGTCCGCTATATCGACATCTTTAACCCGCAAACCGAAGAAGAAGCAGCATTTTCCCGCAAAGTGATCGATGAGGATCTGTGGTATCCGGTGGTCGTGATCGCTGAACAGATAGTGGCTGAAGGAAATCCCAAACTGAAAGAGATTGTCCGCATCATCGAAGAGCGGGGTGCGGTGCAGATCGGATCATAAATGATAAAAGGCTTCCGCATTATGCCGGAGCCTTTTTGTTTTTTTTGAAGAAAAAAAGAACCTCTTTTTTTGCGATTGGGCAAAATAAAAGAGTCGATGTATAATGGCTATGTAGATCAGTTAGGCCAATAATGGAGTGAAGATAGATGTTCCCGTTGGTGGAATTTTGTCTTAACAATTTGACGGATGATGTTTTGGAAATTAAAAAGAAACTGGAAGCCGATCCGGAAATTGATGTGCTTGAATACGGTTGCCTCGGCAACTGCGGAATTTGTGCAAGCGGACCTTATGCCTTGGTCAACGGGGAACTGATTACCGGGGATACGGCTGAGGAATTGCTGAAAAACATTTACAAGGCAATTGAGGAAACGGAAGTTCGCTTTTAACATCAATTATAAATGAAGAAAGCATCCGGGATTGAGCCGGATGCTTTTTTTGCCTGCAAAAGTCCCCAAAACAGGAGATCAGCCGGTGCATTGCTTTCTTACTCATAGATTTTAATTGGGTTATAGAAAGTATCCCGTTCCACAGGCGTGCGGTTTGCCCCTTTGATCAGCCAGATGAGTTCGTCTTTGGTAAGAGCCTGCTGGGTTAATGCTCCGGCTGCGTGACTGATTCGCTCTTCTACAAGGGTGCCGTGCAGGTCGGATGCCCCGAACTGGGTGGCAAGCTGCGCCAGTTGGGTGCCGATATTGATAAAATATGCCTTGATGTGCGGGAAGTTATCCATCATCAACCGGCTGACGGCAATGGTGCGCATATCATCCATCGCGGACGTGCGCCGTTTGATCGATGCGTTTACATTGCGCGGCTGCATGGCCAACGGAATAAAGACCAAAAATCCATTCGTCTCATCCTGCAATTCACGCAGGCGAATCATATGAATCAGGCGCTCTTCCAGGGTCTCGATCGAGCCGTAGAGCATCGTGCAGTGCGTTTTTAGCCCCAGCTGGTGGGCGATGCGATGAACTTCCAGATATTGATCTGTGCTCGCTTTATCCGGGCTCATTTTCAGCCGGTAACGTTCGGTCAGAATCTCGGCGCCGCCACCCGTGAGAGATTCCACACCGGCAGCCATCAACTCTTTCAAAACCTCTTCAATGGAGAGGCCGGAGAGGCGGGAAAAAAATTCGATTTCCGCAGCGGTATAAGCTTTGATCGTAATATGGGGGTAATGTTTCTTTAAGATGGATACCGTATTCAGATAGTAATCAAAAGGAACGGTGTGGTTATGACCACCCACGATGTGAAACTCGCGCATTCCCTCACTGTAGCGCTTTTCTACATACTCCAGGAGCTCTTCCGGCGACATGGTGTAAGCTCCTTCTTCGTCCGGGTCGCGACGGAACGCACAAAAGGCGCACTTGGCTTCACATACGTTTGTCGGATTGATGTACAGATTTTGGATAAAATAAACGCGATCCCCGTTTTTTCGCTGGTTGACAAGATTGGCCAGCTGGGCGACAGTCAGCAAATCCGGTGTATTGTACAGGGTTAAACCGTCTTCCAGCGTAAGGCGCTCCCCGTTTTGAACCTTTTCCACGATCGGTTCCAGAGCGTGGTCAGTGATGGTGGAAAGTAACATCATAAGTTCCTCCTCTCCACGATGTGGAGATTTTTATGTTTTGGGCCGGTTTTGCCCAGGTATCATTCAAGCGATTTAGCTTTGGTTTGTGCTTATTGAGAAAAATTCGATACTCTAAATAAAAGTTGCCATGATCTATTTCATCATATCACAAAACGAAGTTGATAGAAAACGGCACGAGAGCTCTGTCGAATCCAACACCAGCCGGGGTGCCACCTTTTTCTGTCAAGCTTCGGGGATGGGCGACGGCGTTTTGCTCTCCGGATTTGCCGGATTTCAACGTATAAAGGAGATTGATGGGAAAACGCATCCCATCATTTTACAAAAATAATTTTGGTTTTCGTAAATTGTCAAGAGCTTGGAAGACAGGTTGTCTAAAAAATAGGTTTACTTGAAAAATTTGTAAAAATACCATCTTTCATTTTCACCTTTGTCATTGTATACTGAAAATAGTAAGCAAATTCGAACAAATGTGCTTAACTTTAGAGAAAAACAAACCAAGGGTCAAGTTTTGAGGAAAGGGAGGAGTTGTGGATGAACTGGTTTCGTTCGTTGGAGGACAAGATCGAGGCGGTTCGGAAGCGGATGGGGGAAACTGCACTTCGCTTGGGGATCAGTCATCCGAAGGTCTATCAGCTGAGTCGTGAATTGGATCTGCTGCACAACCAATGGGAACAGGAAAATGCCAGGTCGGAGAAGAATAAGAGCAATGTTTATCCCTTGCGCACCCACACACGGCCGGATGAATCGGGCAAAAACCTCAATATGTTTAAAGCGATCTGAATGTTCGCCGCGTTTGCTCGGTTGTATCGGCAACGGATTCCCTTGTATACTAAGAATGAAGGAGGGGATCGCCGATGATCACATTGACGAAGCAAGCAGCGTTAAAGGTAAGGGAAATGCTTGCGGAGCAGGAAAATCCGGAGAAACTGTATCTTCGTGTCGGTGTACAGCATGGAGGGTGCAGCGGTTTTTCATACAGCATGGGTTTTGATGAAGATAAGCATGTAAATGATGTCGAATTGGAATTTGATGGTGTGCGCACCTTGATTGATAAAGAGAATGAACCCTACCTCAAAGGAACGATCATTGACTACAAAGAGTCACTGATGGGCGGTGGTTTCAGCATTGAAAATCCCAATGCTGTCGCTACTTGCGGCTGTGGATCTTCTTTCCGGACGGCAACTGATGCCGGAAAACCAAGTGATTGCTGATTGCATGGGCCAACACCCGTCTCACGTTTACAAAGAGGCGGGTTTTTTATTTAAATTTCTATTTCCGAAACCATCTCGACATCGGAAAAACCGCAGGCGGGACAGAACAGATGGTGGGGACAGCGATGGGTGGCGACATCGATCCATCCGTCGGTCATCTTCAAGTCATCAATGGGACGGTACGGGCTGTAATCGCCCAGCAGGTCGCTGAAGCGCCCGTAATCCATCAAGGGAGTCGTGCATTTGGGGAATAAAATGGACAGTGCCGAAAAACCGTTGCAAACGGGGCAGGCATAAGAAATTTTCCGCATGACTTCTCTTCAACCTCCTGTGTTTAACCTGCCACTGCTCCGGTGTTTTCATGCAGCGATGTAATGCACAACCAAATTAAAAGGTCCCCGGCCTAAGCGGATGGGGACTCTTTTCATTGTTACAGTTTGAGATTGGAACTGTGTCCGGGTTGAAGGCGGGCATCCGGGTCAATATATTGTTTTGCGTTATTTACCGCAGTGGGGGCTTCGCCGAAACCGACGGCGATCAATTTGACTTTCCCCGGATAAGTGGCAATGTCGCCGGCTGCGTAAATGCCGGGGATGTTGGTTTCCATCCGGGAATTTACCTTAATGGCTCCTTTTTCAATCTCCAACCCCCATTCGACAATCGGGCCCAATGACGAGATGAAACCAAAACTGACGATCACGGCATCGACGGCCAATTCTTCCCGTACACCGGATTTCTTGTCGACGATCGTCACTTGTTCAATCCGGCCCTTGCCGTGAAGAGATTCAATTTCTCTGGGAGTGATGATGCGGACGCGGGATTGTTTCATCAATTCTACACTGTGTTCATGGGCGCGGAATTTATCCCGGCGGTGGATCACCGTCACACTTTTGGCAATCGGTTCCAGCATGAGGGCCCAGTCGACGGCTGAATCACCTCCACCCGCGATCAAAACGTCTTTGCCCGCGAAGGTTTGTTTATCCTTCACGAAATAAAATAAATTGCTTTGTTCATATTGTTCTGAACCGGGTACGTTGAGCTTGCGGGGTTCAAAGGCCCCGTTACCCGCTGTGATGATCACTGATTTCGCCAGATGGACTTGTTTTTGCGTGACAATCTCAAACAGGCGTTCCTCTTTTTTATTAATTTGCAGTACTTTTTCATCCAGGCAGTAAATCGGGTTAAAATGGTTGGCCTGTTCGATCAGGTTATTGACCAGATCTTGCGCTAAAATCTTGGGAAAACCGGCAACATCATATATATATTTTTCCGGATAAAGCGCAGAGAGCTGGCCGCCGAGTTGCGGCAAACTTTCAATCACCTTGACCGATGATTGGCGCATTCCGGCATAAAAAGCAGCAAAAATACCTGTCGGTCCTCCGCCGATCACGGCAATATCCGTGATTGAAGACGGATTTTGAGCGATGTTTGTCATGATGCCACCTCCAGAAAATTCTTAAAGGATAAACTTGATTTTATGTTGATATTTTATATATTACCTTATGTGTATAAAAAATCCCAATCAAATTGCTGGAATTCAATCTAACTCTATTCGATCTTGGGGCACTCTGCAAACACAGACCGATGTTCCTGCCTTCCTCCATCACCCGTTTTTTGAAATAACTTCTAGCTTCACGGCGGATACAGGCAAAAGAAGTGGATAAAATGTGAACAAAGAAAAGGACTTGCCAAAAGTTCGTGAAAATCATATCATAATCATTGGTATCATTCAATAAGAGCGAAGGTGCTTGGTTCCCCCAGATTGTGATAAAGTAATCAATATTAGTTAGATGGATGTGATCAGCGATGAGTGTACCAAAAGTCGTTATTCTGGGCGCGGGATACGGCGGATTGATGACCGCCAAAGGGCTGGCCAAGGAACTGGGTTACAATGAAGCCGAAATTACACTGGTCAACGAAAATAAGTATCACTACATTACGACCAAATTGCACGAACCGGCAGCAGGTACAGCCCATCCAGATCATGCCCGCGTCTCGATTCCGTCGGTAATCAACACGAAGCGGATTAACTTTATTCAAGACCGTGTATCAGCGATCAAGCTGAATGAACAGGAAGTTCAGCTTGAAAACGGTGAGCCTCTCAAATACGATTATCTCGTCATCGGTTTGGGAAGTGCGCCGGAAACGTTCGGGATCAAAGGGCTTCTTGAAAATGCCTTCTTTATCCGCAACATCAATTCCGTGCGCCAGATCCGCGAACATATGGAGTATATGTTCTCCCGCTACGCAAGCGAGAAAAAAGAAGAATTGATTACCATCGTGGTCGGCGGTGCCGGATTTACCGGGATCGAATATGTAGGTGAACTGGTTGACCGCATGCCTGAACTCTGCCACGACTATGATGTTCCGATGGAAAAAGTGCGGATCGTGAACGTCGAAGCAGCCCCGACGGTTCTTCCGGGCTTTGACAAAGAGCTTGTCGATTATGCCGTCAAGTATTTGGAAGGAAAAGGGGTTGAGTTCCTGGTCAATACGCCGATTGAGGAGTGTACAAAAGAGGGGGTTATCCTCAAAGGCGGTCAGGAAATTAAAGCTGCTACCGTTGTCTGGACCGGTGGGGTTCGGGGCAACAAACTGGTTGAAGAATCGGGGATTGAAACCATGCGGGGCCGTGTGAAAGTGGATGAGCAACTGCGCGCACCCGGATACGAAAATGTCTTCATCCTCGGTGACAGCTCTTTGGTGTTTAACGGTGAAAGACCTTATCCGCCAACGGCACAAATTTCGACACAACAAGGCCAATATCTCGGCAAACAATTAGCGAAAGTGATTCGCGGCGGACAGATTACAGAGCCGTTTGTTTACAAGCCGAAAGGTACAGTTGCTTCTTTGGGAAGAAGAGAAGCGATTGGTGTTGTCGGAAACAAAAAAATGACCGGCGGTTCCGCTGCCTTCATGAAAAAAGTGATCGACTTGCGCTGGCTGTTCCTGCTCGGCGGCGTCGGCCTTGCATTGCGCAAAGGAAAACTGTAAGAGATCAGTCTGCTCCAGCTTGAGCGTTGTCTGGCCGGACCTTGATGGAGGGCCAGGCAGCGTCCGCGCGGACATCCGTCAATAAAGGGAATGGTTCTTCCCGGCCTGACTCCTGTTTCAGGATTTTGTCAACAAACAGGGACTCTTCTGATGAAGGGTCTTTTTGTTTTTGAAAGGAAACCGGATTAATTCTATATAATGACGCGTATCACCCTTTTGTTACCGCTTTCATTGCTCTGCAGCACTTTTTATGCCTGATTTAGGGATTTTTATTTCTTGATAAAATACTATATAATTTTCAGAAAATATATTTTTATAGGAGGCGGTTATATGAAACTGCAAACAATGACCTGTTCTTACTGTGAAGGTGCAGGATATATCGATTTGGTTCTCGGCGGATCAGAAACCTGCTATGCTTGTAACGGAACGGGCCAGGCAAAGAAAAGCGCAAAAGATAAAACACAATATAACAAAAATTCATAATTTTTATTCAAATGGAACGAGTCCCGTTAAAAGCGGGACTTTTCTTCTTTTACAGGGTATGAAGAGCATCGAGGACATCATCATGGCGAATGCAAGTAAACATGGGAACATCGCGCAGAGTATACCGGCTGGCTTCCGTTTCGCGCAATTCCTGCACGAGATTGAGGAAGTCTTTGGGATCATCGGTTTCAAACGCGACAACGAATTCCTGGTCGTCGATTCCGAAGCTGTAAGTCGTGTTTAATTTGACAGACGGATACTTGCTTCCCACCTGGATATGCTCATCCATCATTCCTTGGCGGGCAGGGAATGAAAGTTGGTACCAGTCACGGGTTTTTACAAACGGATATATGAAGAGATATTTACTTCGCCCCGGAATGATATGCGTGCGCGGGTTTTGGTGTTCCGGATCCATCTTATCAACATAGACGCTGCGTTTGGTCAGGGACAGATAAGAGTAAGTAATCTCCAAATATTTGCCAAGACCTGTTTTCATAAGTTCGCTCGTCATTTTTTGGAATGTTTCCAGGTCATTGGCGATTCTCCACAGCATGAGTTCCGCATCGGAACGGATTCCGACAAGGGAATAGCTGAGGACAAAGGTTCCCGGCTTGCCCTGATATTCTTTCACCACCGCCGCGAATTCCTGTTTTCCTTTTTCCTGTTCGGATTCGCTCAGCCGGCGCCAGGCGGGGTCCACCTTGAAAAAGGAAAAGTTGACAAATTGGGTTGGCAGACTGGGACGGCCTTGGGCACTGCTTCCGCCGGTTTCCGTTCCGGGTCTGCCTGTAAATGATGGTCTGCCTTGTGGACGCATGAAGTGCTTCCTCCTTTACTTCGATTCTTTTTTATTGTAGCGGAAAGAGAAGAGAAGAAGCAAACAGGGGAAGATGCCGAGAGATCCTATTCATTAAATTGCCATGTTTCTGTCCTTTTATTGACCTTGATTTCGATTTTCAGTAAAATGGGTGCGAACTTATCAGAGACGGAGGCGATGGGCAATGAATGTCGCCCAGTTGATTATCTCCATCCCGCTCTTGTTCGTGTTGTTTTTCGGGTTGGGGTTTATTCTCAATATGATTTTGAAAACCACTTGGTTGCCATTGGTGCTTTTTTTCGCCGTCGTTTTGTATGTAGGATGGGATGTGACGCATATTGTCACCCTGGTTAATGGTGTCCTCTTTTTTTCGGGGCTGGCCGGAGCGATTTCCGGTGTTTGGACAATTAAAACTCTTCGCACGAAAGGATATCGGATGTTTTAGCAGGCAAGAAGATTCAAGCGCGTTGGCCGCTGTGAGGCTATTGACAAACCCAGCAGTTTCTCCGCTGGGTTTTTATGCTAAATCGGAAAAAACTAGAGAAAAACAGGCGGAGATCACGGAGGAAAGATCCGCCGTCGGGCCCCTTGCTCCTTCTCCTGAGGAGAAAGGCGATAGAATATACAGCGCGATAGAAAGTTTCCTGAGTCAGTTCTTCCGCCGTATCCGCAATGTGACACAGGGCGAGCAAGAATTTGTACACGCTTCGGGCGTTCTTCAATGCGGTCACCCACTGCATCGCCTCCTTCAATTGGTTCTACTTATATATCCCGAAAATCAGTATTTCGTTACAGAGGAAAAAATAATTTTGACCAAAAGAGAAGAGTACTATTCCTTCCATTCAAAATCCCGCCTTTTTTGCACAGATTCCCAACATCCGAACAGCAGCAGAAATGAACGTTGCTTTTGGTTCAGAGATTTCCCGTCTCGGCCATGTTCAGACGAATCATGAAAAAGAGGAGGCCGGCCTGTAGGAGCTCACGGAAAAAGTACCGTTGGGTTTCTTGTTCCTCTTAAGTGGACGGCCGCTTGCCGTGTGTTTCACGATCCTGTCAATGGCGCGATCCCATTCCGCCGTGTACTTCACCGCGGATTGGCGAACCATCTGACAGGTGAATCTGTTCTTGTTGGCGTTTGCCTTTAAAAACGTCGGGTCTGTAAACAGTTCTTTCCCTTTGATCAGTCCGTGGCGGATGGCTTGCAAAACGATTTCGTCGAAGCTCTCCCGGAAGATGGTCGTATCGTTGAACCTGCTGCGTCGGTTCTTGCTGAATGTGGTGGTGTGAGCGACCTTGTCCGTCAAGGAAGCAGTATGCCACGTTGACCTGTATTTCTTCCACCAGGCGCCGTTCCGAGCCAAATACCCGATGAACAAACCGGGTCCATGCAAAGACGCCCGTTGTCCTCGCAGTATAATGGTCGGGTCATTTCTGCGATGAACGAAAAGTCGATGGCGGCGTCAATCTTGCGAAACCGGTGATCCTGTGGTACCAGCTCCCCGATATTGACCGATTCAATACTGCCTTGCCGATGGACGTGGATTTGAAACATACAATTCCGTCCTGATCTTTTTTGTTATCTTCTGATTTTGACCAAAAATTGCTGACCTGCTTGCCTTTGTCAGCAGTCTCTCAGCTGTGTTGGCTGCTGTTTTTTTATTGGACAGGGAAGAATATTTTTCCATATGCATGGCGAATAATAAGGGTTGAATTTGAGAAGAGGTGATTTAGATGCAATCCTTTGCCATTGCAGGAGATTGGAGACGAACCTCAACACTGGAACAATTTGCTGATGGATTAAAACGGGAAATGGAGGCTAATCATTACCAGCACGTACCGTCGGATGACCCTTTTGTCCAATTGGTGTTTAACTTCGTGAATCCCGATGAGCCGCAGCATTTTCGGCGCAACGGGAAAGGCACATTTGTCGTCACAATCGCTGAATCAGACCGTCCGGAGAATAATATCCTGTTTGCCGGCTACCCGGTCTTGGTCCGGTCCCTGGGCAATTTGCTGATTTATCTCGATCGCTCCGGCGGCAGCTTGAAAACTTATTTTGTCACGTTGGAGCAAGGTTGTTACAAGATCAAAAGGGAGGAGGGAGAAGAAGGCTATTTCCGTGAAGTATTTGAACGGCTGAAACCATTGGCCACCTCCAAGCTGGTGATCGACAATGTTTTTATTCCCGACTTGCCGGAGGAGTTATGGGAAGGAAATCAAACGACGCAAAGCATCTATCAGGCCGGCAAGAAGCTGGATTCCCTCAACCTGCTTCCCGCCCCGTTTCCAATCGACGAGCTTCTCTCCCCTAAAGAATTGCGACATATCCACCGTTTATACGGAATTGGGGGGTTGAGCTACGGGAACTTAAGCGCGCGCCATGAGGACAACTCTTTTTGGATGAGTGCGAGCGGTGTCAACAAAGCGAACCTCAAAGAAATCGGGCGGGACATCCTCCTTGTGAAACGGTACAATGACCAAAACACCGCGATGGAGATCAGTGTTCCTCCGCATGTAACCCCGAAGCGTGCCTCGGTTGATGCGATTGAACACTGGATGATTTATTCAGAGCATCCCGAGGTTGGAGCAATCGTCCATGTTCACGCTTGGATGGAGGGAGTGCCGTCGACGGAGATTAACTACCCTTGCGGAACCGTCCAGTTGGCGGAGGCGGTGGCCGGACTGATCCGTCAGGCAGAAGATCCGTCACGCGCTGTCGTGGGGTTGAGAAATCACGGGCTTACCATCACGGGGCGGAATTTGGAGGATATTTTTGAGCGGATCGAAGGGAAAATCATTCCACAAGTTCCCATGAGCTGAGGGGAGGATTGCATGAACAAACGGTTTGTGCTCGTTACCGGGGCTTCGAGCGGAATCGGGGAAGCCATCGCCAAGCAGCTGGTAAAACAGGGGGATTATCCCATCCTGGTTGCCCGGAATATGGAGAAACTTCAAGCGTTAAAGCGGAAGTTAAAGGATTGTTTCATTTATGCCTGTGACGTCACCAGGGAAAATGATGTGAAACAGATGGTGGATGCGGTAATCCGGAGGTTCGGCAAAATCGATGTGCTGATCAACAATGCAGGAGTGGGTGAATTTGGCGGGACACTGGACATCCCTCTCTCCGATTACGAGAAGATGATTGACACCAATTATTTGGGCGCTGTCCGCCTCACTGCCCACCTTTTGCCGCAGATGCTGCTGGCCGGGGGCGGGCGCATCATTAACATTGCATCAATGGCCGGCCTTACGGGTATCCCGAATCTGGCCGGTTACTGCGCTTCCAAATTTGCTTTGCTGGGGTTTTCTGAGTCGCTCAGGATGGAGTATTCCCCGGTGATCCGGGTGGGAGTGCTCTGTCCGGGACCGGTGTTGACCCCTTTTTTCGGGGAAAAGGATCCTGCCGCCTGTTTTCCTCCATTTATCGCCAAAAAAATGCTGGATGCCGATACAGTTGCCCGTTATGCCGTGCGCCTGATAGAGCGTCCGCGGGTTCTCGTCATTCCGCGTTCCCTCAGATGGGCATTGCGGTTGCGTCAGCTTTGTCCTGAACTGTATCTTTTTGTCACAAGAAGGTTATATGGTTCGTGGATGGGAAAAGGAAGAGACAAGGCAACGGCCACGATAAACGGTTGAGGTGGAATGTGCGATGTACCTGTTTGTTGTCAATGAAGTATCGGGCAAGGGGCGCGGCAGGGAAGTTTGGGCTTATGTGCAAAAGCGGCTCCAAGAGATGAGAGTCCCGCATGAAGCTGTGTGTACAGAAGGGCCTGGCCATGCAGAAGAGATTGCCAGGGACGCGCGAGAGGGAAAAATGTTCAAGGCAATTATTGCTGTCGGCGGGGATGGAACCGTTAACGAAGTGGGGAACGGCGTGATTGGCAGTGATTTGCCGATCGGGTACATTCCTGCCGGAACTGGCAATGATTTTGCCTTGGCTCATCGCATTCCCCTCGACCCGGAATGGGCATTGGAGCGGATTTTGCGCCATCAGGTTTACCAGGTCGATACCGGGATGTTGAAAGAGCGCCATATGATCGGCTTTATGGGGATCGGATTTGACGCGAAGGTGGCAGAAGCGGTCAATATGTCGCAGCGCAAAAGATGGCTGGGGCGGCTTACCTACGGGATTGAGGCGATCAAAACATTAAAATCGTTTAAACCGCAACCGGCGGTGATCACCGTAGACGGACGGCGGTATGAATACGACGGGGTATGGCTGGTGGCGGTCGCCAATATTCCCAACTACGCAGGCGGGATTCGCATTTGTCCTCATGCGCAGATGAACGACGGGCTTTTGGATCTTTGCTGTGTGCGGAACCTGACCCCCGGGCAGTTTTTGCGGGTTTTCCCTTCCGCCTATCGCGGCAAACACATTCATCATCCTTCTGTTGTTTTTCACAGCGGGCGGGAGATCACCATTGAAACGGATGCCCCCTTTATCGCCCATGTGGACGGTGAGGTGCATGGCGGGGCTCCGGTGACGGTTCGCGTTGCACCAAAGTCACTGTCAATCCTGTAAAGGCTGCGGGGTGCCCCTTTTCTTCCTTTGTGAAGATGGTTCAGGGGTGCCCCGCTCTCGGGTTTGCTGAAATTTTCATCTTTGCGGTTATTCTCCGGTTTGCGGGGGGAAATGTTCCGGGTAGAGAATATGGGCGAGGTGTTTGATTCCGGTTAAAATGCGTGGGGAAGGGCGGCAATACCAGCCTTCTTCCAAGATGTATATATTTTTTTCGTTTGCCAAAGGGTGTCCTTGCCAGCCGGGCCGGGAACAGATGAGGTTTTTTTTGACGCGCCGGATGGGAATGCCTGTCCAAACGACCAGCGCCAAATCAGGATCTTTTTTCAGCACATCGTCCCAATCGGTCTGCACGCTGTCCTGGGGAACCTCGCCGTATACATTGACAGCTCCGACCAGCTGGCTGATTTCTGTCAACCAGTTTTTCGCCCCGGGGGTGAATACGGGTTTGGGCCACCACTCCCAATAAAGGCGAATCGGTTTCTCCTGATGCGGAATCTTTTGCTTAATCGCTTCGATCTCCTGTAAAAATCGTTCAGCAGCTCTTTCTCCGGCTTTTTTTCTTCCGATCGCTTCGCCAAGAGTTTTCAAATCACCGGCAATCCCCGCGAGCGTTTTTGGATTTAAAATGATGTGGGGAATCCGCTCCTGTTTCAGCCGTTCAATATTTTTTTCCATGCCTGGAACACTCAGAGAAGCGATGACCAAATCTGGTTGAAATAATTTTACTTTTTCAATATCAATATCCAGATCGGGGCCGACTCTGGGCAAATCCTGCCAGTGGGGCGGCCAGTCTGAATAATTGTCCACAGCTGCCAGCTCATCCGTCACGCCGAGGAAGTACAGCAACTCCGTGTTGCTCGGGCAAATGGAGACGATTCGCAATTTGATGATCCCTCCGTCTCTGTGCTAATACCAGATCCAATACATCAGCAGGGCGAACAAAATGCCAAACCAAGCCCCGATAAATACTTCAATCGGTTGATGTCCCAGGATTTCCTTTAAACGGATGCGCGCTTCGGGCGAAGGTTTGTTTTTGTTGAGATGGCGCAATTCCGTTAACAGGGCGGAAAAATCATCGACTAACTGGTTTAACACTTGGGCGTGCATGCCTGCCTGACGGCGGACCCCGGTCGCATCATACATCACAATAATCCCGACGATGGTGGCGATGGCAAAATCGGGTGAATTAAATCCCTGGCTCAGGCCGATCGAAGTTGCCAGTGAAGTGACGGCAGAAGTATGGGCGCTCGGCATTCCGCCGGAATTGATCAGCCAGCCCCAATTCCATTTGCGCGTAATAAAAAAATTCCAGGGAATCTTAATCAACTGGGCGAGAGAAATAGCAATTAATGAAGTCCAGAGAGGAAAATTTGCCAGAATTTTATCCAGCATCAATGGATGGACACCCTTTCATTCAAGTCGTTTGCTTGATCCAGGCAGGGGACTGCCTTTTATCTTTATTATTTTCTCCTGTGTGATAACGTTAAACTATTTAATTATATCCTATTGTAATCTTGTTTTAAAAGACAAAAACGCGAAAGTGACCGATACGGAGATTAAAGTTTTTATATATGCTTTAATGCAAGGAAGCGGATTTGCTTTTCGGCTGAATTTGCAACAGCCGTATTAAAACGGATCAGAATGGGTTTTTGGGAGTACGGAATTCAACAGTGGGAATACAGCCGCAAGTTAATTTTAATTAAAAATAAAATAACTCAAAAGTCTTGTGAAAAATCAGGTTCGGATGGTAGAATTTTATTAACTTTTAAAATGGTGATAGGAAGATATGTGGGATCATTTGCCGGACCCATTACCGTTCTTCTATGATTTGGAATGCCCGGAATGCAAAAAGCGGTTTCGATTGACGGAAAAGGACCCGATTCTGATGGAATTGATTTGTCCGAATTGCGGGCATCAGTGCCCGATAAATGATTTTGTTACTCAGGATGCAATCCTGTACGAACTTACCCTTGCCCGCAAAAAGTTGGAAAAAGCGTTTTTTCAGGCGCAACGGACCGGCATGAAAAAGGATGGAAAGAATCAGGAAGGCTGATCCCGGAAAAAATTGGCCGAGGGGTTGTCAAATGCACATAGTTATGATATATTGTCTCTTGTCGTTATAATTTGCCGAAGTGGCGGAATTGGCAGACGCGCACGACTCAAAATCGAATGAATAGGCGAAAAATTCAGCGAAACGACAAAATCGCTTGATTTATGCGGGAATCCATTACTCGAAATGGGCTCCCGCTTTTAATTTGCTCGGAAAAATAGAGCGCGGAGTCGAAAACGAGGCCAAAGGGCGGAGACGCGCACGTATTAAATTAGTGCGCGGACGAGGAGGACGAGAGAATGAAACGCAGACGCAACGCGCTGACGCCTGACGAGGTTGCCGCGCCTGCCGTGGTCGAAGCTGAATTGATAGGTGACTTTAACGCAGCCCTTGACGCATTTATCCGCGACTGCCGTATTAGAAATTTGTCCGAGCATACGATCCGCTTTTATCGAAACGAACTAAACACACTCCGGCAAATCCTCGAAAAACAAGGAGAGGACACCAATCCGCAGAAAATAACGTCGCGTATAATAAAGGAAAACGTTATTTTATATATGATGGACGAGGGACGCAAAGAGACGAGCATAAACGCCAGACTTCGTGCCGCGCGCGCATTCTTTAACTTTCTCGAACGGGAACGCCTGATCGTTATTAACCCGATGGAGGATGTCGCACTTGTCCGTCAAAAGCGGTCGGTTATACAAACGTTCACGCCGCAACAGATAAAGGCGCTCCTAGCTCAGCCGAATCAGCTCACGTTTACTGGACTGCGCGATTATACGATGCTCATGCTTTTATTTGAGACGGGCGTCCGGGTTAAAGAACTCGTTAATATCCGCGTAGACGACGTAAAATTCGACGAGGGAATGATCCGCATACGAGACCCGAAAGGAACTAACGAGCGCCTCGTGCCGTTTCAGTCCGTGATGAGTAAACAGCTTCGCAAATATATGAATGTTCGCGGATCACTGAAGACCGATTATCTTTTCGTAACCGTTGATAATACCGCGATCTCGATCCGCGTTTTCCAAGAGCGAATGAAAGAGTACGGACGGCTCGCGCGGATTACAAACGTCCGATGCTCGCCTCATACCGCGCGGCATACCTTCGCGAAGCTCTCCGTATTAAACGGATGCGACGTTTTCACGCTACAAAAGATCCTCGGACACACCTCGCTAGAGATGACGAAGAGATACGTCGAAATGTTCGCGACGGACGTCTCAAAGTCTCACCGCAAATTCTCCCCGGTCGAGCGCCTGTTTTAACGCTCGGCTTTTCTTTTTGCTTAAATTATCGGAATATTAAGAAACGAAGAGATCCGCGAAGATATTCGCGAATAAAACGCGATATTCTTGCTGAGTTAACGAATCTTAACGTTAACAAACGCTAACCTTCGCGCGTATAATAAATATACGAAAAACAATGCGAGGGGGTTATGCGAAAATGGCAACGCGCATCCAAACTTACTGCGTCCTCTATCGCGACCGCCGGACGGACGAAGCCCGCGCGATCACCGTCGACGCCCCGAACGCTAGGGCAGCGGAAAATAAGGTAAAAGCGCTCCGCGGTAACGTCGAAATTATCGCGGTTAGCGTATCGTAAACTCAGCGCTGAAAAAGGCGCTTTTTCTTTTGCGAAATTTTTTTCGCGAAATGTGTGACACCTCATAATGCCACGTGTGTAATAGGAATGAAACGAACAAAAAGGAGGCGATTAGATGAGCGACTCGTATATCCGGGCGGGACATACCCGCTCGGGCTTTTCGATGATGTATCACGAGATTTTCGACTTATATCATCCGTATATCGGCGATACCGCGACGCTCATTTATTTATATCTGTTGAGGTCGCGGAACAATGAGGCGGGGCACCGTGATCTCGGCAAAGCCTGGCGCGGCCGTCGAGGAATGGCGGAAAAGTTTCGCGTATCTTACAGCACGCTTAAGGTTATTGACGAGGTTTTACAAGTCGTCGGATTAATCCGCATCGA
This sequence comes from Thermoactinomyces daqus, assembly GCF_000763315.1. GTDB lineage: Bacteria > Bacillota > Bacilli > Thermoactinomycetales > Thermoactinomycetaceae > Thermoactinomyces_A > Thermoactinomyces_A daqus. Next base: position 56,231 of record NZ_JPST01000005.1, on the reverse strand, counting down.
AACGAAACCGAGCGGAAGAGGCCGCGACAAAATCATCTACATCGTAAACGACCCGCTCGACCGCTACGCTTTCCGCGAGATCGAGCCGCATATTATCGAAGGACTCGCGAGAGTCTATCGCAGCGATCCTCGTGCAAAATCGGTGCTCGGGAAAGAAAAACTCAATGAAATCGCGGATAGGGACGTATAACTTACCCGTGGGTAAATTAAATCTACCCGTGGGAAGATAATCTCTACCCGTGGGAAGATGAAAAAGAATTATATTAAAAAGAATGTCTTTAAAAAGAATAAATACTTTACGCTCGCAAAACAAAAAGCGTTTTGCTCGCGTCGCACATTTTGATTAGTTTATTTTGATCTTATATTATTTGTCTCGCGAGAGGAGAGATAAAGAAATGAATGATGAGAGGAAAGCATGGCTTTATCAGTGCCCGAAATGCTCGTATAAATTTGTAGGACATGAAGGAACCGCAGAGGCCGCCTGCTTCAAACACGGGAGCCGCGGCGTGTTGCTCGACCGCGAGCTCATCCCGTATAGAGAAGCGATGCGGCTCCTCTATGGAAGCAAACCGAAGGCATCTTCGCGCTCATCAAAAGCGAAAAACAATACGAAGAAGTCCGACGGCTCTTCGCGACAATTGAGCCTCGGGCTTTAATTATTCGGAGGTGATCGCATGACTCGCGCAAAGAAACCGAAGAAACCGCCGGCATATGATTGGAAAAATCGCAAGTTTCCCGAGGATTGGAACGCGCACACATTTAACGCGTATCTCCGAGACAAACACCCCGAAAAATTCGGCATCCCGTACGTTACGCGGAATATCCGCCTCGACCTCGGGATGATAAAAAACATGCTCGATGAGTACGGCGCGGAAGTCCTTCGCGAGTTCATCGACCAGTCATTCGAACTTTATCGGCCATCGCCGCGTTATCCGGGGATCAATTTCCCGACGATGGTTCGATTCTATAAGGCGCGATTGATTCCGCGTATCCTCTCCGAGCAAGTAAACGCGAAGAAACGCGAGGAACCAGCGGAGATCGAGATTGTCGATATCGAAAATATCCTCGACTTACTATAAGGAGGCGATCGCTTTGGAATTGAAGCCGCATGAAATTCGTTACGCTGGCCGCCCGAGCAGTCCGCGCGACCCTCGGCGGGAGAAACTTATGGATTATCGCCGTCAAAATCCGCGTTATTGCTACGATAAGGAGGATAAAATCGCCCGCAAAATGTGGAATCGCCTGAACCGCAGCCGGGCGAATCAAGCGATCCGAAGCGCGCGCGATTTCGAAGAGATCGAAATCGTCGATCTCAAAAAGACGTCTGGATGGTGGACATGGTGATGCGCGAACAAAAGGGAGGCGAACGTATGACAAACGAGAAAAACTGCCTGCTCGCTGGCGTTTGTAAATTCGCGGGAGACCCGGCGTCTTGTACGTCGCGGTGTCCCTTTTTCGTTAATCTGCACGGGGTCGACGGCGTGGGATCAATCGTCGGTAACGCAAATATCCCGCGCGACTACCGCATGCTCACGCTTAACACGTCGCCGGCAAAGGACGCTCACGTCCGAATAAGAAAAGACGACGATAAAAATAAAATCGTGGCGCCGGATGAAAATAACTCGACGATACCTATCGGTCATATTCTTAATCGATATGTCTCTTTATTCCCGCGTCAATTCGAAGAGGGAGCGGAGGCCATCCGCAGTCTTTACCTATACAGCGAGCAACCGGGAAAACGACGACGGCTGCCGCGCTGGCTAACGAGTTCATTATTCGCCACTATCTCGGCGCGAAGGCTCGCGGGCTCCAGCCGATGAGCCGTCCTGCGTTCTTTCTTTCGATGAACCGCTGGCATGCGAAATTTCACGAGTTCAATCGGCGCAATGTCCCGGAACATATCGGAGAACCTGCTGCGATCGAATATTACGAGACCCATAATATCGCGAAAAAGGCGCCTTTTCTCATTATCGACGATATCGGAGTACGGGAGGCGTCCCCCGCGTTCAATATGGACGTACTGGACCTCGTCGACCATCGCGTCGCGAATAGGCTGCCGACGGTTTATACGTCGAACGTACCCGTCGAGACCTTAAAGCGCATCTATGACGACCGTGTTTTCGACCGCGTTCGCGATCTCTGTCTCATTCTCGAATTCGCGGGCGAGTCTCATCGCGGCTTAAAATGGTAAGGGAGGCGGTATCATGCATAGATTTCGACCTGGGGAACGCGTTTTGCTACGAAACGAGGACGGAACGAAGGAGCTGACGCGGATCGTCGAGCTCCTCGTTTTTAATCAGGAGCCGCATTATATTGTATCGACCCGCGGTAATTTTCCGATCCCTGAATATGCGCTCGAGCCCGTGGTCGATGGACTTTTCGACGACATCGACGTTGAGCCCGACGCTTTGATCGAGTGCAAATTCGACCTCGGGGACATCGTAAAGGCTCGCGGGTACGGCGAGCAGAACTTCCGCATTATTAGTCGCCTGATTATGATCGAGGAGTCAATCGAGGACGACATCGCGTTCGAGGTCTCGTATCTCGTCGCACCTGTCGGCCATACTCCCGACCCGTGGAATACATTGGAGATGTACGAAGAGGATCTCGAGCTCGTACGGCGCGGACTAAAGAAGGACGTCCCGGAGTTTCACACGCCGACGCCCGAGGAGTTCATCGCGAGACGTGGCGGAACGATTGCGAGCACTCCGAAGCAAGGCGGACCAAAGCATCGCGAAGAGGAAAAGCGGAAGCTCGCCGCGTTGAAGAAGAACCGCGAGATGATCGAACGCGCAAAAGCGGAGATCGACGATTATCTCGCTCTTTATGCCGAATTCGGCGGCGAAAAATACAGACGAAAAATCGAACGATTGACTCGCTTTATTCAGCGCGTACCGTCCCGCGCTTATGAAATCGAATAATGCGAATGAGCACGGCAGGCATGCGGTTAATTTCGAAGGTTTCAGACTTGGGCGACGCGGGGGTATTCAAGCGTTTCGCCCTTCGCCCTTATCACTTCGCGACAGAGCTCGAGCGGAACCTCGTCAAATATATCGAAGAATACGGCCATCGGAACGCGGGCAAAGCGCCGAGCCCGGAAGAATTAGGTGCGGAATTCGGTGAATTTGCCGATGAGTACTTTCCGAATGTGCCTGCATCCTTCGATTCTCTCGCCGAAGAGATTAAAAGCGAATGGGCGGAGCGGGATCTTATTCAATTTTTACGCGAATATCCTCGCCTCGCAGAGAAACATCGCGGAACGGATCTCATAAAGGCGATTCGCGAACAGCTCGAAGCAATTGAGCGCGAGGCCACGACGCAGAAGAAAATCGGGTATACTCTCGCGGATCTCGGACGGATGGGGCGCGAAGAGTACGAGCGCCGCAAAGATGGCAAGTCGTTTAAAATCTGGAATACGCCTTTTCCTACGCTGACGGAAGGGATCGGCGGCCTACACTCCGGCGACGTTTACGGGATTATCGCCGAATCCGGCCGCGGGAAATCGTACCTCTGTATCGCATTTGTCGATGAGCTGCTGCGGCAAGGTGCGACGGTTCTCATTAAGTCTTTCGAGCTCAAATGGTATACGTTTTTCTCGCGGTTAATCTCCATCGCTACTGCTCGCGACGAGCTATTCTACGATGATCGCGTAAACCAAAAAGTCGGCATTAAGATCCGCGGTATTCTAAACGGAAAGCTCGAAGCCGCGGAAGAGTCCGCCTATTACGACATGCTCGAGATGCTCAGCGATTATTATCCCGGCGAGATTATCCTCCAGGCGAAAAGCGACGATCACCTCACGCGGTCGCTCGCCGATCTCGATCGGGAACTCTCCGCAAATCCCTCGATCGATGTCGTCGTTATGGACCCGTTCAATAATATATCGGACGTTTACCAAGGACGAAACGCGAACAAGACCGCAGGCGGCGCCGCTGAATACGCCGCCCGTCGTTTCGAGCAAATCATCGGGGAGCACGACGTCGTCGGTATCTTCACGATTCAGGCCACGATCGAGAACTCGAAGCTCGATAAGGAAAAGATCCGCGAAGGAAATCGCGAGCTCAAGCTCCCGACTCGCGACCAAGTCAAAACGACGAAGGCTGCGCTTGAGATCGTGTCGAACCTGTTCTCGTTTGACAATGTGAACGGGAACGCGCGGATCGGAACCGAGAAAGGAAGAAACGGGGGCTAGGGCATCATCGTCGATCTCATCGCGTTACTTGATTGCGGCGTGATTCGTGAAGTCCCGAGCGGGGAAGCCGTTCGCGAGCAATTCACCAATATTTTTTAAAAAAGTATTGTCACTTGTGGGAGATAAGTGGTAGAATAGTATTCCCTCCCTAAAGGAGAACGTAAGTTCTCGTTATGGAGGAAATTTCGAGAAAGTGGACAAAAAATCCGGGAAATTCCCGAATAAATTTTATAAGGAGGATAGGCTATGAGAATCGGCGGTCATTACGTTTCGGTAGATGTACGCGCTGAGCTCGAAGCGTTTGAATGGGACGGCGCAAAATGGTCCGAGAGGAAGCTCCAAGCGAGGAGTCCTTTCCGCGAGGATTCGACGCCGTCCTTTTACGTCTGGCTCGAAGATTCGCCGATTCATAATGCGTATGCTGGCCAATGGGGCGATAGCGGCGGGCGCGAATACGTCCGCGGCTCCTTCGTCACTCTACTCGCTTACCTCCGCCAAGAAACCGAAGACGAGACGCGAGAATATCTTCTCGCGAAATATGCGCCTGGTCTCGTCGGCGGGAATTTGATCGAAGCGCATCGGGCAGTCGCTCAGATTTTCGAGAATTCTCGAGAATTTAGTCGAGCGATTCGGAGAAAGCCGATCGATTTCTCGATTCTTAAAAAATACGCCTTTCGTCATCCGTACCTAGAACGGCGTGGAATCAGCGAACAGGTTCAGCGCGCGATGAGAATCGGATACGATCGCGAGCAAAAGGCGGTCGTTATTCCGTGGTTTAATCAGCGCGGCGAACTCGTCCAGATTAAGCGCCGGAGCGTATCTTCGAAATTTTTTCGCTACCTCTCAGCGGATGACGGAGGCTGGCCGGTTCGCGATCTCCTCTACGGGATCGACGTCATTCATCGCAAAAATATCGAGCATGCAGTTATTTGTGAAGCGGAGATCGACGCACTTTACTGCATGACGAACGGGATACCCGCGATCGCGGTCGGCGGCTCGAGCTTCTCCGATAAAAAGCGCGACTTGATTCTTCGGAGCCCTCTCCGCCGACTCACCATCGCGACGGATAACGACCAGGCAGGCGAGAAGCTAAAGCGTCAGATCCTCGCCAGCCTAGGCGGCTCGATTCAGCTTAATATCCTTAAATTCCCAAACAATTCCTATAAAGACCTGAACGACATGCCCGCGGATCTCCTGAAAAAGTGCGTAGAGCAAGCAGGAACCACGAACCTCTTGTCTAATTAATATATTCAGCGATGAAATGCTTTTCTACTTAATTATGGCTAATATTTACTATTTTTCATTGACAAGCTAACGCCTAATTTACTATATTTAATTTAATGAAATAAAATGGGATACTCGTGCGGCAACACGAGAAACCCGCGAACCCAAAAGAAAAAGACTGGCGGCAACCAGTCCTTTTCAAAGTGCGTCGTTATAGTTTTTACGCTTGCGGATAGCGGCAACTATTCGCGAGCGTCCCCGCCTATCGCATGGCATGCGAGGATAGGCGAAGTATGCGGTTTTTTGCAATACTTACTCGTATTGTATCAGACCGCCTCTATTTCGTCAACCTCTCTTTTAGCCTCACGGGTCGATCCTCACGACCTTCTCGATAGGCACCCCTAAGTATTTGCAGATTGAATCGATCGTCGAGAGCTGAACCGATTCGCCTTTTCGAAATTTGGCAGCGGTCGGCTTCGAGACAACGCCTTCATTTATCAACTCGATCAGCTTTTTATTCTTTTCCTCCAGAGTAGCGAAAAGGGGGTCGTATGAGATCATTTCCAATATTCCACCTCCGAGATAAGAACGCGAGAATTAAAGAAAAAACGAGATAAAGGTTAATAAACGCTAACCTTCGCCGTTTTTGGTCGAAAACAGGAAAAAGGAAGGTTAACATTTCTTAACCCTGGGAGTATTATATACATACGAACCAAACACACGAACCAAACGCATCTACACACGAAAAATTTTCTCGAAAAAATTTTCGCTGAATGTGTGACACTCGCTATTATGGCGTGTGTAATAGGAATGAAGGGCGAAAAACAAATCGAAAACAGAAGGTTAACGAACATTAACCACGGGCTAATTGCGCCCTAAAGGAGCGATTTTATTATGAAAAAATGTTTGTTTACTGTGATGAAAAATTCCGAAGAAGGTAAAAAACTAAACGAGATTTATGAGCAATACGCCAATGGTGACGATTACGCGCTTGCGGAGGCGGTTCATCTCTTGCGGAAAAAGATCGAAATAAGCGCTCGCTGTCTCGAGATTAGTTCAGGCATTCCCACAGAGGAGTTCAACAGTGCGATTACCTGCGCAATTTGGAACGCATTCGCAAACTTTAAGAAAGACGGAGACGGATGCTTCACGTCATATCTTAATAAGGCCGCTTCCTGCCGCATTATTAACGTCCTTAAAAGAGCGGAGGGAACATACGCAAAGCATGTCACGCTCTCCTCTCTCGAGTCCCTTTACGGCGATGAAGATTACGCAGTTCATGACGTAATCGAATATCGCGACGGCATCGCGACGGCATCCTCTTCGCTCTCATATGTAACCGATGACCACTTCGAGTCGATCGCGGACGCATCTAGCAACGTCGAGGCCACAGTCATCGATCGCATGATGGTCGAAGAACAGCGCGAACTCATCGATTATCTAAACGACCAGGCGCCCGAACATGTTCGCGTATATATCGAGGAAATGTACGAATGCGGAGGCGTTCGCTTTAATCCGATGAAAAAGCAAGATCCGAATAAGTCGAAACAGGAAGAACTAGAGGAAAAATCGCTTCGACAAATCGCGAACAAATACGGTGTGCATCCGTATAAAGTGAGTCGTGCGTACAAAAGTCTCCGCGGGTTTTACGATCCGAAGAAATTCGGCGATATTAACGACTATCTTTTCCGCGTCGGCGAAATTTTTCCGCGCTATTAACCAACGAAATAAACCACGATGCGCGCACACGTCGGGCATGTCCTTTAACCTTTAACATAATACCCGATTGTACCGCGCGCATGCAATACTTTTTAGAAATTAAACCAAAACACGCGCTTTTTACAACGGAAGGATGTACACCGACGTATCGAGCGGCAATACCGGTCGCTCCGTCGGCGAAACGGCACGGCCGCGCCTATGACACCGAATGCACGGAAATGCTCGCAGTCATGCCGTTCGTGCCGTTTCGCGGGCGTAGTGACGCCTAGTAAAACGAGAGGAGATGTGCCGTTACCATGCTTAAATGGCACAAGATACTCGACAGTCTACTCGTCGGTATAATGGCGATCGTTACACTGGTTGAGCTTTTTATCGCTCACGACTACAGCGAGGCGAGCGCCTGGAGTTTATCAATGTTTCTTTATGTTTTATTGATTGAGCGGCGATGACCGCCGGTCGAAGGGCATCCCGCGGGGTGCCTTTCCGCGGGCGTAGCGCATCGCCTACGACCCGGATAAATACAACCGGGAGGCTTGATACGATGAGTATCCGCGACCAACTGAAAAAACGCGAACAAGAGCGGGAAGAACGAAAAAACCAAACACAAGAAAGCGATTTGCCGGAGGGCGTATCTCGTTACATTCAGAACCGCGAGTTAAAAGACGGTAGAACTTTTATTATCCTCGACGATCCGGATGATTGGTACTTTTATTACGTCCATGAGGACAGCTCATTCAGTCCGCGTGAGACATACGTCAAAAAGCATTCATGCTTACACTCACCGCGCGACATTCACGCGAATTTTGAGAAGTACGCGAGACCAGGAAAAAGCGCCTGCCCGTCCTGCGCAGCCGGAGTCAAACGGAAATTGTATTTCATCGTCCGTTTGTTTGACGTAGAGTACGGAACATGGCGCGTGTTTGATACGAAGGAATTCCATGTGCTGAACCTCATCGAGGCTTACGATAAGATCGAGAAGACCGCACGCAAATTCAATAAAAATTATTCGCTGATCGGTGATGTCGTCACGCTGAGAAAATCGGACAAAACCTTTACGCTGGAGTCCTCCGACTTTGAGGTCCCTGCGGAAATGTCCGAAAAAGTAAAAGCGATGATCGACGACCGTCCGAATTACACCGACCTCGCATACTTCCGCTCCGTGGACGACGTTGTTGCGATCGTGGAGGAGGCGGCAGAAGGGCACGCTGATAAGTCTGCGCTGGCAGCGTTCCGTAATCAAGGAGCAGATGCTAAAACGGACGCACCTCAGGGTAAAGACGATTCCGTAAAGCCAATTGAAAACGACGGGGACAGACTTGATAACCTGCCGTTCTAAAATCGCCGGGCATTGTCCCGGCTTTTCTTATTTCGCGAGGAGGTGATCGAATGACTGCACAGCGGAAGATCCGCGAGAAGAAGAAGGCCGCGCAACCGTCCGAGACGATGGCGGAAGCATGGGCGCGTATCTTCGAGATGAAGTTATCCGACCGCGACCGAGAAAAGCTCCAGGCGGTAAAGGATGCGATGGACCGCGGCGAGATTGAGCGCGATCCCGCCGACATGTACACGAAAACGGGCGCGTTTAAGAAGTTCTCGAAGGCCGAAGCGCTCCGCATGTACGACCGGATAAAAGAAAGTATCCGCGAGCAGAAGATCCGCGATCTAGTCGAGAAGACACCGGATACCTATCGCCTGATTCTAGACGAAGAGGAACTCGAGCAAGTCGTCGACAATGCACTCCGCGAAGAATATGTCGCGCTCGATACCGAGACGACCGGTCTCGACGTTTACGAGGACGTGATCGTCGGGATCTCTATTACGTTACCGTCGCGCGACGAGCATTTTTATATTCCGGTCGCGCACGGCGAAGCGCATCCCGACGGATATTACGTCGCGCCAATGGACTTCGGGGACGATGCGGAAAAGGTCGCGCAGCTCCCGCGCTCGTTTGTCCTCGAGATGCTTCGCGACGTGCTCGAGAGTGAAAAAGTCGGGAAAGTGCTCCATAATGCGACATATGACGCGCACATGTTTATTCGCCACGGCTACGAACTAAAAAATATTGTCTGTGATACTCAAGTCGCGATGCACACGCTTAATGAAAACGAGCCGTCGTACAAATTGAAGGATCTCGCGACGAAATACCTCCGCGAGCCGTCGGACACATTCGACGAGTTATTCGGGAAAAATTGTCGCTTCGATACCGTCCCGCTCCGCGTTGCGTTGGCCTATGCTGCGAAGGATACGGACATCACGAATCGCCTTTATCTATTCCAGCGCGAGCACTTCGAGAAGCTCCCGAAGCTCAAAAACATATACGAGAAAGTCGAAAATCCGTTAATCCCGGTCGTAATCCATATGGAGCGTACGGGATTCATTCTCGATCAGGAAAAAGCGAAAGAGTACGGCGAGCAGTTATCGAAGGAGATCGCGGAATTACAGCGCCAACTCGCCGAGCATTTCGGCGACATTAACTTAAATTCGCCTGACCAGCTCGCGCGCGTGATTTACGACGACTTGAAACTCGGGCGGACGCTACCGCTTGACCTGCGCCAGAAGCGCTCGACGGACAAAAACGTACTCAAAAAGCTAAAAGGCGAGCATCTCGCGATCGAGGCTCTACTCGAGTATAAGAAAAAGACGAAACTATACGGGACATACGTCGAGGCGCTGCCGAAGCTCGTCAAAAAAGACGGGCGTATACACGGACAATTTAAGCAAGCATCGACCGTAACTGGGCGATTCTCGTCAAAAGACCCGAATTTGCAAAACCAGCCAAAAGACGCGCGGACGATGTTCGTCGCGCCGGAAGGATACGCGATCCTCGGCGCCGATTATTCGCAACAGGAGCCTCGATTGCTTGCGCATTTTAGCGGTGAGGAACGGCTCATCGAGGCATATCGCGAAGGAAAGGACCTCTATCAGCTCGCGGCGGCGGAGACGTTCGGGCTCCCGCTCGAAGCGTGCGGAGACGGGTCTAAGTACCGCAAGATGATGAAAACGGGTATTCTCGCGGTAATGTACGGCACGGGGAACAAAACACTCGCAGGACAGCTAGAGGTATCCGAAAAAGAGGCGGCGGACTTTATCAAGTCATTCTATAAAAAGCACCCGAAAGTAAAGCGATGGATCGACGGAAACGTCGAATTTTGCCGCCGACATGGATACGTCGAGATGCTCGGAGGTCGCAAGCGCCGGCTTCCCGATATCTACAGCGACGAACGATGGAAAGTCGCACAAGCCGAGCGCCAGGCGACAAACGCGATTATTCAGGGATCGGCCGCGATTCAGACAAAGCTCGCCTTAATCGAACTGTATAAATTAATTCAACGTAAGCATGGTTGGCGGATTCTCGCACAAATACATGACGAGATCTTATTTTATGTTCCGCTCACGATTACACCCGAGGAAGTTCTCGAGATTAGAGACGTTATGTTAAACGCGGTTAAACTGTCTGTCCCGAGCAAAACCGACATTGAGGCAGGCACGCGCTGGGGCGACTCGGTAAAGTTCCATCAAGATGAGCGCGTGTGGTATCGCACGATGGTAAAAGGCGATCAAAAAGCAAAAATCGTCACGCCTGACCTCGGGCTCGCGATTAAAAAGTTTTACGACGGAATCAACGCCGGATGGACGCCCGACAAAGACGAATAAAACGGAGGAGATACTATGAGCATCCGAGACCATTTACGAGAACGATCGACCGGAGAGAATCGAGGAGATCGCATCGTCCGCGAGTTTCTCGAGCAACTCGACATGTACTACTCGCATCCTAAATCGAACTTCTATATCGAACGGATCGAGCGCGAGTTCTACGAACAAAAGCTCCAGCATCTCACGTTTCAGCCATACCCGAATGATGGACTCGTGACATTTGGCGCCTCAGGTACCGATAAATGCGACCGCGAGGTCTACTATCGGAACCAAAAGGAGAAGCCAGAGAAGCGCGAAGATATTCCCTTTCGCGGACGTCAACGACGACAAGGGACGGCGATCGTCGATTACGTCCAGCTTGACCTTTTGCACATGCCGGAGCGGCTCGGCGATAAGGCGAAATTTACCGTTGCACGGACAAAGTCGGGCGAGTTCGCGTTCGAGGACGCAGTGAAGCATCGCGCCGTGTTTACTGTTCGCTTACCTGACGGTTATGTTTGCAAATTCGCTATTACTGCGAAGCCGGACGGGATTCTCGAATATGAAGGCCGTCGGCTTTTGTTCGAATACAAAACGAAAGCGACCGGCATTAAATCGATGAATCAAAAGCTCGATTATTCCGGGCCAGACGGACATCACATAGACCAAGTTGTCGCGGAATCCCTCGTGTTTGGTATCCGCGAGGGAATAATCCTTTACGAGTCAACACAAAAGCCGTCCTGGTTCAGCGACGAGGAGAAGAAAAGTGTATCAAAAGGTCAAAAAACGTGGATCGACGGGAAGCCGCTCGCAGACTTGCGAGCTTTTTATTTTTCCGTCACGGCCGCAAACCTTCTCGCGAATTCCTGAATCTCGTGTTCGAGATAATGCGTGCAGAAGGAGAGCCGGGATTCGTCAATCTTGAGGAGCTTGCACGGCGCCGACTGGCCGCGCTAGGCAATACGAATCCATCTCGCGAAGTACTCGACGACATGATTGAACGTGTCGGGATGAATCCATGCGCGGAAATCATCCTCGAAAGTTACCAAGTATGCAACCTAACGACTGTCAACGTCGCGGCGTTCGTAGATGACGGGAAATTCAATTATGACGAACTTTTCGAGGCGCAAAAACTGAGTGCCCGTGCTGCATTACGCATGACGCTCCCGAATCTTGAGCTCCCGCACTGGAACAAGACGCATCATCGCGACAGGTTGACGGGATGCTCGCTTACCGGTTGGCAGGACGCGCTCGACCGCCACACAGGCGGAGCTGATTCGATCGGAGAAGGCGGCGAAATCCTGCTCGGAATTCTCCGCAAACAAGCACGGAACACTGTGAACGAGTACGCGAAGGAGCTGCGGGTGCCTGTGCCGCTTCTTACGACTGCGGTTAAACCGGAAGGAACGTTAAGCCAGGTCGCAGGCGGCGTATCGTCTGGATTGCATTATTCGCACGCTCCATACTATATTCGTCGCGTACGAATTAGCGCTCATGATCCTATCTCGAAGGCAGTCCGCGCTATGGGCTGGCGCGTGTATCCAGAGGTCGACACACCAGGAGAAACAGAAGAAGAACGTTTGAAAAACGCACGGACTTTAGTCTTAGAGTTCCCGATCGCTTCCGGTGCAAAGCGAACAAAAGATGATATTACGGTCGAGGAGCAGTTTAAAACGTATTTCCGATTCCAGCAAGAATACACCGAGCATAATGCGAGCAACACGATCCACGTCCGCCCGCATGAATGGGAAATCGCCGAAGACATCGTCTGGAACACATGGGACGATTTCGCGGCTGTCTCCTTCATTTCTCATGGAGGGGGAACGTATCAGCTCGCGCCATACGAAACGATTTCTCGCGAGCAGTACGAAGAGATGAAAGCGAAAATGCCACCGTTTATCCCGGAAATTCTTCGCGCTTATGAGAACGGCGAGGAATTCGACATCGGATCGGACGGATGTGAGGCGGGTGTGTGCCCTATCCGCTGATTTCTGCGCCCTTCGGGGCGCATAATTTTTTTTTCTGAGAACGTGACACTCGTATTTATGACGTGTGTAATAGGAATGAGGGGAGGTTATACGATGACGAAATACAAACTGACGCCTCTCGAACGAATCGAAGCACTACGACGAAACATCCTTATCCATTCGTGCCTTTACTACGTGCTCGACTCTCCGATATGGGACGACGCGACATACGACGCGAAAGCGCGAGAGCTTGCCGAGCTACAGCGCAAGTATCCCGAGGAGGCAAAGCGCGGAGTATACGCGGAGGAGTTCGCGGACTTTTCCGAGTCCGTAACTGGCTTTAACCTCCCGATCCGCGGCGAATGGGTCGTTAATAAGGCGCTTTATCTGCGCCGACTTCACGACGAGAAAATCAAAGGAGGACGAGCAGATGAAACATGAAGCGCATATCATTCCGCGCGAAGAATGGACGGATGCGGACAATATATACGAAAAATTACTTGAGGAGGACGATAGAATGTCGAAGTATTACACATTCGTAGATATCGAGACGACTGGGCTCGACTACCGCGCGGATCAAATAATCGAGATTGCCGCGTTAAAAACTGACGGGGAGCGCTTGCTCTCCGTTTTTCATACGCTGGTTAAGCTCGGCGAGTTTTACGAATTAACGCCCGAGATCTCGGAGCTTACAGGGATTAAGCAAGAAGATCTCGCGAATGGCATGGACGAGTCAGAAACGACTGAGCGCTTTATGCGGTTCGCTGGCGATTCGATCATCGTCGCGCATAACGCACCGTTTGACCTTTCGTTTATTTACGGAATGCTCCCGTATTTCGATGACTCGGTACGGCCGGAGTTCATCTGTACTCGCGCGATGTCCTTCCTCGAGAATCCGTTCAAGTCCGCGAGTCTTGCGGAGTCATGCAAGCGTCATAAAATCCCGGTCGTTGGGCATCATCGCGCGCTGACTGATGCGCTCATGACGTTCGAGCTTTTTAAAATCCTTCGCGAAAAACTAGACGCCAAAGGGATCGACTATCAAAACGTCGTTATCGACTCGGAGGAGCGCCCGCTGAATTATATTCCGGTTGGTGCGAAGGTAATCAACGCGGAAAAATTCCGCGCGAAGCTGGAAGAGAAAGAGGAACAATGGATTGCCGAAAAGTTTGGCAATATACTAAGCGATCCGAATAAGAAATATTTCACTAAACCCGACGGCATGACGCACAAAGAGTTTATGGAGAAACTCATGAGGGAGGCAAAACGCTCATGAAATATGACGTTTATTACAACGGGAAGCGGTTCGATAAAATCGAGGACGCGGTGAAACAAATTCCCGCCGCTCCTCCGTCCTATCCGATTTACTTCGACCCGTCGCCAATGGCCGCGAAAGTAAAAATCGTCCCGACGCATCCCGACGCGGTGCTGCCGAAATACGCAACGCCAGGCGCCGCGGGCTTCGATATCTACGCGGTCGAGGACGTTATCATTCAGCCGGGAGAGACGAAAGTCGTACCGATCGGACTCGCATTTGAGATCCCGTTCGGTTACGAGTTGCAGATTCGCCCGCGCTCGGGGATTTCGCTCAAAACCCCGTTACGAATCGCGAACTCTCCGGGAACCATCGACAGCGATTTTCGGTCGGAGGTCTGCGCCCTCGTCTGGAACAGCGCGGAGACTCTATGGGAGTTTGACGAAGACATAAACGAATACTTTCCGATATTTGCTAAGACAGTTTTTACGATCGATGAAAAAGAAGTTGAGTCTCCATCGGGCGAAGTGGTTTACGGAGCGTACATCATTCGCAAAGGTGAAAGGTTCGCGCAGGGAGTCATCGCGCCGGTCGTCCGCGCTCAATTCGAGATCGTCGACAAGCTCAGTGAAACAGAACGAGGGGGCGGCGCTTTTGGCTCGACTGGGACACGCTGAGAAGGCCGCCGCTATCCTCCGTGCGGTCGAAGGGACGCTCAAACACGAGGGCATGCGCTTAACCGACGAGGAGCGCGCCCTCGTTCTTCGTTTTGCTCGCGGAGAGATCAGCGAGGATGAGTTCTACGCAGAGGCGCTCGCGTTGATCGAGCGTGGATAGGTTACGCGAATTTTTATATGACTTTATATACCCGTTATACCCGTTTAACCCGACGTTGTCGATCCTCGCGGCGCTCGTCGGGTTTATTTACGGGCTCAAAGTCGGAAAGAAAACGAAACGGAGGCGATCGAATGAGAAAAAACGTCATTCTTCACGGCGACTGCCTCGAAAAACTGCGCGAAATCTCCGATAACTCGATCGACGCAGTCGTGACCGATCCTCCAATTACGCCGCCGGGAGGTATCGTATTAGACCCCTTCGCCGGTAGCGGTTCGACCATCGTCGCCGCCAAGCGCGAAGGCTTCGACTATCTCGGAATCGAGCGCGAGGCGGAATACGTCGAGATCGCGCGCGCTCGGGTCGACGAAGATAGCGAAAAGATCGATAAGGAGGACGAATAAATGGGCGAATGGATGATAAGCATCTTTTCAACCAACGAAAAGATAGAGCGGGCGAAAGAGATAATTAAAGAGGTCTACCTCGCAGATAATCGACCGTGGGTTGTCGGATTTAGTGGCGGAAAGGATTCTTCGGCGGTCGTTCAGTTGACGTTAAACGCATTAGGTGAGCTGGAACCGGAGCAACGTCAGAAAAAGGTTTATGTCATTTCATCGGATACGTTGGTCGAGACGCCGCTAATCATTAACCAAATCGACAAGGCGCTAGCCAAGATCCAAGCGGAAGCAAATCGACGCGAGATTCCGGTCGAGACGCAAAAAGTCAAACCGGAAATCAACGATACTTTCTGGGTTTCCATTCTCGGGAAAGGTTATCCGACACCAAGACAAAAGTTTCGGTGGTGTACCGATAGAATGAAGATTAAGCCCGCCAACCGTTTCATTCAAGAGAAAGTATCCGAACACGGCGAGGTCGTCATGGTACTCGGGGTACGGATGGATGAGTCGAAAAGCCGCGCCGAGTCGATAAAATCGCATACGATCGAAGGAACGCACCTGATGAAGCATTCCACGCTCCCGAATGCCTACACGTTCGCACCGATCAAGGACTGGACAACAGACGATGTTTGGGAATTTCTTCTCGACGAGCCCGTGTGGGGCGAGGAAAACCGAAATCTCCTACAATTGTATCAGGATTCGGACGGAGAGTGTCCGCTGGTAATTGATGCGGATTCGAAAAAAGTGTCTTGCGGAAATAGCCGCTTTGGTTGTTGGACTTGTACGGTCGTCAATGAGGACAAAGCTCTCAGCGGCTTTATTAATAATGGCGTCGACTGGCTTCGCCCTCTCTTGGAATATCGGAATTACCTCGTGAAAGCCCGCGAAGACCGACGAATGCGGCAGAAGTGCCGGACAAATGGGCGGATTTACCTTACGGAGAATATGAAGGGACTGGACATGGAGAAAGCGGTCGTTATTCAAGAGTCCGAATTAAACGAATACTTGACGAAAAACAACATCGATCTCAAAACGGTAGAGGATCTAAATTTAATTGTTGAGGTTCCAGTCGAGGGCGAATTACTTCCGAAAAAGAAGACGCTCGGATTAGGTCCATTCACTATAAAAGCGAGGAAGCAGCTTTTTCATCAACTCATGGAGACGCAAGAGGAGATCAGAAAATATTATGGGGTAGACATTGAGCTTATCAGTCCCGAAGAAATCGAGGAGATCGAGCGGCTATGGGCAAAGGAGGGCGCATAAATGGGCGAAACGACATTAAACGTAAAGCTACTCGCTCACACACAATTGTCGGCAGGCTTTTTTAATATACTCGCGGAGGCTGACGAGGATCTCGTCACGCATACACTCGTCGATAAGGACTCGCAAGCGGTCGCGCTGACCGCGATCCGTACGTGCTATTCCGCGAACAAGCCGACGGAGATCATCGTTAAGGAGGGCTCGCGGTATTTCGGCCGCGAGGCATCCGACGGAGAAGGCGGGAGCGAGGCGGATCGACTGATTCGCCATATTATGCGCTCCCGCCACCTCTCGACCTTGGAGCACCTAAATTATACGTTCGCGATCGAGGGACTATCGCGCGCCGCGCTCGCACAATTAACCCGGCACCGGCACATGAGCTTTAGCGTCCAGTCTCAGCGCTATGTCAAATTCGGCAGCGGCGACCGCTCGGGCGGGTTCGATTACGTAATGCCGCCAATCGTTCGCGAAGAAATCGAGGACGCCGAGGCAGAGTACGACTACTTAATGCGAATTATTCAGGAAACATACGACCGGCTCCGTGGGATGGGAGTACCCGCCGAGGATGCCCGCGCAGTCCTCCCGAACGCCGCCGCGACGAATCTCGTAATGACCGCGAACCTGCGGACGATTCTCGAATTTTACAGCAAGCGCAAACCTGGGCGTGGGGCTCAAATAGAAATTGCTACGCTTGCGGAAAAGATCCGCGAAGAAGTCGTCGCCGTTGATCCATGGGTATCTCAATTTTTCGAGGAGGTCTGATCGGATGATTAAAATCGGGCTGGTAGGCGAAGCGGGGGCGGGAAAAGATACCGCCGCCGCTTATCTTTGCGCAAATTACGGCCTTTACCGTCTCGCTTTCGCGGATCGCATGAAATGGTATTTTGGAATGATGCACGGGCTCATAGGGACGGTCGAGGAGATTCGCGAGTTGGTCGACGCACGCAAGGAGCGTGCTGCGCTGATCTCCTACGGACAGGCATACCGCGAAGCATATGGCGAGGACGTGTGGATCGAGGAACTGTTCCGCGACATGGACGCATGCTGGCGATGGATGGAGCCCGCGGGATTCGTCGTCACTGACATCCGCCAGCAAAACGAGCTCGACGCGCTGAGAGAGCGCGGATTCGTCATCGTCCGAGTAACCGCGCCACTTGACGTTCGAATCGAGCGCATGAAAGAGCGCGGCGACGATTTCGATCCGTCGTTTATGCGCCATCATACGGAGACATTCGCGCAGACCGTCGAGCCTGATTTCGAGATCGACAACGGCGGAAAATGGATCGGGCTCGCGAACCAATGCGACTATATCATGCGCGAGCTGCAAATCAGAGAGTCCCGAGAGGAGGCGATGCAATGAACGGCGCATTTACTTTCGTCATCAAAGACGCGATTTCGCGGCCGAACGGAGAGCACTCGCTTATATTCGAGGTAAGAGATTCTAAAGAAATGAGCGCGGAGGCGGTCGTAATAGGTCTCCTCGATCATATCGAGAAGATATTCGGAGAGTTCGACGGGACAATTATGGCGGTATTCAATCGTACATGTGAGCGATGGATCGCCATCTGGACATATCAAAGCATAGCGGGGAGGTGATCGCGTGATCTTTCGCGCTCTCGGCGCCGTCGCGCGATTATTGTGGGCGGAGGACGACGAGCGAGCGATAAGAATCGAACGAAGAGGAGAAAACGATATCAACGACGAGGAGTATATCGAAGATTTAGGCGACGGCTGCTTTTCGATTGACTTTGCTGCGTATGACGCATCCGTCAACGACAAAATATACGACTTAACGACGAATCAGGCGCCGAAGTGCTCACAATGCAAAAAGCGACTCCCTGCGCCTGAGTTTTCGTGGCATGGGCGGCTATATTGTCGCAGGTGCCTTCTAACCTATGACGTGCTCAAGTCCGAGATGGACCCGAATTTGAAATGTTATCGCTGGCCGATCGCGATCGTGTATCTCGAGGATGGTGTACGATTTCCGATTCTCTGGAATTTTCGGAGGGATACGCTCGAAGAGTGGAGATATGCCCGGCGCCACGGCCTCGACGTCGAGTTTTACGACCCGATCGGCTCGAAAATCATCATCGAAGCGGATATGATCACGCGGTTTAAGGTCCCGAATGAGTGCTACGTTGAGGTATGGACGACGTCGATCGATGATTTCGTCAAAAAGAAAACGGGGAGATGATCGTATGATGAAGCGCGCGGAAATGGAGGCGCATTTAAAAAGCGGGGGCCGGCTCGGGTTTTTCTGCGACGATGCTTTTTGCGAAGCCTGGCTCGCGGAGGACGGCGTTCACCTGGCGATCTTGCCTAAAGACGGTGAAGAGATGGAATTCGTCGGAGACCTCGACAAATTATACGAGATGCAAATCGATCTTGAATTATCGCTCTTTCCTACTGCGGATAGAAGGCAATAACAAAGCGCCCCTTTGTGGGCGCCTTATTTTTTGCCCAAATTTCGCGGATCGTCTGGCGCGTCGTATCCCTCGAGCCTAAACGTCCACCATCCGTCGCCCTCTTTTCCGTCGTAGACATAGCGATACGCGCGATCGTGCGGTATTTGAAACTTGCGAAGGAACCCGGTTACGGTCGCGTAGGCTCGCTGCCCGTCGAATGTGACGGGGCGGTGATCGGTGAGACGCACGACGTCTGGCTTAGCGAGTCCGATGCGCTTATTAACGGGATCGTACGCGAGGTATAACTTTATCGACCGACCTTCGCAGCCTAATTCGCGCTGGAGCGGCTTATTTAAGCGGATTCGCGCCTGCTTATCGATCGTTATCGCAGGCGTACCTGACGGCCTGCCCTCGCGCGCAGAATACGGAATCAACGGCATGAGTTTCACCTCCGATTTTTGCTTACGCTTCAATCTTACCTTATCGAACCAACTCGCGCAACGTAGACGAGCAAGGACGACAAAACAAGCGAAAAATTTTCGCTTTAAATGTGACACTCGCTTTTATGACGTGTGTAATAGGAATGAGGACGATAAATAAGAGGAGATGAGCGAAATGATTAAAACGATTAGAACTTACGAGGTCGAAAAGGTGAGCGGAGTCGCTCGCTTTATTAATAGTTACGCCAAAATATACGAAATGACTCGCGACCATAGAATCGACGCAAAGGACGCAATCGCAGACATGCGCGCCGCCATCAAAAAGGCGGATCTCTCAGTCGGAGAAAAATTCGCGGTTATTAAGGCGTCATCCACTAGCGAATATCTATACGATGAAGAAGAACGCCTGTTTTTCTCGGCATGCGCGAAAATCGCCGAGGTTTTCCGCGCCGAGGGGTACGGCGTGATGGAGATTAATCGATTCGTTTATTAAACGAGGAGGCGATCGCGTGATTAAAAATCACATTGGTTACGGGCTTCGTAACGATGAGAAGCCCTACGCTCATAAAATCCCGCCGGGTGGTAATTGGCGGGACTTACCCGAAGAAGATCAACGTGCATTTATGAAAGGTTCGTTTAACAACGGCGGAGGTAACGCGGGTCACCTTCGCCGTTTGTCGTGGGATGAGCCCGCGCTCACGGTTACGGCGTCAGTCATGGCTAAAGCGAATTGTCAGTTACACCCCGGACGAGGAGGCGATCCGATGGAATATCGCGAGTTTAACGTAACCCCAACGCTTCCGCGAAACGGATTAACCGTCGCGGAGCTTTTCTGCGGCGGCGGACTGATGGCGGTCGGACTGAAAGAGTCCGGTTTTTCTATTGTCTGGGCGAACGATTTCGATAAACGCGCGGTCGAGGCGTATCGCCATAATATCGGCGATCATGTCGTACTCGGAGATATAACGAAAATCGACCCGAACGACATCCCGGACGTAGACGTAATCGCGGGCGGTCCGCCTTGCCAAGACTACAGCGTCGCCGGTAAAGGCGAAGGAGAAAACGGAGAACGCGGTCGCCTCGTCTGGACGTACCTTAACATTATCGAGAAAAAGCAACCGAAAGCGTTCATTTTCGAGAACGTAAAAGGACTTGTCGGAAAACGCCACCGCAAAACGTTTGACGCGCTCCTCGAAAAATTCGACGAGATAGGATACGTCGTAAGCTGGCGAGTTATCAACGCTTGGGACTATGGAGTCGCGCAAAAACGCGAGCGCGTATTCATCGTCGGGATTCGGAAAGATCTCGGCTTTACTTTCGAATTTCCCGAGCCTGATCCCGCGGACTACCGAACGCAAGTCCTTCGCGACGTGATCGGAGACTTACCGGAGCCTCACGGTATTGAATTATCGGAAAAGGCGGTCGCGTATCTCGAACGCGATCCGCGTCACTTGCAAAAGCACCGTCCGCCGACGTATAACGAGGCGGTGCCGACGCTTCCCGCAGTTTTGCATAAGGGCGTCCCCTATGGCCTTTTTTATCCGAATCACGATGACAAATCCTACTGGACGCCGAAAAGCGAATACACCTACGACCAAGCGAACCGTATCCAGTCGATGGATGCCGCGTCGAATACGATACCCGCGCATCATAACAGCGGGCAACCGATTCACCCAACGCAAGCGCCGCGCCGCTTTACCGTTCGCGAGTGTCTCCGCATTCAATCGGTTCCCGACTGGTACGTCATTCCCGAAACGATCTCACTCTCTGCCGCGTATCGGATCGTAGGGAATGGAGTCGCGAGTCGGGTCGCTTGGTATCTCGGAAAGGCACTCGCGGAGCAGTTAAAGCGCTAAATATCCGGTCGCGCTAGGGCGTCCCGATCCGCTCGGGGCTCCCGATGGGCGCTCGGATATGATGACACCGAGGCCTAGAGGAAAACGGTAAACGAGGAGGAATGCGCTTTATGAAGTGGAAAGCGACCGTAAAATGCCAATACGTAGGTGCCGGCGACTGGAAAACAGAGACAACCGTCATCGATGCACCGACGCGCGAGATCGCCGAAGAACTTGCGGATCAATGGGCGGCCGCGTTCGACCTGGACGGTTATTATCCTGAAACTCCGGTCGTAGAGCCCGCGCAATAAAAGGAGGCGATATCATGCGCGACAAGTGCCGCTTAAAACGGCGCGGATATGTCGTCGTATTGAGGAAAGATCGCAACTTTGACGGCGAGGTAAACGTCAAGCTATACGAGAAAAAGCGGATGCCGCTCCTGCGCATCCCTTACCGCAAGAAGGTCGATGAATCTACGCTATCCGCGAGTGAGTTTAATTTCGATTATCTGAAAATCATCGATAAGGTAATCGACACATATGAGACGTCGAAGCAGTCGCAGAAGATCCTCGAAGATACTCAGCGCTTCCACTGGAGGAAGCTCGAGGAGCTTATCCGCAAACAAAAAGAGCGGGGATAATTCCCCGCTTACATTCGATCGGTTTTCCCTTAGCGATTTAGAACCGTCAAAACCCGTTCAAAAATCGTACGCACATGTGGTACAATATGAAGCGACTAATCACTAACCTACTCATTAACCTATTCCGCCTCATGCGCGAAGACTTGCGTCGGTGGCGCGACGCGGTCCTCGGCGCGTGGGCATGCTCGCATGTGTTTCGACATCGCCTCATATGCTCGCCCGAGGCTGACGTCATCCGCGACTAGGCAGCCGTTAGGACAGCGCAGGCGATAACGATCAGGGTCGAGGATAGTAAACTCGTAACCTTCGATCGTGGTATATCCCGCGAGGCTCACGAAATCGCCTCCTTTTCTAAAAATTCGGTACAGGTATAGTATAGCGCGTACGTCGAAACATTGCAACATTGAAAACAATGCGGGCGAAATATATAATAGAAACGGGTGGAGCTCATGACGACTAAACCGCGACGCAATTATAACACGACGTATAGAACGGACTTATTAAAAGCGATCAAAAAGCTCGCCGTAGAGCTCGACAAGCGAGAGAACGAGCTGATCGAAGAAGGAATGGAGCTCGTCCTCGAGAAATACGCTAAGGGAGCGGATCGGTTAGATGGAAATGAAGGAGATAACGGGAGTTCTTAACCAACTTTTGCAGGGACAGTGCGAATTATTAGAGGATAACCGCGAGTTTAAAAAGACGCTCGTAAGCATGCGCGAGCAATTCGAAAAAGAGCTCGAGTGCATTCATGAGCTCTTGGACAAAGTCGAAGAGAGCATCGCAGGAATTCTCCGCGAGCTGAAAACCGCCACGGAGGCGACCGCGTATCTTTCGCGCGATGTCCTGATCCTGAAAAATCGAATCGGTTAATGTTTTATTCCGCGAGGCGTCCGAATATCGGGCGCTTTTTTATTTACCAGAAAGGAGCGATCGCATGAAACGAAACGAAATTTATAACGGCGACGTTATCGAAACCCTGCGGACTTTCCCGGAGGGTATTTTTAATACCTGCGTAACCTCTCCGCCTTATTGGGGACTGCGCGATTATGGTGTCGAGGGACAAATCGGCCTCGAAAAAACGCCGGAGGAATACGTCGCGAAAATGGTCGAGGTATTCCGCGAAGTGCGGCGGGTGCTTCGGGATGATGGAACGCTTTGGCTTAACCTCGGGGATAGTTACGCGGCGAACCGTCCGAACGGTGCAGTTCCTCCTACGAATACGAGAAATAAAACCGGACACTACGGAAAGACAATTGTTCCGGACGGTCTAAAACCGAAAGACCTCGTCGGCATACCCTGGCGCGTGGCCTTCGCTCTCCAGGCTGACGGCTGGTGGCTTCGGAGTGACATAATATGGGCCAAACCCAACGCGATGCCGGAAAGCGTGAAAGACCGCCCGACCAAAGCGCACGAGTATATTTTCCTTTTGTCGAAAAGCCCGAAATATTACTACGATGCGGACGCGATAAAAGAGCCGCTTTCAGCAGCGACGGTAAGCGACTTTAAACGCCGCAAAAACCTTAATAACAAAGGGACGCATGGAGGAGTTCGAGCTGACTTGGCTCGAAGTCGTGCTGATTATATCCCGAAAGACGGTAAGCGAAATAAGCGGACAGTTTGGAGCGTAAATACACGAGCATTTAAAGGCGCACACTTTGCAGTGTTCCCGCCGGATTTAATCGAACCATGTATTCTCGCGGGATCGCCCGAAGGCGGGCTCGTCCTCGATCCGTTTTTCGGTTCCGGTACGACGGGACTCGTCGCGAGACAAAACGGAAGGGACTTCGTCGGGATCGAATTAAATCCTGAATATATCGAGATCGCGCGCGAGCGTCTCGGGCTTTGGATTAACGAATAATAAGACGAAAAGGGACGATGAGAAATGGCGAGTTTCAGTTTCGATAAGGACAATCACCGCGAGCAATTCGCGAAGGCGGTAACGCGCTTGGTGACCGACGATTACCCATACGCTGAAAAAATCGCGAAGATCGAAGCGCTCACCGAGGCGTATGTTCTACAGACCGGCAAGCGTCCCGATCCGCGAGAACTCGATGAGCTTGCGAGCTGGTTGATCTTTGGGACCAAAGGACTCTCGCTGAGAAAGAAAAACGAGATAAAAGCGATGAGAGATAAATGCTAGGGTTTACATTTCTTAACCCTTTTCGTATACTGAAACGGACGAATTAATGATACGAAAAATAAAACGAAAAGGGAGACGATAAGATGAAAATGTTTAAATCGCCGAGCGTTTTCGATATCGCCCGCGCTGTCGGTTACTTGTTGCTCATCGGAAATATGCTTATCTCGTATTACCACGCGCTAGAGCTGGAGAGGGCGCTCGTAGCACTTCCCGATCCCCTTCCGCATGTTTGGGTCGTAAGCCTCGATCTCGTGTTCATCTTGTCGGTAATCGTTCTCTCTCAGTCGGGAGGGAGGGGATTCCTCCCCTGGCTACTCTTCTTATTCGGACTGGCCTTTACGGGGTGGTCAAATATCCGCGTAAGTTTCCTCGCAGGCGATCGCGAGGGGATAATCGTGAACGGATCGACCGTCGTCGCGCTCCTTCTCCTCGAGTTACTCCTCCGCTGGATGGAGAAAAATCGCGAGATGTTCGGACACTCAGACAAAAAATCGGACACCTCATCGGACAGTCGGACGGACGACAAAGCGGCCGGACAGCATAGGGGACAATCGAACACTGCCGGACAAATTAACGGACAGTCGATCGGACACCTCGGACACTCCGACTCGTCGGACAGTAAACCGGACATTTTGTCGGACAACCAGGCGGACGAGACGGACAGCCTAGTAATTACAGGCTCAGCGACGGACACATCGGACATGTCGGACACTGCCGCGAAAATGCGGGCGGACACTGAACCGGTCACTCGGACAGCAAAAGAATCGGACGGACAGTCGCATAAAGCGGCGGACACCAAAACGGACACCTCGGACAGCGGAGAGAATCGGACGAAAAAATCGGACACTCGGACGGAACGCAAAACGGACAAACGTACGGACACCCAGACGAAATCGGACAATAAAACGGACAATGTGTCCGAACATCCGATCGCAGTCGCAAAGCGTCTCATAGAAGAACTCGGAGATTATCCGAGCATTCGGAAGCTCGCAGCAGAAGCAGGCATCAGCAAGCATAAGGCCGACAAGATTCTAAAAGAACTTAAAGCGCAGGCTAGTTAATAATCATCAGGGGGTTATAAAATGAAAAACAATGCTTTACACTCTCGCATGGCTGACGTTCTGTATCGTAGATTTAAAAACGACTGCATGGAGTACGGACTGTCTATCTCGGAAGCGATCGAGATCATTATCGACCGCGAGATCGATCGACTGGAAGCGCTAAAAGAAGCGATCTCGCATGAATTCGTTTCACCGAAGAAAACCGCTGATCCCTACGAATGGGCTGCTCGTTTCGTACGCGAGCACGGCGCCTTACCTAGTCGCGGAATGATCGCAGAAGCGACGGGCGCGTCTGAGTGGACTGCCAGAAAAGCAAGACAGGCCGCGGAGGAGCTTTTAGACGAAAAAGAATAAAGCAAGCGCACGAGGCACCTCTCCCCTACTCCGGGAGGTGCCTTTTTCGTTAATCCAAACGGGAGGGATGCGGAATGAAAGATAAGGGAACATGTGAAACCTGCCGCTATTGGACACAAACCGGAATCGAGGATAGCGGGCTGAAACTGACCAAAACCGAAAATTGGTTTTATGGCGTTGGTAAATGCACACATCCCGACACTCTTCACGATTCCCCGCCGAGCTTTAACTCATGTCACCTTTGGAAAAAGAAAAGGAGGGCGAGATGATGCGCGACGTAAATCGCGATCTATACGGCGAGTATATGGAATACTCACTCAAATGTTTTGAGGAAGGTAAATTCCCTGTCAATTATACGGAATGGCTCGAGGAGCAAGTTTTAAAACTGCGGGGAGGCGATGCGGAATGAAACCGACGATCCTCACGGGGGCGGATATGTTTCCGCTCAAAAAGGGAGACCTGGCGATCCTTAAGCATACCTATTTCGCGCTCAAAGGCGATATGAAGCCGAGCTATTCACCGGCATATGTAGGCTTCGGTGGCAAGAAGCCTCGCGAAGAAAATAAGTCGCCTATCTATCCGGAGCAGGTCGTCGCGGTCGTTCGCCCAGGCTGGCGACTGTCCTCCGCTTTTATTTCCGGTGATACCGTCGAGGAGACCATCGAAAAGGCATGGGAAAATCGCAAGGGAGGCGATGCGAGTTGATTCTCGACATAATCTATACGATGGATAACGTCCGAGGCCTGCGCGAGCTTGTCCCGGACGACTCGATCGACTTGACCGTTACGAGTCCGCCTTACGATAACCTGCGGACTTATAACGGCTTTTCTTTTGACTTCGAAGTGCTGGCGCATGAGCTTTATCGCGTAACAAAACCGGGCGGCGTGGTCGTTTGGGTAGTAGGGGACGCGACTATTAAAGGATCGGAAACTGGAACGAGTTTTCGACAGGCGCTTTATTTTAAGGACGCGGTAGGGTTTAACTTGCACGATACGATGATTTATAAAAAGGTTGGCTGTGGCGCCACGGGATCTAATAAGGCATATCTACAAAGTTTTGAATATATGTTTGTCTTTTCTAAAGGGGCGCCAAAAACCGTAAACCTCCTTTACGACAGGAAAAATAAACACTGGAATACTACTGGGAAATATTCAACAAAAACAACGAGGAAAAAGGCAAACGGAGAGATAAAAGACGAAAGGAGAAAACCGTCTAAAGAATACGGAAGGAGATTTAATATTTGGGAGTATAACCATGCCGAAATAAGATGGAATGCTGTTAGATATGGCTTCAGGCATCCCGCCCCTTTCCCAGAAAGTCTAGCGAAAGATCATATTTTATCGTGGTCGAATCCTGGCGACGTTGTCCTCGATCCGTTCATGGGCAGCGGTACAACCGCGAAAATGGCGCTTTTAAACGATCGGCACTATATCGGCTTCGAGATAAGCGACGAGTACGTCGCGATCGCGGAAGAGCGCTTACGTCAAGCGAAAACCCAACGAGGAGGCGGTCGATGATGACCAAACGGGATTTATTACGCGATCTTGAGATCGCCAAAAATGCAACGCCGGGGCCGTGGTTCGCTTATCACCGCGGCGGGGTCGGTGGGTTCGATTATGAGGTCACACTCCCGGACGATACGTTTTACGTAATCGCAGCGGAGTTATCCGAGCATAACGCTAAATTTATCGCCGAAGCCCGTGAAGGATGGCCGGAAGCGATCCGCCGGGCGATCGAGGCGGAAAATGAGCTCGCCCAGCTTCGCGCCGAGATTCAGCATCACATCGACTTAATGATGAGCGCCGCGGAGCTAATGTCGGACGATGTTGACCCGGAGCAACGCGGGAAGGCTGACGCATATCTGACAGTCGTGAAGGCTTTGCGGGAGATTTTAGACTGCAAAACGGAATAGATGCGCATATAACTCGTATGAATTGGAGCGCTCCATGTTGGGGCGCTCTTTTTATATCCACTTATAGCGAAAAACAATACGAAAGGGGCGCGCGGATGCATCAACGAATTTTCCTCGAATTGAAACTTGAAGGCAAGCGAAAAAAGAATCGGAAGCCTACAGTCGAGCACATATACGAGTATAGCTTAAACGATGATGGTACCGCGATTTTACGAGTCGATGACGGACGGCGAAGGGTCGAATCGCTAGTCGACGCGGAGACGATCGACATCCTCCGCGAGAATGCCACGCGATTGTATACCATCGCGAATGCAAACGACGAGATATACATTCTCGCGGCTGTAAACGGACGAAATAAACCGATTACGCATCTCGTCGTCCCTCCGGGTCCGGACGAAGTCGTCGATCACCTGAACGGGGACACGCTCGACAATCGCCGCGAAAATCTGCGCGCAGTCGATCGGGCAACCAATCAAAGAAACCGGAGGGTCTCGCATACAAATAAGACCGGTTTTCGCGGCGTACACGAAAATAAACAAACAGGTAAATGGACCGCGTCTATTTTTCTCGGTCAATTTGACACGCCAGAAGAAGCGGCGAAGGTTTACCGCGAAGCATACGAGAGGCTTTTTCCGGGTGTACTTTTCCAAGAGTAACGCAAATAAAAGGAGGCGGTCGATTATGGCCAAGTTTGAGAAGTGCTATTGTCTCAATTGTGAAGATTATTTTTATGTACTCAAATGGCAACCATCAAAAGAATGTCCAAACTGCGATTGGGAAGAGCCATGCGAAATGCTTATCGAAGAGAAGGAGGCGGAATAAATGGGCGCAGGCTCAATCGATTTAGAAAGCAAGCGCAAGCGGGTCGAAGATCTTTACCCGTACGAATCGGAAGGCATCGCGGCATTACTCGACGACTTTTATCGCGTGGAAGCGAGAGCGTATGACCGCGCGGATCTCGACTCGTACACGGTGATCGCGGACTTAAAAATCGCGTTGGATACGGACTGTTTAACGCCGCGGCAGCGTCAATGTATCGCACTGTACTATTTTTGCGAACTCTCTCGTGAACAGGTCGCCGAGCTTCTCGGAGTCGCGCGTCAGTCTGTCGATGAGTATCTCGCAACGGCGCACGAAAGGCTCGCGCGCGAAATGAAAGAAGGTGGGGCAGCGAAGAAAGGACGGCGAGTCAAACCGCTGCCAGGATCGCGACCTCTTAATCGATGGATTAACGACATAGCCGATGGCGCGCCGATCTACGATCTCCCGGAGGATGTTGCGGAAGATCTTCTCTATTGGCTCAGCGAGCGCGGGGATGAGCGCGCCTGGGAGACGATAAGACAACGCAGGCACGGCGCGCCCGAGTTAGTTTACGATACCGTCGAGCATGCACATATACACGATCGCCAGCTCTGGTATCGATATAAACGCGAAATATACGACGATCATCGAAACGAAAAAGAAGATCGATTCGGCTTTTATTGGTGATCCGCGAAAATATTTTTCGGGTTATCCCTGCAAAATTGTCGTTTTCTTTGTATCGTCCTTATGAACGGGAAGGAATTTAAAACCAGCGCCAGGGGCGAGCGCATAATCGCCCCGCTTTCGTTATCTTAACGCGGCGAGCAGGACAGGAATGGGGTAACCCTCGGGATTACACTCATGACCCTCTCTTGCTCGCTCGGCTAACCGAATCAAACATACGAGGAGGACGGACAATGGACGAAAAACGACTCGAGGCGCTTTTCGCCGCGCTGAGCTTGCTCGTGCAAGTGCAACAAGCCGGACATAAGGTAAGCGCGGAGATTAATCGCGTCGTCGCAGCAGTGCTGAAAGAAATCGGCGTATAACATATCGATATTTGATTAGTAGCCGCGCACCGATTCGCCAAGACCGCGAGCGAGGGCGATAGGGCGCGGTGAGGCGGGGGACTAAGTTACTCGCGGTGCGTCTCCCGGTGCCCACAGGATCTGGAGGTGGTGGGCGTTTTATATGCGCATCTTATTCTATCGCAACAAGGACGGAAATGGTTTTCCGCCACTACTTAGCGCGTAACATAACGCACACAGCACGCGCCTCACGGGGAGCGCTCGCCTGGACGGGCGGGACGCCACGATCCGCGGGGCGCGGTATACATACCGACGGAGTAGGGTCGCTCCCGAAAAGGACTCCCCCGGTCCCTGCCGTCGGATATTACTTTTAATGCGGGGGACAAAAATCGAATGGGGGATTCGATAAAATGAGCAAGAACGAGCAGCTTAAAAAGGGTGCAGAATTAGCAAAGCGCCAAAAAGGGCAGCTTATGCATGACGGAGGTTACGCGATGATTACTCACGAAATCGGCCGCGATCTATTACCGCGACTCGTTGAAGAGCACGGAGGAAGAGACGCAAGGGACGCGATCGCGCTTTACATTTACCTACACGCACACACCAGCGGCGAAAGCGCGAACGATTTATATTTATGGGCATTTCCGACCGTCGAACGAATCTGCACGGATACCGGGATCGATAAAAACCGCTTAAAGAAAGTAACGCGGATATTAATAGACAACGGACTCCTACGGGCGATTAAATTACCGTGGAGGGGAAACGTCAAAAACGTTTACTTACCGCTTTATTTTCCGATAAATCCGAGCGATTATGCTAGAACGGAACCCGCCGATTATGGAAAAACATAATCCGAGGGGGTGTAAAAGCGGAAAGTAATAAGAACAAAGTAATAAGAACAAAGTAATAAGAACAAATATAATAAGAATAAATATTACGACAGTAAATAAAAACGATTGATAACGAGTATTAAGGCGAATAAAAAACGATTGATTAGCTCGCTTACGCTCGCTAAAACTCCTATCGGAGTTTTCACTCATACCTTTATAAGCGATTAATAAATCGATTATAAAAGATAGCGCGAGACATCGTTAATATACGATGAAGGGGCGACTTTATCCCTTACCTCGCGCTTATCTTTTACGAATAATATAGACGAGATATGAAGCGATGAGTCACCAGGCAGCCAGCCGGCCGCCGCCACACATCATCGTCCCGGCGCTGATTCTCTCGCGCCGTGTATATGCGCATGGATATGCGCATGAATATCAAACGAGGAGGAATGGCGAAATGGAAAACGAGAAGGACAAAACGCGCGAAGAACTCGAGGAGTTGTACGCAGAATTAAACGCCTATAAAGAAACGATGAAAGCAAACGATGCGCAAGAGGTCGCCAGCAGTCAAGCCGAGGACTTTATCCGCGAGCATAGCGACACATTCGCTGATTTAAGAGAGCGGGTAATGAACGCAGGGACAATCGAGGTAAAGTTAACGCGACCCGAACTCGTTTTAATTTGCGAAGCCCTTACCGAGTATATGCGCATGTATATGCGCATGAATAACTACGACGGTGTATGCGCATCTAAACACACAGTGATTGAGCCGCTGTTAAATCGTCTCATCAGTCGCCACTTAGACTATCAAAACGCGCGGGATT
This sequence comes from Thermoactinomyces daqus, assembly GCF_000763315.1. Taxonomy (GTDB): domain Bacteria; phylum Bacillota; class Bacilli; order Thermoactinomycetales; family Thermoactinomycetaceae; genus Thermoactinomyces_A; species Thermoactinomyces_A daqus. The sequence goes on along the minus strand of NZ_JPST01000005.1, from coordinate 25,476 downwards.
ATGAGCTAGAAAAACTTATGCGCGAATTTGTCGAAGGTGTCCGGCGCTTGTTTCGCGTTAAATGAATGCTAAAAACGAGGAGGAATGATCGAATGGAGTTTACGAAAGAGGAGGTCGCGCTTTTACGGACGGCGCTCTATCTCTTAGCGAATCAAGTCGCGGGAACTTTTTATATAGGTAGTGCCACGGAGGACGAAGTTACGGCGAAATTACTTGCGCTGAAAAAGTTATCCAATAAATTCGATCGCTATCAAGCGGAGGAGGAATGACACGATGAGTTTAAAAGCGCAATTCTCGAAAAGGGAGCTCGAGGCTCTCCGCGCAGGAGTCACTATGTTAATCGTGCAGCAACACCGCGAGATCGCCGACTATGGCGCGAAAATAATTGCGTATTACTTAGCCGATGATTCGACCTTCGCGTCTCTCTCGAGCACTCTCCGCATGCTGCAAAATCTAAGTCGGAGATTATCCGAAGAGCTGGACGCGTGGGAGCCCGAGAAAGAAGAGGAGGAGTGAGCGATGAAAATATCGGGAGATAATCTTAAGCTGGTACACGATGCGCTTAACGAATACGTTCACGTCCTGGCGCAAAAATATCGCGATGAATTTTGTAAAGTGCGAGAAGACCGCGAACGGTCGACTGTTTATCTCGACATACTGGATGCCAAGATGATAAAGGCGCGGGTTCGCCGAAGAGATTGACGAATATTTGAGCGAGGAGGAATGACGAGATGGATATGCACATCTATAAACCGTCCCGCGAAAGGTTGCGTGCAGCCCGAGAGCGTTTAAACCAGCGCGACAAAACGCGTGGAACTCCCGAGGAGCGTATGCGCCATCAGCTCGAGGTTTACCTCGATATGAAGGAGTTTCAGGATCGCGTATATGGTTATATACAAGCGCTTTTAAATGCGCATATAGAAGAGGAGGAATGAGCGATGAATATTACCGTTGAGGTAACCCGCGATGATATTAAACGCTTAATCAACGGTCTTTTTACGTTTAAGGAAAACTTAACTCGCACGTATTATTCATATCCTCCAGAAGAACGCGAGGAGATCACCGCGGAGATTAAGCGCATTTACGAGTTACGCAACTATCTCGCGCGCGTTGTCGAGGAGCACGCATATGGAATCAATGCCGCGCAATATTATCCGCATGAATCTGATGCGCTTAAAGAGCTTGAGCGCATATTTGACGAATACGACGAGACTTTCCGCAAATTAAAAGAGCGATGACCGCAGTCACGCCAGCAGACATCCGCATAGCTTCATCGATTGCTATGTCGCGAGTTTGTCCGTACCATAGTCGCGACTATTAAGCGAAGCGTCCGCTACCCTCGCGAAAGGAGGCCGCGATCATGATCCGCTATAAAGGAGACCCGGAGCCGATCGAAACCTGATCGAATCGCATGTAAAACTTCAAAACTTCATAACCCCGCGACGGGATGCTCAACGCGTCCCTTTCTCGCGGGGGCTTTTTTCGTTTGGAGGGATAATCGATGAGCGAGACGGTTCGATACGACGAGGAGCATGACGTATTATATATTTTCTTCGGTTCGGTAGCGCCTGGTTATGAGGACGAGGTATATCCAGGCGTTTTCTTGCGAAAGTCCGAAGAAACCGACGAGATAATCGGCGTTATTATTTTTTGGCCGCGAGCTTAACGACTATATGCGTAACTATTATTTTCACGGAAAGGAGGGCGCACGGTGGCTAAAAGGGGACGTAAACCGGATCTAACGAAGCTAAGCGCGGAACAAATTGAGGCCGCGATGCTTCTTGCTGATCCGCACAATAAAATGACGCAAAGAGAAGTCGCGCAAAAAGTCGGAGTGCATTATAACTCCGTCTGGAATTGGCTGCATAAAAACGAAGATTTCCGCGACTTGATCGAATATTACCGCGATCAATTCCTTAACGACTTATATGGACTCGCGATTAAGGCGCTCGAGACGCAGTTAAAGCGCAATAATACCCGCGCCGTCGAGATTTTCCTTAAATCGCAAGGCAAACTTACGGAACGGCACGAAGTCGAGCAAACGATCGAGGACAAGCGCGACTCCGAATCGCTCGAGGCTCAGCTCGAAAAATTAAAGCGCGAGCTCGACGGAGCGGAGGGTTAACGATGGGCGCTTATTTTATCGGCGGGCTCCTTATCGCGATCGGGCTCGTTTTGCTAATCGGACCGTTCGCGAAAGATCGGAAGGAGGACGACAAATGAATGACACGGTTTTGACGCTATTTATTTTATTCGTAAGCAAGGACGAAATTGTGTCCTTTTTATCGGGGGTGTGAAATATGTATATCCATCTAGACAAAGATGATGTATTCAAAGCAGTCTTGCAATATATAGGCATTCAGGGTCAGGATATGGGGAAATTTTTTGTATCGGAAATTTACTTCTCTTATGACTGCGATGCCAATGGGTATGAGTACATCGACGGCGTTCGCATTCATGTTGAGCCGAAGTAATAGAACCTCTTTTTGTTTGAGGTGATATCATGATGAACAGCGAGGAGTTAGCGCTTTTAGTTACGCACATCAGCCAAAGCGCGGGTATGTCTCGCGATCGCATTAAGCGCGAGTATCTCGGAACGATCAAGCGGCTCATTCGCGCTGAGTTCCGCGCAGATGATATTTACGTGATGGTCCTCGCTTTAGTCGAAAATAACAAGGCGCGCGATAAGTGGCTCGCGAAGCAGACGAAGCCTGGCGCGATGAAAAGAGTAAAGCGCCTTCTTCGTCGTTTGGGCGGCGTATAGTCGCGGTGCCGTTTTGGTAAGATTCGATATGATTTAGCCGTCAAAAATCCGCTCGTCCTGCCGGACGAACAGACCGATGAAAAATATCGGGGGAGGATAGACGAGGCCAGATTTTAAGCGGGATTCGGGCGCTTTTTCGGCGGAGGCAGGCGCAATAATTGCGGATATACCCGCGTATTATCCGTAATAATGCGCGCCTAATCGATCGCGCAAACCTAGACGAATTAAGCGCTCCGGCAATCGCGATCGTACGCGCGAATAATACGCGTATAAATAGTACGTGAATATAACGCGACATAAAATCGAAATGGATTACGAATAATTGGGTATGCGACTAGGGTACGGGCAGGGAGTCGCGGAAGGGAAAGCGCCAAGCCTAGCGCGCCTGCCTACCGCATCCGCATGCGCTATGCCTTGCGCTTGGACCAATGCTTGATGCTCGTTGTCGTTGCGCTTGACTCAGCGTTTAGGCTCAGCGCATATCGCTCGTTGCATCATTCGCTTGTTGCTTGTTCGTTTGATTGTCTTTTCGCTTTGACTTTTTCGTTTTGCTTCAATCGAAACGAAAAACGCTTTTGATTCGCTTTGCAGTCAGCGAACGGCACGGACGGTGAGCGTTAAGTCCCCCACACCGCCCCCACACCCCGGCAGGGCTCGGGAGCTAACGCCAACAAAAAATACGCGACGGGTTCCGAGATTCGGAGGTCGCCGCGAGAGGAGGATTTTGCGATGGATAGACCGCGAGACGTGATCGCCGAGTTAGTCGAGAAAATCGACCGAAATCACTCGATCAAATACTGCGAGCAGTTGGGCGATCTATTCGTAAGCGTTAAGATGCACGACGGGCAATACGGATCGATAAGTCGCGTTTGTAGGGTACGAAAAACAGGCGACGAACACGCGGACAGGATTGCCGCGCTTGAATGCCTCGTTAAGAATCTCGCGCATGATCTCGCGCAAAAGGAGGCAGCCGAAAATGATAAACGTTAGGGATGCGATTAGATGCGCATATAAAGCGGCGCTGGCCTCCGTAGCGCTGACGTTTTCCGCGATGATCTATGCGCATGATCCCGCGCAGGTACACGCCGCGGGAACTCCAGTCGTTTATCTCGTGCCTCACGCAGACGATGAGACGCTCTCGATGTCGATCGATATACGGAATCGCATTCACGAAGGACGGCCGGTGATCCTCGTCCTCGCATCCGACGGAAAGCACTCGAAGGCTCGCGAAGTAGCAAACGGCCAATATGACGCGGAGAGCTACAACGCACCGACATCCGGTGCGGTCTATTGCCACTACCACAAGCGCTATCACAATCCGATCGCGGAGCATTACGCGGACGGATATCTTACGATGACTAAATTCGCGCAGACACGAATCGACGATTTTATTCGCGTAGCTGGGGGCGCGTATGGCACGCCGTCCAGCCGGATTTACATCGAGCACCTTCCGAATGATGGCTTTACGTATTCAGACGTACACGCTTTAATCGCGAAATACCACGCGCTCTATCCTACCGCGGACATTCGGACGACGTCCTGGGGCGATGTTCACGCGGATCATGCAATGCTCGGTCGCGTTCTGCACGATATGAAGGTAAACGGCGAGCTCGGAAACGTCGGGACCGTCTATTTCTGGTCGATCGCTTCGCGGATGGCCGACGCTACACCGCCGCGAACACTCTATCACGGCGTGCTCACCGACCCGTCTTACGATTGGTGGTACATCGAAAAGGCGATCACATATTACAAAACGTTCGATCCCGCACACGGGCGCTATGCTAACGGATATCATAGCGTACCGACTCAGTTCGACTATTTCGAGAGTAAACGCGATATTTACTATCATTACAACTAAACGAGCGATGATTGAGAGGAGGTGAAATCGATGGATAAATTCGTGCGCTCCTGCTGCTTCGACTCGAGCTGTCCGGGCGAATGCAAAGAAACGAGCAACGGCGTCGTTTACTGCCCGGAATGCGGTCGCGAGGATTTCTCGACTATGAAATAAGTCGACAAGATGTTATAATCGAGAGCGGATCAAATTAAACGGAGGTTCGCTCATGGAATTGATGCCAGCCGAATCGTTTCTCGCGGGAATTAAGCCGTCTTGCTACGAAAACATGTCCCGAGTACCGATTGATGTATTGAGAAAACTCGAAAGATTCCCGCGTTTTTCTGTTTTTCCTGGGTACGATATATTCTTTCGCGACGAGCAGTCGCGTAATGAGTTTGCAGAAGCAGTCGTAAAAATCCCTCGGGATAGCGCAGAATTTCACCGCATTTTGGGTCTTGCGCTTGGTTTTCCTCCGCGGGCTGTTGATTTCTACGTAAAGAGGGTTAGCGGAGAGATCAGCCTCGAACAATTTTATGAGCAAAAGGTCGGTTTGTATCACGCCGGAGTATGGTGTACAGGGCATAAGCGCGACATCGTCGTAAATATGCGCTGGCTATGGGAACGATATCCATATAACGATAAATCAAGAGTCGCGACTTACTACAATAACGACCGCCAGGCGTATCCAATCCAATATGGCGACTATGAAGCTTTACATAACCTTGCGGAGGCGCTGAATAAAACGCCTACCACAACCGCATGACCGCTGAAGCGGTCTTTTTTGTTGCGCTTTTATCTGCGCATATACATAACACGCGCCGCCTCAAGGTGGCCTTTTAAAACGCGCTCAGAGCGAATCTAATGCGGTTATCAGCGCGATTAATTCGCGCCGATACCTACCATACCAGAGCGAAAATAAATGCGCTTAGATCGAAAAATAGAAGGCGATTTTACACGAGAGGATGATGCGAAAATGGACGATCGCGAGCATCGCATGCTCCGCACGCTCGGCCAGCAAGGGCGTCAGCTAAAGAACCAGCTCGACAAAGCGCGGGCGCAGATGGAGAAAAGTCGATCACTCCGCGATAAAAAGCTATATGAGGACGCATATCGAAAATGGCTGCAGCACGTCGAGAGTTATCGGAAAGCATTTCTCGGATGAAAGGAGGCGGGGACGTGCTCGACTACAAAGAACGGATCGACCGCGAGAAGCGGCGCGCGAGAATGAAGTTACTCGAAGAATATAACGACCTGCTCGAGAAAAAGAAGCGTAAGGAGAGCGGTCTCAGTGAGCGCGAGCTTAAGACGTACATTGATAATCTCGAGGAATTAAAGGTACTCCAGCGCATCGACCGCGCGGAGGAAGACATCCTCTATTTCATGTACGAGTATTTCAGCGCGAACCGTAACCCGGAGAACGAGACGAACCTCGTCCCCGATCCTAACTTTACGATGGACGACGCGCCCGAGTTTCACCGGGAATTGTGCGACATGCTCCGTCAGGTCACGCGGCGCGAGCTGAAAAAGGTCGCGTACGCTGCACCTCGGGGGCACGCGAAATCGGCTTATCTTTCGAACTGCTTTCCGCTCCATGAAGTCGTATATAACAAGCGGAAATATATTCTCATCATTTCCGAAACCGACGGGATGGCGCAGAAGTTCGTCGAGTGGATTGCGGACCAATTGAAGCATAACGCGAAGCTCCGCAACGACTTCGGCTCGCTTCTCGAGGTTAACCCGCGGAAGAATGAGCGCGATAATCAGGAGGCGTTTTTGACGCATACCGGGATACTCGTCGAGGCGTCATCAATGGGTAAGCAGCTCCGCGGGAAGCGGAATAAATCGTATCAGCCGGATCTCGTGATTCTTGACGACTTGGAATCCGCGAAGAATACGAATACGGCGGATTTACGCGAGAAAAACCTCGAATGGTTGAATAAGGTCGTAATGCCGATCGGAGACAAAGAGACCGCGTTTGTTTATATGGGGACGATCGTCCATGTAAACGGACTGCTCCCGTATGTTTTGAATAGCGCCGATTTTAAGTCGAAAATATACCGCGCGATTGTCCAGCCGGCCGAGCGTACCGACTTATGGGATCAATTCGCGGAGATTCTTCGCAATCGTACCGATCCCGACCGAATGGAGAAGGCGCGGCGACTATACGAGGAGAATCGAGACGAGATGCTCCGAGGCGCTCGCGTTCTTTGGGAATATCGCTGGTCATATTTCGATCTCATGGTCGAGAAGGTCGAGCGCGGGACGAAGGCGTTTAACTCCGAGTATCAAAACAACCCTATCGACGAGGAGTCACAACGCTTTCGACCGGAGACATTTATTTACTTTGATTATAAGGATCTCATCGATGAGAAAACGAAAAAGCCGATCACACTCGAGTATTACGGCTTTTGGGACCCTGCAGTCGGCAAAAAGCGCGGTTCCGACTATAATGCGATTGTCATTATCGGGCGATGCCGTCGTACGGGCGTCCTTTATGTCCGCGAAACCTGGGCGAAACAGTGCCCGGCATCGGTCGCGATGACCGCCGCGATCGATTTAATACAAAAGTATAATCCGCGGATATTTGGCGTCGAGACGATTCAGGCGCAGCATGACTACTACGTCCAACTTCGGACGGCACTTACGAAGGCGGGGCACTATACGACAAAATTAAAGCCCGTTCCATATCAGGCAGGGAAAAAGGAAGATCGCATCGACGTTTTAGAGCCACTTTTTGAGAACGGAACGCTCCGACTTATGCGGCATCAGCATTTACTAATCGAACAGTTGGAAATGTTTCCTAGCGGAGATCACGACGATCTCCCGGACGCGCTCGCGAGTTGCGTAAACCTTGCGGGCGGAACACGCATGCGGAAGTCCTACTATAAAAAACCGCTTGGATTATAAGGAGGTGAGCGCGCGTGGCATTCGATAATCTGCCCGATCTTTTCGAAATTGGCGAGTATTATCCGCACCCAGCCCATGAAGACCGGATCATGCGGTACAAGTATAATAAAAAGCTCTTTAAAGGCGAGCATCAAGAGATATTCAAGACTTACACGAACCAGTTAAAGCGCGATCTCGGCCAGGACGTCCTTTATGTCGCGTCGAATATCGCGGGCATCATCTGCAAAAAATCAGCCGATTTCCTTTTCGGTGAGAAGCCGATTTTCAGCGCGGGCAATAGCGAAAACTCGCCGGAACAGGCGAAACTCAACGAGTACGTCGATAATAACCATCTCCATATAACGAACTATGAGAGCGCGCTCTCGAACGCATACCGCGGCGACTCGTTCTATAAGATCATGTGGCGCCAGGAATACGGCGGAGAGTTACCGCAGGATATCGACCCGTTCCGCGTATTCATCAGCGCGCAGAATGCCGAGTATGTTTTTCCGCAAACCGACCCGAACGATGCGACTCGGATCATCGCGTACCATATCGCCTATCCGCAACAAATCGTGGGCGATAACGTACCGCCGCAAGTGCCGGGAAGCGGATATATCCCGACAAACAATACGCAGGCACTCGCGCAAGTGCCGAACGTGCGGCACGAATGGATCTTAAACGTTGAATCTCATTATCCCGGCGAGATCCGCTATCGTAAATTCAAAATGGACGAGGTGCAGTACGACGCGAATCTCGGCGAGGTCGTAACGTGGCGCATTACAGAAGAGATTGACGCAGGAAAAGATCCCGTCATAACAGGCGTACCGTTCCCGTTAGTTGTTCACGTCCCGAACTACGCGACGGACGACACATGGGAGGGAATCGACGACCTCTCGGAGCATTACGGACTCCTCGAGGAGATAAACAATCGCTTGACACGGATCGCTGCGATTCTCGACAAACACTCCGATCCTGCGATGGCGGTCCCGGCGGGCTCGCTCCAAGAGGACGAGAACGGGAACCCGGTATTTTATCCCGGCCGCGACAAAATGTTCGAGGTCATGGATAAAAACGACATCATCCCGCAGTATATCACCTGGGACGGCCAACTTCAGGCTGCTTTTGAGGAGCTAAAAATGGTCGTCGACCAATTGCTTATGAACGCGGAGATCCCGCCCGTTGCATTGGGTCGCGATAACTCCGGGACTTCGGGCGCGTCCGGCCTGTCGATTAAGTTTCGCATGAACTCGTTACTCGCAAAAATTAACCGGAAGCGCCAATATTACGAGAAAGGACTAAAGCAAGTCCTTTTCATCGCGCAATTACTCGAGCAGGCGCGGCGCAAGGCGACCAGAAAGCCCGTCGACTTTACGCCGACCATTCCGCGCATTCACTTTAAGGATGGCTTACCACGGGACGACATGGAACTCGCACAAATCGCGTCGATCCGTACCGGCGGTAAGCCGACATGGTCGCAGAAAACCGCGATCATGGTACTCGACGACAAAACGGACGCGCAGGCGCAACAAGAGCTCGACGCGATTCAGCAAGACGAACAGGCCACGCGGCGCTTCAGACGATCTTCGGGACGGAAGCGCTCAGCGGTATGATGACGCTTATTAATGCTTCGCCGGGACAATTCAAAAAATTAAAGCAATCGCTTCTCGACTCGGCGGGCGCATCCGCGCAAATGGCGCAGCAAATGCAAAACAACTTGAAAGGCGCCGTCGAGCAGCTCGGGGGAGCCGCGGAAACTGCCGCGATTCAATTCTATAATGGGCTATCTCCCGCGCTGAAAGACGTTGTCGTAAGGCTGACCGACTTTTTGAATAAACTCTCGGAAAATGGAGCTTTCCAACGCTTCGGCCAAGAGATCGGAAAGCTAATCGAATTCCTCGCGAGTGGTGAGGGTCGCTTTATCTTAACCGCAAGCGCGATCGCTCTCGTCGGGTCGAAAATCGTGTCGATGCTGCCAACCGTCGGGGAGCTTACGATCGCGGTCCGCGGATTATGGGCGTCATTAGCTGCGGGCGAACTCGCGCTCGGTCCCGCTGGATGGCTTGTCGCTGGACTCTCGATCGTGGGCGGATTAATGGCAGCGACCGCGGGGGATGTCCGCGAATATACCGGCGTTACCGTCCAGTCGGTAAAATCTACTCTTTCGCAGATCAGCGCGCAAAATAAGCTCATCGACTCATTTACCGCGTTGCAACAAAAGAGCAACCTCACGACGGCTGAGTTCGGGCGATATCTCGACCTCCAAACGCGCCTTAAAACGGAAACCGACCCCGCAAAGCAACGTCAACTCGCGAACGAAATGGCGAACCTACAGAAAAAGTCGGGACTGTCTAATACGGAATTACAGCGCATGGTCGACTTAAACGCGAAGATCGTCCAAACGATGCCGCAGGCCGCGACGACCGTCACCAACTACGGGAACAAAATCGCGAGCGCTGCGTCACAAGTTCGCAAAATGAACGACGAGCAGTGGAAAATGACCGAGCTTAAGCTATGGACGCAAGTCGCGAACGGGGTCGCAAATGTCGCACAATGGCAAAAAGAGGCGGCAAACTACGCGAAGCAATACAACGAGGCATCGGCGAAAGCTATGAAGGCGCAACAAGATCTCGCCAAAATAACACCGCAGGTAACCGCGGCGGAAAATGCGCTCGCAGAAGCGCGTAAAACCGGGAATGGCGCGGCGATTAGAAACGCGGAGCAATACCTCCTCAAACTGCAGCTCCAGAAAAAAGAGATCGAGGATCAGTTGAATGAATCGACCGCTATCGCAGATGCGAACTATAAAAGTTTACAAGCATCTAATGCAAAAATCGCATCGCTGAAAAGCCAGCAAGCTCTTTTAAAAGAAATAATTTTCCAAGAGCACGGGATCACACAAGAGAACCTAAAAAGCATCCCCGCGCTCCAAAAACAGGTCGATTTAAATAATATTAAATTAGTAAAGCTACAGCTCCAAAAAGACGAACATCGCGGAAATACAAAAGAAATAGATGCGCAAATCAAAAAGCTCACCGATCAGAATAAATCGTATCAAGACGCGATCAACAAGCTAAAACAAATCGAAGGCAGTCAGCAAGACATAGGCGGCGAGATCGATAAAAACAAGAAAAAGCAACAAGATTTAAACGCAGAAATCAACAAAAAGACGAAAAAGAATATCGACAACTCCGACATGGACAAAGGGAAGCAAAAGGTCGACGACGTAAACAATCGCATCCATCAGACGATAAAGAAAAATATCGACCTCTCGCAGTTCGGAATAGGCATAAAAAACGCAGACACAATGAATGGCAAAATTCGCAGCGTCGTAATGAAACCCGTCGACCAGTCGTCGATTAACTCCGCAATTAGTCAAGCGAACTCGTTGCACCAAAATTTAGGGCGGAGCCAAACGAAACACGTATCAATTTTTACGACGATATACGAAACCATCAAGTCGATTGTAACCGGCGAGCATCATCACGGAGGAATCGTAAAACGACACAGCGGCGGCCCCATTCCCGGTGGCGTTGTCCCTGGCCGCGAAGAGGTTCTCGCTCGCTTGATGGGCGGCGAAATGGTGCTCACGCAGCACCAGCAGGCGAAACTGTGGGCGCTCATCAATGATGCGACGACATTCGCGGCTAATAGCAACGCGGCAACCGGAGCGGAAATCGGAGACGGACAGAAAATCGAGTGGCACACGACCGTCGTGCTTGACCGTCGCGTCTTAGGAGAAGCAGTCGACGAGGTTATGTATGATCGACAAACTAATAAGCTACGCGCGAAAGGCATCAACGGGAAAAGGAGGGCGTTTTAATGGAAATCAATTTTAACGGGGTATCAAGCGCAGATCATTCGCTAATCGTAACGCAGGTTAAGCGCGGCGTCCTCCCTCCCAAAGCCGCGCAAATGCTAACGGCTCCCGGACGTCCGGGGGCGTACTTCTTCCGCTCCGAGACGGGCGTCACTACGTTTACGGTCTCGTTCGATCTTATCGGAGAGGCTACGATCGCCGATTTCGAGAATAGGAAGCGCCTCATCGCCGAATGGCTCGACGTCGATGAGCCCGCGCCGCTCGTTTTCGACTATGAGCTCGATAAAACCTACTATGCGATTCCCGACGGTAACTACGACCTTGAACGAGCGGGGACTTACGGATCGTTTGACGTGACGTTCATCTGTCCCGATCCGTACGCTTACGGGATCACGAAAACGGGGACAGTCGCGCAAGTATACCCGGCATTCAGTCGCGGCGGAGGTATCCGCTATAGGAACGACGGGACGCAAGTCACCGCGGATTATCCGTATTACCAGCCGGGAAAATTCGGCGACGCGATTCTCATCGAGGAAGGCACGTCGAATCTCCTCACGACCGCGAGCGTTCCCGCGGCAGAAGAGGTCAGCGTTACGCAAGGCGGAAACTATACGCTCAGCATTTACGGAACGAACCCGAGCGCCAAAATCGAGCATAAGCGCGTCGAAAATATCGCGAATACGACTCTCGCAAAAGAGGGCACCGATTTCTCGCAAACGATCGACACGACATGGAACACCGGAACATTATCGGGAACAGTCGCCGCCAGCGACGGAACGAATCAATACGGCATTCTTCAACTCGCGAAAAGCGGGACGGATCTCTCGAAAACTTGGACGAGTGACACGGACTTCAGCGGTGGATCGTTTTCAGGTACCGCGGTTTATGGAACGGGTACAAACGCTTATATCGCGCTAAATAACCAGCCTAACTGGGGCACCCGCGACGGCATGACGAGCCTCTCAACGTGGAATGGCTCCGGTACTGCTGGAGCGACCGTCGATCCCGGCGGATTTATCCGCGTTACATCGTCCGCGTCGGTGAATGTTGGGATCGATCGGCAACCAGCCGTTACATTTACGAATGGCTTTACGCTTGATTTCCGCGCACGTACGAGCGACGGAAACAGCTCGTTTTATATCTCGGACGGTTCCGTTCGATTTAGCGACGCGATTCCGTCGACTAATGGTAATTGGTCTTGGTTCCGTATCCGTATTACGAACTCAACGACGGGCTACCTTTACCAAGACGGGACACTCATCAAGACGCTCACGAGTTCGTCATATTCGACTCGGCGGATTCTCCTCGGATATCGTTCGTCAGGAACTGCGGGCGCGACGTACGATTTCGACGCGGTATACTTTACGATCGGCGCTGACTACGGACCGCCTCCCGCGAATCATACCTATACGGGGACTTATATTTCGCCTGGTCTGGACTTATCGTCTGTGGCGCTCGAAGGTACTTCCAACTGGACAGGAACAACATCAAACAGCTCCCTTTATTCTTTGGAAGTAGGAACAAACACGATCGAATTTCAGGCCGGGACGTATTCGGGCGGTTCTGTAACATGGGATACGACGTGGAGTTCGGAATTTCCATATACTAAAGGGGCGGATCTTACAAATAAATGGGTACGGTGGCGCACAACACAATCGATCAAAGATTCGGGCGACGCTCCATGGCTCCGTGATATAACTATTTCGCTCACCTCTGGTTATGTTGCATCGGGATCTTATGAGTCGCCAGTTGTCGACATCTCGCAAGTTGGTAAAGCGGCTAGTACCTTGCAAAACTGGACGATGTTTAGCACACAACCTCCGGGGACTACTGTTACGCTATCGACGCGATATTCTCTCGACGGAGGATCGACATGGAGCGCGTACGCAGACACGACGAACGGCGGCACGATTCCCGGCATCTCGCAGTCGACCGACCTCAGCAATGCGCGCTTTCAATATAAATTTACGCTATCGACGACGGACGTCGGAGCGACTCCTCAAATCGATAAAACGACGTATACCTTTACGACCGGATACAAGACATCGCAGACGTTCACACTTCCGGGATATTCCGTAGGGTCGATTGGCACGTCCGCGGGATCTCTCGCATCGTGGACGGAGACGAAACCATCCGGTACGAATATCGTCGTCGAATCGAGCCTTGATAATACGAACTGGTCAGTGGTAACGAATGGCGGGACATTATTCGCGAATGGAACGGACTTAACCGGAAAAACGCTCTATTTGCGCTATACACTTTCGACCACGGATACGAGCCAAACGCCGACGATGGGCGCGTCGTTAACGTGGAAGATCGCGCAACAAGACCCGGCGAAGATAATCCCGGCGACTTCTACGCTCTCTTTCACCCCGACGAACGTCGCGCGCTGGCAGCTAGAGGCGAAGCCGTACGCGACCGGCTGGCAGCCGTACGGGACGGCACGAAACGCAGAGACACTCACGTATAAGGCAAGCATTTTAAACGCCGCGCAAGGCACGGCCGAGCTTTGGGCGTACGAGGAAGGCGAAAATGCTGTTCGGCGCTACCTCCTCGACATCGACGGCTCGAGCCGCTTTTCGCTCTATCGCGATACGGACGGAAAATATCACGTCGTATTTAACGGTACGGACGCGATGAGCACGAACGCTCCCGCTGTCGGCTGGCATCACGTCGCGATTCGTTGGAACGGAATGGACGTCGCGCTATTCATCGACGGAGCACAAGCCGCAAGCGCTACGCTCGCGGATGCAGTCGCATTCACTGGTGCGACGAAGCTATACGTCGGAAGTCGAAACGACGGGACGCTCCAATGGAACGGTCTTCTCGACGATCTCATGATCTCGAACATCGCACGCTCAGACACGGAGATTCTCGCGCATGCAACGAACGGGCAGCCGATGACACCGGACGAAAACAAAACGCTAAAGCTCACTTTCGACGATTCGCTCGCGCCGTCTATGGATACGAGCGACATCGCCAACAACGGGACCGCGCCGACTTATCCGGTTATTACCGCGACGATGGGTCAGGCGTCAACGTACCTAAAAATATCGAGCGGCGCCGATTTCGTTTATATCTCGCGGAACTTCGTAGCGGGTGACGTCGTCGTGATCGACTGCGCGAAGGCAATCGCGACAGTTAATGGCGTTCGTGTACCCGTGAGCCTCGATTCGAACTTCTTCGCGCTGAGCAAAGGGGCGATCAATATTACGACCGACCCCGCGGGAGTCGCCGACGTGACGATCTCGTACGCTGAGAGGTGGAAATGATGCTTGATCGGATCTTTCTATTTGATAATACGGAAACTTATCGCGCCGTAGCGGTTAACGACAACCCCGGCGCGCTTTCCTTTTTTGACGCCGTATGGACGGAAAAGTTAAATGCGGAAGTCACGCTCGAATTTAGCGTAGACGCGAATCATCCCGACGCGCAATACGTCGTCGAGGACGGCTACGCGGTGATACCAGACCTCGACAACGGGTATCAGGCGTTTATCATCCGCAAGGTCGACGAAACTCACTCCGCGCAGGGGCTTGTCAAGCATGCATACTGCGAAAACGCCGCGAATGAGCTTCTCGATGAGCCCATCCGCGAATACTCGACCGCGTCGGATAATCCCGCGAACATCCTCGAGCAACTACTCAGCGGGACGCGCTGGCAAGTCGGGACAGTCGATACATTCGCTGCACAGGCTTTCAGCGTCAAATATAAAAGCGTATTGGCCGCGATTCAGGACGTTTTAACCACGTTCGGAGGCGAGATCCGCTTCCGCGTTGAGTTCACTCCAGGAAATGCAACGATCACCGGGCGCTATGTCGACTTAGTGATGCAACGCGGGAGCGATACTGGGCGCCGCTTCGAGTATAGCCGCGACATTACTTCGATTAAGCGGACGGGGGACTCGGGCGAATTAAAAACCGCGCTGATCGGACTCGGAAAAGCGGACACCGACCCGGAAACGGGCGTCGAATCGCGCGTAACATTTACCGACATTGTCTGGTCGAAGGCCAACGGCGACCCCGTCGATAAGCCAGCGGGACAAGATTGGGTCGGAGATCCCGACGCGCTAAATGCTTACGGCAGGCTTAACGCGGACGGATCGCTCCGTCATCGCTTCGGATTCTTCGAGGATGCGGACGAATCCGACCCCGCGAACCTTCTCCGCAAAGCATGGGACGCGTTGCAGGCGATGAAAGTCCCTGCCGTTCAATACGATATGAGCGTCGTCGATCTCGAGCGCTTGACCGGATACGATCATATGAAGGTACGGCTCGGCGATACGGTACACGTTATCGACCGCGAGTTCGCGCCGGCATTACTCGTTGAGGCGCGCGTGATTGAGATTGACCGCTACCTGAACGAACCAGAGAAAACGCAAATCAAGCTCGGGAACTTCGCGCCAGAGCTCACCGACGGCGCCGATCGACTCCAAAACATCGAGCAACGGCTCGCGGACCGCTCCGGCGTATGGGACGGAAAAATCGGACTCGGGCAGGTAATCGACGTCTATAATAACGAGATCCGAAGCTCGAACGGGTACGTTTATATCACGGACCAGGACGGAATTCTCGTACTCGATAGGCCTAAAGATCAAAACCCGACAAAGGCCGTACGCATTAAAGGCGGTATCGTGGGGATCTCGGACAATTACCAAGGCGACAATACCGTCTACAGAACCGCGCTTGACGGCTCGGGAATCGTCGCGGACGTTATCACGACGGGGACGATGCAAGCCGACCGCATCAAAGGCGGGAACCTGACGCTCGGCGGCTCCGGCCAAATGGGTCATATGTGGGTCTATGACGAAAACGACAAGCTCGTCGCGGACTTCGACGCAGGATACGGCGGATATAAAACGCTATTCGTCGGCGATCTCAAGAGCCCGACGGTAGTCGCGCGCACTCCCTCGGAAATGAAGCAGGACAGCTATTACAACCCGGCGCCGTATACGCTCTATGTACGCCCGACAGGGGACGACGTGAACGGCGACGGATCAAGCGCGAACCCCTTCCGCACGATTCAGCGTGCGATCGACTATATCCCGACGTATAACTCGGCGGTATGGACGATCGACTGCAAAACGCCGTCGGGCTCTTCCGCTTATGAGTATTACGAACACGTCGAGATTCAGGGATTCGTAGGGGACGGATATATTAAAATCGACCTCTCCGGCTCATATTTCATGGGCGAGATTAGAATGTCCGCGAACCTCCAATATATCGAGATCGTCGGGGGAAAATGGCGCCATGATGGAATACAGCACCCGCTCGACACGCGCCCATATGCGACGATAAACTGCCTGCGTACGCATTGGGTTTATCTCCATGACGCAGTAATTTTCGCGGATAATGCGGATTATTGCGTCGCTTCGCAAGCGGCGCACATCATCTTATCGAAAGTGAAGCTCGTTAACTCGAAGGTGTCCGCTTTATATGCCCGCGACGGCGGATCGATTCACGGTGCGAACCTCTCCGGGTCGGGACATTCGTACGCGGTTATGGCGGCCGCTTGCGGTCACATATCACTTATCGACCAAAACACAGGAATTACGACCCCGATCCCTGCCGCGTCCGCAAATGCCCAAACAGCAGGAGGCGGAACGTTTTTGTATAACGGATCACTCGTGACGTCGTCATATTCGGAAACGCCTCCGATGACGGGTTTTACTCGCCAGCTCCTGCCGTTCGACGGCGACTCTTGGCGATATTCAAAAATCGGCCAATCATACGACGGCGGAAACGTCGACGACGGTTACGGGTGGCAGAACGACTCCGACCCGATGCAAGGCGCGGAATTTTACGCGCGCGATAACGATTACGGACACAATCACGCCGGCTTTGTCTGGTGGTGGTCGACTGACCTATCCGACCTACAGACGACGCTCGCAGGAAAAACGATTGTTTCCGTACGCCTTCGGTTTAAGCGCTTGAATGAGTTCGGAGTAAACCAGCCGCATAATATAAAGGTTTGGATTCACGATTACTCGAAAACTGGATCGGAGCCCGCGACATTCGACCCCAAATCCGCCTTAACTAACGGGACGGTCGTCGGTACCTATCAATGGGGTGATGACATCGCGGCGAACCTCCCGACATCATTTGCGACGGCGATCATAAACGGGACGATGGGCGGTATCGCGTTTTTTAATGAAGACTACACGCAAAGCGCGAAAATCGCGCTTAATTCAGTGATTATGGAAATCTCGTATAAGTAGCAAATAAGGAGGAGCGGTCGATGAAAATCGTAATCTATGACAGCTCACGCATAATTGACGTAATCGAAGGATGCGAGGGCGTCGTCGTCGATGGCAACAACGTCATATGGCAAGGCGGAGCGCTCGAAGGAATTAACGCCTCGTTTGTGGTCGTGGACGACTCCGTCGATGCATCCGCGGCCACTCCCGAGCTTATCGCGGCGGACCAGTCCGCGAACCTAAAGCCTCACCGCGTAATAGTAGACGAGCGACTCGCAGCGCTCGAACAAAAAGTCGCAGACCTCGAGCAACGTGTCGCGGCACTGGAGGCGCGGGGATGATAGCGCCTTTCCATCCGGGGAGGGGGTGCAGTATGAGCAGCGCTTATAAATTCGCGGTATCAATCGCGGGCAGCATATTCGGATATCTTTTCGGAGAATGGAGCGCATTATTTACGACCCTCCTCGTTCTATCCGTCATCGACTTTCTATCGGGAATACTCGCCGGGACTATTCGCGGAGAATTGAGCTCGAAAAAGGGGACGGTCGGCATCGTCCGAAAAATCCTCATGTTTTTCGTGATCGCTGTCGGCCATCAACTCGACGTCATGCTCGGGACTCATGCCGCGATTAGAGACGCGACTCTCGTCTTTTACGCCGTAAACGAGGTTATTTCAATATTCGAAAATTGCGGACGGGCGGGCATGCCGTTGCCGGATAAAGTCATGAAGGCGATCGACGTGCTCCGCGAGTCCGATTATAAAAAAAAGGGAGAGTGATACGAATGCAACCAATGAGCGCCGGTAAAGTCAAAGGGATCGACGTCTCGCACCATAACGGCGCGATTAACTGGTCGCAGGTCAAAAGCGCAGGGGTTCAGTTCGTCTATATCAAAGCGACCGAGGGGCGAACATATACCGATCCGACGTTTCTTACGAACGTCAAAGGCGTAAAGGCCGCAGGACTTAAAGTCGGCGCGTACCATTTCGCGAATCCGGCGAACCGCGCAAGCGACGACGCAGCGAACTTCATCAACGCGCTAAAAAAGATCGATTATGACTTAATGCCGGTACTCGATCTCGAGAGCGCGCCTACCGGAATGACTGCTGCGCAACTCGTCGCCTGGGCGAAAGATTTCTTAAGTCGCGTCGAGGCCGCGACAGGTAAACGCGCGATGATTTACACGGGTGTGTGGTTCGCGAACAAATACGCCGGATTTAACTCCGCGCTCGCCGATCGTCCGCTTTGGGTGTCGTACTATAAGACGACTCTGCCATCGAGCTTCGCAGGCTGGACGAAATGGACCGCCTGGCAGTATACAGACTCCGGTAAAATCGTAGGGATAAGCGGTAACGTCGACCTCAACATCGCGGAAAGTCTGGATGATCTCCTCGCGGACACTGTCGCCGCATACGATGCTAACCCGGCATTTCATCGTGCGCTGTCGCTTACCTCGCCTTATATGAGAGGCGCGGACGTAAAAGCGGTACAGGAGCGCCTGGGCTCGAAACCCGACGGAATTTTCGGACCGAAGACGAAAGCAGATGTCGAGATGTGGCAAGCGCACCACGACATGGACGCGACCGGAGCCGTCGATGAGATGACGTGGCGCGCGCTCTTTAATCACGAGAATGACTACGACAAAAACGAAAAATATCATCGTTCGCTCAGCTATACAATCCCGATGATGCGCGGCGCGGATGTGGAGCGCTTACAAGGTCGCCTTAAAATCCCGATTAATGGATTTTTCGGGCCGAAGACTCGCGAATCCTTAATTATGTGGCAAGAGCGTCACGACGCGGACGGGAACGCGGTCGAAGTCGGAAAAGGGCTGCGCCCGTCTGGCGGTGTAGACGAGACGACATGGTTCGCACTTTTCCCCGATGACCGCCCAGAGGAGCCCACGCAACCTCAACCGGAGCCCGAACAACCAGCGCCACAGCCAACGCCGGAAGCGCCGAGCAATCCCTCGCCGGAACCGAAGCCAGAACCAGAAAAGCCGCAAGATCCGAAACCGGAACCAGCAGAACCTGCGCCCGCTGAGTCGGGCGAACAACCCGAACCGCCAAAGGAGGATAAACCCGTGAAAAATAACCCGTTTGCATGCATCGACTGGAAAGCGCGTTTAAGGAACCGCTGGTTTTTAATGGCCGTTGGCGCGTTCATTCTGCGCATGTTGACGTCGCATGGACTGCTCGATCAAGCGATCGCGAACGAGTACGAGCAATATATAAACGAGATCCTCGATCTCTTAATGTTCGTCGGGATTGTCGTCGACCCAACGTCGAAAGGCATCAGCGACGATCAGAAATCGGAAGAGTCCGCGCAAGAAAAAGCGCAGGAAAATGCGCAATAAATGCGCGATAAAAAAGAAAAGCCCTCCCGCAAATGGGAGGGCGTTATTTATTCGCTATTTTTCCTGCGGTATGGATCGCGTCCTGGAGTTTCGCGAGTCCTTTATTAAAAAGATTGGCCGTGTCGTCTCCACTTTGTGCAATCGCGGCTTGCGTAAACTCTTTATCCGCGCTTTGTAGATCAGAAAAAATCGCGAGATGCTCTTTTTCGTAAGAAGTCGGGGCGGATGTTTCCGCGAGATTAATCACCTCTTTTGTCGTGAGCTGGTCTATTTCATGTATAACGTCCTGCTGCGCACGTAAAGAAGCGGAGTTGTTATACTCTTTTATTTTCGCATTAACTTCGTCTGTCAATTTGCTCATATGATTCGCGATGAACGTCTGATACTCGGAATCGCTCATCTCATGAAATGTCTCCGCAGTAGATGGCGGGACGGTCTGAGAGCAACCGCATGCACTTACTAATAACCCCGCAGCAATTAAACCGCCATACATAATATTTGACCACTTCGACATTACAATCGCCTCCGTTTTTATCCCTCTATTTCTAATATACGAGGCACGCTGCCATTTTCGCGCACTTTTAGCGAAAATTTTTTCTATTATATTCCCGTTGACATCCCGCGAATGGGTTTATATAATAGTAAATGTTCCGCGCAAGATTAAAGCGCGCACGACACCCGAGGCACTCGAAATTGATTTATCGTACAATCCTAGCGATGACGAGTTTCGAGTAATACGAATGCCCGCGAATCTTACGCGATGACGCATTCGCTGAAAATCGCTATACGCCTAGCGCAAATATGCCGAAGTGGCGGAATTGGCAGACGCGCACGACTCAAAATCGTGTTCCCGAAAGGAGTGTGGGTTCGAGTCCCACCTTCGGCACCAACCTCTTGCTGGGGTGGCGGAATAGGCAGACGCACAGGACTTAAAATCCTGCGGTAGGTGACTACCGTGTCGGTTCAAGTCCGACCCTCAGCACCAAGCATGCGGAAGGCCTTGCCCGGAAGGAGCAGGGTCTTTTTTTGTGATAAGTGCGTTGCGATTTGGGCTTGGTTTCCCTTTCTCCCTCCTGATCCTCCCGGCAATTCCTGAATCTTTGCCTCTCTGAAGTCAAATAAAGGAAAGTGGTGTATAATAACGGAGGAGGGGTTGCGATGAAATCTCCGGCTTATGAGACAAATACCCGTTATTCCTACCGGGATTATTTAAGTTGGGATCCGGATGAGCGCTGGGAATTGATCGATGGTCTCCCGTATAACATGACTCCGGCCCCCTCATCGAAACACCAAGAGATTTTGGGTAATATCTTCGTTCTCTTTTACCAGTATTTGAGCGGAAAACGGTGCAAGGTTTACTTGGCTCCGTTTGAGGTGCGCCTTTCGGAGAAAGAGGAGGATGAGCACACCTTTAACGTTGTGCAACCGGATTTGTCCATTATCTGTGATCCGCGGAAAATCGATGAGCGCGGGTGCAAAGGCAGCCCGGATCTGATTGTGGAAGTGCTCTCGCCGGGTATCGCCGAGAAGCGCGACAAAACCGACAAATTTGAGCTTTATCAAAAATATAAGATCAAAGAATACTGGATTGTTGACCCGTTTAATGAAAATGTGGAAGTTTTTCTGCTCGAGAATAACCGTTTTGCCAACCGGCAGGTTTATGTCAAGGGCGATGTTTTTACGGTCAGCATTTTCAGCGATCTCTTAATTGATCTGAACCGGATCTTTAAAGACGAGTCTTTCGAATAATCGGGAGGCTATTTTTTTTGCATAAAAACATGAGCCAATAAACCGTTTGTTGACGGAGGCATGATCAAGTATCCCGGATTCCCCGGGGCGGATTATTTATGTAAAAAGGGTTGCTGACCTGAACGAGAGCAAGGGACTGGAGGCGTCAGGATCAGCAACCCGTTTGTTTGTTATTTACAATGGCACTTGTGATGACGGTGACGGTGGTGGTGGCGACGGCGCGGGCAACAGATCAAGAAGCATCGACGGCGTCTTCTTCTTCTGCAGCACATACCCATCACCTCCTTTCAAACGGGGTAAGAACCTGGATAAAAGATTGAAGATCTATGAGAAGGAGTAAAGAGGGGAGTGCATCGGAGAAGAGATGATCAGAATCTATCATATTATATGAACGGGGAGAAGATAGAGTAACGGACAAGTTGCTCAGTTTGGCACAAACAGGCTGAATCGGCGAAAAATTATGCATAAATGGACTGTGTTTGATTAATTTTTAATAATATTACCATTTTCGCTTGCCATTTGTTTTAAAAAGGTGTATTTTATTATAAAGCCAGTCGGAATACACGGGATTTAGTCGAGTAATATTCCGACTCCTTGTAAAACTTTATTTACATAGAGGAGGTCTTGTCTATGGCTGATCTGGACGCCAATGTTCTTGTGACCACTGAGTGGTTAGCGGAGCACAAAGATGATCAAAATGTGCGTTTGGTAGAAGTTGATGTGGATACAACGGCTTATGATACCGGGCATATCGAAGGGGCGATCGCCTGGAACTGGACGACACAATTGAACGACCAAGTACGCCGGGATATTCTTACCCCTGAGCAATTGGCGGAACTGTTGGGAAAATCCGGCATTACCCCTGATACGGAAATCATTCTTTACGGTGATAACAATAACTGGTTTGCAGCTTATGCTTATTGGCAACTGAAAATTTTTGGTCATGATAAAGTGAAATTGATGAACGGCGGACGCAAAAAGTGGGAATTGGAAGGACGCCCGTTTGTTAAAGAGGTGCCGTCAGTAACGGCAGTGCAATATCCGGTCAAAACGGCTGATCAGTCGATTCGTGCTCTCTATCAGGATGTGAGATCGGCCATTGGCAGCGATTCCACTGTACTGGTTGACGTTCGCAGCCCGCAGAGCCCGCAGGAATTCAGCGGTGAAGTAATCGCACCCCCGGGCATGACGGAAACGGCCCAACGCGGAGGACACGTACCGGGAGCCGTGAACATCCCCTAGGCAAAAGCGACCAATGAAGACGGTACCTTCAAATCCCTTGATGAGCTGAAAGAACTTTATAACTCGCTTGGCGTTACTCCGGACAAAAACGTGATCACCTATTGCCGGATCGGCGAACGTTCGGCACATACCTGGTTCGTCCTGCGCGAATTGCTCGGCTTCAAAAATGTCCGCAACTATGACGGCTCCTGGACCGAATGGGGCAGTATGGTCGGAAACCCGATCGAGCGGTAAACAATGAAACTGGAACCTCAATCCATTGCAGGCGAACCGATTTTACGGCAATTATATGCGACGGTCTTCACGGGGACGAAATTGGAAAAACTTCCCCTGTTTTTCGATGCCAAGGTGCTCGATCATTATCGGCAAAATCCCAATTTCCAAATCATTCGGACGGATACTTCCGGAAGATTAAAGAAAACCGGGGGCTGGTCACTCGATTTCGGCATCAGCGGCGAGGGCGATTCCATTATCCAAGTCGCGCTGGAGAGTTTGGCCGGACGCCTTCCGGAGTCGGAACATGAGCATTGGCTTTCCCATGTCATAACGCTTCCCCTCAGCAGCAACTATGTAAAAGGATTAATTCGGCCCGGTTGCCTGGATGATGGTCCGATCCGGCCGTGGTAACAGGCAAAAACCGTCCGGTTCAGCGGAACATGCCGCTCGAGCCGGACGGTTTTTTAGGATGAACGCAGAAAAGTATGCTGGTTTTTATAGAAAAATACGGCTTTTTGCCGACACCGAATTGCAGCGAAGGGTTCGGGTTATCCGCATGTAACAGTCGGGCCGCGGAAAGTGATGTTACAGCAGAATTAGGATGTTTTGCACAACGGTTAAAAGGGGATTTTCTCCTTGTCCGCAGCATTGCCTGTGGCTACGTCGGGATGAGTGGGGAAAATCGGAGACCCGGGAGGGAACCAGGATGAAAAGAGCATTGGAAAAAAGAGAGATTCCGAGGATCGGTGCCGCGGTCACCTTTTTGGGCTTTGGCGCTTTGGAAATCGGACGGGACTGGGGATTGGGAGACGGCAGGGAGAGGCAAAAGCCTGACGACAGACAAGCGGAAAAAGTACTGCATGCGGTGCTTGATGCCGGCATCAATCTCATCGATACAGCCAGCGCGTACCACCGGAGTGAAGAGCGGATCGTCAAGTTTTTGTCCTCCCGCCGCCATGAATTTATTCTCGCCACCAAATGCGGAGAACACAGCAAAGAACCGGACACCTACTACGATTTTTCCTACCGCGCCGTCAAAGAGTCGATTGACCGCAGTCTCAAGCAGTTGCAAACCGATGTGATCGACATTATGCAAATCCATTTTGGACCTGACCCCGAACGGGTAATTGATGAGGGGGAAACGCTGGCCGCGATGAAGGATGCGCAGAGGGAAGGAAAGATCCGTTACCTCGGTGCCTCGATCGACGGGGAATTGGCCACGCGGTTAATCGAATCGGGCGAATTTGACGTAATGCAAATGGGATATAATCTTCTTGATCAAACCAACGAAAAAAACATTGCCCTTTGCCGTGAAAAAGGAATTGGCGTCTTCATCCGTTCCGGCCTGGCCGCCGGCCTCCTGTCCGCCCGTGTCCTGCCTCATCTGAACGAGCAATTCAAGCATAAGAAGAAAGTGCTCGCCCTGCTGGAACTCGTCGGCGGAAACGGTGACCAACTGACGGCTCTCGCTCTGCAATTCCTCTATCGGAATCCGGGTATCAGCTCGATCCTGGTCGGCAGCAAACGACCGGAGCGAATCGGGCAAAACATCGCATTATTGCAACAGGAGATTTCCGATCATTTGCTGGAAAAAGCGCTGGAGATCGTAAACGATTAAAATTAGCGAAGAACCGGCCCATAAAGAGTTAGAGGCCGGTTCTTTGTGCTGAGGGATGAGCTTTGGGGGTGTAAGAAATAGCAGAACTAATCGATTGGTTTAATCGTTGGTTTTTTGCAGGAATTTGAATTTTGTAAATATATGATTAAAAATTTACTTTTATTTCTTGGAGACTTTTCTATATTTAAAATTGAACGCATTAGCATTAGGATCAAGAGGCTCAATTTTCCCTTGTTTTCTTAATCGTTGGAATGCCCTTTTTACTTTGTTCTCCGAGTTCTCTCCTGTCAAGTTTCGGATGATTTTGTTCGTTACAAACGAATGGTTTTCTAGATATTCCATAATCTGATCTTCGATTGAAGCAAGTTTTTGATGTTTTAATGTAACAACTACAGAATTTTCTAACTCCTCGATTTCCGGAGCCACAAGACCTGCTTTCATCATTGCATTCTTTGCAGTATTTAAACCTTCTCCAATATCATAATTAACTGGATCAGGTAGGTTATGGAGCAATCGGACAATATTAGGATTGCGTGCATATCGCTCATCCATAATATTTTCTTTTGTAATATAACCTGGTAGTTTTCCAGGACTTTGAATTTCTACTCGATTGTCGTAAATCCTAACATGAATGTCATCATTTAAACTATAGTCCCGATGAATAACAGCGTTTACAAGAATCTCTTTTAATGCTTCGTAAGGATAATTTAATTTAATTAAATTATCTCCAACTTGATATGAGTTAAGTCCGTATAATTGTGTAAAAATGGCAGCTGCGAAAAATAATTGAGCC
>NZ_JPST01000004.1 GCF_000763315.1 Thermoactinomyces daqus | reverse complement strand
AGCGTCACCATGCTTTGGCCAGTTACTAAGCATTTTTCGTACAGTTCCCGGCTCTTCGGCCCCCGGATGGCCTCGGAAGCTTGAGGTGTGCGCCACAACCCAGACTCTGTCTCTTCGATGCGGCGCTCCAACTGCTGAAGCTGGTATAATAAACGTCCGCGCTTCGTAACCTTCGTTTTCCAAGTCATCGATGACGAGATCGAGGGCCAGTTTGACAAAGCCATTAACGTTTTCAATAAGTACCCAAGGGGGTCGAATCTCTTGGATGATTCGGTACATTTCAGGCCAGAGGTGGCGGTCATCGTTGATTCCTTGTTGTTTCCCGGCGACTGAGAAGGGTTGACAAGGTACCCCACCGCAAACAAGTCCAATTGTTCGATCGCCATTTATCACACCGTCCCTTTCTAGTTTTTCTTTCGTGACTGATCGGACATCGTCGTAAATCGGTACGCCAGGGAAGTTTTTGCGTAACACCTTCTGACAGAATGGCTCAATCTCGCAAAACGCTGCTGTCTCCATTCCCGCCCAATGTGCCGCGAGTGAGAATCCGCCAATCCCACTGAATAGATCAAGCACCCTCATGATGCATCACCCTTCAATAACTTTTTGAACTGTTCTTCTTGTTCGAGAAGGTACTTTTGATACAATCGCGGATTCAGCGATTCAAGCAGATGTTCCAGCAGATATTCTCTGTCTGAATCTGATCAACCACATCAGCTAATTTCTGAATCATCTCCATTTCCTTCTCACTCAGGAAAGATAGTGATTTCTTCGTCTTTTTCTTTTGCTCAGGTGGCTTCGTCTCTGGAAATAGCTCTAGCTGTTCTCCGATTTTTGGATCGATCATGCTCTCATCCTCCTACTATCGTCTTCCGACCAATCAAAAAGCGACATCTGCAAATCAAAGTTCATTATTAACAATTCTTCTGTTTTCATGCTTAGCTCCGTTTTTTGTATCACTTGCCGGGTTGACTGAAAAGATTCAAAGCGCCAACCGGCATATAATTTCTTTATAGTAGGATGTGGATAGTAAGACACTATCGCCATTCCCCGAATACTATTTAAAAGATCCGCTAAATCTTGATGGTCCTTTTGAGAAAATCCACCGGCATAATACTGCTCCCGCCCGAGGTAAGGCGGATCCACATAAAACAATGTATCCGGCGAATCATATTTTTTTATGATGTTTCTGAAGTCATCATTTTCGATCTGCACATACCGCATTCTGTGAGCGAATTCTTGGATCAACTTGCATGCATTTTGATAAGATCTTGCTGGATTCTGATGCGGCCGCGAGTTATGCTTCCAACCGGTGCGATACGTTTTTGGACCGTTTCCTTTTTGAATCCCGCACCTATTCAAATAGAAAAACCTAACTGCTCGCTCAAATCGGTCCTTCGGGGGAGGTAAATCTCTCCACTCTTCATAGATCTGCCTACTGTACGGCAATGTTGAACAGGCACTGGCCAATTTCTCAGGATCTTCACGACAAACAAGAAGGAAATTCACCAACTCTCCATCTATGTCATTGTAAATTTCATTGGATGCCGGCGGTTTCTGCACCATAACATGAGCAGCGCCTCCAAAAGGTTCAACGTATACTTTGTGATCCGGCATTCTATCAATGATTTGGTGGGCTACCTTTCCCTTCCCACCAAACCAAATGAGAGGGGATCGTGTTTTCATGCTCGCCGCCTCCCCATTCGCTCTAATTGCTCCCGTAGCTTTTCCTGCAGCTGCTGTCTCCTCTGCTCGTGTTCCCGTGCCCTGTCCAGTAGCTCCTGAACCTTTTTCTTTGCCTCGTCATCGAGCTTGTGCCAGTTGCGGTCGATGAAATTCATGCTCGCTATCTCCTTTCCGTCTCATGATTCGCCACCCGGCCAAGAAAGCGCCGCGTTGAATTCCTCGATGCCCTCGCCGATCTCAATGTAATCCAATCCAGGGAACGCGCTGAGAACCTCTTCCAACCTTGGAATGTAGCCGGATTCCATGTATCGACGTTTCAGAAATTCGTACACTGCCCAACGGTTCATTCTTCCAGTCTCCTTTCCAACGGGAGGAATTTGTTATAGTCTTTCATGAATAAAAGCTCGATCGTCCCGGTTGGACCATTGCGCTGCTTCCCAATGATCAATTCAGCGATGTTTTTACGGTCCGAATCCTCGTTGTAGTACTCATCCCGGTAGAGGAACATCACCAAATCAGCGTCTTGCTCAATCGATCCAGATTCCCTCAGGTCGGACAACATCGGGCGCTTATCCTGCCGTTGCTCGACCGCCCGCGAGAGCTGGCAGAGGCAGATGACCGGAACATTCAATTCTTTGGCCATCAGCTTGAGAAGGCGGCTGTTTTTCGATACTTCCTCTACGCGGTTGCTGTACTCGCCTTTGATCCCTTCAATCAAGCCAAGATAATCAATGATGATACAATCCAATCCGTGTTCTCGCTGGATCTTCCGGGCCTTAGCCTTGATTTCCGGGACCGTTATCCCCGCTTGTTCGTCCAGCCAAAGATTTTTGTTAATTGTCATGGACAGTTCTGATATGGTCTCCGTGTAACGATAAAATTCATCCTCATTCAATTTTCCAGATCGAAGTTTTAAAAGGTTAATGTGACCACAGCTTGCAATCATCCGATAAGCCATTTGCTTTCTGCTCATTTCGAGATTGAAAAAGGCGACTTTCTTTTTCTGTTCAATCGCCATTTTCGTGGCCACATTCAGCGCGAATGCACTTTTTCCCATTGATGGCCGTGCAGCCAGGATAATCAAGTCTTGGCGTTGGAACCCGGAGGTTGCTCGGTCCAGATCCGTAAAACCGCTTGGAATCCCCGTAATTCCTTTTCCGCTCTCATAGTTGTCTAGTAACTCTTCATTCACTTCCGCAAGTACATCGTCAAACGGTTTAAGCGTATCGTTTTGGATCGTCTTTGTCGTAATGTTTGTCATACGTAACTCAGCTTGGTTTAGCGCTTCCCGGATGTCTTCTTTTGCTCGTAGCGACTGGATCGAGAGGAGCTGGCGACCAAGCCTGCCGGCTTCCCTTAGAGAAGTGAGTGCTTCCAGCCGGTCCGCATAAAACTTAATGATATGCGCCGTAGGCAATGCTTTGGAAATCAGTTCGTTTAATATCGTTAGGTTCATACCTTGTTTGTCAGCGAATAGAGTCAACGAATCCAGGTTGACCAATTCCTCGTTTTCGTTCCAAAGCCGCAGGATTTCACCAAACAATTTGCGAATTGTTGTATTGGTGAAATTTTCAGGCGCTAAACCCACCAGTTCGGCAATGCAAGACGGTTCAGTGATCATCGTACCAACGATGGTTTTTTCAAGCTCGATGTCATATGCTAATTGCAAGTCATCCATCTGTACCATCTCCTTAATCAAAGTCGATGACTAACTTCTTATAAGAGCTTGCGTTAGGTCTGGCGGACAGCGCAGGCTCTTTTTGTGGCATTTGGATTATCTTTCTGCTCATCTGGCCTTGCAGAGTGTCAAATTGATCACGCAACTTTCTGGGAGAAAGGATATTTGCTTGCCAAAACGGATGAGCCGTTGCCCAGTCAATCACTTTTTTGATGTCCTGTTTGGAACGGTTATCAAGCTCATGAATTTTCCTAAATTCATCTGCCCAGGACTGTTCATCGCCTTTAAATTTGACATCGGGTTTCCATTCTCGGATTTTTTGCCTGAAATATTGAGTCATTTTCATATAAGGGCTATCAGCGTCGTAAATGCGCTTTGCGTGTTTGCGACGATTATTATTTATTTCTTTTTTTCTTTTACTTCTTAGTTTTGTTTCGCTATCCGTCGCGCTATCTGTTGCGCTATCCGTTGCGCTAACATCTTGAAGTTGTTGTGAAACTCCTTGGTATTTCTCGAATCCGACCACTTCAAATAGTGTTGCGGTAATTGTTGCGTTATCTGTTGCGCTATCCGTTGCGCTAAAGGCTTTAATGAAACCAGCTTTTTCAAGCCTTGTTACTGCCCTTTTGATGGTTGCAATATCATATTGCTTGTAACCACGCCCCACTTTATACTCAAGATCCTTCGCCAGCTTCCGGTACGATCTCAACCACTGACCCTTTTTCACATGGACACCATCGATGGTGACACCATTTTCCTGATAAACCGCATTGCCGAGAATCAACGTATACAGACGAAAATCCAACTCATTTTTGAATATTTCATGTTGGAAAATGTCCTTATACATTCTGAAAAATCCTCCCACATCTATTCCTCCAGTCTGGAGACCCCGTATCGGCCCCCCTTTCGGTCAACTCATATACTGTAACGCACCATCGATTTTTCTGAGGAAGGCGGCCAGCGAACGCCGGAGCCGCCCGTTATTCTTGTTTCGTTGCCGTTATAAAACAGATTTTGCATTGACTTGCCCAATTTCCGTGTGTGCAGACTTTGTGATTCTCGAGCTCAGGGCGCTTGAAATAGTTGGTTTCCTCGGCGATCTGCAATACTCTTAAGAAACCATTTTGCGTTTTTGCGTCCATCATGATCCGCTCCTTTGTTTTTTTTGAGCCGGGGCCGTTTCAGCCCCGGTTTGTTTCACTGCCAGCGTTTCCGCGCGATCTCTAGGCATTTTTGGCAGCTAACTTTGACCCGCTTACTCTTGTCAGCATCGATGTCGCTCACATTCAAACGTTCATGCGCCGCCGGGTTGGTGATCCGTGCTTTACAGAGGAACTCGCCCCGCTTACGTTTGAACCGTCCTTCGTTGATATCTTCCAGCAGGAGAACATGTTGAGCGCGGTTCTTCTGACTGAGGTACCGACTAGCCGATGGGATACGTTCAGCTACTCGCCACCGAACCGGGATTCTCAGGGCCTTATTGAAGGCCAGAGCCGCCGCCCGGATCGCTTCCACCGGGCGGAGTGCGTTCAGGTTGAGGGCCATTAGAATTCACCACCATTGCTATGGCTCAAGATCTTCTCTAGCTCCTTGTCATCAATTGATACATCTGGATCGATAATTTCACCAGTTTCGGGATCGACATCAATCACTGTTTTGTTTTGAACCAAATGAGCCTTAGCAACCTCTTTCAGCTCTTCTGATGAATGGTTTTTGAAGTACTTATACATCTTCCTTAACTCATCCAAGGTCATGTCATTGGCACTTTCTTTTCCGGTTTCAGCCTTCATGATCGTTTTGGTTTCTTCTTTGGTCAGCTTTTTCTCATTAGCTGCCGCATACATAGCCTTGATTCCACGTTGTCTACGTTGTTCTGGAGTTTCTTGTTTTTGTTGAGGCTGATTTGCTTGATAATACTCCCGTTCATTGATCTCCTCTGCGCTAACTTCACCGAAGCCTACCAGATCGAGAATAGCGCGGTTTTTTGCTCGGGTGATTGCGTGAGCGCGAATGTTATGGATCGTTTGGTGCTGTTGAATTTTTTCATCCATAGAACAGCTCCCATCCGCTTCTTGATATGCTCCCGTCCCTAGATGAATGGCTCTCGCTTTCGCTAACCAAGCGATCATCTTGCCGTTTTTGTCGTACAGGGGTTCATCCTGGGTAATCTCACAGCTTAGATTGAAAAAGCGTTGCACTTTGCGAACGAATGATTTCTTTGGGTGGTTCCGTACTTCACCAGTTTTTTTGTTTTTAAATGGCTGGAAATCTTCTTCTGTACCAAGACGGGTTTTTAACTCTTGATACAAACGGAATTGCTCTAAAGCTTGCTCAATCGTTCCTGCTGGTGTAATCATTCCAGTTGTTGCAGGTTTTTGTTTTTGGTCAACCAAGCTTAAGTGGTTAGCGCTCATTCGCAATCGCTCCCTTGATGTGGTATAATCCTGTCAAAGTGATTTTCAAAGCGACTTTTTCGTAAAGCTCACCACAGTTGCCGCTGAGGTGGGCTTTTTCCGTTTTTGATGCCGGCCTAGCCAGTAGCCGTAAGCAATCAGGATCATGATGTACTTTTGGGCCCGGTCCAGCTTCCGCCATTCCCCGACTCGGATCCGCATCTTCTCACCTCCTTTCAACTAATTTTGATACAAAACGTATCATCAATTTGCTCAAAAAGATCCGGGAAAAGCTCACGATGACTCAAACCAAAAAATTTCTCAAATTTAAACATCAAATTTCTACCCGGATCAGAAACTCCATTTTCGATCTTTTTAACCCAAACTTCTGATATTCCAAGTCTTTTAGCCAACTCTTTTTGGGTAAGCTTCCGCTTTTTTCGTTCTTCCTTCAAACGTTTCCGCACGTTTCCACCTCCTTTGAGATACAATTTGTATCCCTCACACTTTTTATTATACAGATACATTTTGTATCCGTCAATAATTATTTTGATAATTTTTGTATCATAAATAAGAAACGATGATAAAAAATTTCACTTGATACAAAACTTATCATATAATTGGTTTAGATAAGCACCCTAAAAAAATCAATCTAAGGGGGCATAAGTTAACAATGCTCGGTAATCGACTAAAAAAACTTAGAGGAAAAAGAACTCAATCAGATGTAGCTAAGGCTTTAGGAATTACCCGCTCTCGGTATTCTCATTATGAAAACGGTAGGAACGAACCAGACACGGAAATGTTACAAAAACTAGCGGATTATTATAATGTCACTGTTGATTACTTGCTCGGCAATGAAGAAACTAAAAATAAAAATGAACCAATCGACCTTATGAAAATCCTTCAAGATCGCGATAATGACGAACTGCCGCATATTGATGGAGTTCCGATCGATGAAGAAACAGCCAAGATCCTTTATTACCAGCTGAAAGCATTCAAAGAGAAGCTCCTGGAGGAAATGAAAGAAAAAAAAAGAGAGATTAGCGCTTAGGAGGTGGTGCAATGTCTGAGAAGCTGGATCTCATCTTAGAGAAGTTGAACTCACTGGATCAAAGAATGGACTCGCTAGATAAAAAAGTGGACTCCATAGATAAAAAAATAGACTCACTGGATCAACGAGTTAAAACCCTTGAATCTAATACAAACACTATACAGGAAATGGTTGCATCAATAGCCGAAGATGCAACCGAAATCAAGGAAAAGCAGAACCGTCAACAAGTAGCAATGGAGAAACTGGCGCTTCGATCGATTGAGCATGAGGCTAAACTTGAGCGAATCAAATAGTATATTTCTTGGTTGCAATCGCACTCATTAGCTTTTTTATATCCTTCGTTTTGGCAATCCCCATGATCCGCGCAACTTCGTACATCTCGCGTAACAGCAACATCCGATAAGAAACATAATCGCCCGCCGCTTTTGGCATTGGCATTGTTTCTCGGATTGTCATTGGTTGCATGAGCTGATCACCTCGGGGATTTTTTATTTTAAAAAGGGAACGTATGTTTTTATTATACCAAAAAGGTCACATCGCTCTGGCATTTATTACGGATCTCGTTCTAGTTGAATAAACTGGATTGAATGCGGTATTGACAAATACCGGATAATTTAGGTAGTATAATTTTTAAATTAATGATACTCATCAGATGACCATAAGAGGTAAATGGGTGAATGCAAAAATGAAAACGATTCTTCAATTTAAGATACGTAAAACGTATGAAGAAGTTGCTGACTATATAAAAGAACAAATCATGAATGGAGTTTACAAACCTGGGGATCGATTGCCTTCTTTTCGCGAATTTAGCGAACTTTTGGGAGTCGGTCAATCAACCATACGGGAGGCAATCAGTTCTCTTAAAACGATGGGGCTTGTTACTATTCGTCATGGCGAAGGCACATTTGTCACCCGATTTAATCCGGAAGATGTACTATCAGGATTTGAGATGATTCATCCGGTTACGGAACAAGACGTTATGTCACTCTTAGAGGCTCGCAAAATCATTGAGACAGGAATCGTTCAATTAGCTTCCGAAAGACGGTCTGATGAAGATTTAAAACGCATAGAAGAGGCACTTAACGAAATGGAAGATACCGTAGCAAAAGGAGATTTGGGAGACAAAGCCGACTTAAAATTTCATTATGAAATCGCCAGAGCTTGCCATAATCCGGTTCTGGAATTCATGATGCAATCCATTTCAGAAACGATGGGAAAGACATTAAAGGCAAGCCGCGAAAAAATGTTTCAAACCAAAGGATATCCGGAACAACTCCTGGCTGAACACAAGGATATTTTCAAGGCGATCGCTAACAAAAATTCAAAAAAAGCGGAAGAAGCCATGCTATACCATTTGCTTGGCGTAGAAAAAGAACTGCTTGATTAAGAGCATGAACAAACATTGTTTTTTTACACTAGTCATCAGATGACATTATCATATTAATACTTTCTGAGGCTATTTCATTCACAAATAACATAAAAACAAGGGTGTCGAAAACCAGGCCCTAAGAGGTGGATTTCATAATGAAAGTAGCATTGTTTGTTACTTGTTTGGTAGATATGTTCCGAACGAACGTGGGAAAGGCAACTGTAGAATTGCTAGAACACTTGGGCTGTGAAGTGGAATTTCCGGAATCGCAGGTGTGTTGCGGACAGCCAGCCTATAACAGTGGTTATGTAGAAGAAGCAAAAAAAGCGGCCAAAAACATGATTCGTGCATTTGAAAAAACAGAGTATGTTGTGACTCCTTCCGGGTCTTGTGCAACGATGTTTTTAGAATACGCACATATTTTTAAAGATGATCCGGAATGGAAGGATCGTGCAAAAGAGTTAGCAGAAAAAACATATGAACTCACGCAATTCATAGTGGAAGTTCTGAAGATAACGGATGTAGGTGCAAAATTAGAAGGAAAAGCAACGTATCATACCTCTTGTCATATGAAGCGTTTATTAGGAGTGAAGGACGCACCGTTCACTCTCCTTTCTCATGTGGAAGGATTACAAGTCGAACCGTTGCCAAATGCTCAAAATTGCTGCGGTTTCGGGGGAACCTTCTCGGTGAAAATGAGCCCGATTTCCAAACAAATGGTGGATGAAAAAGTAAACAGTGTGATGGAAACGGGAGCCGATTACTTAATTGGAGCAGATTGCGGATGTCTTATGAACATTGGGGGACGTATGGAGCGTTTGGGGAAAAAGGTCAAAGTCATGCATATTGCTGAAGTTCTAAACAGCCGCTAAGGGGAGATAAACAATGGCGATGAAAATAAATGACAAGAAGTTTAATGACCGGGTGAATCAAGGGATTCATGATTCCGTGATGCGTAGAGCTGTATCCTCCGCTCAAGAACGATTGTATACCCGGCGTTTATCGGCTGCCGAAGAACTTGGAAATTGGGAACAGTGGCGGGATCTCGGAGAGCAAATTCGCCAGCATACATTAGAAAATCTCGATTATTATTTGATGCAACTTAGTGAAAATGTTTCCCGGCGCGGCGGTCACGTGTTTTTTGCCAAAACAAAAGAAGAGGCCGTTCAATATATTAAGGAAGTGGTAGAACGGAAGCAAGCCAAGAAAATTGTCAAATCCAAATCCATGGTGACCGAAGAAATTAACATGAACCAAACGTTGGAAAGCCTCGGCTGCGAAGTGATAGAGAGCGATCTTGGGGAATATATTCTGCAAATCGATGATCATGAGCCACCGTCCCACATCGTAGCGCCTGCACTCCATAAAAATAAATCGCAAATTCGCGATATATTCAAAGAGAAACTCGGTTATGAACAATCCGATGATCCATATGAAATGACAAAATTTGTTCGTGGTATTTTGCGTGAAAAATTCATGGAAGCCGAGATAGGGGTAACAGGATGTAATTTTGCCGTTGCAAATACCGGCTCGATTTGTCTAGTAACCAATGAGGGAAATGCCGATCTTGTGATGTCAATCCCGAAAACACAAATTGCGGTCATGGGAATGGAACGCATTGTCCCTACAATGGAGGAATTAGATGTGCTTGTTAGTTTGCTGTGCCGAAGCGCAGTTGGCCAAAAGCTGACAAGCTATATTACCGTTGCAGGTCCAATTGTGGAAGGGGAAGGAGACGGACCTGAGGAGTTTCATCTTGTAGTTGTAGACAATGGACGTTCTGAAATCCTAGGGTCGCAGTTCCGTCAAGTGTTGCAATGTATCCGATGTGCCGCCTGTATTAATGTTTGTCCAGTTTATCGCCACATAGGTGGTCATTCTTATGGTTCAATCTATCCAGGTCCGATTGGTGCCGTCTTAACACCTCTATTAGACGGCTATGACGACTTTAAAGATCTGCCCTATGCATCTAGTCTGTGTGCGGCGTGTACAGATGCTTGTCCGGTGAAAATCCCACTGCATGAGTTATTAATAAAACATCGTCAAGTGATTGTAGAGAAGGAAGGGCGTGCGCCGCTTGTAGAGAAATTGGCAATGAAGATGTTCGAAATGGGAGCTTCTTCAGCTGCGTTGTATAGGCTTGGTTCAAAACTTGCTCCGACTGCGACGAGTCCATTTACTTCCGGGGAACGATTCTCCAAAGGGATTGGACCTTTAAAAAATTGGATGGAGATTCGTGAATTTCCAGCTCCGAGTAAAGAGCGTTTTCGTGATTGGTTTAAAAAACATAAGAAAAAGGGGTAAACGTATGAAAGGAACCATTCATAATCGTGACTCATTTTTAAATCATATTGCCAACCAGCTTGGCCGAGAACGTAGAATAACCGGTGTAACTCGTCCCAAGTGGAAACAGAACGTTCATTGGGAGGTTATGAAGGATTACTCAGAAGAGCAGTTGCTCGAAGTATTCAAGGAACAGTGTCATAACATAAATACAACAGTGATCGAAACGTCCAAAGAGCGATTGTCTGAAGTATTAAAGAAACTTGTTTCAGAGAACGGTGGCGGACCCGTTATGACGTCCCAAGATCCGCGCTTTGATGAGTACGGCTTAACCCACTTATTGAAGCAAGAATGGCCGAGTGAACATGTCATTATCTATCAATGGGATGCAAAGAAGAAAGAAGAAAATCTTAAATTGGCAGAAAAAGCGAATTTCAGTATTGTATTTAGTGACTATGCATTAGCTGAATCAGGTACCATTGTCGTAAAAACTAGAAAGGGACAAGGACGTGCCCTTCATTTCTTGCCTGCTAATTATGTAGCAATTATACCGCGCCATACGCTAATGCCTCGTATTACGCAAGCCGTTCATGATATGAATATTTTAGTAGAAAGTGGAGAATCCCCTCCTTCCTGCATCCACTTTATTTCAGGTCCAAGCAACTCTGCCGACATTGAGATGAATCTTGTTGTCGGGGTACATGGCCCGTTAAAAGCATACTATTTGGTGGTATAAAGGGGTGTTGGGTGGGTAAGGCAGGCAAATATCCAACCAGATTAACGTATATTGATTGTAGGGGGTGACATAGGAATCCTCCTAATAGAGGCCGGATTAAAACCTAATCCGGAAGACATTAAAGAATTACAGAAGTAACTCGTTGCGCTAGATTAAAATTTGCTCTTTCCAGCAGTGACCATCACCATTGGAAGAAATAGCCCAATAAACAAGCAAAGTATGTGCAAGTAGAGTTCCTTCCAAAATTAAATTGTCAAACCCAAACTGCGTTTTTGCACTCATCAAGAAATAATCTTAAATTATTCGTTTTATCAATCCCCATGATCCCTGCTTGATAGGAGACATGGCCCCCGTGTCTGGGGGCTTATGTTTGTTAGTTGCACAGCTGATCACCTCTGGGATTTTAATTATACCACAAAATACGAATATATGTTCCTATATAATCGAAAGCAACAACCACCGATCAGGCAACTCAAAACGGCTAACTAATTTACTCCTAGGCAAAAAAATAAAGCCCAAAAAGGGCACAACATGAAGGGCCAAGGATTGACGATGAATTCAACGCAATCGGTGACATTTCCTTTCCGTGAAAAGACTAGGGTGAAAAGGTTTCCCTGGTCTTTTTTATGTGGCTTTACGTATTAAACTACGGTCAAGTATGTACAAACTATAAAATTCTGAAGGGTTCATTACGTTAAGTTTCTTTTTAATCTCAGGGGTATGATAATCTTTATCCCCTGTCACAAAGACATGAACATTATGATAAATCGCTGTAGACAAAATCATTAAGTCGTTTTCATCTCGTATTGGCGGGATATCTAATAAGCTTATCTCCTCCTCGGTTGGGTGAGAAAGGACATCAAAAGGTAGAAAAAAAGACAGGCGCTCCCAAATCAATTGCAAATGAGGACTTTTTTGAAATCGATTTGTCAATACTTTTCTTACCTCGTCCAAAATGAAGGGGCATATTAACAAATGATCTCCCCTCTGAATCACTTCTTTAATTAGCTTGCCAGGAGCGCCTTTCGTTCCCATAACAGCGGAAATAATAACGTTCGAATCAATCATAATGCGTAATGTTTCATCTGTTGGCATTCCGTCTCTCCTCTCGAAGTTTTCTTAGGTCTTCGAGCAATTGTTCCTCAGTGATCCCTTCTTGCTCTGCTGCCAGCTGTATTAAGTTTTGTAAACGGTCAAATGTATCAAGATTTGCTTTTCTTAATACAATCTCACCACGTTCATTTTTTCCAAAGGCAAGCCGATCACCTGTTTCCAGCCCCAACTCTTTTCTAATATTTTTTGGGATAGTAACTTGCCCCTTTGAAGTCAATCGGGCAAACTCCATAATTGCCATTCTGATCACCTTCCGTTTTCCTTACTTGTAAGAATTCCTTACCCTTATTATATCCTATTTAAACAATAAAATGCAGGCTGATCCACAAGTTATTGATCCTGTCTTTTTAAATTTCATTTCCTTCACTCTGGAAAGGGCTTATCTTTTTGCACTAAAGACCAGGGTGCAATACCCTGGTCTTTTATATAGCTTTTTTCTCATTTGTAGCGGCCATTTCATCTTTTGCCCCAATTGTTTGCACAGATTTCCCGGGGATCACCGTCAGTTTTTCAATCCCAAGCGCTTGCAGGATTCGATTGGCTTTTTCTATGCTGATACCTTGATAATCAAATCGTTCATCTTTGCTAATTTGAGGTTGAGAAACCCCCAATCGCTTTGCCAATTCGCTCTGAGAAATGCCTTTCCAGATTCGCAACTTGACCAAGTGAGATCCGAGCTGATGTAGCGGAACTGTATCTTTTTCAAACTGACCGGCAACGACCTTTTCATATTCCCTTAGCTGAGCCTTAAACTCATCATAAAAAGCCCCGCAAGCGTATTCTGCTAAGCGAATGAAATTCTCATCTGCCCCCTGTTCCTGAAGTTCTTTCCTAACTTTTGCTCGCTCTTTTTCTATTTCCTCCACTTGCTTTTTTATCTTCAAATATTCTTGCTCTGACTTGATTTTCAAGACGATCACCCTTTCAAAAGGAGTTTGACAATTCCTTTCTCAATACCGTTTTCATCATAGCGAAACAATTGATCGAACTTGATTCGTCCACCGTCCTGATTTTGAAAAGCATAAACCCCGTAGCAGTTCGGGTACACCTCGCATCTAAATTGATGCCACATCTCCGACTTCATCTCTCCATCCGCATTTGGACGTTTCTCCCACCAATTCCATACTGGTACAGTTGACAAGGAATTAAGTTCGTGTGCCAAGATATAAACCTGTTCTAAGGCTTGATATCTGTTTTCTACTTTTAAGTCCAGCTCAAAATAGGCATCGATATCACCTGGCTTTTCCTTGATAGAACAAAAGGATCCATCTAAAAACACTTCATCAAATCCGAGCTGCCAAAGTGGTTGTAATAAGACCTCTAAATTAAGAACAAGATATCTCCTCCAAGGCTCATTCCAAACGGAAACTGATTCGTCGCCTTTAACCAAGATGGATTCCTTCAGCTCATCTATTGTCATTTCATGTATTCCTGGAGGTAAATACCCGTACTCATTAAATCGCAGCAAAAGCGCTCCTCCTCCAATATACCCCAAATATCAGATAGGTATAACTTCTAGGTTATACATTTGATCACCTTGTGAAACATGATAAAAAGACCAAGGGTACATCCCTTGGTGAGATTGATGACAAACCCC
>NZ_JPST01000003.1 GCF_000763315.1 Thermoactinomyces daqus | reverse complement strand
GGACTTTTGGGGTTCATTAAGTTTTTTCTTTTTTGTTCTCTTTTCGCTCATCACATTCTCTTCCTTAACGGAAGATCAATTCAATTTAAAGATGTAAAGTCATTTGTAGCGAAATACTAGCAAAGCAGTCGCCGAATGGAAGTGAATTTGGGTTTTGTTACCTTTTCCCCTTCACAAGATGAATTAAAAAAGCACCCATTTTAGGGTAAGAGTGCTAATTCATGCATACACAGGCTCCTCAATTAAATATCAATTAAAGGATCTCAGACTGTTCCGGCGAAAAAGGATGCCCAACCAAGAATATTTAATCATTTTCCCTTGATTTGAAGTAGTTGCCCGGGTATTTCGGGGAGCTATTTTATTTTTTAACAGTACGTTCTTTTCCAATGGGAGCTGTGTGTGTAAAGCTAATCCATTGCTTTTTCATATAGATCATATGATCTTCCTACTTGATCCATTGCGTGAGCATCAGATCCAAAAATAAGTGGAATCCCGAGATTAAGAGCTTCTTTTACAATCCATTCTGAGGGATATGTTTCTAAGCAATATTTTTTATATAACCCTGCTGTATTAAAATCTAACGATAAGCCTTTCCGCTTAGTGATAGATAGAATATCAAGTATTTCCTCCTTAGCCTCTTCCATAACATGACGTCCATTAATGAAGTAATGCTGAAATTTTTGACATAAAGTGAGATGGCCTACTCGTGGGGTGGAACAGACAAACAGCTTCTTTTAAAGTTTGATAATATACTTTTTGTACTGTATGAAAATCTCCGTAGTATTTGATTAAACCTTCTTCAAAGTCCTCCGGGGTTAAATCTACACATCTCCAACCATTCGTTCCTTTAAGAAAATGAAGTGATAGAATAGTCTCATCAAGATAATTCGCATACTCTTTCAGTAAGTATTTTGTCCAATCAGGTTGGTCAGGTAAATAATCCAGCTCTAGTCCTACACGAATTTGTATTTGATCTTTGTATTTTTGTTTCAGTTGATGCATTTCTTTTATGTATGAATCCAATTCTGTTTCTTTCATGGCTAATGCAGTAACCACCTCTTCAGGATAAGGAAGCTTGCGACAAAACGAAGCAGGCAAGGGGGGATGTTCAGTCAGTACATAAATATCAAATCCTAATTCGATTGCTCTTTCAATATATTTTGCTGTTTCTTTTCCAGAACTGTGTGGGCAATAGTGGGTGTGGGTATGTCCATCTATTTTCATGTTTTTTCCTCTCCATCTAGATCACGGGATTCATGGGGAATGGGTGGTTTTAGCGGAAGATTTGCTCCCGCTGGGTCCATCTTATTTTTTATTGAACAACCCGTTGATAAATGAATGTATATAAAGTCCAGGTACAGATGCCAAGCAAGATGGCTGCGGGGAACAGAAAATTCTTTTTCAGGCTGAGCAGGACTGTAGCTAACAAAATAGTACATGGAATCAATTCCATAATACAATAGTAAGAAAGTTTATAATATTTGATCTGTCCTCTTGAACTGTTAACCAAATTTGTGAGAGCATACTAATTATAAGAAAAGCAGCAATCCACCCGCTTAATTTTGGATTATAGGTGGCTGGCTGAGTGACGATGGCAATAAGAATAGCGGAAACAAGGATTTTAACGATTGTCATTGTTGTTTCTCTCTCTTACTTAAAATAGGATAAGTTCCAATCCGTTTTTGATCAACTCTTGTTTTTCTTCCGGCATGGATTTCAAAACATCTTTAAGTTGATCAAGTGCTAAACCCGTATGCTCTTGTATGCTTGGCATCCCTTTTCTGTTACTCTCAACTCGACTACCCTTTCGTCTTCTTTATTACGCTGACGAATAAGAAGCCCTTTTTCGGATAATCGGCGTAATATTTCTGAAGCTGTATTCGATGCACATCCTAAATATTCAGCGACTGATTGTACAGTACTTGCTTGGTTGAGCGCAACGTATTGAAGTGCACCAACTGCCTGGTGAGTAAGCGGAATCGCATATAGTTTAGAATGACAATGATAATAAATTTGAGAAAACAGGTCCGATATCTGTTTGGCAAGTAATGATAATTGTTCTTCTTTCAACTTCTGTATCGTTAGTCAATAAAAAAGGGAGGGGTTACTTCACCCCTCTTCTCTCTTTTCATCGCGCTTCTGCTTCTACTCCACGGTACTGGCTTCGGCAAGGGTTTTTCCTTTTGTCTCGGGGGCCCATGCAATGGAAATGAGAACACCGATAAAAGTTAAACCGGCGCCGATCAGTACGGTCGGGCCGATGCCGATCGAGCGAAGTGCATAAGGGAGGAGAAAGGTTCCGATGAACGATCCGACCCGGCTGATCGCCGTGGCCACCCCTACCGCCGTGGCACGCACTTCTGTCGGAAAAAGTTCGTTGGGGTAGATCCAGGTTAACACGCTGGGGCCGCCGGTGAAAAATGCATAGATGACAAACCCGATGATCGTGATCCAGATCGGACCCTTGGGAAAAAGGCCGACGAGGAGCAATCCCAGGGCCATGACCAAAAAAGAGACGATAATCAGGGGACGCCTTCCGATCTTGTAGAGCAAGAGCAAGGCGGGGATGTTGCCGATAAAAAAGAAGAAACTGATTACCGCCGTTCCGATAAAGGACAATTCCGGTTTGTTGAGATTGATTGATTCCATGATTTCAGGGCCGAACGTATAGATTGCGAATGAGGGGATAATCGTAATCATCCAAAATAAGCCGATATACGTGGTTCTTATCAAATAGCCGCCCTGAAACAGCTTGTTGAATCGCGTTTTTTTGCCCTGCGCTTCCCATTTATGGATGTCTGCATCCGTTCCGTAAACTTCTTGAAGGACTTCGCGGGCTTCCCGGATGCGGTTTTTCTTCAAGAGCCAGCGGGGCGATTCCGGTGTTCCCTTGCGCATGAAGATGAGAATGAAGGCCGGAAGCGCACTGCTTGCCAACATCCAGCGCCAGGCTCCGGAACCCAGTAGTAACAATAAATAGCCGACAAGATAGGCGACGAGAGCGCCCAGGTACCAACTGGCTTGCAAAACGCCCAACATTCCACCCCTGTGCTTGCGGGGAGCGAACTCGGCCAGCAGGGAGGTGGCGATCGGGTAATCCGCCCCGACGGCAATTCCCAGCAAAAACCGGAGGATGGACAGTTCCAGCGGCCCATCGGCAAATGCCTGCCAGACGGAAAAAATCATGATCACCACCAGATCGATGGTATACATGACATGACGCCCGATCAGATCGGTTACATATCCAAACACCAGGCCGCCCAAAAAAAAACCGACCAGCGTAGAGGCACCGATCATTCCGGTCCAAAAGGCGTTTAAATGAAACTCCGGTTCGATCTGGGTTAATGCCACACCGATAATGCTCAAAATGTATCCATCCAAAAAAGGGCCTCCGCTCGTGTACAAGGTCAGCCGTTTATGAAATGACGTTAATGGCGCGTTTTCAACCACAGAATGCTTGGTGGACATGGTTTCCATCCTTTCAGAAGTTCTTAATGGTCGATTTTGCCGGGATGATGATTATAGTTTTGCATTATTGAGCGTGTCTATGCATCGGGAAGAAAGAACAGCAGGAGGGGATCAGGGATCGGTCCGGCTGTTTTCCATAACAGGGAAGATTGA
The DNA here is from genome assembly GCF_000763315.1 of Thermoactinomyces daqus. Classification (GTDB taxonomy): domain Bacteria; phylum Bacillota; class Bacilli; order Thermoactinomycetales; family Thermoactinomycetaceae; genus Thermoactinomyces_A; species Thermoactinomyces_A daqus. The sequence goes on along the minus strand of NZ_JPST01000003.1, from coordinate 253,580 downwards.
TTCAGGGAGGGATTAAGGTGAATGAAAAATGGGATGTTTTTTAGAGGAGTGTGGAAAAACTCGGAAGAAGTGAAGTGCTGTGTAATTGGTGGGTCGGATGTGCGGTGTTTCATGATCAGTGGATTGCAAAAGTACACGTTGATTTTGGGGCAAGAATTTTGCGGGCCGGTGATTGAAATCGGGGGAAATGCAGGCTGTGTTCAGATTGGGGGATCGTGTGGCCGTGCTCCGCTGCTCCCTTGCGGGAAATGAAACGGGTAATGTTGATGCGAAAACGATACGGTGAGCGGAACGGGCAGTCATGGAAAAATAAATCCGGCCGTTCGCTGATCGCCTCGATTTGGAGACGGCAGCAGGATCGGACCGGCGACCATCGGGTACCAAGGCTTGCAAAGGGCCGGGATTCAACTGGGAGATAATCGTTAACGCCAGCATTCCAACAAAAAATCGATGAGTTCCATCAGGTGCTTGTCCGACTCTGTCTGATCCCGGTGTTTACCACCACCGAGGATCGTCTGCTCGATCAGGTAACTTTGTATGCTGCTGACAAACTGGCGGGCCATCAGTTTGCAATTCAACCGGCGAAGTTCTCCCTTCAGCATCCTTTTCTCGAGCAGGACGCTAAGTTGTCCGATAACGGTGTCAAACGTCCGGGTCAGCCATTCGGTTTGTTCATCCGTCAACAAAGGCTGTTCCCTGATCAGGATGACAATCAACTCATTGTCGGCATTATCTACAATGATGTGCGCGATTTTTAACAGCATATCCCGGATGGGCATATCGGCGTCCATATTTTTCAGGGCTTTTTCGAGTTGTTGGATCTTCCCTTCGGTGGAATCTTGTACGATTGTATGCAAAATTTCCAGTTTACCCTTCGGGAAGTAGTGATAGATCAGTCCGTCGGCCATTCCGATGGCCCGGTTAATCTCTTTGGTCGAAGTATTATGGTAGCCTTTCTCGGCAAACAGTTTTTTTGCTGTTTGAAGAAGTTGTTTCCGGCGTTTGGCGGCTTGAAGGTCCCGGCTAGTCATTCCTTCCTTTTGTACAGACTTGGACATGGTCTTCACCTCACACTAGGGAAAATGTATTCGGTTTTGGACTGCTTGTCAACCGCATCCTCCTATGCCATAAAAACGACCATGACTTGCCAGCACAACCCGGGGTGAAAGTCTAAGCAACTTTGGAAGGGGAACGGGATACCCCGACCAACCATCAGAATGCGTCGAAGCGGGTCCCGCGACCGACCGGCGATTCTTCACAAAAAAAAGTGTCCAGTAATCCTGGACACTTTTTTGCACAGCTGCAACCCGGCGGCTTCAGGACACGGCAATGTGCAAACTTTTTAAACCATAGAGGAGATTGCTATTGACTGGATCAAGCTGATATCCCTCTTTCAGGGCAATCGACGAATAGCGTTTGAGGAACTCCTCCAAAGCGATTTTCGCTTCCAATCTCGCGAGGGGAGCACCGAGACAAAAATGGATTCCTTTTCCGAACGACAAATGGGGATTGGGATTGCGTCTGAGCTGAAATTCATCGGGATCGGTGAATTTCTGTTCATCCCGGTTTGCCGAACCGATCCAGGCTAATACTATTTGACCCGGCTTAATATGGAATCCGCCGATTTCTGCATCTGTTTTGGCTCGTCGCGGAATAGCCTGCACCGGTGAACGATAGCGCAAGGTTTCTTCAACGGCATGGGGAATCAGGCCGGGATCTCTTTTCAACTCTTCCCAAATTGTTTGGTTTTCCAAAAAACAATAAACCGCGTTGCTGATCAGATTGGTTGTCGTTTCATTTCCGGCGATCAATAAAGTGATGCAAAAGCCAAACAGTTCTTCACTTGAGAGTTTCCCTTCATTTTCTTCCGCTTTGATCAGGGTTGAAATCATATCTTCTTTTAAATTTTTCCTTTTTTCCTCGATAATTTGCGAAAAGTATTCCATCAATTCCTTAATCGCTTTGTCTCTTCGATCTATGGTTTCCTGAATGTCCGCTGTTGAAGACGGACCGGATACAACAATATCTGACCATTCTTTAAATTGCTTTCTGTCACTCGTGGGAATACCCAATAATTCAGCGATCACCATCACGGGTAATGGATAAGAGAAATCCTCGACGAGATCCATATGTGTTTGCCCGCTCACCTTGTCCAAAAGTTCCGTCGCGATCGCTCGGATTCTCGGTTCCCAACCGGCAATCATTTTCGGAGTGAAGGCATGGCTTACCAAAGAGCGCAACCGGGTATGTTCCGGGGGATCCGTGTTAATAATGCTGTGAAAAGGACGTGACTGCTGGAATCTTTTGCTGGAGAAAACATCCTTGTCGGAAATGACCCGGTTTACATCTTCATATAAGAAGACATTCCATACTCCCTGTTTTTGATCAAAATAAACAGGTGATTTCGCTCTCATCTCTTTGTACCAGGAATAGGGATTGTATTTTTCCTCGTTCGTATGAAGCCCTGTGATCTCACTTGTTACAAGTCTTCGGATATCCCGTTGATCCATCGCGATGCCCTCCTCGTTTGATCAATTTAATTCACTGACCGTTCAGTGAAATTATATCGATTTCAGACCGGCCATGTCAACATGCTATATCTCGATTTCGATTAGAACCCGGCGGGCGGCGATGGCGATTGGAAATCAGCCAAAAGAGGATCACAGGTTGGTTTGCCGCTTGTTTATCAGGAATTTCAGGAATATGCCGGGCAAAGCTTCTGTTTGCGCATAACGGCATGGTGGAAAGCAGCGGTGCCGAGTGATATACTATAGAAGGTCGGCACTTGCAAAACGATGCTCCGGGCAATGAGTCCCGGACTCGCATGGTTGCAAGTGTTTTTTCTTATGTATATGGCTGGTCGGGTCGTGGTGCCCATAATTTCCCGACGTTCCTGACGGGGGGCAGGAGGCATCACTCCCCTCCCGATCTTGCTTAATTCTCATCTTCCGGGGCCGGAAAAGAAAGGGGATCACAGTATGAAGCGAAACGAGGAAGGGACTTCTGTTTCTGATAAAAACAATCAGAGTCGGGCCAAACGCGTCCTCGTGGTGACAGCCGTTTCAGCAGAGAGAGAGGCGGTGATGCGCGGTCTGAAAGGTGCAAGCCATGTTGATGTCCTGGTGGCGGGAGTTGGCCCGGTGGCTGCTGCGGCAAGCACGGCGGCGGCATTGGCCCGCACGGAGTATGATTTGGTGGTAAGCGCAGGAATCGGCGGAGGCTTTGCCGGCCGGGCCGAAGTAGGTACGCTCGTTGTCGCGGAGGAAATCATCTGCGCCGATTTGGGGGCAGAGACGGAAGAAGGTTTTTGCGGCCTGGACGAGCTGGGTTTCGGTACTGCGAGATTCCGGGTGGAAAAAGGATTGGTGCTTCGGGTGACGGAGGCCGTGCGTGCGGCTGGTTTGCCGGTTACTGCGGGTCCGGTTCTCACGGTCTCCACTGTGACTGGGACGGCTTCGACTGCGGCCCGATTGGCTGCGCGGGTACCGGGTGCCGCCGCTGAGGGCATGGAAGGCTTTGGCGTGGCGACCGCCGCCCGAAACCGGGGTATTCCCGTCTTGGAGATTCGGGCCATTTCAAATGTTGTCGGGCCACGTGACCGGTCAGCGTGGCGCATTGATGAAGCGTTAGAGAAACTGGCAGCAACGATTTCCGTATTGCAGGAGGTTATCTTATGAGGATTGCTTTTTCTCCATGTCCGAATGATACATTCGTATTTCACGCGTGGGTGCACGGATTGATCCCGGGTGCACCGGAACTGGATGTTACTTATGCGGATATTGATATTACGAACAATTTGGCGGCAGGACCGGACGGATTGGAAGTGTTGAAGATTTCGTGCGCAGCTTTGCCATGGGTGTTGTCCAAGTATGCGCTGTTGCCGTGTGGCGGAGCATTGGGGAAAGGATGTGGCCCGCTCCTTTTGACCGGCGGCAAAAATGATGCTCGTAATCCCGAATCGCTTTCCGGCCGGCGGGTGGCAGTGCCGAGTGAACGCTCGACAGCATACTTGCTGTTCCGCTTGTGGGCTGCCCAACATGTGCCCGGAGGTGTCGGAGAAATTATTGTCATGCCGTTTCATGAGATCATGCCGGCGGTTCGGGACGGGGCGGTTGACGCGGGATTGGTGATCCACGAAGCCCGGTTTACCTATCCTTCCTACGGTTTGTCGATGTTGGTTGATCTGGGCGAATGGTGGGAGAAAGACACCGGATTACCCATTCCGCTCGGAGCGATCATCGCCCGCCGCTCATTGGATGTGAAGGCGATTGCCGATTGGACGAGAGCTTCTGTTGAATATGCCTGGGCGCATCCGGAGGCATCACAGGAATACGTGATGCAACATGCGCAAGAGTTGGACCCCGAAGTGGCCAAGGCGCATATCAACCTCTACGTAAACGAGTTTACGGCCAACCTTGGAGAAGAAGGATATGGGGCGATTTCCACCTTGTTGAGCCGGGCCGCAAAGGAAGGATTGGTGCCTGAAGTGGATTTGTCCCTCCTACGGTAACAAGGGGCATTCTGCTTGCAAATCCCCCAATCGGCAAAGATGGTTGATTGGGGGATCTGTTTGCAGTCCGCAAGCACAGCAGGAAAGAATTTCGGCGCAATCGGGGAAAGAACGGAAGCGTGACCGGAAAGGAAGACCGGCAGCCAAACAGCGGGAACGCTTTCGAAAGATTGACGCTTATTTTGAAAAGATCTTATATTTAGTTGAATGCAACCGTTTTCTCCCATTATTTAGATTGGAAGGTTATGCCGATGAAACCAACAATTAAGGATGTAGCCAGAAAAGCGAATGTTTCTGTTGCTACTGTCTCAAGAGTGCTCAACCACCAGTCGGGTTACTCCGAAGAGACCAAACAAAAGGTTTTACAAGCCATTAAAGAAATGGGTTATCAACCCAATGCCATCGCCCGCGGGCTGATCAACAAGCGGACACAAACCATTGGCGTTCTTTTTCCCAAGTTGTCCAGCATGTTTTCTTCCCAGCTCCTTCATGGCATTGAATACACGGCCCATGAACGGGATCACAGTGTCGTGGTTTGCAACACCGACAAGAACGGGAAACGGACCGTCAAGTATCTTCAGGTTCTGAGGGAGAAACAGGTGGATGGCATCATTTTTACGAGTGAGGTGTTGACGGAGGAATACTTCCGGGTTCTCACGGCGATGAAGATTCCGGTAGTTCTGCTTTCCACCCGTTCGGAGAAGTATCCCTTTCCCCATGTAAAGGTGGATGACAAGCAGGCAGCTTATGACGCAACCCGATATTTAATTCAGCGAGGCCATCGAAAAATCGCCATGATCAGCGGGGATCAAACGGATCCGATTGCCGGGAAACCGAGGATTGAGGGTTACAAGGAAGCGCTGGCTGCTTATGGAATACCGTTTCAAGAGAATCTCCTTGCGTTTGGCAGTTTTGGTTTTCACAGCGGGGTCATGGCCATGGAAAAATTTCTGCAGTCAAAGGTTGAGTTTACCGCCGTTTTTGCAGCCAGCGATGAGATGGCTGTGGGGGCCATGTCTGCAGCCTTCCGGCACGGGATCAAGGTGCCGGATCAACTTTCCGTCATCGGCTATGATAATCTGCGGCTTGCGGAAATGACCACTCCTCCTTTGACCACGGTGGCACAACCGTTGTTTGAGATGGGAAAGCAGGCGGCAGAAATGCTGCTGCAAATGATTGAAACAAAAACGGAAGTGCCGGGACGGATTTTACCTCACGAGATTATCGAACGTCAGTCTGTGGCCCGGGTCTGAACGATCGGAAGGACGAAGACCGGTCGGGAGACAAAAAGCCCTCTTCGCAGAAGCGTGATCCCGCTGCAGAAGAGGGCTTTTTGTGTGTTGAAGGTTTGTCCGGGTAGAGAATGCGATTAATATCACAACGAAAATCTTGCTGACTTTAACATTTGGTGCGCTTGCTTTCAATCTGTCCGGGATTTACGGGTTGATTGGAAAAAGGGTATACGGGTTTGACGGGCTTCCTTGGCCTGGCTCTCTATGCTTAAACATGCTCGCTTTTAATGGCTGATCAAGTGGGAGTTCACCCATTTTAACAGTTCATCGACCGCCTTCATGTAGCCGCCTGCTTCGCGGAAGGATTTGCTGATTTTCTGGCTGTTCCGTTTGTAGACAGGATTTTTTAATACTTCCTCAACGGCATTCCGCAGTTTTTCGGCATCCAAAGTTTGATGATCGAGAACCACTCCGGCGCCCAATTCTTTGGCCCGGCTTGCCACGAAGGGTTGGTCGTTCACCAGCGGCAGCATCACCAGAGGAACCCCGAAGTACAAACCTTCGTTTGTGCTGTTCATGCCGCAGTGAGTGATAAAAGCATCGCTGTGGCGCAGTACATCGAGTTGCGGAACATAGTTGCGAACGATAAAGTTGTCGGGAATCGGGCCCAGATCCGAAGCGGACAACTGTTTCCCGATGCTGAGCACCATTCTGGCGTCGAGATCCTGCAACGCTTCAATACAGATCTTATATAAATCCGGACGATTGTTCACGATCGTGCCCAGAGCCATGTACACGACCGGGCCGTCTTTCAGTTCATCGAGCGGAAAGTCACCCTGATCCTTACGGTCAGCAATCGACGGACCCACAAAGAGATAATTGTCGCCAAAGCGATCAGAATCCGGCTGGAAATACCGAGATGTGAAAACGATGTTGAGATCGGCTTCGCACAACATGGCCTGCCGTAAGTCGGGAATGGAGATGGAATATTTCTGTTCCAGCCGAGATTTGCGCTCTTCCATCTCCTCTTTCATTTCTTCCATTGCTTTCAGAAATTCCGAGCCGCGCTGCTTCATGATTTTTTCAAAAAAATTGGAATCCCGGTTAGAGACAAAAATAGTCCAGATCGAAACAGAAGGAAGTTTTTTCATTTCAGAGATCCATTTTCCGGGCAAACTATTGGCATCATAGATAATGTAATCGTAAGTTTCCGACTCAATCTCTTTCAAAATGTCATCCGTGACCCATTCCATCATTTCGAACATCTTTGGCATTCTTTTGGCGAGAAGGCCCATCATATTTCCCGTATTTTTCATCATGTCGTTTGCTTGGCTGAAAAATTCGCGCATGAGCGTTTCCGCTTTTTCGGAGATAGGGCGAAATTCCGCTCCGGTGGTTTCAATTTTGTCTTTATACATGCTGTTCGCATAGTAGATGATTTCTTCACCGCGGTTAACCAGTTCGCGCACGAGCCCGATGGACGGATTTACATGTCCTTCGCCCAAAGGATTAATGAATAACGCTTTCGACACATAGATCACCTCATCATTTTGTAACCTAATAACTTTGCTATAAAGATATTGGGGAATAAAAAACAGGTTATGCTCCAAGATTAAATCCTTGAGCATCCCCCTCTTAAAAAAACTTTGCAGTAAAGTTATTTTGGTATAAAGTTATATTAAACCCAATCTGTATGAGTTGCAATTGGCTGAATGAGAAAAATATAACAAATTTGCAAACACGGTCTGTAATTTTTCTCATAATCAAAAGGGGGTGATTGAATGGGGAATGAGGAAAAGAGGTTTGATCCGCAAATCCAAAGAATTGATCAGATTACCGAACGTATCGGCCGTTATGTCGGAAGTCGGTTTGCCGGTCAGGAGGATTCATTCCAACCTAAAATCACGCCGGTAAAATTTATTTTGCTTCGCACAGTCTATCTCAACCAAAGATGCATGGTTGCCGATCTCTCGCGTGAAGTAAATTTAACTTCGGGTGCAACCACGCTGGCCCTCAACCGGCTGGAAAAAGAAGGCTTGATCCGTCGGCAGAGGGATCAGGCCGACCGGCGCATCGTCTGGGTGGAATTGTCGGAAGAGGGGGAAGCGCTGGTGGAGAAAATTTTGTGGCAACGCCAGCAAATGTTCAAGCAGATGCTAAGTGTTTTGACAGAGGATGAACAGGACTTATTTATAAAGTTATTGGAAAAAATTTCTTTTAAACTGTGTGGGCAGAAATAAGATTGTGTGATGCCTTCATTTTTTGAAACGGTTTTCATGTGTTTATTGAGGGAAATCGAGCATGTTGATTTAACCGATCCTGTATGTTCAATGGAGGGATTTTTGCAAGCGAGCGGTTCTTGCCGTCGCCGGGAAGTATAAGCGCCGTACGGAGGGGAAAATACGTATCAGATGCTTTACCGGAGGGATCAGGGAGTTTCGTCCGCACCCGGCGTTTCTCCGGCAAGACGACAAGAGTCCGGGGCTCAAAAATCTCCTCCGTTCTCTTCTGATATGATGCCTAATGATTATGAATAAACTCTTTCAGCACAATAGCATGGTTTTGCTGCTCGTTTTTGGCTGCATAGACCAGGGTGACATCTTGTTTTTCCAACATTTTGATCACTGTTCTCACGGCATTTTGTTTTTCCGGATCTGACTTGAGCTCTTCGAGATAACGATGTTGAAATTCAGCAAAACGTTCAGGCTGATGGCCGAACCATTTCCGCAATTCCGGACTGGGTGCAATCGTTTTGAGCCAAAGATCGATCTTCGCCGCCTCTTTTTTCACGCCGCGCGGCCACAGACGATCCACCAGAATGCGGAAGCCGTCTTCCGGTGCTGCGGTTTCATATACCCTTTTCATTTTGATTTTGCCCAACCGATTTTCCTCCTCTCCGTTTATATTTAATTTTATCTTAAGACACCGGTGAATAACATTCCTGCGTCATTGGGCAAATATGCTATGATAGTGAATAAATAAGGAGTCGAAATTTTCGCGTTTGAAACATCCGGCCATAATATTTTTACTATTTGTTATTTTTTGTGAACAGTAAACAAAAATATTTGCGGAGGGAAGCTGTCAGTGAAAAAGGTCGTAACGGTCAATGTCATTGTCGCTCTGATCATTGTGGGATTGGGGATTGGCGCTTGGTATTATGCGACGAACATCATGAATTTCATCATAACTGAGGATGCCCAAGTACAAGGGGATCTCAGCACCATCAGTGCACCGGCAAGTGGAAAGATTGTCAAATGGAATATAAAAACGGGAGACACCGTCAAAGAAGGGGACGTGATTGCCGAAATCGTTGCGGGAAATACAGAGATTACGGATCTGCCCGAAGAAGTTTCCGTAATAGAGACCATTCCCGTCACCGCACCGGCTGATGGAACGGTGATTCAAAGCGATGGAAGAGAGGGGCAAGTCGTCGCGGCCGGTACGCCGCTGGTCATTACGGTTCCGCTTGATCAGTTGTTTGTCACAGCCAATATTGAAGAAGGGGAGTTGAAGGGGCTGAAGACAGGCCAGGATGTCGATATCACTTTGGATGCGTTTCCCGGGCGAACGTTCAGCGGGAAGGTCCAGCAAATCGGCCTGGCGACCGTTTCCGTCTTTTCCCTGTTTCCGTCCGAGAACACCAGCGGCAACTACACCAAAGTGACACAAAAAGTGCCGGTGAAAATCCGTTTTGATTCCGTGGAAAAAGGAATGGTTCCCGGACTGAATGCAACGGTGAAAATACATAAATAACCGGGAGAAAGGTGGAAGCTCGTTGGATAACGCGGATATGAAAAATCGCGGCCTGATCTTGGCCACACTGTTGATCGCCGTTTTCATGGCGGTATTGGACAGCAGCATTGTCAATGTATCGTTGCCGAGGATGATGCAGGTATTCGGGGTGAACACCGATGAGATTCAATGGGTTGTGACGGCTTATGCGCTGGTGGTGGGAACAATCATCCCCATTACCGGTTATTTGACTGAACGTTTTGGCTATAAACGGATTTTTATGATTGCTCTGTTTCTGTTTACTTTGGGTTCTCTTCTCTGCGGGCTGGCCTGGAGCAACCCGGTCATGGTTCTGTTCCGCATAGTTCAGGCCATCGGCGGGGGCGCCTTGATGCCCGTCGTGCAAGCCCTGATCTTTCGCATGTTCCCGCGGGAAAAAAGAGGGCAGGCGATGGGGATATTCGGAATTGCCATCATGTTTGCCCCCGCCATCGGACCAACATTAAGCGGTTATATCACGGAGTATTTAAATTGGCGCCTGATCTTCTTCATCAATGTCCCGATCGGTGTGGTTGTTCTGTTTCTGGCTGCGGCCGCCATGCGGGAAATGGAGCATTATACCGAGCAAAAATTTGATTTCTGGGGCTTTGTCACTTCAACAGCCGGTTTTTCCACTCTGCTGTACGGAATCGGAAACGCGGCGGACAAAGGCTGGTCCGATCCGGAAGTTATGGCGTTTATCGGTTTCGGAGCCGTCTGTTTGCTCTTTTTCATCCTCATTGAATGGAACAAGAAAGAGCCGATGCTGAGGATACAGGTTGTCAAACACGGTGTATTTTCCCTGACGCAGGTTGTTCTCAGCATTGCCAGCGTCATCTTGTTTGTGCCTCTGTTTCTCTTTCCTATCTTTTTGGAAAATATCATGGGTTTGTCTGCGGTTCAGACCGGCCTGTTGCTTTTGCCGCAGGCGCTGGTTACGGGTTTGATGATGCCGATCGCGGGAAGGCTCTATGACCGGATCGGCGCCAGGTGGCTGGCTGTTGCCGGGTTTGCCGTAACTGCCTTCTCGATGTATCTGACCACATCGCTGGATGTGAATACCCCGTTTTCCACGATCATTTTATGGCTGGTGCTGCGGGGATTGGGCATTTCACTGGTGATGATGCCCATTACGACAGCCGGGCTTAACGCGGTTCCAAATGAGCTGGTGAATCAGGCGACGGCATTGAGCAGCACGATCCGCCAGGTTGCGATGTCATTTGGCACCGCCTGGGCAACTTTGTTATATTCTCATCGCATCGCGTTTCATGCCGCTGCCAATGCAGATCAGCTCAATGTTTTTTCACCGACCGGCCAAATGGTCTTCAGCCAAATTCAGCAGCTGTTTATGACGATGGGACAACCCATGGCCGAAGCCAGGCAATCCGCCATCGGCTATCTGGCGGGACAAATCCGGATACACTCAATGGTTCAGGGGATGAGCGATGTCTTTTATGTCACGGTTTGGCTGGCGGTTGCAGCCTTGATCCTGGCTTTGTTCATTGCGGAAAAACGGCCGGAAGGTTCTCAGCCTGCCGGGTCTTCGTTACAGGAAACGGCATAATCACAGTTTTCAAAGAAAAGCCCTGAAATGAACATAAGGCTTTTACTCTGGACGATCCATCGGGTAAAAGCCTTATGTGCGTCAGGCCGGTCCCTCACTGCGCGGGGAGTATGTTGGTTTATTCGGTGATGCCCAGACTGCGCTTATATGCAAAGATCTCATCGACAGCTCGTTGGTATCCCCCTGCCGCACGAAACGAATTTCCGATTTTCCGGCAAACATTGCGGAAGGAAGAATCCTCAAGTATGCGCTCCGCTTCCTTTCTGAGACCGGCGGGAGTCAGCCCTTCCTGTTTTAATTGAATCCCCGCACCCAGATTCGCCACACGCTGTGCTATCAGAGGTTGATCGGCGCTTTGAGGAATCACAATTAGCGGTACACCGTAGTAGAGTCCTTCGGACGTGCTGTTCATGCCGCCGTGTGTGATGAACAATTTGGCACGCTGCAGGATTTCCAACTGCGGTACGTAATTGCGGACAACAAAATTCCCGGGAATCTCCCCCAAGTCTTCGATTCGCGTCTGCCTGCCGACGGATAAAATGACCGTATGTTTCGTATCAGCAAAAGCTTGAATGCAGAGTTTGTAGAAATCCACTGCTTGATTGATCACCGTGCCAAGTGATATGTAAATCAGACTGCTTGTGTCCAGCTCGGAAAAATCAAACCGGACGTGCGATCGTGGAGCTATGGATGGCCCGACGAACTTGTACGTTTCGTCAAAGCTCTCTCCTTCGGGCTGGAACTGCTTTGTCGTGTAGACAATGGTCAATGGGGCGGGATTGCAGAACACCTCGTAAGCAGAGCCGATTTTCACGCGGTATCTCTTTTGCACGGAACTGACTATTTGTTGAAAGTCTTGTTGCACACGTTCATTGATTTCTGCAGGTAGACGGCGTGAAAAGTGATCCAGCATACGGTCAAAAGTGGTCTGTTGGAACGCAAAGCTCGTGCAGGAGTTGATTGCCGGCAAGTTGAGTATTTGTGCGAGTAAACGGCCACACCCGAACATTGAATCGTGAATCATGTAATCGTATTGCTCTCCCTTTGTTTGTTCCAAAACGGCAGGGATCACGATATCGGTTGTGCGCAAGAGGCCGTTCACTCTGGAAAGCAGATGGGATCTTCCGCCCTTCAGGAACGCTTTGACAAACTTCTCGGTGTCAAACGTACGTACCGAAGCGCCTGTCTCTTTAATTCGATCACGCATGTTTTCCGTGGTAAAATAGACAACCTGTTCACCACGGCGGATGAGTTCACGAACCACGCCGAGAGTGGGGTTGATATGTCCTTCTGCTCCTGCGTTGACAAATAAAACACGTGCCATGAAATCATCACCTTTCGAGGGATGTGTGCCTTTCCCTTAAAGCATACCATTTCTTTAATATTGATATTTCAGTCTGAAAAAATGAAAAAAGAGATGATTCCCGCTTAAAACACATATGGGAACATCTCCAATACACCCAGGGACGTTGGCTTAACCTTACTTACGCAAAATCTCTTTCAGTTTCAAGTATTCTTCTTCGCTTATTTCATGGTTGATCAAGCGGCGCTTCAGGATCTCCTCCGCCTCAAGCCGGCCGTCGAAACGGTTGTAACAGTAACAGCGTCCGTAACGGCGGAATGAAATAATGCGGAAGATCAGGAATGTTGCAAACACGATACAGAAAAAACCAAACGGGAAAATTAAAGGGAAGAAATGAAAATCATGATTTGCAGCTAAAACCATGTAATCACCTTCTCCTCAGGATTGCGGTATTTTGTCCGCCGGGTGTCATGTGAATAAGATACCTTTTACCGATCACAGATAAATCGGATGAAAAGTCACAAACTGATCACGAAGCGGTCATAATTCAGCAGAGCGCCTGATCCTGGCTTGTTTGCTGTGTTAAGATGAAGGTGCTTCGCTGCAATTCCGTTACGATGGGGGGTTATGATGAACAGCAAACAAACCGTTTTGGTTGTCGATGATGATAAAGCGATTGTGGAGTTAATGCGGGATTTTTTGGAAGATGAAGGTTTTCGTGTCGAAGAGGCGTACGATGCCGAAGAGGCGCTTCGCATTTTGCGGCATTCAACCGTGGAGTGCGTGCTTCTGGATGTGATGATGCCTGGCCGGAGCGGATTTGAGCTGTGCCGGGAGATTCGGCGGACAAGCGATGTTCCGATTCTGTTTTTAAGCGCGCGCGGTGAAGATGTGGACAAAATCCGGGGACTGGGAATCGGCGGGGACGATTATATCGTCAAATCCGCCACGCCGGTGGAAGTGGTGGCGCGGGTAAAAGCGGTGCTTCGCCGCTATGGCAAACAGAGGATTCCCCAGGCAGCCGTTCGCCGGTTTGGCCACCTCACGCTTGATGTCCGGGCCCATGAAGTTCGGGTGAACGGCCATCCGGTATCCCTGACACCCAAGGAGTTTGAAACGCTGCTCTTACTTGCGGAGCATCCCCGGCAAGTATTTACCTATGAGCAACTCCTTGACCGTTTCTGGGATGGTGTGGGTGATAAGCATACGGTGATCGTCCATATGGGCAGGATTCGCGAAAAAATCGAAGCCGATCCCAACCATCCCAGACTGATTGTCAATGTATGGGGTGTAGGATACCGTTTTGAAGGAGCGCATTAAATGAGAACGATGCGGATTCGCAAATTCATCTTTGCCGGCCTGTTGTCGGTGATCATTTTGTCCCGGCTCTTTTATGGGATTCTCGGGTTTGTCATCCAGCCGATTGTCAGCCACCAGACGCAGACGAAAGCGGCGCTGGCGGACAGGGCGATCCGGGAAATCACGGGCAGTGTGGACAAATGGCGGAACGCGGACTGGCAAAAAACGATTCAAACCAAGTTCAAAGCTTCAGGAATCGCCGTTTCCATCACCGATCCGTCGGGAAAGAAGATTTTTCAGACGGGTCCGTATAATCCGAAGCAATTTAACAGCCAACAGGTCATGGTCATCGAAGACGGAAAAATGCGGGGGACGGTCAAGCTGTTTGTTTTTAACCATAATCAAATTTATGGCATATTATCGGCGGTCATTGCCATGATCCTCGCCATCATCTTCAACCGCTGGCTGATGGGGCGATATGTGCTGAAGCCGCTTGCTGCGATGAGTTCCGCAGCCAGACGGATTGCCGAAGGTGATTTGGATTTTCGGATCCCGACCTCCCGCGTAACCGAAGTGGCGGATGTAAGGGCTGCTTTTGAGGCGATGGGAGAAGGATTGAGGAAATCGCTCAAGCGCCAGGCAACCTTGGAAGAAGAGCGCCGTTTCTTTCTCACTGCCATCGCGCACGACCTCCGCACGCCGTTATTCGTGCTGCGGGGCTATTTGCTCAGGCTTGAGCAGGGGAAAGCGGAAACGGCGGAAAAAGCGGCCAGGTACTTAAGTGTCTGCAGGCAGAAATCAGAACAGATTGAGCGGCTGGTCTCTGATCTTTTCGTTTACGCGAAAACCGAATATATGGAACAAATGGATGTGAATAAACGTGAACCATTTGATTTTGGACTGTGGATGAAGGAGATGATCGAACATTACCGATTGCTCGCCCAGGCCAAGAATGTGGAAATCGTTGATGAGAGCGGAGAGGAAACGGCGTGTCCGGTTCAAGGCGATCCGCATTTGCTGGAACGGGCTGTCGGCAATCTCCTCGACAATGCTTTGCGTTATACACTGGCGGGCGGGAAAATCACGGTGAAGTGGTACAGGAAAGGAAATCAGGTATGTTTCACCATCAGCGATACAGGGCCGGGAATTCCCGAACAGGATCTGCCGCATGTATTTGAACCCCTCTACCGGGCGGAAAAATCGAGAAATGCCGAAACAGGCGGAACCGGAATGGGACTGACCATCGCCAAACGCATCTTCAAAGCCCACGGTGGCGATCTCACGGCCGCAAATCGGGCTGATGCCGGAGCAGAGTTTAGCGGTTGGCTTCCCCTTGGAGAACCGATCCATGTTTTCCGGAAATGATAACGATCGCAGAAGAAACCTTGGCTGGATACTGCACACCGCCCGGATCCGCTTCCTGGGCTGCCGTGTCCCCGACGCATCAGAAACACAAGTGGCACAAGGGGATGATCGATTACCGGACAGCAGAGGGGGAGCGATTGTACAGAGCCGGACGAAATGGTGTCTGCCACTGTGATATTCACCAGCCAAGGCCCTTGAGGCGCGCGGAAGCCGAGCACATGCAAAATCGGTAACGAGAGGTCCGGGGTCGGACGAGGCCTTTTCATTATGCAGGAAAATTGAATGTTCTCGTGTGGACCTTCACGATTGATGAACAGTCGTGTGTTTTGAAAATGCGGCCGTCGTATAATTTACTATTTAGCTATATGGCTATATAATAATATTATGAACAGCCAGCAGAAAGCAATAACGGTTGGTGAACTTGTATGAATGAAAATGTATTTAAAGCGATGGCCGATCCGACGCGCAGGAAAATCATTGAATTATTGAAGGAAGGGCCCAAAACAGCCGGTGAGATTGCGACCCATTTTTCGCATGCACAACCGACCATCAGCCGTCATTTAAACGTGCTCAAAAATGCCAATCTGGTTGCAGACCAGCGAAACGGCACGTATATCATCTACCGGCTGAACACGACCGTGTTACAAGATTGGCTTGCGTGGCTTTTAGAACGCTTTGGAGGTAGTGGAAACGATGATGAAGAGTAAAGCGATTCCTTGGTGGGGTTGGGCTGCATGGATCTTGGTGATGGTATTGACAATTTTGGCTTATCCACATCTTCCGGCCGAAGTTCCGACGCATTTCAATTTGGCAGGGCAACCGGATTGATTCAGGCCGCGCCTTGTTGCCGTTCTCATTCAACCCGGAGCCATGTTGCTGGTTATTCTCTTATGGCATGTGCTTTGGAGAATCGATCCGAAAAAGAAAAACTACCGGGAATTTTGGCCCACTTACCGGTATATCGGCGGCATTACCGTCGTCTTTTTCGGATTGATCGCTCTCTGGTCTCTGGCCAGTGCCTTAAACATCGGGATTCCGCTGAAATTCGTGCCTGCGATGATCGGCCTTCTGATTCTTCTGTATTCAAATGTTTTGCCCCGGCTTCAACCCAACTGGCGAATTGGCATCCGGACGGCGTGGACTCTTTCCAGCGAAAGAAGCTGGCTTCGTACGCATCGGCTGGCGGGGAATCTGGGCATTCCCACCGGTCTGCTGATCATCGTTCTCGCATGGGTCCTGCCCTCCTCCATGGGGAACTGGGCCGTGCTGGGCCTGATTCTGTTGTGGTTGCTGATCGCGGTTGTGGCCTCCTATTTTTACGCCAAACCACCAACCATTTCCGATGATTGAGCTGCCGGTGGATGAGCGGGGACTCTCAGTTTGATTACACGCCCGAAAACAGGAGTCCGGCGGGATTGGTTTTTTCCAGGTCGTTGCGGAAAAACGCCAATCCCCTTCTGCTTAAGTTGGCCGCAGCCTCTGAAGGACTATTTGTCCTCCTTGGGTATACGATTTTCTCCTGCTTGTTTTTTTATATAAAATCCTCCTCCGATTTCCTCGTATTGATCCTTGTTTTTGACCGGGCAGAAATTACAACGACCGCCCGGTCTTTGCTTGTAGCATTCCAGGCATTTAATCGGTTTCTCCACGGTGATCCGCCCCTTGTCCCGCTGCAGCTGCGTTTCTGTATTGTTTTCAGGATGGCAGAAAACGATTCGCCGTGTTTAACGGAACAAGCGGTTAAAATGACAAACAGAAGATCGATCAACAAAACAGTATCGGTCGGATGATCATTCATGACCATGACTCCCAGCATCGCCCCCATCAAGCCACCCATGATTCCCGCCAGCATTCCGTCGATGACAGCGATCAGGCCATAGGGTCGTCCGGTCAAATAACCAACAGCCAAACCGAAAAGCGTCGCGACGGCGGTTGGCACAAACATGGTCATCTGCATGATTCCCAAGACTGTACCTGTCGTCAAACCGGACATCGTGGCGTTCGTCATCGCCGTCATCATGCCTGACATACAAGGGATTTTTCCTCTGTTTTTTGAGGCCAGACAGACCAACAAGCTGCTCAGGAGCACCGCCAGAACAAGGGAAGCGGCGTGAACGGCCAGTGGCAGCGCATCCGGGGTTGCTTGAGAGGACATGGAATGCATACGGTAATATTCAACCTCCTGTTCTTGTTGGAGAGCATGGCTGCTTCCAATCATTTAATAGTATGAATCATGATTATTTTATATAACTTTCTCTTGGACCGGTATAGCCCGAAAGAGTTATAAATGCGACCCAAGTTGAGAATGGACAAGACTGTTTCTGAATTTTACCGGTCGGTGGTATACTCAGATTGATGGTATCGGGAGGGGAAAGAAATGGAAGAAAATAACGGGCAGGCGCGAAACTGCCCCATCTGCGGCCGGGACAACGCGTGTGGTTATCTTTCGCGGCCGCCGCAGGAAAGTTGCTGGTGTACCGCTGAAACTTTTCCGCAGGAAATCTTTGGGCTTGTTCCTCCGGAGCAGTTGCATCAATCGTGCATATGCAAGGAATGTCTCACAAACTTCAGGAGGAAAGTTAAACCGGAAAACGGGATTTGAGGTTTTTGTCAAGTGGAGCAAGGAATTTATAATAGTGGATAACGGCTGTCTGGGCTGCCTGAGCTGAACATGTACATAAGGGGGGATCACAGGTGAAAAAAGGTGTTTTCTTTTTGATCCTGGGAATTGTCTCTATTTTCATAGTTGCTTGTAACACAAATCAAGTGGTCATCAAGGATGAAGCGAAAGCTCCTTCCGGTGCGGAGGCAACCAAAAAGGATGAAATGAAAATCCCCTTTCCGGACGGTGCTTCGGAAACAGGGGATGGAAAGCTGACGATCCAAACAGCGGACGGTGAAGCTGCGGACGGAGACATTCCGGTTCTGATGCTGGGGGAAGATGATCTGACCGTACAAACAGGATTTACAATTGAAAACTTTGCTGATGATAAAGACGTTTTTATTTTTGTGAATAAGCGCTGGTTGCAAACGGAGCACGGGGGCAAGATGTTCCAGGGAACACTGGCTCTGGAAAAAGACCCGAGCATGCTCAAGCCCGGTACATATACGGTCACTGCCGTTCAATATGAGGGAAATGACCCGGTTCACGGGAAAGTGATTGAGTTTCACCAGGCGAAGTTTGCAGTAAAAGCGGGTCAGTAAGGGGCAACACCTTAAAGCGAAAAAAGAAACCCTCGTCAATCTTGGCGAGGGTTAAATTTTAAGCTCATCCAGACACTGGCCAGTGAGGAGACGATGAGTGCATACCCCATCCATTGCAGGTGGCCGGGACTTATTTTCGTGCCGAATACCAGTCCCAGCAGAACCGACGACAGGATGCAACCCATATAGCGGCATGTTTGAAAAAGTCCGGACGCCAAACTGGTCATTGAGGGAGGGGCGACCATCAGCAGGGCAGATTGCAGGCATACGTTCGTGATTCCGTAACTGAGGCCCATGATCGCCAAAGCAAAGGCCATCCCATACAACGGCAGGTGAACGAAGACAAAGGTTAACAGCAAAGCTCCGCCAACCATCAAGAAAGAGCTGATGATCAGAGGGGTTTTTACGCCGGAACGGTCAATCCATTTTCCCATCACCGGATAAATCAAGGCACCGAATCCGGCATTGAACAGCATGAGCAGCCCGCTTGTTTTCACATCCAGGTTCATTGCCTCCTGAAAGTAGGTGGGCAACCCAAAAAAAATCGAGTAGTTATAAATGTTCAAGACGATAAACTGAAGGTAAACCCAGCTCAGCAAGGGGTTGGTTTTAAACAGCCGAAGCTGTATAAACGGTTTTTCCACGTGAAGTTCGCGGTAGATGAATCCGGCGAGCAGGAGAATTCCCAGAATTCCGGACAGCGGATGGGCTTGGGTTTTAAAGGAAAGCAAAAACCAGAGCAAGAAGACCATGGAGGCCGCAAATAACAAGATTCCGGGCAGATCCAGTTGTTTCACTGTTTGCCGGAAGGAGGGCCGCTCCTTGTCGCGGTCGGGCGGCAGGTAGAACCAGCCCAGCAGGAGACTGATCAAAATGACCGGGATGTTCACCGTAAAAATCGCCGGCCAATCGCCCAGATCAATGAGAAATCCGCCGATGGTGGGACCGAAGGCGGCGCTTCCGGTGGCGAATAAAGAGATGATCGCCAAGGCGGAAGCCTGCTTTTCCGTGATATATTCCCGGATCATGCCCATGCCCGAGGGGTAAATGGAACAACTGCCAAAAGATTGGATCAGCCGGGCCAGGATGAGAATGAGAAAAGTCGGGGCCCACGGAGCTGACAAAGCCGACAGGGCGACCAAAAGCAAACCGATGAGAAAAATATTCTTGCGGCCCAGTTGATCACCGACTTTGCCCATAACGGGCTGACCGATGGCGCTGGCCAGATAGTAGGAGGAGATCAGCCAGGAGACCGTCGTAAATGAAAGGTGAAAATCCTGCTGAATGCGGTGAAGGGCCATGGAAATCATTGACGAGTTAAGCGGATTTAGCAAGGTCCCCGATGCGATGGCGATGAGAAAGAGGAGGCGGTTCGGTTTTTTGCCGTTCATTTTGTTTCACCACGGACAGTAAAAACAGTGATAAAAATGAAGTTCTCCATGTTTTCGATCTCCTTTGTCAGTGATGGAAAAACCCCCCTTAAAGGGATGTCAGAACGATTTCGGGCCCTTTAAGGGGAGTACTTTAAAATTCTATTTTTTTTGCTGCATTTGGCGCAGCATTTTCCGGTACTCATCATCATCGATGTGATCTTTTTTTGCTGGTTTTTCCGGTTTTGTCATCGCGGACAAACCACGTCGCAGCGCTTCGCGGTATTCCTGGTCTGTCTGCCTGGAAATCTCTTGTTTGGTAGAGGTTGTTCTCGGAGCCACCTTGGTTTTTGTCTCCACCTTGGGCTTCGATTGATCCATGGCCGCCGCGGAATCCGGTTCTTCTGCGGAAACCGGGTCCGGTTTGGACTGGAGGGTGGGATTCTCAGCTGATGTCACTCTTTTTTTGTCTTTGTCTTTGTTTTTGACAGCTCTTACGTTAAAGATAATCAAAAAGAGAATCCCAACCACCATTAAGAGAATGATGATTACTAATCCCATCGATTTCACTCCTGACGTTATTGGATCAAATGAATTAACCGTGAAGTTTTTTTGCTACTTCCGCTACACGGCGCCCCAATGCACGTCCAAGAGCCTGGTCTGATTCGGTGGGCATATTTTTTGGTGCATCTTCGCTGTCTTCCACCGGACAGGTTACCGCCACCCCATAGTATGAGCCATGCAAAACGTTTTCCGGCACGTTGCTCGGCAGACCGACAATGATCATTCCGTTATGCATCATCGGGGTGATCAAGTTCCACAGCGTCATTTCCGCACCGCCGTGCAAAGTGGCCGTGGTGCAGAAGGCGGCGCCCACTTTTCCAACCAGTTTTCCGGCTGCCCACAGGTATCCCAGCTTGTCGATCCAGCTTTTTAAGCCGGCGCTGATGGTGCCAAAGTGACCCGGGCAACCCCAGATCAGGGCATCGATATCATGCAAATCGCGAACGTCCGCTTCGTTCACATGTTTGACGAACACTTCTGCACCTTCAATTTCCTGTGCGCCTTGTCCGATCGCCTTGGCCAGTACCTCTGTATGTCCGCTTTCGCTATCGTAAACCACGTATACTTTCATCGCAAAAACTCCCCTTATGTCAGATGTATAGTTCTACTATTTGATTTAGTAAACAGGTTTTATTCTAACATGATCTTACGGGTTGCGAAAGAGTGAACGGGAACTGTTTCTGAATTATACAAAAATTGATGGGTGAATGGCAGAAAAAAGGGGGGTTTTGGCGAAGGGGCATTTTTTTCACTCAACCTTGACGCGGACTTTAAATATACCGTTGTATCCGTATCCTTTCCGGTTCCAGACGGGTTCCATCGGCTGGGTTCGCCCCTCTGAATCAGTCGCGCGTGACATGATGGTAAATTCTCCTTCACATTTGGCTTCCCATAAGAACTCCCAAAAAGTCCAAGCGTAGGGGTGCTGCGGTTCTGAGTGCAATGTTGCCGGGTGCCAGGATCGGCCGTTGTCCGTGCTTATCTCCACCTTTACAATCCTTCCTTCTCCCGTCCAGGCAAATCCTTTGATTTTGTTTATTCCCTTTTTCACTACATCATAGTCTTGCGGCTGCTGAATGATTGAATTCACTTTCATCGTTGTGACCGGGGTTTTGCCTTCATCTGTATCGTCATGGGGGTAGTAGACGTAATCTTCTGTCTGGAAAAAACCTTGAAAGGGGTGGTCGATGGCTGTTATTTTCGAAAGCCATTTTACGGAAGCCATGGCATACCAGCCGGGGACGATCAAGCGAAAGGGGTATCCGTGTTTGAAGGGAAGGGGTTTTCCGTTCAATTCATAAGCAATGATGGTATCCGAGTGCAGTGCCTTTTCCACCGGCAGGCTGCGGGCATAGGAGGTTCCGTCGGGGCTTTGGTCAATGGCCGAAAAGACGATTTCTGTTGCCGTCGTTTTGAGCCCCGCCCGTTTAAGAAGAGAGGCAAGAGGCACTCCTTTCCACCGGCCCTGACTGATGGCCCCCTTCTGCCATTGAACGCCGTAGACCCTGGGTGAGTAAGATGTTCGCCGGTTGCCGGCACACTCCAAGGGAACGACAAGGGTTTTGGACGGCCATGACAACAAATCTTCATAGTCCAGCGTCAAAGGATGATCGACCAGCCCGTTGAGATGAAGGGTGGCGGGAATGTCGGCGGCAGAGGGATAAGGAAAGTGATTCCGTTTATACATCAATTCCACCGGAGTGATCCAGTCTTCCACAAAATGAACCGGTGTTTCCTGATTTTCGGGATTGAGGCTCACTGTGAGCGGATAAGGATGGTTTTTTCTGCCGTTTTGTTGATTCATTTTTCATTCCTCCTGACAAGCGTATTGTTCAATTTTTGAGAAGAGGCAACGGAGAAAGTTGACCTGGATTTCATCTTTCTGATCCATGGCGTCATGGAGACAGGAAACGATGACCGTTTTGAGGAAGCGATATTCCGCCGGCGTGAAGAGAATGTCGGGAAATCTGATTTTGCCCAGAATGGAAGTGATCAGGGATTGTTCCTCACGACACACATGGATTTTGATTTTTTCCAGATGCCTCAGCAGAAAGTATCGTTCTTTCAAATTGATGTAACCCATCACGTTCACCCTTTCAAAATGGAACGAACCAAGGTGTCAAAAACAGCATATTCTGAAGATGATCAATCAGACATTAAATCTTGACTAATTAAGTAAATATTGTAAAGAAAGTGATCATTTCCGTTTGATGGAGGGAAGAGAAATGGATTTTTTAAGGCAGATTAAAGAGGTACTGTCCAAGGTGGAACACCCGGGATTCCGTGAACTGACAGAAGCGGTACAGGCCATCGGGTGTACGCGTGAAAAAATCCTCCCTTATGTGACCAGCCCCGACGGGAATCCGTACGGGAGAAATGTGGTCTACCGTTCGGATTTCGTCGAGGCGGTTGTGATTCATATCCCCGGAATGAAACAAACACCGATCCATAATCACGGTTGCTCCATCGGATGCGGTCAGGTGGTGGAAGGAAATTTGATTAACCATTTGTACGTTCTGGAAAAAGAGGACGAACCGTTTGCTTATGAGCAAAACCGTTACGGGCCTGGCCAATTCTTTTTTGCCACGCAAGGGCAGATTCATAAAATGCGCAATCCTTCCACGCAGAGGCTTGTCACCTTCCACTTGTATTCTCCGCCGTTACAAGAGATGAAAATCTATAAATAAAATGGGGAGGCGGTACTGACCCTGTTTTCGGACAGCAGGGTTAGGATGAAGCTTTATCCGTTTTGGAAGTGACCAAGTTCAGGGTTTGCGACTTTTGCCGGTCCGTTGAGGCCATTACCTGGTCAAGGATGGTGCCGACCAGCGAAGCAAAGAGCGGATTGTTCCGCTGTCGCGGCCTGGGCAGAGGAATACGGATATCCATTCCCACTTTCCCGTCTCGCAGCATGATGACCCGGTCAGCCAGGATGACGGCTTCCTCGACATCGTGAGTAACCAGGAGAGCCGTGAATCGTTGTTCTTGCCAAAGCTTTTCAATTAACCGCTGCATTTCAATCCGTGTCAGGGCATCCAGAGCGCCCAATGGTTCATCGAGCAAAAGAAGGCGGGGATTGCTTGCGAGAGCCCGTGCCAGGGCGACCCGTTGACGTTGCCCGCCGGAAAGGACTCCAGGCCATTGCTTCCCGTAACCGGCCAAACCGACCTGCTCCAGGATGCGGGCTGTTTTTTCCGTTCTGCCGTTTTGGTCCCGGATGCCGAGCGCAATGTTGGCAAAAACAGTTCGCCACGGCAAGAGGCGGGGTTCCTGAAACATGATTCTGGCGGCGTCGTTCAGCCCGGAGATGGCTTTTCCTTCCTGCATAATCACGCCGCCGCTCGGTTCTTCCAGTCCGGCAATCAGGCGAAGCAGCGTGCTTTTCCCGCTGCCGGAACGGCCGACGACAGCGAGAAATTCGCCCCGTTGAACGAGAAGATCGATGTTGTTCAAGATCAGGCGATTGTCAAATTGTTTTTTTAACCCCCGAATGTCCAGCGTTGTTCCTGAAACTTTGCGGTTCAGTTGAAACACCCCCTGATGATGTCAGAAAATATTCATGTCCTTGCGGCACAGTCGAAGAGACCGGGGGATGCCATGTTCCTGCCTGCAACCCATTTTTTGCGAGAAAGCTAACCGTTTACCCGCCAGCGCAGGCAGCGTTTTTCCAAAGCTTTTGCCACAAGATCAGCCAGTTTGCCGAGCAGGGCATAGAGCAAAATGCTTAAAACCACCACATCCATCTGCATAAACTCCCGTGCGTTCATCGCCATATAGCCGATTCCCGAGTCTGAGGAAATGGTTTCCGCTACGATCAGCGTCAGCCACATAATCCCCAGGGCATAGCGGAATCCGATGAGAATGGATGGCAATGCATTGGGCAGGATAATGTGCCAAAAAAGAGCCCTCTTTGTCAGGCGGAAAATTTTTCCCATCTCCAGCAGTCCGGGATCAACACTGCGAATGCCATGAAAAGTATTCAAATAGATCGGGAAGAACACACCCAGGGCCACGAGGAACAATTTTGATTCTTCACCGATTCCGAACCACATGATGGCCAACGGGATCAGGGCCAGATGAGGGATATTTCGCAACATCTGCACAGTGGAATCGAGGATTTTTTCCGCAAATCGAGAAATTCCGTTTAAAAAGCCCAACACCAGGCCGATGCTTCCGCCGATTGCCAAACCGAGCAATGCGCGGACGGCACTGTCATCAATGTGATGAATCAATTCTCCCGAACGGGCCAGGTGAATGGCCGTCCGGATCACGGTGACGGGGGCCGGAAGGGTTTCCGTGGAAATCCAGCCCATGCTGCTGAAGATTTGCCAAAGGATTACCAAAATGGCCGGGAGAGACCAGGACAGAAGGGCATCCATCTTTGTTCGCCATCGGAAATTACTCAGCTTCATGGGCAACACCTTCTTTTTCCCGGGGGAAATGGTCATTTGCCACGATTTCGCCAAAGGGACTGTAAACATGAGGATGAGAAGCAGGCGGATTATTGGTTAAAGGTAATTCCGGGAAGAGCAATTCGGCGACCCGATAGGCTTCTTCCAGGTGGGGATAGCCAGACAGGATAAACGTTTCTATCCCCAGGTCCGCATATTCCCGCATCCTTTCTGCCACGGTGCGTGGATCCCCGACAAGAGCTGTTCCCGCACCTCCACGAACCAGTCCGATGCCCGCCCATAAATTGGGGCTGATTTCCAAATCGGTTGTTTTTCCGTTGTGAAGCCGGGTCATCCGTTGTTGTCCGACAGAATCATAACGGGCAAAAATACGCTTTGACTTCGCGATCGCCTCGTCGTCAACATAGCGGATCAAACGCTCAGCTGCCGCCCAGGCTTCTTTTTCCGTCTCCCGGACGATCACATGCAAACGGATGCCGAAGCGCAATGATCTTCCCTGTTTGGCAGCCAGTTTCCTCACTTGTCCGATTTTTGCCTCTACTTGTTTCGGGGGCTCACCCCATGTGAGATAAACATCGGTATGTTTGGCCGCGACTTTCATTCCCGCCGGTGAAGACCCTCCGAAGTAAAGGGGGGGATACGGGGTTTGCACAGGCGGAAAAATCCGTTTGCCGCCGGAAATTTTCAAATGTTTTCCGGTGAAGTAAACATCTTCTCCCCGCATGATTTCCCGCCAGACGGTCAGGAACTCGTCCGTTAACTCATAACGGGTATCGTGATCCAGATGCAGGCCGTCACCGGCTAATTCGACTGGATCTCCGCCTGTTACGATATTGATGAGCAGACGGCCCGCGGATAAGCGGTCAAACGTGGCTGCCATTCGCGCGGCAAGCGTGGGAGAGATCAGGCCGGGACGGACAGCGACCAGAAATTTCATTCTCTCTGTGGCAGACAATAAAGAGGAGGCGACAATCCATGCGTCCTCGCAAGACCGTCCGGTCGGCAGCAATGCTCCGCTGTAACCGAGATGGTCAACCGCTTGGGCCAATTGTCTCAGATACGGAAATCCAATGGCGCGTCCGCCTGATGCGGTAGCCAGATACCGACCGTCTCCGTGTGTGGGGATAAACCAGAATATTTGCATGATTATCATCCTTTCTCAAAAAGAGTTATGATTTTTGCTCCCGCCAAACGACGTCACGAACCTGAATCGATTTGGGAATCAGGCCAATGCGCAGAAAAGTATTGGCGATCTGCTGTTGATCGTCGATAATGGATTGATTGATCGGTTCGATTCCATACTCAGCGCGCTGAATCGCCAGGTTGACCGGCTTCAGGTCCATCCCGATCTGTTTGGCCAAGAGCCGGGCGGTTTGATCGGGATTCCGGTTAAACGAATCGGCTGAATTTTTCAGCTCATCGACAATGATCCCGATCACGTCCCCGTGCTGCGCAGCATAGTTTTTTGCCGCAAGATAATAAGAGCGGTTGGACGTATATCCATGAGCATCCGTCAACGTTCTGGTTTGCAGACTGGTTTCGGCATCCGCATAATAAGGGTCCCAAATAACCCAGGCATCGACGTTTTTTTCGGCAAAAGCAGCCCTGGCATCGGCCGGTGCCAAATAAACCGGTTGGATGTCGCTGTATGTCAGTCCCGCTTTTTCCAATGCCCTGACCAACAGATAATGGACGTTGGAACCTTTGTTCAGTGCCACTTTTTTCCCTTTCAGGTCCCTGATGCCGCGAATCGGGGAATCTTTGGGAACGATGATCGCCTCCGCTTCGGGCCGCGGCGTTCCGGCTGCGAAATAGACGAGCGGAGCATTCGCTGCTTGCGCGAAAATCGGGGGTGTATTTCCGGTTTCGCCGATATCAATGCTGCCGACGTTCAGGGCTTCCAGCAGCTGCGGACCGGCCGGAAACTGAATCCACTTCACCTTGATTCCGCGGGATTTCAAACGTTTTTCCAATGTTCCGCGGGCTTTCAAAATGCTCAATATGCCGAACTTCTGATAGCCGATGCGGATTTCGTTTTGCCTGTCGTCGGAATCAGCCGGCTGGCAACCGATTGTCAGCGAAGTGAACAAAACGATGAGAAGGGCGATGGAAAAGAACCTCAGTGTCTGTTTGATGCGCATGATGTATTCACCTCATCTCGCCGAAAAATGAAAAAGGCCCCAAAACCCTCAGTTCGATGATGAGGGACGGGGCCTCCGGTGGTCCGGTCGGCATCGAATGGTCTCTCCTATTTTTTATTTGCCGCGCTGGCATGTTTTTTGGACAAGGATGAAGCTTCGGACGGAAAGCGATGTTTTTCGGTTCTTTCAATTTGCACGATATTGGAATCGTGAACGGTGATCAGAACCGTGCCGTATTGAAGACCTTTCAACGCTTCCCAAATGCGGTGGATTTTTTCATCCGGGAACGAAATTGGCTTCATGCTTTTTTCACTCTCCTTTCCTCTCTTGGAATGCGGCCTTCCAGCAAATCCTCCAGCGTCGTATTTTCCAGAAGCCGGGCGACGGTATCGCGGATCAGGGTCCACAGCGGTTTTAACAGACATCCCTCTTCCAGGGGACATGGATCATAAGCGGTAACACTGACACAACCCATCGGTGCCAATGGCCCTTCCAGCTGTCGGATCACCTCACCGATCACGATTTGGTCAGGAGGCTTGCGCAGTGCGTATCCTCCCCGAATTCCCCTTTTGCTTCTGACATAACCGAGGTTTTTGAGCTGGAGGAGGATCTGCTCCAGATAATTGACAGGAACCAACGTTTTTTCGGCGATTTCACCGATGGAGATGACGCCGGAATGCTGCCCCAGAAGGATCAGAGCACGCAATGCATATTCTCCACGGGTAGAAACTTTCATTTTCTTGTCTCCTTCTAAGCGGAGTTGGTACAGTAAACCGTCACGCCGCGATGTTTAATTTCTATAATACCAAGTGTATTAGTCGACTTTTGGGTGAATGTCTCATATATATGTTCTTTGGCGATGGTTTATACTTGGACAATATTTCCTTAACTCAAATTTATTATAATATTTCGCGTCAGTCAATCATTATTTTGTCATTTCCTATCAAATTACTATGTTTTAAAATAGGAACTAAACAGGACGAACGCATGTCATTGAAAACAAGAATAGAGTTATAATGGCCTTAGAAAAGAGCTTAAGAGGGGGAGAAAGATGAAACCGCATGTATTTCTGGCAAGACGCGTTTCGAAAGAGGCTGAAGCATATATTGCCGAACATTGTACATACCGGAAATGGGAAAAAGACACCCCAATTCCCCGCAGCCAATTGCTCCGGGAAATTGCCGATGCGGAGGGTTTGCTCATCAGCGGCGGGAAGATTGACGATGAGCTGCTTCAGCATGCCCCCAAACTGAAAGTTGTCAGCAATATGTCCGTCGGTTACAACAATTTTGATCTTGAGGCGATGAAGAGGAGAAATGTGCTCGGAACCCATACCCCCCACGTCTTGGATGAAACCGTGGCCGATCTGGCATTTGCCCTGATTTTATCGGCGGCCAGGCGCGTCCCGGAATTGGATCGCTTTGTAAAAGAGGGAAAATGGACCAATGGGGACGATACGCATTTGTTCGGCGTTGATGTTCATGGCCGGACGCTCGGGATTATCGGGATGGGCCGCATTGGGGAAGCGATTGCCAGACGCGGAAAGCTCGGGTTTAACATGGATGTGCTTTACTTTAACCGAAGGCGCAAGCCCGATGTGGAAGAAAGATTGGGCGTCCGCTACTGTGAGTTGGAAACCCTTTTGAAGCAGGCTGATTTTATTGTGTTGATGGTTCCGCTGACCGCGGAAACAAAGCACATGATCGGGCGTGAACAGTTTGCCTTAATGAAGGAATCGGCTATTTTTATCAACACTTCGCGGGGCAAGACCGTGGATGAAGCCGCATTGATCGAAGCGCTGGAAAATAAACGGATTCGTGCCGCCGGACTGGACGTTTTTTACCAGGAACCGGTTCCAGCCGACAACCCGCTGTTACGCATGCCCAATGTCGTCACACTCCCGCATATCGGTTCAGCAACAGCGCAAACGAGACATAAGATGGCCATGTTGGCTGCCAAAAATCTGGTTGCCGCTGTCACCGGCCAAACGCCGCCCAACGTGGTCGAAGAATTAAAGGATTTGCTTTAAACAGCGGGCAAGTTTCCGACGGGGTCAATTTTTATCAACCCGGCAAGCAACTGGAAAGCTCGCCGGGTATTGGTGAACTCTTGTGCGGATGACTTTGACAGGGAAGTGTCAGATCTGCTCTTCCGCAGAGGCGAAAGGAGAAAACCGGATGGATGCAGAGAAGGCTCCGCTGCGGTTGTATCAAAAAAAGCTGGAAAGCACGTTGGAGCGGGCAAAAGAGTGCATTGTCCGACTGAATGATGAGGACATCAATTGGTGTCCGAACCGGGAGAGCAACAGCATCGCTTGGCTTGTTCTGCATATGGCAGGGAATCTGGCATTTTTCTTGAATGAGACGATAATGGGAAAAGAAGTGGATCATGAACAATTCCGGCCGCGGAAGCTGACGAAAGAGGAAACACTGGCCTTGCTGGAATCTTCTTTCAGTGATGCGATCCGTGTCCTGGATCAGCTTCCGCCGGAAAAAGCCGGGCAATCCGTCAGATTTCGGGGAAAGCTCATTCCGGTTTCGGATCTGGTATTCAATACGGTTGTTCATCAGGCGGAGTATGCCGCGCAGATTATCTGTCTCGCCAAACAGAGGCTTGGTGCCTCCTATCAACGATTAACGTCGCCGTATTTGGTATTCTCCGGCGGGGACTGGCAACTGGATTGAACGGGTTGTGATTGACAATTAAATGATCGGAATGGAGGAAAAGAGATGAAATCACATCGCTTACATACATTGCCGCAGGGAATCTTCAAAAAATTGGCTGAACATAAAGAACAGATGAAACGGCAGGGGAGATCGATCATCGATTTGAGCATTGGCAGTCCTGATCTTCCTCCACATCCGGAGATTTTGGATGCGTTGTCAGGTTGGGCCGCTGATCCGTCCGCCTACGGTTATACCCTGAAGGCCCTGCCGTCTTTCAATGAAGCTGTTGCTGACTTTTACGACAAGCGCTATAAAGTGGCGATTGATCCGAATCATGAAGTATTGCAGCTCAGCGGGACGCAGGACGGGCTTTCGCAATTGGCGCTCTCCTGTATCAACCCCGGCGATCTCGCCCTGATTCCGGACCCTGCCTATCCGATTTATGAGATTGGTGTTCTGCTGGCCGGGGGACGGGTCATCCGGCTTCCGCTTAAGCAGGAAAACCGTTATCTTGTTGATTTTTCCTCTCTCCCCGGCGAAGTGTTGGAACGGGCGAAACTGTTATACCTGAACTACCCCGGCAACCCGATCCCGGAGATGGCTCCTTTGTCTTTTTTTGAAGAAGTTGTTTTTTATGCGAAAAAATACGATATCAAAGTGATCCATGATTTCGCTTATTCCGAGCTGGTCTATGACGGTCGGCGGGCCCACAGTTTCCTGTCCGTGCCCGGGGCAAAAGAGGTGGGTGTTGAATTCAACTCGTTATCGAAAACATTCAGCATGGCCGGATGCCGCATCGGTTATATGGCGGGCAATCAGGAGATGGTTGAATCGCTCGCAAGCCTTATGTCCCATACACACTACGGGATTTTCCTTCCTGTGCAGAAAGCGGCCGAAAAAGCTTTGCGGCAAGGGGAAATCCTGTTTCGGGATCATGTGAACACTTATCAGCGAAGAAGAGATTTCCTGGTGCAGCGGCTGAGAGAAGCTGGCTGGGAGGTTTCACAGCCGCCGGCAACGATGTTTATTTGGGCCCGGATTCCGTATGCGGTCTCATCCATGGAATTTTGCGAGGAGTTAATGGAGGAAACGGGAGTGGTTCTGGTTCCAGGAGAGACTTTTGGAAAACAGGGAGAAGGGTATGTGCGAATCAGCCTGGTTCAGCCGGAAACATTGCTGGATGAAGCGGTGCGAAGAATTAAGGGGTTTTTGGAAGTAAAAGCGGGAGCATGACCAAGTGACCCTGCCGCCGTGTTGATATGGGCAGGGTTATTATCTCACCTCTTGCCTTTTATTAATTTTCGCAGGAAATAGATCGGCCCCACCAGCAAATAAACGGGATTGGAAAAGAAAGTCGGTTTTTTTCCTTCAAACATGTGTCCGACAAATTGAAAAATCCAGCCGACGACGAACAAGAGCAGCGCCAGTTTCCATTGGAAGAAAAAGCAGGGAAGCGAGATGATGATCAAAGGAATGCCAATGGCATGCGTCATTTTATTCACAGGATGTTGATGGTTCTGATGATATTTTTCCAACATTTTAGAAAAATCCATTTTCATACTCCTTTCCTTGGAAACTATATATTTTTATTATGAAATATTTCACAGGGATCAGCAACCGGCAAAATAGAGAATAATCTTAATTCAACAGAGATTTGTTACAATATTTGTACAGGAATTTTCGTCATCGCGGGATGACAGGAGACACGCAATCCGCGTTGACAAAAAAGGAGAAGAAAAAGTGAAACCCATTTTGGGCAAAGAGTGTTTAACCGATACAGAAAGAAGAGCGTATGAACAGATGAAAAAAAGCCCGGTCAAAGTGCTGCAGATCGGCGAAGGGAATTTTTTGCGCGGGTTTTTTGACTGGATGATTCACTCTTGCCGGAAGCAGGGGCTTTTTTCGGGAAGCATTGCCGTCATACAACCTCGTCCTTCAGGCCGGCACAAACTGGAGCAATTATGCCGTCAGGACGGGATTTATACTCTGGTGATCCGGGGAATGGAGAAAGGAGAATGGGTGGAGCAGAGGGAGAGGATTGCTGTTTTTTCCACCTTGGTTGACCCTTATGAAGATTGGCCGGGCTTTTTGGCCATCGCCGAAAAGCCGGAACTAGAATGGGTTGTGTCGAACACCACCGAAGCAGGGCTGGTTTATCAACGGATGGAGTGGAACCCGGAGAAACCGGCCGAATCTTTTCCCGGAAAGCTGACTCATTTTCTGTACCGGCGTTACCTTCATTTTGCCGGTGATCCCGGGAAAGGCCTGATTCTTCTCCCTTGTGAACTGGTGGATCGCAACGGCGATGAGCTGAAAGCGTGTGTGCTACGTCATGCCAGGGACTGGGGGTTGCCCGGTGCTTTCCTTCAGTGGGTCGATTGCCATAATCGCTTTTTAAATTCGCTGGTGGACCGGATTGTCACCGGTTATCCCCATACGGAAGCGGAGCGGTGGTTTGATGAATGGGGCTATCGCGATGAATTGCTGAACACGGCGGAGCCTTACCATTTTTGGGCGATTGAAGGGGAACCCGAACTGGAGTGCAGGCTTCCGTTGCGACAGGCCGGGCTGAATGTGGAGTGGGTTGCGGATTTGCGGTCTTTTCAATTGCGAAAAGTGCGCATTTTGAACGGTGCCCATACACTGATGGCGCCGCTTGGCCTGTTATACGGATGCAGTCTGGTAAGGGAAGTGATGGAGCACCCCGAGCTCAGCCGCTTTGTCCGGGAGACGGTGGAAACGGAAATCATCCCTTCACTTCCGCTGGATCAGCAAAAAATGAAAAAGTATGCCAAAAGCGTGTTTGAACGTTTCGCCAATCCCTGCATCGAACATCGGCTCTCCGATATAGTGCTGAACAGCGTCAGCAAGTTCAGGGTTCGCCTCTTGCCTTCGCTTCAGTCTTTTCTGGCTGAACAAGGCCGGCTTCCGCAAGGCATTGTGCGGGCTCTTGCCGGCTTAATCCGTTTCTTTCAAGTGCGGAAGGAAGGGGAGGAATATATCGGAACCAATTTGGCGGGGCAGGATTATACGGTTCGGGATGACTGGGAAATCCTTGCTTTTTTCCATGCGCAATTCGCTGGCTGTTCTGTTCGGAATATTTCACAAAAGGAGCGGGTTGGGAGAATTTTGGGCAATGAGCGATTATGGGGGGGAGATTTGACACAGGTGGATGGATTGCCGGAATCGGTGTTGCAACATCTGGCACGGATGGAGCGGGAAACGACGTGAACACCCGCTGTTAAAAACAAAAGCAATTGCAGAATAAAAAAAGAAATCAGCCTCCGTGCGTACCGGGGCACGAATTGGCGGGGTATAAGAGGGTGGCGTTTTGGACAACCTAAGGATATAAAGAGCGAAGGAGGAAAGAAATTGTCCAAACAAAGTCAAACGAAGTCCAAGCCCATTCTTCCGCCGCAGCATCAGGAGAGGCGACCCGGACTGGAAGCGGAAATGGATCCGCGGCCGGTGTTTGATCGGCCCGACCGCCCCGGGTGTGGCAAACTTGCGGGAAAAGTGGCTTTGATCACCGGAGGGGACAGCGGGATCGGCAGGGCGGTCGCCGTGGCTTTTGCCAAAGAGGGGGCTGATGTGGCGATTGTTTATTTGAATGAAGAGAGCGATGCCGCGGAGACAAAACGGTATGTGGAAGGGTTGGGCCGGCGATTGTTGGCGTTTGCCGGTGACATTGGCGACGAATCGTTTTGCGGACAGGTTGTCACCGAAGTGGTGAGAGAGCTGGGCCGGCTGGACATTCTGGTAAATAATGCTGCTGAGCAGACACCGCAGTCGGGAGTGGAACAGATTACTCAGGCTCAGCTGGAAAAAACGTTCCGAACGAATCTCTTTTCGTTTTTTTATTTTGTCAAGGCCGCTTCCCCGCATTTAAAGCAAGGAAGCGCCATTATTAACACAACTTCAGTGACTGCTTACAAGGGAAATGAGCAATTAATCGATTACTCGGCAACGAAGGGAGCGATTGTCTCATTTACCCGTTCATTGGCGCTCTCCCTGGTGAAAAGGGGAATTCGCGTCAATGGCGTGGCCCCGGGGCCAATCTGGACGCCGCTGATTCCGTCCACTTTTCCGGCCGACCAGGTGGCCAAGTTCGGCACCGATACCCCGATGGGAAGACCCGGACAACCGGTGGAACTGGCCCCGGCCTATGTTTTTCTGGCATCGGATGATTCTTCTTATATGACCGGGCAGATTCTCCATGTGAATGGCGGAGAGATCGTGAATGGTTAAAAAAGAGATGGTGATGGAATGGTGTTCCGAATCTGTTCAGAATGCCATTCCATTTTTTTTGCTTGCCTCGGCCGATTGTCGGGAGAACATAATGCAAGAAAAAGAACATATGAATGAAAAATGATCTTCTCATTGATTGCCTGGTTATTCTCCTTAATGGGAGGTGGAAAGGACTGATGAGCCATAAGAGGCGAAAAAGCGCCCGGGCGAGTAAGACGGCTGAGTTCGTCGCTTTTTTTCGGGCGCTGGAGTATTCCTTTCCGAAAGAGAGGCGCTTGTTTGAAGACCCGTTTGCAGTGAGATTTTTAAGCCTTCCCTTGCAGGTGGCTTCCTGCCTGTCACGGGTACCGTTGTTCGGGAAAGTGGTTCCCTTTCTCGTCGATTGTTTTGGCCCGGGGGCAAGAGCATCCGGGGTGGCCCGCACCCGGCTGATTGATGATCATCTGACAAATGCATTGGAAAAAGGAATTGAACAAGTGGTCATATTGGGCTCGGGATATGACAGCCGCGCTTATCGGATTGCGGATATTGAGCGGGTGCATGTTTTTGAAGTGGACCAACCGCAAACCCTGTCGGTCAAGCAAAAAAAGCTGAAGCGGGTGCTCAAGCGCCGGACGCGGAAAGTGACGTTTGTAGAGACGGATCTGAATGTTCAAAAATTGGAAGATACGTTGCTGAAGGCGGGATTTGATTTAACCCGGCCCGCCTTTTTCATTTGGGAAGGGGTGACCAACTATCTGATTGAACAAGCGGTCGATCTGACGCTGCGATTTATCAGCACGGCGGCGCCGGGGAGTTTTATCCTTTTTACCTACGTCCATAAGCAGGCGATTGACACATTGGCAAGCAGCCCGGAGACGCGGCGGATCTACCGGTTGCTGACATGGATTGATGAGCCGTGGACGTTCGGGATGGTTCCCGAAGAACTTCCCGCCTATCTGGAATCACACGGGCTGAAGCTGGTGGAAGATGTCAATTCGGTTGAATTTCGGAAACGCTACATGAATCCGGGTGGTCCCCATATGAACGCATACCGGTTTTACCGGGCGGCTCTGGCCGAAGTGAAAAACAAAGGCGATGAGCCGCAAGTGCGCTTTTTTCGATCCTTTTTTCATTGATCGCGGTTTCCGGCAAAGCCCATTTTCCCCATGCGGGAATCTGGGCTCTTTACATTTTTTTGATGGATGGGGAGAAAATTACCTTTAGCAGGAAGGAGGTTGAAGATGAAGCGCTGGGCGATTTTTATTCTGTGTGCGCTTTTTTTGGGATCCGGCTGTGCGTTGAAGCAAAATCAAACCGGGAACCAGGCTCCTCCGAAGCAAACGGAAGTGAGCGTTCCGACAAGGGACGGGAGGCTGGAAACGCTTGATTTGCTCAATACGGGAGACAAGCTTCTCGCTTCCTATGCAACTTTTTTTGACCAGACCAAGACGAATCGCGTCCACAATATCCAACTGTCAAGCGAGGCGATTAACGGCCATGTGCTGAATGTGGGAGAGGTGTTTTCCTTTAATCAGGTGGTGGGAAAGCGGACGCCTCAACGCGGATATTTGCCTGCTCCGGAGATTGTGAAAGGAGAGTATACGGAAGGAATCGGCGGCGGGGTCTGCCAAACCTCTTCCACTTTGTACAATGCCGCGGATGCTGCCGGGTTGCGCATTATTGAACGGGTGAGCCAC
Organism: Thermoactinomyces daqus; assembly: GCF_000763315.1. Taxonomy (GTDB): domain Bacteria; phylum Bacillota; class Bacilli; order Thermoactinomycetales; family Thermoactinomycetaceae; genus Thermoactinomyces_A; species Thermoactinomyces_A daqus. The sequence continues at coordinate 218,252 of NZ_JPST01000003.1, read as the reverse complement.
AGTCATGTTGTTACATATGTGCCGAAAGGAAGGGATGCCACTGTTTCCTGGAAAGAACCTGATTTCAAGTTTCAAAATCAATTAAACGTTCCAATCAGAATTGCGGCGAAGACTCAAAACGGGAGAATCACAGTGGCAATCTATGCTCCAGCTCATGTTAATGCGCTGAGGCGGAAAGTAGCCGCTCCGCCAACCACACTGCCGGAAATCATCCGCGTCACCCCGGATGAGCCGATGTCTCTCGATCCGAAAAAAATAAAAAGAGAGTTGCAAAATCCGCTGCGGATTCCACAGTAAAAAGTTAAGTTTGGACTCTTCCGAGGTTGTGGATTGGTGCCGCTTTTTGCTTCCGGCTCCCTGGTTGTAAAGGTTGCCGCAGAATAGTACCGATCCCCTTTGAAAGATAAAACAAGCTGGGCTGGGTTTGCGGGCCCGGCTTTTTCTTTCAGAAGTTAACGACACAGTTTTTCATTTTTTGTTACAATAATCATAGAAATGGTTTCATAATATAAAGAAATTAATGAATAGTGATTTGAAAAAGAATCAGGAGAGATCAGGCGATCCGATTTGGGGGAGGGAACCAGATGCATCCTACCATTGGGCGGATGTTTGAGCAAACAGTCAGCAAATTTCCGCAGAAGGAAGCGGTTTATGATGTCAGGAAGGGACGGCGTTTGACGTACAGAGAGTGGGACCGTGAGGTGAACAGGGCAGCCAATGCTTTTCTGGCAGCCGGTGTGCGCAAAGGGGACAGGGTTACTGCGTACCTTTATAACACGGAAGAGCTGGCCACTTCCCTCCTCGCTTGTGCCAAGATCGGCGCCGTTTTCAATCCGGTCAATTTTCGCCTGTCTGCTGAGGAAATCGCGTTTATTTTACAGGATGCCGAACCGAAAATCGTGTTGTTTGAACAGGCTGTTGAGCCCTGCGTTGCCGCGGTTCACAAAGGCTTCCCGGGAACCGCCTTCTGGTTTATTGACTCTGATCCTCCTGACTATGCGGTTGATTATCATCAGCAGGTTCTCGCTGCGTCCGATACCCGGCCCGATGCAGATGTATCGGAAGAGGATCTCTACGCGATCATGTATACCAGCGGGACGACCGGAAAGCCCAAGGGCGTCATGCACTCCCACCGGACTATGGTGGAGCAGGGTATGATTGTGATCGGAGCCAAACGGCTGACGGCGAAAGATCGTGGATTGACCGTCGCGCCGATGTTTCACTGTGCCGAACTGCACTGTTGCTTTTTGCCCCGTGTTATGGTCGGCGCCAGCCAGGTGATCATGCATCATTTTGCTCCAAAACAAGTATGGCAGATTGTTGCTGATGAGAAAATTTCCTACTTTTTTGCTGCTCCGACCATGTGGAATATGTTGTTGCAGGAGAAATTTGACTACAATCGTCTGGGATCTCTGCGCCTCGGTTTTTACGGAGGGGCTCCGATGGCTCCGGCACTGGTGCGCTCCTGCCGGGAAAAGTTGGGCATTGATCTGATTCAGGCTTATGGCATGACGGAAATGGGGCCTGCGGTCACCTTTTTATTCGAGGACGAACAGCTGAGCAAGGCGGGATCAGCCGGGAAAGCGTGCCTCGGCCATGAAATTCGCGTGGTCCAAGTGCGGGAAGGAGCGCCGTCAGAACCGGATGATGTGCTGGAACCTGGAAATGTCGGCGAAATTATCATGCGCGGGCCGTGCATGATGATGGGGTATTACAAACGGGAAGAGGCTACAGCCAGAGCGATGTACAAAGGCTGGTACCATTCTGGGGATTTGGGTTATGTCGATGAAGACGGCTATCTGTGGGTCGCCGACCGGGTGGATGACATGATTACCAGCGGTGCAGAAAATATTTATCCTCGGGAAGTGGAGGATTTGTTGCATGAACACCCCGGGGTGCTGGATGTGGCTGTCCTGGGAGAAGCGGATGAGAAGTGGGGGCAGCGGGTGGTGGCTTATGTGGTCAAAAAAAATCCGGATCTCACGGCCGATGAATTGGATCGCTTTTGCCAGGAAAGCGGAAAGCTGGCCCGGTACAAACGGCCCCGGAGATATGTTTTTGTCGGACAACTTCCGCGCAATGCCAGCGGTAAGATTCAGAAGTTTCTATTAAGGAGTGGATCGTGGCAATAAACAGCCCGAATGAGGGAGGGGAGAGGAATGAACCATCCGTACCTGACAGAAGATCACCAGCTCTTTCGCCAATCCCTGCGCAAATTTCTGCAAAAAGAGGCGGCTCCCTTTTATGATCAGTGGGAGAAGAATCGCGAAATTCCCCGCTCTTTCTGGAGAAAAATGGGGAATCAAGGGTATCTGTGTCCGGGTCTGGAGGAGCAATACGGCGGTTCGGGAGTCGACTGGGGCTACTCTGTGGTGATCAATGAGGAATTGGAACGCATCGGTTCCGGACTTGTCGGGATCGGACTTCATAATGATATCGTCGTTCCTTACATCGTTGCCTACGGTACGGAGGAGCAGAAACGCCGTTGGTTGCCGGGATGCGCCAACGGGGATATTATCACGGCCATCGCCATGACCGAGCCGGGAGCGGGTTCCGATCTGGCTAACATTCAGACGAGCGCGATCCGCGACGGCGACGAATTTGTGATCAATGGGCAGAAAACTTTTATCACCAACGGAATTTCAGCGGATCTGGTTCTCGTTGCCGTCAAGACCGATCCCGATGCAAGGCCCAAACATACAGGAATCAGCCTCATTTTGGTGGAACGGGGTACTCCGGGATTTTTCAGGGGAAGAAAGCTGAACAAAATGGGGCTTCACTGTCAGGATACGGCGGAACTCATTTTTGATCAATGCCGGGTTCCGGCCGTAAATTTGCTGGGGGAAGAAGGAAAAGGATTTGCGTACATGATGGAAAAGCTGCAACAGGAGCGCCTGGTGGTAGCGATCTGTGCACAGGTGGCGGCGGAAGAGATGCTCAGGATGACCATTGATTATGTAAAAACGCGCAAGGCGTTCGGACAACCGGTCAGCCAATTTCAAAACACACAGTTCAAAATTGCCGAAATGGCGACAGAGATTGAGGTGGGGCGGGCGTTTCTCGATCAATTGATTGCCGCACACATGGCAGGAGAAGATCTGGTGACCCGGGTATCGATGGCCAAATGGTGGCAGACGGAAATGGCCAAGCGAGTGGCTGCCGAGTGCCTGCAACTCCATGGCGGGTATGGATACATGGAAGAGTATCCGATCGCGCGCCGTTACCGCGATATCCCGGTTTCCGCCATCTATGCGGGCACCAATGAGATCATGAAAACCATTATCGCCAAACGCCTCGGTTTATGAGAAGCGAAAGAGGGGGATTCGCAAGTGCCATTGCCGCTTTCATCTCTGCGTGTGCTTGACCTGACCCGCCTGTTGCCAGGGCCGTATTGTACCATGCTTTTGGCGGACTTTGGCGCGGAGGTGATCAAGATTGAAGAGCCCGGCCTGGGCGATTACGCCAGGTGGTACGGGAACGAATGGAACGGGGAAAGTGCGCTCTTCGCCTCTCTCAACCGCAATAAAAAAAGCGTCACCCTTAATTTGAAGACAGAGGCAGGCAAGAATATTTTCCGGGAAATGGTGCAGCGGGCAGATGTTGTAATCGAATCCTTCCGTCCAGGTACGATGGAGCGACTGGGGCTTGGATATGATGCCTTGAAAAAAATCAACCCCGGGTTGATCTATTGCGCCATTACCGGTTATGGTCAGGACGGCCCGTATGCCGACCAGGCAGGGCATGACCTCAATTACATCAGCTATGCCGGGTTGTTGGCATTGCAAGGTGAAAGAGAAGGAAAACCGGTTCTGCCCGCGGTGCAGATTGCCGATCTCGGGGGCGGGGCAATGATGGCGGTCGCTGGAATTCTTTTGGTCTTGCGTGCCCGTGATCAGACCGGAAGGGGACAACTGGTGGATATTTCAATGTTGGACGGGGTTATTTCCTGGATGCAGACAATTCTCCCGCATTATCTGGCGACAGGGAAGGAACCGGTACGGGGGGAATTGCCCCTGTCGGGCGGGCTGGCTTGTTACAGCGTTTATGAAACGGCAGATCATCGGTATTTGGCAGTGGGTGCGCTCGAGCCCAAGTTTTGGAAAACCTTTTGCCACGGAATCGGCAGGGGAGATCTGATCCCCCGTTTACAGGCAACGCCAGCGGAACAGGAGGAGATGAAAAAGATCATTGCCGCCGCGATCAAAAAACAGACGCTGTCGCACTGGATGAATGTTTTTGCCGGAAAAGACGCCTGTGTCTCACCGGTTTTGAATATGGATGAAATGGTGCGTGACCCGCAGGTGCTCCATCGCCGGATGATCGAGGACACGAAACATCCCTCAGTCGGAAATGTCCGGCTTCCGGGGATTCCGATCAAACTGTCGGAAGCGGTGGGGACGATCCGCTCTTTTGCTCCCTCCTTGGGTGAGCATAACCAAGAGTATTTGCAGGAATTGGGGTATAACGAGGAACAAATCTTGCGTTTTCGGGAGGAAAACATTATTTAGAGAAATGGAGAAGGAGAGATTGATGTGCGCGAAGCAGTGATCGTGGAAGCAGTAAGAACGCCGATTGGGCGCCGAAACGGGGTTTTAAGCGGTATCCGCCCCGATGAACTGGCCGCGATGGTGTTAAGGGCGGTAGTCGAGCGAGCCGGCATTTCCCCTGAGATGGTGGAAGACGTGATCATGGGCTGTGTTTCCCAGGTGGGGGAACAGGCGGGCGATATCGGGAGAATCGCTGCCTTGATCGCCGGTTACCCGGTGGAAGTGCCCGGAACGACGATTGACCGGCAGTGCGGTTCCAGTCAGCAGGCCGTTCATTTCGCGGCCCAAGCGATTATGAGCGGGGATATGGATGTGGTGGTGGCGGCAGGGGTCGAGAGCATGTCCCGCGTTCCCATGTTTTCCAATATGCAGGGGGCGGAATACAGCGAGAAGCTCACTTCCCGCTATGAAATCATCAACCAGGGATTATCGGCGGAAAGGATTGCCGCAAAATGGGGTTTCAGCCGCGCGCAATTGGATGAATTTTCTTTGAACAGCCACGAAAAAGCCGTGAAGGCGCAGAAGGACGGGCGTTTTCAACAAGAGATTTTGCCTCTGGAAGTTACTTTGCCAGACAAAGGAAAGATAATTGTAGACAAGGATGAGGGACCGCGGGAAGATACTTCAATGGAAAAGATGAGAGCGCTTTCTCCTTCATTTCAGGAAAACGGGCTGATTCATGCGGGTAACTCAAGCCAGATCAGTGACGGTGCGGCGGCTTTGCTGATCATGTCCCGTGACAAAGCCGAACAACTCGGGTTAAAACCGCGTTTTCGCGTTCTGGCACGCGCTGTGGTCGGATCGGACCCGACGCTGATGCTCACCGGACCGATCCCGGCGACGAAAAAAGTATTGGAAAAGGCGGGCCTCACCCTGAGTGAGATCGATGTGTTTGAAGTAAACGAAGCGTTTGCACCGGTTCCGCTTGCCTGGCTGAAGGAAACCGGTGCCGATCCGGAAAAACTGAATCCCAACGGGGGAGCGATTGCTCTCGGACACCCGCTCGGGGCATCGGGGGCCCGGTTGATGACAACCATGATGCATGAACTGGAACGGCGCGGCGGGCGTTACGGGTTACAGACCATGTGTGAAGGTCTTGGCATGGCGAACGCAACCATTATTGAACGGCTTGTTTAACGGACGGGGAGGAGGAAGTCGGAATGAAAATCAAAGATTGTGTCGCCCTGGTGACCGGCGGCGCATCGGGTCTGGGAGAGGCGACGGTGCGGCGTTTGGTGGCGGAAGGAGGAAAAGCGGCTATTGTCGATCTCGCAGAGGAGAAGGGGGCAAAATTGGCGGCGGAGTTAGGAGATGATGCTTTCTTCCTCACGGCGGACGTGGCAGATGAAGCATCTGTCAGGCAAGTGGTCAACCGGATTGAGGAACGGTTCGGCAAAATCGATATCGTCGTCAACTGCGCAGGGGTGGCCGTAGCCGAAAAAGTGTTGGGGAAAAAAGGGCCGCATGCGCTTTCCTCTTTTGTGAAAACAATCCAGGTGAATCTCATTGGCACGTTTAACGTGATCCGTCTCGCCGCGGAGAAAATGTCAGCCAATTTGCCAAATGAAGGAGGGGAACGGGGGGTGATTGTCAATACAGCTTCCGTGGCCGCGTTTGACGGACAGATCGGGCAGGCGGCCTACAGTGCGTCCAAAGGAGGGATTGTTGGCATGACACTGCCGATTGCCAGGGAACTGGCCCGGTATGGAATCCGGGTGATGACCATTGCCCCTGGACTGTTCGATACGCCTCTGTTTGCGTCACTGCCACAAGAAGCACGGGAATCGCTGGGAAAGATGGTTCCATTCCCGCCGCGGCTCGGGTTGCCGGATGAATATGCGCGGCTGGTTCAATCCATCGTGGAAAATCCGATGTTAAACGGTGAAACCATCCGTTTGGACGGAGCGATCCGCATGCAGCCCAAATAAGGATCCGGAGCCCGGAGTAAATGAAAGGACTGCTGACATTCCATTTTGCCAGCAGTCCTTGTTCATTTTCCGACCAGATATGCTCCCGGCCGGAAACGATGCAGCCCCATTGTGATTAGCAGCGGAAGGGAGATCATGGCGGCAAGCAGCAAGAGAAAACCGTAGAATGGCTTGGGAACCAGTTGGAACTTAACCCAGAGCGCCTGAACCATCGGATGCATGAGATAGACGCCGAACGAGTGGCGGCCGATGAGAGAGATTCCTTTGAGGGAAAACTGCCGGGCAAGCCGGTAGACCAGCACAAAAAGCGTAATCGCATAAGGAACGGTAACCAGAGAATAAAATCCGCTCCGGTTTTCCAATCCGACTTCCAAGGTCATCAGAAAAGCAAGCAGAATGGCAGTCAGGGCAATTGCCGACAAGGAGATGCTGTTCAGCTGTTTCCGGACCTTCTGCCAGTTCATTCCCAACCATCCGCCAAACGCAAAATAGAACAACCAAACGGGAAAGAAACGGCGAATGTTGTATTCATCGACGGAAATGCCCCAGACCGATGTCCATTCATTCCAGTTGAAGCTTAAGGCGAGGATGGAGACCCACAGGGTCAGCACCAGGATCAATGAATCGGGCAGCTTTTTAAATCCTTTCAACAGAAGAGGAAACAGGAAATAAAGTTGAACGAGAACAAAGAGAAAGTAAAGATGGTAATATCCCTGGCCCAGCAGGATTTTGATGAGATTGTCCGTCACAGTGCCTGTGAGGTTGTGGGGGTTGTCCCACCAGAGGTAGGCGGTATAGATCAGTGACCAGATGAGAAACGGCGACAGGATGAACGCACTTCGCTTTCGCCAGAAATTCCACAGGGGAAACGGTTCGCGATCGTGATATTGGTAGAAGAGAAGCAACCCCGAGGAGAGAAAAAAGACGGGAACGCTAAATCGGCTTAAATGATTGAGATAAAAGTAAATGTTGCCCGGCTCAGCGGAAAATGAGAGAAATGTGCCCGTTGCATGAATGACGGCCACGGCCAGGATGCATATCCCTTTGATGACGTTCATCTCGCGGATTTGTTCTTTCATGTTCAGCCTCCTTTTCTGTCCGCCAAAAAAAAAGGAACAGAGCGCAAGAAATCACTCTGTTCCACTTGTCTTCGGTCAGGCGGGTTTTTTTCTTCCCGTGTTGAGGGGAGAATCAATAACAACACCTGTTTTCTCATTTATTACCCGGGATTGGATACAGGTAAACATGGATTTGTTTTTCCGGTCGCCGGAACCATGTCAAATCGCATTATACAGGCCAATCCGGCACTTTTTGGTTCTGCATTTTTCTGATCTGCTCGTTTGGGATCTTTAAAATAAAATTTCGAACAATGACATATTATGAATAAAATTTTGTTTCAAACGTGGTATAATGAAAATGAAAACGGATACATTTCTTATTCAGCTTTTATGGAGACCGGAGGCTAATGTTTATGAAAGAACGATTACACGCACTTACAACCGAAAAGCGAAACCCAAACAGCATGCAGATCGATCAGGCGAGTACGATTGACATCCTGAAGCTGATCAACGAAGAAGATCAAAAAGTGGCCCTGGCTGTTCGGGAAGTGCTTCCGGATGTGGAAGTGGCCGTTGAATACGCTTATGATTCGTTGAAACAGGGTGGCCGGCTCATCTATGTCGGTGCCGGAACCAGCGGTCGGCTCGGTGTGCTTGATGCCGTTGAATGTCCGCCGACGTTCAGTACGGCGCCGGAAATGGTGCAAGGGTTGATGGCCGGCGGGGAAAAAGCTTTTGTCAAGGCGGTGGAAGGAGCTGAGGACAAAGAAGAATTGGGGGAGCAGGACTTGCAGAGGATCAGTCTTACGTCCAAGGATACCGTGATCGGCATCGCCGCCAGCGGACGCACCCCTTATGTTATCGGCGCTCTCCGCTATGCACGCAGCATCGGGGCGAAAACGGTGGCCCTCTCCTGCAACGAACAGGCCCGAATCAGCCAAGTGGCCGATCATCGCATTGAAGTGATCGTCGGACCCGAGGTACTGACCGGTTCGACCCGGATGAAAGCAGGTACGGCACAAAAAATGATTCTCAATATGATCTCGACGACGGCCATGATCCGTCTGGGGAAAGTATACGAAAATTTAATGGTGGACGTGAATATCAGCAATTACAAACTGAAAGAGAGAGCGATCAGCATCATTTGCACCGTGACCGGCGTTTCCTATGAAGAGGCCAAAGCGTCGCTGGAACAGGCCAACCACGAAGTCAAAACGGCGATTGTCATGATTGAAGCCGGTGTTTCCTATGAGGAGGCAACCGAACTGCTGCACAGGGCGCAGGGCTACGTAAGGCAAGCGATTGTGCTGGGAGGCAAAAGGCAGTGACGACAGGCGGATTGAAGATGATTGCCGGCATGCTGGAGCAGTTGCCTCCCTCGGAACGGAAGATCGCCGCATACATTTTGCAACATCCCCATGAAGCGCTCAATCAGACAGTCCATCAGTTGGGAGTAGCAACAAACACGAGCAGCGCCGCGGTGATTCGCCTTTGCAAATCGCTGGGGCTGAGAGGTTTTGGCGAGTTGAAGATGCGGATTGCCGGCGATCTGATGAAGTCGCCCGAACAGGGATATCGGGATATTGATCCTGATGAATCGATGTACTCCATCGTGCAAAAATTGACGAACAACAGCCTGCAAAGTTTGCGCGATACTGCCGATATCATCAATTACGAGGAGCTGGAACGCGCTGTACAGGTGCTCTTGAAGGCGAAAAACATCCACTTTTTCGGTGTGGGGGCTTCAGGGATTATCGCGGCTGACGCCCAGCAGAAGCTGCTGCGCATCAACAAGGCGGCGACAGCCTTTTCCGATCTGCACCTGGTGGCCACTCTGCTCGCCAATGCGGATGAACAGGATGTGCTGTTTGCCATTTCCTTCTCCGGAGAGACGCCGGAGGTGGTCAAAATAGTGACACTGGCCAAAGAACAGCGCATCCTGACGATCAGCTTAACCAATTACGGCGTGTCGACAGTGTCCTCTTTGTCCGACATCCGTCTGCATACCTCGTATCAGAACGAAGCACCTTTTCGCAGCGCGGCGGCTTCTTCCCGTCTGGCCCAGCTTCACATGATTGATATTTTGTTTTTTTGCCTGGCGACTGCTCAGTATTAGCAAACAGTGAAATCGATTGACAAGACCCGGGAAGCGATTCGCAAGCTGACCGGGAAAAACAAGCGGTGAAATTAAAGCGCTTACAATATGAGAGGAGGACCAACCATGGCCCAAGAAAAGAAACATCAAGTGCTCGCCCGTAAAATTTTGGAGCTGTTTGGCGGGCCGGATAATGTTGATTCTTTTACTCATTGCATGACCCGACTCCGCGTAAAGCCAATAGACGGGAAACTTGTGGACAAAGAAGCTTTGAAGAGTTTGGACGGGGTGATGGGGGTCGTTGAGGCCGATACTTTGCAAATCATTGTCGGACCGGGTGTGGTGAACCGGGTTTCGGCGGAGTTTGGCAGATTGCTCCGGGAGGCGGGAAGGGATATTGATCTGCAAAAGAAAGCAGCCGCCAAAAAAGCGGAGCTGAAGGAAAAAAATGCAACACCGTTTAAATTGTTCCTGCGCCGGATCGCCGGCATCTTTATTCCGCTCATTCCGGCACTTGTCGCTTCGGGCTTGATTTCCGGCATTTCCAAAGCCATTGTGCAGGCGGGCTGGTTATCGGACAAGTCGCCTGTCGCCACGATACTGACTGTCATCGGTTCGGGTTTGTTCGCTTATCTGGGCATTTTGGTAGGATTGAATGCGGCGAAAGAGTTTGGCGGATCACCGGCGCTGGGGGCATTGGCCGGTATTTTGGTTATCAACCCGGATATAGCGAAAATCAGCATGTTCGGGGAAACGCTGGTTCCCGGACGCGGCGGTTTGATCGGAGTCATGTTTGCGGCGATCTTTATGGCTTTCCTTGAAAAACGGATTCGTCGTTTTGTCCCCGCTTCCCTCGATATTATTGTGACGCCGACCCTCACTCTTCTGATTACGGGACTGATTACCTATGTTGTTTTCATGCCGGTCGGCGGCTTGATCTCGGAGGGAATCACCAAAGGATTGTTGGCCGTGTTAAACATCGGAGGTCCGGTTGCCGGTTTTGTGCTGGGCGCTACTTTCCTGCCGCTGGTGGTAACCGGTTTGCATCAGGGCTTGACGCCGATCCATTTGGAATTGATCAATTCGACCGGAAGCGACCCGCTGTTGCCGATTTTGGCGATGGGCGGAGCCGGGCAGGTGGGAGCAGCCTTCGCCATTTACTTCAAGACGAAAAAAGCGCGTCTGAAACGAGCCGTGGGCGGTGCTTTGCCATCGGGGATGCTCGGGATCGGGGAACCGCTGATCTTCGGAGTCACATTGCCGCTGGGACGCCCGTTTCTGACGGCATGTCTGGGAGCAGGGATCGGCGGGGCCTTCCAAGCTTATTTCAAAGTTGCCACCATTGCCGTTGGCGTTTCCGGCTTGCCGCTGACGTTTTTGGTGGTGGCCCATCAGATTTTGTTCTATCTGATCGGACTGGTCATTTCCTACATCGCCGGGTTCCTGTTCACGTACTGGTTCGGTTTCAAAGATGAAATGGCAGGGGAATTTGCATGATCGGTGTATCGTTTTATTTAAATGATCCACTGGCTGGGAAACGGTTGGAAGAAGCGCACTCCAAAGGAGTGACACGCGCTTTCACTTCTCTCCACATCCCGGAGGAGTCAGGCGACTTGGCCGGGCGGGCGAAGATGTTGTTGCAGACAGCGAAGGAGATGGGCATTGACGTCTATGCCGACGTTTCCCGCAGTACCCCGCAACATTTGGGCATTGGACGGCTGGAAGAACTGTCTGAGCTCGGTGTGACCGGACTCCGGCTCGATGATTATTTTGATCATGAAACGATGGTTTGCTTGGCTGAGCGGTTTCAGATTGCGCTCAATGCCAGCACTCTGTCTGAAGCCGATCTGCAGCGGCTTTTTGGAATCGCATCGGAGCAGCTGATCGCCTGGCACAATTTTTATCCGCGCCGCGAAACCGGTTTGGATGAGCGATTTTTCCGAGCCCAGACTGATCGGTTCCGGCAGTATGGCATCCGGGTTGCCGCCTTTGTCCCCGGGCGCGGTGAGAAACGCGGACCGCTGTTTGAAGGTTTGCCGACGCTGGAAAAGCATCGGGAGCTCGACCCGTTTGTGGCGGCGGTGGAGCTTTTTCGCGATGGTGTTGACGAGGTGTATGTGGGTGATCCCGATGCAGGCGAAGGCTTGCTGGAACAACTTGTTGCCTATGCTTTTGACCGGGTCATTCCGCTGCGGATTCGGACTTCCTCCCTCGCCGGCGGGGAATATCAGTTGCGTCCCGATTTTGCCCGTGATGTGTTGCGCTTGATGGATACGCGCAGCCCCGGTCCCGTTCCGCCGGCCAATACCACGGCCCGTCCCCGGGGAACGGTAACGATGGATAACGACAAGTACGGGCGGTACCGCGGAGAAGTCCAGATCGTTCTCCGTGATCTGCCGGCTGATCCGCGCATCAATGTCGTCGGTTCCGTCTTCCCGGAAGATTTGCCTCTTCTGCTGCTCGTTCAGCCGGGACAGCGTGTTTTTCTGCATTGTCACGATGAATAGGACAAACCGGAAAAAGCTGGCCAACCTTTCACAAAAATTGGTTGACCAGCTTTTTTATATCCTGGAAACCGGTTTACCAAGCGGCAATCTGCCCGTCGGTACGCGGTTCGGTTCCTCCTGCCAACACGCCGTTTTCTTGTCGCCAGATGATCTGTCCCCGTCCAAAACTGCCGGAGCCCAGCGACCATCTCACATCGTGACCGCGCCGGGCCAGAGCTTCGACCAGATGGGCCGGGGTGGAATGTTCCACCTCTACCGTTTTCCCATCGATCCACTGCCATCTTGGCGCATCCAGGGCGGCCTGAGGATTGAGCCCGAAATCAATGGAATTCATGATTACTTGCAGATGTCCTTGCGGTTGCATGAAACCGCCCATCACGCCAAACGGGCCGACAGGCTTATTTCCTTTTGTCAGGAAACCGGGAATAATCGTATGGTAAGGTTTTTTTCCGGGTTGCAACCAGTTGGCATGCGTTTCATCCAAGGTGAAATTATGGCCGCGGTTATGCAGGGCGATTCCGGTGCCGGGGACGACCAGTCCGGAACCGAATCCCATATAATTGCTCTGGATAAATGAGACCATGTTCCCTTCGCCGTCTGCCGTACATAAATAGACCGTTCCACCCCGGGGCGGTTTTCCCGCTTCCGGCAGCAATGCTTCCCTGCCGATCAGGCGTCGCCGTTCTTCGGCATAGGCGTCGGATAATAACTCTTCCAGTTTTACGCGCATATGTCGGGGATCGGCGATATACTTTTTGCCATCGGCAAATGCCAGTTTGAGCGCTTCGATCTGTTTATGGAAAGTGTCGACCGTATCCCGCTCCGCAAAGTCGAAGCCTTTTAAGATGTTCAAAGCGATCAGGGTGACCAGACCCTGGCCGTTGGGCGGAATTTCCCATACCTCATAGCCGCGATATCGGACATGGATCGGTTCGACCCACTCCGGTTTGTAGGCGGCGAGGTCTTCTGCGCGCAGGTAGCCGCCGTATTGTCGGGAAAAGAGGTCGATTTTTTCGGCGAGATCGCCGCGATAAAAAGATTCTGCTTTGGATTCGGCGATTGATTGCAGTGTTTTCGCGTGGTCGGCAGAGCGCCAGATCTCCCCGACCTCCGGAGCTCTTCCTTCCGATGCGAACGTATCAAACCAGGCGGCAAATTCTTCGCCCCTCAGTTGTTTCTTATAGGTTTGGAAGGCGCGAGACCAGTAACTTTGCAGAACCGGACTTAACGGATAGCCTGTTTCGGCATAGTCGATGGCCGGACGCAGCACTTCGGCAAAGGGGAGTTTCCCGAATCTGGCAGAGAGTTCCGCCCAGGCGGCTGGTGCTCCGGGAACGGTGACCGGAATAAATCCGTATTTCGGAATCTCTTTGATTCCCGCCTTTTTGAGTCTTTCGCCCGAAAGGAGTTGCGGCGCCGGACCGCTGGCATTCAAACCGTGAAGTTTTCCTTTTGTCCAGACGAGGGCAAAGGCGTCTCCGCCGATTCCATTGGATGTGGGTTCGACCACGGTGAGGGTGGCGGCTGTGGCAATGGCCGCATCAACAGCATTTCCCCCTTGCCTGAGAATCGAGAGTCCGGCTTGGGCAGCAAGGGGCTGTGATGTGGCAACCATTCCGTTTTTGGCATAGACCGTTGACCGCCGTGACGGATATGGATGGTGGAGCGAATCGTAATTCATTTTTATTCTCCTCTCATGTCAGGGGATGGGACAGCGCGATGAAGCTGCAGGGAAAAGCGATGGATCTTCAAATTCCGATCGGGCCGGACTGCGTATCGGCGGGAGCGAGGGCCTTGACATCTTCATCTCTCACAATTTCATCCCCATCCTGCTTTTGTATCGTTTTAACAGCATCTGAGTTTCAACCCGCAAGATTCCGGGCATTTTGTACAAGGTTTCCAGCAGAAATTTTTCCATTTCCCGGTGATCGGAAAAAATCCCGTGCATGTGAAGTGTGCTCGGCCCGGTCATATGATAGAGGCTGGTGACAGCTGGTTCCTTTGCCAGGTCTTCGGCTACCTTTTCCAGATCATCGGGCTTCACATCGATATTAAAAAATGCCGAGACGGTGATGCCCACTTTAACGGGATTGATTACCGCGGTAAAGCGTTCGATTACCCCGGATTCGATCAAGGCCTGAATGCGGGACTGAACAGCCACGCGGGAAAGATTGATCTGTTTTCCCAGATCCGTGTAGGAAATCCGGCTGTTTTGCAGCAATAACTCCAGGATTTTCCTGTCTGTCTCGTCGATTTTCATCGGAGGAAACTGATTTTCATCCCCGTTTTGCTGTGCCAACCTTATCCCTCCCGGCTTTTCGTTAACGATCCAATTTGGGGTCCAATACTTCGCGGATGCCGTCGCCGAGCAGATTGAAGCCGAGCACCACCAGGAAAATGGCCAGCCCCGGCCAAAAAGCCAGCAACGGATCGATCGTCAAGTACCCTTGGGCGACATTGAGCATGGACCCCCAGCTGGGCTCTTCCGGTTTGGCGCCAAGCCCCAGATAGGACAAACCTGCTTCCGCGATAATGGCCGAAGCCATTGCCAAAGTGGTTTGTACCAGAATCGGTGCCAGGGAATTGGGCAATACGTGCAGAAACATGATGCGCCAATCGTTTGCCCCGACGGCCCGGGCGGCCTGGACGAATTCCTGGTTGGTCACGGACATGACCTGGGAACGGGTGATGCGGACAAATGAAGGGATAAAACCGATCCCGATCGCGATGATGGCATTGCCAAATCCGCCTCCAAGCACAGCGGCCATGGCCAAGGCGAGGATGAGGGACGGAAATGCCTGCATTGCATCGACAATGCGCATGACAATCCATTCATCCCAAAAACCGCGGAAATATCCGCATACCAGACCGATCGGAACTCCGATCACCAGAGCGATTCCCACGGAGACAACGGCGGCTTCCAGCGAAAGGCGGGCCCCGTAGACGAGTCTGGAGAAGGTGTCACGGCCGAGATCATCCGTGCCGAGGAGATGATTGTGCCCCGGACTTTGCAGAATGGCGGAGTAATCCTGGTCATAAATCGGATCGTGGGTGGAGATCCATGGGGCAAAGACGGCCGTAAGGATCAGGAAGACAAAAATGACCGCTCCCGCAACGGCCAGTTTGTTTCGGGCAAAGCGGCGAAAAAAGTCTTCCCACTGACTTTCCCGGCGCGTTTGGGTCTGATCGGGTGTTGGCACCGAATCGGCAGCTGTCCGGCTCATCTTATCCAACCTCCTTTCCCGACTTTATCCGCGGGTCGATGATGAAATGGAGAATGTCGACCAACAGATTGATCAGCACAATCAGCAAGGCTGAAACGAGAACCGCTCCTTGCACCGTGACAAAATCGCGGTTGAATATCGAATCGACGATCAGCTTGCCGAAGCCGGGGATCGAGAAGATCGATTCCGTAATGACCAGGCCCCCGAGGAGCCCGGCGACAACCAAGCCGCTCGTCGTGACGACGGGAACCAGGGCGTTTTTCAGCGCATGGCGGAGAATGACCAACCTTTCTTTCAATCCCTTCGCATAAGCGGTGCGAATGTAGTCGGCTTGAAGCGCTTCCAGCAGACTGCTGCGCATCATCCGCATGAGAACGGCCGATTCACGCAGGCCGGTGGCGATGATGGGCAGGATCATCGCGGAGAGATTTCCCAGGGGATCATCAAAAAATGGAACGTAACCGGATGCAGGCACCCAGCCCAACTTGACGGCGAACAAAATAATCAGCATCATGCCGAGCCAGAAATGGGGAACCGACATGCCGCACAGGGCAAACAAAGTGCCCGAATAATCGGTCAGGCTGCGCGGACGCACTGCGGACAGGATTCCGGCCGGAACGGCGATCAGGGTCGCGACGATAAAGGTGCCGAGCGTCAGTTCGATCGTGGCGGGCAACCGCTCCATGATCAACTGGGCAACCGGGGTATGGTCGACGAGAGAGTTGCCCAGATTGCCGTGCAGGACTCCGGACAACCAATCGAAGTACTGAACCGGGAGGGGCTTGTTCAAACCCAGTTCAGCCCGGAGAGCGGCCACTGCTTCCGGGGTGGCTTCCTGGCCGAGAATGACGGTTGCCGGATCACCGGGGAGCATGTGCATCAAGGAGAAGACCATGAGGGTGACGAGGAAAACGACAGGGATGGCGAGCAACAGGCGCCTGATGATGATGGCTATGTTTTTCCTCCTTTATTTTTTGCTGAGTTCCGCCGTACGGATCAGACCGTCGGGAATATATTGAAAGCCTTGCACATTCTTCGACAGGCCGGACACGTCATGTTCGTTGTAGAGATAAACATAGGGAACATCTTCATGCACGATTTTCATGATCCGGTCATATATCGCTTTCCGCTTTGATTGATCCATCTCACGGCGTGCGTCGATGAGCAGCCTGTCCACTTGCGGATTGCTGTAATGCGAATAGTTTTGCGAACCGGTTGAAGCGAGGAAATCGTAAATATTTAAATCCGGGTCGGGGCGTCCGCTCCAGCCGAGTGCGACAGCCTGCATATTTCCGGTCTCCGCCTGCTCGATCATGGTTCCGAATTCCACCTTTTCCAGCTGGACATGAATACCAGCCGGTCTCAACATATTTTGGATCATTTGCCCCACCTGTTGGCCGGCGGGGGTGGTCGGAATCTTCAAGGTAAAGGTAAATCCGTTTTTCATTCCCGCCTTCTCCAGCAGTTCCTTTGCTTTTTTTACATTGGGCGTTTCCGGTCGGTCATCGGGGTTATAGGCAAAGTGGCTTGGAACGAACGGTGAGTAGGCGGGAGAACCGGCGGGCCCGAATACGACTTTGGCGATGGCCTCGCGATTTATCAGGAGATCGACCGCTTGCCGGAGTTCCTTTTTATTGAAGGGAGGTTTCGCCATGTTCAAGTGAAATCCCTGATATCCCTCCGACTCATGATTTATCACCCTTACTTGGGCATCGTTGATGATCCGGCCGATTTCCCTGGGAGGAAATTTGTTGGTGATGTCCACATCTCCGCTGCGGAGGTTCATCAAGGCGACGTTCGGATCGACAATCACCTTGTAGACCACTCTGTTTACCTTCGGCAGGCCTTTTCGCCAGTAATGGGGATTCTTTTCCAAAACGATGGTCGAGCCTTTGATGCGGCTTTTATAGAGAAACGGGCCGGTTCCCACGGGATGATTCATGAAGTTTTTCCCCTCTTTTTGCACGGCAGCGGGGGAGACCATCATGCCGGCGCGATCCGTCAACACTGCCAAAAATGGCGCGAAAGGCTGCTTGAGCTGTACTTTCACCGTATACGGGTCGAGTGCGGTGACATGATCGACCAGTTTCAGTTCGTTTCTGCGTACGGAATCCGGTTGCATGTAACGCGCAAAGTTGAATTTTACCGCCTCGGCATTAAAGTCCGTGCCATCCTGAAATTTGACTCCCTTTCGCAGATGAAAGATAAAGGTTTTGTCATCAGGCGAAATTTCCCGCTTTTCTGCCAGCATCGGCACGATATTTCCGTGTTGATCCAGATCAACCAGCTTGTCAAAAATGCTTTGAAACACCATTCTGTCGACTAAAGCGCTGGAATAGGCCGGGTCCAGCTTCGGCGGATCGGCATTCAGCGAGATATTGATCGTATCTTCATCCCGGTCTGTTCCTGCCTGTTGGCCGTTGCAGCCCCCGAGAAGCAGAGAACTGCCCAGCAGCAAAATGAATGCGATCAACCATGATTTTTTCACGATTCAGCCTCCCCTAGTTTGTTCATATGGTAAGGGATGATTTCATGATTCTTTCGTTTTGTATTACTATATAATGAATCTATTTCATAAATCAATGAAGATTTATTATTTAATGAACATTTTGTTTAAAATGATAAGTGATTATATGGTTAATGTGAATGAATGCTCATGAATCATCATTGTATTTGTACAAAATATTTGTTATATTCTATATAATGAAATATAAACATAGTTTAATATAATAAACCAAGACTGTTTACAAATTTAAGATGAAGGATTATAAATCAATTAATCCTGTTTACGAAGAAGAGTGAACTAATGACAAAGTATCGGGTTCCGGCCATTGAACGGGCACATGCCGTCTTGGAAGTGCTTGCCCGTGAGCCGTCGAAGTACCGTCTGATTGACTTGGCGAACCGTTTTCACGTGAATAAGAGTTCGATGTTTGTGCTTCTCCGAACGATGGAACAGCTGGGTTGGGTACAAAAAGACAAAAAGGAGACGTATGCGCTCGGCCCTGCCCTGGGAGCGCTGGCCGCCGCTTATTTTCAGCAATTTGATCTCGTGCAAGTCTTTTACCGGGAGGCGGCCGCCGCGGTTGAGCGGGTCAAAGAAACGGTCCAGCTCGCCGTTTTGGATGATGACCATATTCTGTATCTGGCGAAAGAGGAATCGCGTTCTCCGGTGCAGTTGGTGACAAGTCCGGGAATGCGTTTTCCCGCTCATGCGACTGCTTTGGGCAAAGCGATGTTATCCCGGTTGAACCGTGAACAGTTTTGCCGTCTGTTTCCGTCCGCCAGCCTGAAATCGGTTACTCCGTATACGATCATTGATTCAGAGCTGCTGTGGAAGCAAACCCGCCAGGTGCAAAAAGATGGCTGTGCCTGTGATGAGCAGGAAGCCGTCATTGGAATTTATTGTGTTGCGGCCCCGATTTACAATCAGCTGGGGCGGATCGAGGCAGCCGTCAGCTTCGCGATGGGTGAGGCGAGCTGGGAGAAAAAAAGGGAGAGGGCCAGGGCGGAAATTATCCGTCTGGCCAGGCGGTTATCGCTGCATGCCGGTTTCTCATTTTTTTCTGAAGGAGGAAACTGAGTTGAGGCTAAAAGGAAAGGTCGTGCTCATCACCGGTTCCGGTTCAGGCATCGGCAAAGCGACTGCGCTTCTGTTTGCCGGGGAAGGGGCCAAGGTCATTGTCAACGATATTTCCGTGCAGGGCCGGAAGACGGTGGAGGAAATTCAGCGTCAGGGAGGGGAAGCGATATTTCTTCAGGCGGATGTAACCAAAGCGGCAGAAGTGGAGACGATGGTGGAAAAAGCGCTTGACCGCTATGGACAAATCGATGTTTTATTTAACAATGCCGGGATCTCGGGTGTCGGAGCCGTTCATGAGACCAGTGAAGAGATGTGGGATCGGGTTGTCAATGTAAACCTCAAAGGCGTTTTTCTGCCGAGCAAGTCGGTTATTCCGCACATGATGCAAAGAAAAGAGGGTTGCATTATCAACATGTCGTCCTGCATCGCGGAGATCGGTCTGATGAAAAGGGCGGTTTATTCGGCAACAAAAGGGGCGGTTCTCGCTTTGACCAAATCGATGCAAGTCGACTACGCTCCTTACGGGATCCGTGTCAATGCCCTGTTGCCGGGAACGATTCTCACCCCGTTCGTCGAGGATTATTTGAAACATTCGTATGAAAATCCGGAAGAGGCGTTGGAGGGAATTAAAAAGCGACAGCTGAACAGCGAATTGGGCAGACCGGAAGATGTGGCCAGAGCCGCTCTGTTCCTCGCCTCCGACGAATCGAGGTTCATCATGGGTTCACCGCTCTACGTCGATGGCGGCGTCGTCTTCGGCAAAATGGCGTAATCCGACAGAATCCATTCAAGGACAAACCTAAAGGAGAGAGCGCGATGAAACTGCTGACATACCGCACGAGCACAGGTTTGCGTACCGGAATTGTTACGGATAAAGGCGTTGTTCCCGTTCCGCATTCGGTGGAGGAAATCGTGAGCGGCGGACAGGCTATTCTTGCGGAACTGAACCGATTGGCCAAAAGCGAAATGGAAGACAAATGGCTGAAGGAAGAGGAATTAACTTTGGGGCCTTGTCTGCCGAAGCCGGGCAAAATGATTTGCGTCGGTCTCAACTACCGCAAACATGCTGATGAAACCGGTTCGCCGATCCCGGAGACGCCGATTTTGTTTAACAAATTCCCCAATACCTTGGCTGCGGATCGGGATGAAATTCTCATTCCTCACAACTCCAAACAGGTGGATTATGAGGCTGAACTGGCGATCGTGATCGGCAAGACGGCGAAACGGGTCAGCGAAGAGGAGGCACTCGATTATGTTTTCGGTTACTGCACCGCCAACGATGTCTCGGCACGCGATCTGCAATTTCGCACAAATCAATGGCTGCTCGGCAAATGTTGTGACGGATTCAGCCCCATCGGCCCCTATCTCGTTACCGCTGACGAGGTGGGAGATCCCGATAACCTGGGAATTCGCACTTATGTAAACGGCGAGCTCCGTCAAAATTCCAATACCTCAGACATGATTTTTTCCTGCCGCGAAATTGTCAGCTATATCTCGCAACATATGACGCTGAGCCCGGGGGACATTATTTTCACCGGTACGCCAGAGGGAGTGATTCTCGGTTATCCAAAAGAAAAACAGGTTTGGTTAAAAGATGGGGATGAAGTGGTCATCGAGATTGACAAACTGGGCCGGCTCACCAATTACATGAAGCAGGAAATATAGAGGTTTTCAGTATTTTGATTCCGGAAGGAAAGGAGGTGGTCAGGCGGCGCCCGCGGTGGCGTCGGTACATCGCCCCGGAGGAAAACGCTTTCCGAAACCCTGCTTGTGCAAGGAGGTTTACCTTTGAAAATCATCAAGAATCAGAAGAGGACGAAGGTTCGCTGGAATATAGCCATTCTGATGTGGGCTGCGATTGCGATCAATTATTTGGATCGGACCAATATCTCTGCCGCTGCGCCGACCTTAATGAAGGAATTTCATCTTTCTGCGGAGACGATGGGACTTGTCATGTCATCCTTTTTTTGGACTTACGCACTTTTTCAAATTCCGGCCGGATGGTTTGCCGATAAGGTGGGGCAACGAATCAGTCTGGCCGTTGCGGTTGCCTGGTGGTCGCTGGCCACGGCGGCTACGGTTTTGACACGCGGCGCAGCGTCGCTCATCACGACAAGGGTTTTGATGGGAATCGGTGAAGCCGGTGCCTATCCGAGTAATGCCGGGGTTACGGCCAAGTGGTTTCCGGATAAAGAAAGGGCAAGGGTTTCGGCCATTTTTGACAGCGGTTCCAAAGTGGGGACGGCGCTGGCCATGCCGGTGGTTGTATGGTTGCTCAGCAAATTCGGCTGGGAAGTTCCTTTCATTGTATCCGGGTTGATCGGGCTCGTTTGGGTGGCGATCTGGTGGGTTTACTATCGTGATCCGGAGAAGCACAAGTATGTGAACGAAGCGGAACTCACCTATATTCGCGAGGGACAGGTGAAAAAGGAAGGGATTGACCGCGTTCAACCCCTCAAATGGTACCAACTGTTCCGCTACCGCAATATCTGGGCGATGTGCGTCGGATTTTTCATGCTCAATTATGCGATCTATTTTTTTATTACCTGGTTTCCGACGTATCTGGTCGAAGCGCGTCACATGAAATTGCTGACGATGGGGTTTGTGGCGATGATTCCGCCTTTGACGGGGTTAGTCGCCGAGCTGGTCGGCGGATGGTTTTCCGACTACCTTTATACCAAAGGGGTATCGCTCACGGTTGCCCGCAAAATCAACCTCGTTGGAGGAATGCTGCTGGGCTTTTGCCGGATTGGTCGATTCCGCCGTCTGGTGCATTGTGTTGCTGTCCGTTTCCTACGCCGGGCTGGTTTTTGCCGCCTGTGCCATCTGGTCCCTGCCGGGGGATGTTGCCCCGAGAAATATGACATCGGTCGTTGGCGGCTTGCAAAACTGCGTGTCCAATCTCGGAGGAATTTTGGGACCAGTCATTACGGGATGGATTGTTGCGACCACCCATTCTTTTATCCCTGCACTGCTCGTGTCCGGGGCCGCTACGATGGCCGGTGCGCTCACGTACCTGTTTGGCCTCCGTAAGATCGAACCGATTGATCCGGGGAAAGAAAGCAGACAACAGGAAAAAGCAAGCGTTGACACGCATAATTAATTGACAATTATCATAAAAGATAATAACATAAATTTATAGAATATTATAATTTGGTGAAAGTATTTTTTATTGGTAAAAACCAGGCGGGAATGAGGGGTTTTTGGGACATTGTGAGGAATTGCGTCATGTCCCTTTTGTTTAGGAAAGGATCAGAACAGGGTTTTACAATCTAAAACAAATGCAGAAATCCTCGTTGACGACGGAATGGGGTGGAGAATTTGCCCAAATGGAAAGTGGTCGTTTCTGATTGGGAGTATCAGGATCTGCGCTATGAAGAAAAAGTGCTGGATCATGAACAGATCGAATTGATTCCTGCCCAATGCAAAACGGAGGAGGAGGTGATTCGGGCTTGCCGGGAGGCCGACGGGATCTTAAATCAATATGCGCCGATCAGCGGAAAAGTGATTCGTGAGCTTCAACGCTGCAGAGTGATTGTCCGCTACGGCGTCGGTGTGAACACGATTGATCTCGATGCGGCAACGGAGAGAGGCATTTGCGTCGCCAATGTGCCGGATTACTGCGTGGACGAGGTGTCGGATCATACGCTGGCCCTCATTTTAGACAAAGCCCGTAAAATCTCTCTGGCCGACGCATGTGTGAAACAAGGAAAGTGGGATTTCAAGGTGACCCAGCCTGTTTACCGCCTGCAGAACCGGACGCTCGGCCTGGTGGGCTTTGGCAAAATTCCGCAAAGATTGGCAGAGAAGGTGAAGCCGCTCGGCCTCCGGGTGATCGCTTATGATCCTTATGTGCCGGAACCGGTGGCGGAAGCGCTCGGTGTTGCACTGGTCTCTCTCGAAGAAGTGTGCAGGCGGTCCGATTTCGTTTCCGTCCATGCACCGCTGACGGCAGAGACAAAAGGGTTGATCGGCAGGGAGCAATTGAGGCAAATGAAAAAAGAGGCTTATCTCATCAATACATCTCGCGGTCCGGTGGTTGATGAAAACGCACTGATCGAAGCCCTGCGCGAAGGGAGCCTGGCCGGGGCAGCGCTTGATGTGGCCGGGGAGGAACCGATCCGGCCAGACCATCCGTTTCTCTCGATGAAATCAGTAACCCTTACCCCTCACATGGCCTGGTATTCGGAGGAATCAGCGGAAGAGATGCGCTCAAAAGCGGCGCATGGCGTGGCTGATGTCCTGCTTAAAGGCGAGTATCCAAAGTACCTGGTTAACCGGAAAGTGAAAGAGCGGGTCAAGCTTAAGCCGAACGCGCTTGCTTACTGATACTTCACTAAAGAAGGGGATCGCATGAACGTTATTGAGGAATTGCTCCGGCCCTATCCTCTTCCCAAGATGGTGAGGGTCCGTCAAAATTTTCCCGCTCCCGAGGTTGTGGACGTGGCCGGGGCTGTGCAAAAAACGATCAAGGAAGCCGGCGTCTTAACGAAAATCGCTCCGGGCAACCGGGTGGCCATCGCCGTCGGAAGCCGGGGAATTGCCGACCTTCCCATCTTGGTGAGAGAAGTGGCCGCCGCAATCAAGTCGGTTGGGGGCCGGCCTTTCATCGTCCCGGCGATGGGGAGCCATGGCGGAGCAACTGCCGAAGGGCAGATTGACGTGCTGAAACAGTTGGGGGTGACCGAACCATCCGTCGGAGCGCCGATTCATTCCAGTATGGAAGTGGTGGAAATTGGCAAATTGGCAAACGGCCTTCCTATCTATATTGACAAATATGCATACGGGGCGGAGCAAGTGGTGGTCATTAACCGGATCAAACCGCATACCGCCTTTAGCGGCCCGGTTGAAAGCGGATTGATGAAAATGCTCACCATCGGCCTGGGAAAACAAAAAGGGGCTGAAGCCGCACATGCCTATGGCTTCAAGTATATGGCCGAGCATGTGCCGACGATGGCGAGAGAAATTCTGAAAAAAGTGCCGGTGCTGTTCGGGCTGGCCACCATTGAAAACGCGTATGACCGGCCGGCCAAAATCGTCGCCGTTCCCGGAGAGAAGTTTGAAGAGACGGAGCCGGGTTTGTTGCTCGAAGCAAAGGCGCTCATGCCCAAAATCCTGTTTGATCCGATCGATGTGCTGATCGTCGATGAGATCGGCAAAGACATTTCCGGTGACGGCATGGATCCCAATATCACCGGGCGATATCCGACTCCTTATGCCAGCGGCGGCCCCGAGGTGAAGCGGATTGTCGTTTTGGATCTGACTGAACGGACCCACGGCAATGCCAACGGCATCGGGCTTGCGGATATCACCACAAAAAAAGTATTCGATGCGATTGACTGGGTGAAGGGATACGCAAATGCCCTGACAAGCACGGTCGTGAAAACAGTGAAAATGCCGATGTTTCTCGAAACGGAAGAATTGGCGGTCAAAGCGGCGATCAAGACATGCAACGCGTTTGATCTGAATCACGTTCGCGTTGTCCGCATTAAAAACACATTGGAACTGAAAGAGATTTGGATCTCCGAAGGATTGATTGACGAGGCGCGAGAGCGGGCGGAGATTGATATTCTGTCTGATCCCGTACCGCTTCAAAGTCAACTGGACGGATCATGAACTTCAGGGAGGGAAACCGGTTGCCGTTGTTTTCCAAAATAGAGGCCGACAGTAATCCTTACCGGGACAATGTACAGGGAAAGGCGAATGAGCCGATTACTGTGGCCGCTTTGCTGGATCGGGCCAAACAGATTCTCGGCCCTTCGTATGAGGGAACGATGCCGGACTGGACGTTGGAGGAAATTTACGACCGCCTGGAAGAGAACGCGCCACGCATCGCCATTATTGGCGGTTCAAGCGACCATCCGGCTCATATCATGGATTACCAAACCTCCGCGCTGGCAGCAATCCGCATTTGGCAAAACGGCGGAATTCCCTTTTATTTTTCCACGCCAGTCCTCTGCGACGGGACAGCCCAAAGCAATTACGGGATGAGTTATTCCCTGCAAAGCCGGAATGCCGTGGCGCAAATGGTGGTGAATCAACTGGAAGCCCACAGCTATCACGGAGCTTTTGTGATTCAGGGATGCGACAAACAGCCGCTCGGTGTCGTCAGCGCCCTGGCCCATATCGACCGCCTCCGTCGTAATCGCGGGGAAGCGCCGTTTTTTGCCACTTTTGCTCCGGCCCATGTCTTGAAAGGCGGGACGATTCCGGACGATTTGCGGACGGAGCTGGAGCGGTTGACAGAAGATGCCGAGAAAGCGGGGGCCCGGGATATTGCCGATGATTTGCGCGATACGATGGCTTATATATTGCAATGTACCACCAATACGGCGTTTCAGGGGATTTTTTTGCGAGCGAGGGAGAAGGGGATCATCTCGGAAGCGAAGCATAAGGAGTTTGAGAAACGACTCGCTGTGAACACCTGTGACAGCAAAGGGGGCATCTGTGCCTTCAACGGTACGGGAAACAGTTCACGCCACCTCGTCGCCGGGCTGGGACTAGTCCATCCGGCGGTCGAGCAATTGACGGGACCGCCCGGGCAGGACAAGATCAATCAGGCGATTGACGCGTTGGCTCTCATGATCAATCAGCCGGCTTTCGGGGTGGCTAACCTCGTGGGAGCCAATATCCGCAATGCGATTCGTATTCACAGCGCCTCCGGAGGTTCAACCAACCTGATGATGCATTTGGTTGCGGCCATGCTTTACGGAGGCTATCGTTTCAGTTTATGGGATCTCAATCACATTCACCAGGAAGTGCCGGTTCCCGATTTATTCGACTACAGCCTGACCGAAGGCAGAGACATTTTCGCGCTGGCGATGCAGTGTTGCAGCGGACGCATCCGCGGGATGGAAACGCTGTTTTATGAACTGGTGCAAAACGGGGTTCCGATGGATCTGGACGCCCCCACGGTTACCGGAACAAGCTGGAGAGAGCGCCTGAAAGACAATGATCGCCTCCCCGCGGCAAATGTCAGCGACAATCCCGTCATCCTTTCCAAACCGCGCCGTTCTTTCAGCGGGGTCGATGTTCTGAAAGGAAACTTTTTTGAAAGCGCTGTAGTGAAAATCAGCGGGATGACCGGCAGCCAATTGGATGAATTTGACTGCAAAGCGGCCTTTGTTCTCTATTATGAAAATGAAGACGATGCCAACCGCAGTTTGCTCGACCCCCGGTTGCTGGAGCGGATTTGCGAGGGACGGCTGTTTTCCCGTGAGCGGCTGCTGGCGGTATTGAAACAGAATGCACCGGGCGAGTACGATCGCTGCGCGGAGCTTGACTATGATCAGCTGTTTGCGCGCATGGTTGATAAAGCGATTCTGAAAATCGCCATCGTCATAGCCGGGCAGGGTCCGGTCGCCTTTGGTATGCCGGAGATGTTTACCCCGATGCAGCACATAAACGCCAACCGCCGGTTGAAAAAGCTGGTCACGCTGATCAGCGACGGCCGGTACTCCGGGGTTACCTATGGTGCAGCCATCGGTCACATGACACCGGAAGCGCTTGAAGGAGGCGGGATTCTTTACCTGCAAACCGGCGACCTTCTCTACCTTGATTTACGTGGAAGGCAGATTCAATTTATCGATCCGGACGCGTTGATGGAGGGACGAATTTCGTTCGCTTTCGATTCTGTTCCAAAGGAGCGCCGGCAATTGGGGGAAGAAAGACGGGCGAAACTCAGGCAGCGCCAGCGTTTGGTGGCCACCAGCAACCGGTTGTCCGCTCATACCGATGCCGCGTATGGAGTCGTCCCCGTCGCCGTTGCAGAAGAAGCTGAACACGACTACCGGACGGATGTCCTGTTTCTTTCAAAAAAACTGAACAATTGATTTGGATGTGAATGTGCTTATGCCCATCATTCAGGCTGTGGATCGCGCATTGCAAATTTTGGATCTCTTTGATGAATACGAAACCGAATTGAAAATCACTGAAATCAGCAGGCGCCTCGGTCTTCATAAAAGCACGGTTCATTCTTTGCTCAAAACGCTTCAGTCGCGCGGGTACATCATTCAAGACCCGGACAGCGGAAAATACAGGCTTGGCCTTAAATTGATGGAGCGGGGAAATCTCGTTTCGCAAGGGATGGATCTCCGCAATATCGCTAAGAAATTTCTGATGGAATTATCGCTGAAAACGGGACTCACCGTTCATCTGGTCATTCTGGACGGGAAGGAAGGGGTTTATATTGACAAAGTCGAAGGGGCATCGGGAGTGATCATGTACTCCCGCATCGGCCGCCGCGTTCCCATTCATTCCAGCGCGGTCGGGAAGGTTCTGGTCGCCTTCAAGCAAGAGCAGGAATTGGCGGAAATTCTCAACGGCTATGTTTATACCCGGCAAACGCCCAATACCATTACCTGTGAAGCGGAATTTCTGAATGAGCTGGCCGCTGTCCGCAAAAAAGGGTACGCCGTGGATGATCAGGAAAATGAGCGCGGGGTAAGATGCATGGCCGTGCCCGTCCGGGATCACACCAGACAGGTGATCGCGGCAATCAGCGTCTCCACTCCGGTTTCGGCCCACGATGACGGAACGGACGAACAAATCGTGGATTGCTTGAAAAGCGCAGCCGGCAAGATTTCCGAACAAATGGGTTACGGATTTTGCTGAACGGAAAATTTCATGTCTTATTGTCATACCCCCGGAATGAAAGTGTGAAGCAAAACAGGAGGGAGTGGAGTCCCTCAGAGGGGAAAAGGGGCTCCGCGGCCCGTCCTGTGACGACCATTGACAGCAACGCCATCACCTGTCCAAGGAGTTGTGCACCATGAGAGTGATTCGATTTTTGGAGAATTCCCTTCCTGTCCTCGCTGCAGTAACCGAGGAAGACAGCGTTTATCCGCTTCCCTTTGCCGGATTTCTCGAGCTGGTCAATCAAGCGGAAGCAAAGCAAACCACTCCGCTGCGTCTGATTTTGAACTCGATTGAAAAAGCTGCTCCCTTGCCCCGGGATCTGGAAAGCCTCCAGTTGATCACGCCGCTGGATGCGCCGGAAGTCTGGGCGGCAGGGGTAACCTATGAGCGGAGCAAAGAAGCCCGCAACTATGAAGCAACCGGCGGAAAAATGGATCAGACCACCTTTTACGATAAAGTGTACGATGCAGTCCGGCCGGAAATCTTCTTCAAGTCGACCGCCAGGCGCACGGTGGGGCCGAATCAGCCGGTTTATCTGCGGGGAGATTCCAACTGGCAAATTCCTGAACCGGAACTGGGTCTCGTCCTTAACCATAAAGGAGAGATTCTTGGCTATACAATCGGCAACGATATGAGCTGCCGGGATATTGAAGGCGAAAATCCGCTCTATCTCCCTCAGGCGAAGATCTGGCGCCATTCCTGTTCCCTGGGCCCCGCTGTTTTGCTGGCTGAAGCGGTTGAGGATCCTTACCGGATGGAAATTACCTGCCGCATTTACCGGAACGGGCAAAAAGTGGTCGAAGGGTCAGCCAATACGAGCCAATTGAAACGGAAATTTGCCGAGCTGGTCGATTATTTGAAAAGGGATAATGAAATCTTTGACGGAACGGTTCTGCTGACGGGAACCAGCATTGTCCCGCCCGATGATTTTACCTTGGCGGACGGGGACCGGATTGAGATTGAAATCTCCGGGATCGGCGTACTTTCCAATCCGGTGAAGAGATCAGCCGGTTAAAAAGGAGGCGTGGCGATGGGAACGGCTTACAAAACCGTCATGATGAAGCCTCAGGATAATGTTGCCGTTGCATTGAGCAACATTCCCAAAGGAACGGTGATTCAGGTGCAATGCTGGGATTGGAGCGTCACGGTAAAGCTCGTGAGCGATATCGAGTTTGGCCACAAATTTGCCGTCAGGGCGATTCCGGCCGGCGGAGATGTGATCAAATACGGCGAAGTGATCGGAGCGGCCGTCACAGAGATTGCCGCCGGGGAACATGTGCATGTCCACAATGTGGAAGGAAAAAGAGGGAGAGGGGATCGGATGGGCCATGCAAACTGAATTTTGGGGCTATCGGCGTCCGGACGGAAAAGCAGGCGTGCGCAATCATGTGTTGATCCTCCCGACGATTACATGTGCCACCCAGACGGCTTACCGGATCACGGAGCTGGTTCAGGGAACGGTGACGTTTATCCACCAGCACGGTTGTGCCCAGGTGGGAGCCGATTATGAACAAACCTTTCGCACTTATGCTGGTTTGGGAAAAAATCCAAATGTCTACGGAGTTGTTGGGGCTCGGCTGTGAAACCCATCAGGCACGGAAAATTGCCCAGGATATCGCCAAAAGCGGAAAACCGGTTGAAGTCGTTTCTATCCAGGATCACGGCAGCACTTTGGATGCAATCGCGCAGGGAGCAAAAATCGCCGCAAAAATGGTGCAGGATGCGTCTGCTTTGCATCGGGAACCCCTCCGATTAAGTGAATTGATTGTCGGGACGGAGTGCGGGGGATCGGATGCCTGTTCCGGAATTTCGGCCAACCCGGCGGTGGGCGTTGTCAGCGATTTGATCGCCGATCACGGGGGAACGGCCATTTTGGCGGAAACGACGGAGTTGATCGGGGCCGAACACCTGCTGGCGGAGCGGGCCGCTGACGACAAAGTGAAGAAACGCGTTTACGAAGTGATCCAGGCGATGGAAAGCCGTGCTTTTGCGATGGGGGTGGACATTCGGACGGGAAACCCCAGCCCGGGCAATATCAGGGGAGGACTTACCACCCTGGAGGAAAAATCGCTCGGGGCCGCTGCCAAAGCAGGTTCCCGGACACTTCAGCAACTGGTTGATTATGCGGAGATCCCAAGCAAAAAAGGGTTGGTCTGGATGGATACACCGGGCCATGATATTGAGCAGCTGACCGGGATGGTGGCCGGCGGCGCACAAATCGTCCTGTTCACCAGCGGCAGGGGCACACCCACCGGCTCCCCGATTGCGCCCGTGATCAAAATCGCCACCAACACCCCGATATTTGAACAGATGAGCGACAACATGGACCTGAACGCCGGAACGATCATCGATGGCACGGAAACGATTGAATCCGTGGGAAATCGCATCTTTGACGAAGTGATCCGAGTCGCTTCCGGGAAATTGACGAAAGCGGAAATTTTGAAACAGCACGACTTTGGAATTTGGCGGATCGGACCCACATTCTGAAAACGGATGCCCGCAGGGAGGAAAGAAAACATGGTGGATCAAAAAAACGCACGCACGTACCTAAACTATGTAAACGGAGAATGGCGGTCTGCGTCGACCGGTGAGGTGGAAAAAAGCATTAATCCGGCCAATATTGAAGAAGTTGTCGGCTATGTGCAAAAATCGGGGATTGAAGATTTGAACCGGGCGGTGGCCGCGGCCAGATCGGCGCAGAAAACCTGGCGCAAATTGTCCGGGGCCACCCGGGGAAACTATCTGTACAAAACGGCGGACATATTGGAAAAACGCCTGGATGAGATCGCGGAAACGATGACGCGGGAGATGGGCAAAACACTGCCGGAAGCCAAGGGAGAAACCACCAGAGGTGTAGCCATCCTGCGCTATTATGCCGGGGAGGGAATGAGAAAAACGGGGGATGTGATTCCATCTTCCGAAGCAAATGCCTTCATGTTTACAAAGCGGTTCCCGCTCGGGGTAGTCGGTGTGATCACGCCGTGGAACTTTCCGGTTGCCATCCCGATCTGGAAGATAGCGCCGGCGCTGATTTACGGCAATACTGTGGTCTTTAAGCCGGCTCCGGAAACAGCGGTCACGGCGGCCAAAGTGGTCGAGTGTTTTGCTGAAGCGGGCCTGCCGGCAGGCGTGGTGAATCTCGTGATGGGCGACGGAACGGTTGGACAGGGGATCGCCGAACATCCGTAGGTCGACGGAGTTACTTTTGCCGGTTCGGGACAGGTGGGAAAACTGGTCGGTCAGATTGCTCTGGCGCGCGGGGCGAAGTACCAGCTGGAGATGGGCGGCAAAAATCCGGTGATTGTCCTGAAAGATGCCGATCTCGATCTGGCGGTTGAAGCGACGGTCAGCGGAGGCTTGCGTTCGACCGGTCAAAAATGCACGGCCACCAGCCGGGTGATTGTTGAAAGCGCCGTTTACGACCAGTTCAAGGAGAAACTGCTGGCGAGAGTGAGCGAGTTAAAGGTGGGAAACGGCCTGGAGGATGGCACATGGATGGGGCCGTGCGCCAATAAAAAGCAACAGGAGAAATTCCAATATTATGTGCAAAAAGGGCTGGAAGAAGGAGCTGTTTTGCTCTGCGGAGGGAAAGTGCCGCAGGGAGACCGTTTCCGCAACGGCTTTTACGTGGAACCGACTGTTTTTGAAAATGTGAACCCCCATTCGCTTCTGGCTCAGGAAGAAATTTTCGTCCGGTTTTGGCCCTGATGAAAGTGGACAGTTTGGAAGAAGCGATTGAGATCGCCAATAACTCCGACTATGGCCTGAGCGCTTCGATCTTTACCAAGGACGTATCCAATGCCTTCACCTTTATCGAGGAGATGGAAGCCGGTCTGGTGCGGGTGAACGCGGAGTCGGCCGGTGTTGAACTCCAGGCGCCGTTTGGCGGCATGAAGCAGTCGAGCTCCCACTCCAGAGAGCAGGGAGAGGCGGCAAAAAATTTTTTACCGCAGTGAAAACGGTGTTTATTAAACCGTAAAAAATCAACCTTGGAGGCAGACACAGCGTGAGTATGACCCTCACGCTCCGTCTTTGCCTCGTGAGCGGGGGAGAGGGATGAACATTCGGGAAAAAAATCAAAAGTTGGGAGAGATCTTGCGCGGGATGGATCAGGTGATCGTCGCTTTTTCGGCGGGCATCGATTCCACCTTTGTCCTGGCAAGGGCGGTCGAGGAACTGGGGGAGCGGGTGCTGGCAGTCACCGCCGCTTCGGAAACGTTTCCGGAGAGGGAAATGCAGGAAGCGGTTGCCCTGGCGAAACAGCTCGGCGTAAAACATGAAATCATTCAGATCGCCGAAATGGAAAACCCTCACTTTGTCGCCAACAATCCCGATCGCTGCTACCATTGCAAGGCGGGGTTGTACGGCAGTTTGACCCGTCTGGCCAAAGAGCGCAATATTCCCTGGATACTCGACGGGGCCAATATGGATGATCTGGGGGATTACCGGCCGGGAAGAAAAGCGGCGAAAGAATATGAAGTGCGCAGTGTGCTGCAAGAAGCGGAAATCTATAAAAAAGAGCTGCGCGAACTGGCGCGGGAAATGGGCTTGCCAAACTGGGACAAACCATCTTTTGCCTGTCTGTCCTCCCGCATTCCCTACGGTGATCCGATTACGCTGGAAAAGGTGCGGCAGCTGGACCGGGGGGAACAAGCCCTGCGCGAGATGGGTTTTCGCACCTTGCGGATTCGCCATCATGATACGATCGCCCGGATCGAGGTTCCGCCCGGGGAATTCGCCAAAGTTCTGGCCCTTTCCGAGCGGATTACCGCGGTTTTGAAAGCGGAGGGGTTCACTTACGTAACCCTGGATTTGCAAGGATACCGCTCCGGCTCAATGAATGAAACCCTGAAAACGGCAAAATGATCCTTGGGGGACAGGTCATGGACACTTTTAAGGATATCGGTTTTTGCAAGCTCGATATTGACCGTGAAAAGAGAACGGGTTATCCGGAAGTGATCTTCGGGCAAGGAAAAACGGAGAAGCAGGTTGCCGCGATCTTTGCCGAGTTGATGAAGGCACACAACCGGGCGATGGCCACACGGGCGACGAAAGCGATGGCAGCGCTTGTCAAAGATCAGTTTCCCGAGGCGGTGTATGATCCTGTTTCACGCCTGCTGACATGCGGGGAGTCGCCTCGGCGTTATGCAGGCACGGTGGCCGTAGTCTGCGCGGGGACGTCGGATTTGCCGGTCGCGGAAGAAGCGGCGGGAACAGCACAATGGATGGGGTGCGAAGTGGAGCGGATCTATGATGTGGGAGTAGCCGGCATCGACCGTTTGCTCGCCTTCAGGGAACAACTGAGAGAGGCCCGGGTCGTTATTGTGGTCGCCGGAATGGAAGGGGCACTGGCAAGCGTCGTCGGCGGGCTGACCAGACGCCCGGTCATTGCCGTTCCCACCTCGGTAGGCTACGGGGCGCATTTTTCCGGGTTGACCCCGCTGTTCTCCATGCTGACTTCTTGCACCGCCGGAGTAACAGTGGTGAATATCGATAATGGATTCGGTGCGGGTTATGCCGCGGTGATGATTCAACAATTGGTGCAGGAGGCTGTCGGCAAATGAGCACATTATATCTCGATTGTATATCCGGCATTGCGGGTGATATGACATTGGCCGCCCTGATCGATTTGGGGGCCGACCCCGGTTATATCGAAAAACATTTGAAAAAACTTCCGCTCGATCCTTTTTTCATGCAGATCAAACAGGTGGTAAAACGGGGCATTTCAGCCAAACAACTCTGCCTCCACGTTGAACCGCAACCTCATCATTCCCGTCATCACGCCCATCGCCATGCTGCCAATATTCTGGCGATGATCGAGCAAAGTGAGCTGCCGTCCCGCGTTAAAGAAAGGAGCCGCTCGATTTTTTCGCTGATCGCTGAAGCCGAAGGGAAAATTCACGGGATTTCGCCGGAGAAAGTGCATTTTCACGAAGTAGGGGCGATGGATTCGATCATCGATATCATCGGAACTTGTTTAGCTTTGGAAAACCTGGGGATTGAACAAATTTTCGCCTCTGAAGTGCCGGTCGGAAGCGGAAAAGTGCAGATGGCCCATGGTTTGTATCCGATTCCGGCACCGGCCACAGCGGAGCTTTTGACAGGGATCCCGCTGGCATTCCTCCATGTGAATGGAGAATTGACGACCCCGACGGGCGCCGGGATTTTGAAAGCGCTCGTCAGCGAGTTCAGGCCGATTGGAGGCTTTACCATAGAGAAGATCGGGTACGGTGCAGGGGAGAAGGATTTCGATCATCCGAATGTGTTACGGGCGCTTCTCATAAAAGATGGTGAAGAAAAAAAGGAGTATGACAGGCAAAGGGAAACGATCGCCGTTCTGGAAACCCAAGTGGATGACATGAGCGGTGAAGCCCTTGGTTATGCGATGGACCAACTGTTTCGCGCCGGGGCGCTCGATGTGTTTTATACGCCGGTTTATATGAAAAAAAATCGTCCAGGAACGTTGATTACTGTTTTGGCGCCGGAGCATTTGGCCGAACGTTGTGAAGACGCCCTGCTCAGGGAAACGACAACTCTCGGCGTGCGGCGAACGAGGTGGACGAGATCGATTCTCAGGCGGGAGACCGACAGGGTGGAGACCCCCTATGGAACGATTGCCGTCAAGCGGGCATACCGGGATGGAACGGCCATTCGGCAGATGCCGGAATACGAAGAGGTGGCCCGAATCGCGCGGGAAAAAGGGGTTCCGTTCCAGGAGGTGTACGAAACGGTGATCCGCTGCGTGCACGATAAGGAGCGGGCATAGCGGAATATAAACGGGAGAGCTTTGCAAGAGCCGCAGGATTTCAATGATCGGAGGAAACCTGTGGCTCTTTACATGAAGCTTGACATTAAAGTGTATAATTTAAGGTAACTATAAAAAAATTAGTATGTCCACCGCCATCTTCAGGGATGACGGATGATTAGAGGTGAACTTCGTTGATTAAACTGAGCGTGTTGGACCAATCCCCGATTCCGGAAGGAAAAACGGCAGAAGAGGCCTTGGCGGACACGGCCCGTTTGGCGCAGGAAACAGAAAAGCTGGGATTTCACCGTTTTTGGGTATCCGAGCATCATTTCACCCGCAGCCTGGCAGGTTCCAGTCCGGAAGTGCTCATCAGCCATCTTGCGGCCAAAACGGAGAAAATGAGGATCGGCTCCGGCGGTGTTATGCTCCCCCACTACAGCGCTTATAAAGTGGCTGAAAACTTTAAGGTGCTGGAAGCATTGTACCCGAACCGGATCGACTTGGGCCTGGGAAGGGCACCGGGAGGAATGCCGCTGGCGACCAAAGCGCTCCAAGAAGGAAAAATCTCTTATGCAGACCATTATCCGCAGCAAATAGCGGATCTGATTTCCTTTCTCCATGATCATGAGCACCCTGAGTACCCGGGATTGCGTGCGACTCCGCTGATCGGAACTGCACCGGAGATCTGGTTGCTCGGTTCCAGCGGCGGCAGTGCCTTGCTCGCTGCCCAACAGGGAGCGGGGTATGCATTTGCGCAATTTATCAACGGAGAAGGCGGAGCCGATGTGGTTCGGTTTTATCGGGAACATTTTCGCCCGTCGCAATTGAATCAGCAGCCGCAAACCATTCTCGCCATTTTCGTCGTCTGCGCGGAAACGGATGATGAGGCGGAGCATTTGGCCGCGAGCCTGGATTTATCCCTGCTCTTGATTGAAAAGGGGGGTGCAGCCAACGGGATTCCTTCCGTTGAAACGGCGCTCCGTTATCCTTATTCTGCCTATGACCGCTATCGCATAAAAGAGAACCGCAAACGGATGATCGTCGGGTCAAAAGAACGGGGGAAAGAGCGAATTCTTCAACTCGGCGAAGAATATGGTACAGAAGAATTTATGATAGTAACCCTGATGCATGACTTTGCCTCCAAACTGAAATCATACCGCCTGTTGGCGGAGGCGTTTGCTTTGAAAAAAGACTGCTGACCAACGCATGGTCGGCAGTTTCCATCCCGTCATCCCTGAATTCCGAACAGATCGAATTTTTTGTCCGGATGCTGAAAGGGGGAAAGAAATGAAAGCAAAATGTTTACAACCGGGCGACACGATTGGCATTATCGCCCCGGCGAGCCCGACTGATCCGGTGGAACTGGAAATGTCACTTGAAATTTTGGCGGGCTTTGGTTATCGGGTGAAGCCCGGTCGTTCGCTGGGAGAGCGCTACGGTTATCTGGCTGGAAGGGATGAGATTCGGGCGGAGGATATCAACCGGATGTTTGCCGATCCCGAAGTGGATGCTGTTTTTTGTCTGAGAGGAGGGTACGGAACCCCTCGTCTGCTGGATCTGATCGATTATGAAATCATCCGGGCCAATCCGAAAATTTTTGCCGGCTATAGCGATATTACCGCATTGCATGTGGCGATTTATCAGCGGACGGGATTGGTTACCTTTCACGGCCCGATGGTGTTTGAACTGGCAAAGCGCTTCGATGCCCTTTCCTGGCATACGCTTTTTACGCACCTGTCCCGGCCTTGTCCAGTTGGCGGATACCTCTCCTCAGCGGAAAGCTGTCCGTTCACCATTGTCCAAGGTGAAGCGGAAGGGAAGTTGGTCGGCGGAAATTTGTCCCTCCTGGCGGCTTTGCTCGGTACGCCGTATGAAGTGGATACCAGGGGACACATTCTCTTCATCGAAGAGATTGAGGAAGAGCCATACCGGATTGACCGCATGCTCACCCAGCTGAGACTGGCCGGAAAGTTGCAGCAGGCAAGCGGGATTGTTATAACGGAATGTACCGACTGTGAAGCAGCGGATGATGCGAAGAGTTTAACCGTGAGACAGGTTTTGGAAGATATTTTGAAGCCCCTTGGCATCCCCGCTTTTTATGGATTGAAAGCGGGACATACCAATGTCAACTTGACACTGCCGGTCGGGGTCCGGGCAAAAATGGATGCAGGCGGGCGATGGCTGCAATTTCAGGAAGCCGGCGTAACCTGCTGAAAAAAAACTGCCCCAGTTCCCTGAGGCAGTTTGCTCTAACCTTTATCTTCCAGATCCCAAACAGGCACGATCATGACATTATCCTTGTTGACTTCTTCATGCACCTGAGCTTTTTCAGCGTGTTCATCGACCATTTCAATCCAGACCGGGCGTCCCCGGTAGGTGACTTCGATGTGTTCCGGAGACTTTAAAATCTCTTTTGCACGTTCCAGATCCATGCGCAATCCCTCCTCATCTATCCATAGGGTTACGTATTGTGGCCGGAGTTATACGTTGTACGCAGCGCACCGAACCCGTTTTTTCCGAAGAAACCCGGGCCCTTTCCCTGATTGGGGCTGTTGGCAAAATTCAACGAGAGGGACGGCGAAGGAACTGGAGCAAAAAAGCACCCGGTCCGACGGACATTTCCGTTTCGGGAGTTTGCCGTAAGCGGAAAACCCGGGGCCATTCCCGTCCTATCCGCTTTTTCATCAAAATTTGAAATGATCGGGATGCTGGCCGAAACGGTGGTTCTGGTTCATTGCATCGATCTGGTCCATTTCTGCGGGGGAGAGTTCAAAATCAAAGATATCTGCATTTTCCTTGATGCGGTGTTCGCGCACGGATTTGGGAATCGTGACGACTCCGTGCTGCAAGTCCCAGCGCAAAATGATTTGAGCCGGAGTCTTGCCGTGTTTTTCGGCAAGGGCTGTCAGTGTCGGGTGATCGAGGTTATTTCCTCTCATAAGCGGACTCCAGGCTTCCAGCTGGATCCCTTCCTGTTTGCAGTATTGAAGCAGTTCCTTTTGCGTCAGCAGGGGATGGTATTCCACTTGATTTACCATCGGCAGCAGATCACTGTGTTTTTTCAATTCCTCGATATGATGGATTTGAAAGTTGCTGACACCGATCGCCCGAACCTGTCCTTCCCGGTATAATGTTTCGAGTGCTTTCCATGTGTCGATAAATTTCTCTTTTACCGGCCAATGGATAAGATAGAGGTCAATATAATCCACCCCCAATTTTCGGCGGCTCTCGTTAAATGCCTTCAGGGTGGTGTCATAACCTTGATCGGTATTCCATACTTTGGTGGTCAGGAAGATCTCTTCCCGGGGAATCCCGGATTCTTTGATTGCCCGGCCGACACCTTCTTCATTTTCATAGAGCGCGGCGGTATCGATGCTTCGATATCCCGTGTTCAGCGCCGCCTTGACTGCGTTGATGACTTCAGTTCCCTCCCGGGCTTTGTAAACGCCGAGACCGAGCCAAGGCATCTTCACACCATTATGTAACGTGGTCGTGCTGGTAAGATCCAGAGCCATGTGATCGCTCCCTTTTTGTGAAAATATGTTTCTGGGCAAGACATGTTGCCGTCGGGCAGTGGTGTCCCTGAATTTCCCGATGGCCGTTCAGGGGAGAGCCACTTCCCTCCCCGGTTTGTTTCCCGGGGTAAAAGAAAAGTTGTTTTTGTTGGATAACGTTCTCCTTTTCATAGTAGTACGTAACCGGGGCGGCTTCAAGGCAGAGCCAACGTTGACCGCCATCTCCCGGCAAAGCCGAAACCGAGGCTCGCATGCTCTGTTGGCAGGGAGAACAACTCGGTTGACGTATATGATTTTTTTCGAACTGTTACCTGTCACTCCGTGCAAAGAGATACATGTTTATGATTATTTGATATATTATAAATTCAATAAATATAGTGATACTTCTGCATAAACTCATTTAAAATGAAATTATTAACGAACAAGGAGGCCGTTCACATGAAAAACATGACAAATCAAACCGTACAAACATATAAGGGTGTGACATCCTCTTATCTGTAAATGATGTACCCCTTATATGTGTTTATTTAAATAACACAAAAAAGGGGTAAATCATGCGTTTTCCGGTAAAAAAATTTTTCTCATATTACAAACCGTATTTAATGCCGTTTCTTTCGGTATTGGCATGCGACTTGATCGTTTCTGCTGTGAGTTTGGTGTTTCCATTGCTCGTTCGGTATATAACGAAAGATGTTCTGGAAGGAGACTTATCCACTACGTTAGGTGAAGTGTACCAGATCGGCGGGCTGATGCTTGTTTTGGTCGTGATCCAGAATGTCGGAAATTATTTTGTAGACTACAAAGGTCATGAGATTGGTGCCCGTATGGAAAGGGATATGCGCGGTGAGTTGTTCGCGCATATGCAGAAGCTTTCCTTAAGCTTTTACGACAAGGAAAAGACAGGTCAGCTCATGTCTCGGATAACGAACGACCTGCTACTGCTTTCCGAGCTCTGCCATCACGGCCCGGAAGACTACGTCAAATATCTCGCCCGTTTTATTGGAGCATTTGTCATTTTGTTCTTCATTAACGCCCCTTTAACAATCGCTGTGTTCTGCTTTTTGCCATTCTTTGGTGTCTTCACATTGTATTTTAATAAGAAGTTGAACAAGGCATTAAGAAGAAACAAAGAGCGAATCGGGGACGTAAACGCACAGGTGGAGGACAGTCTGTCGGGAATCCGCGTGGTAAAATCGTTTGCCAACGAGCACGTGGAGATTGAGAAGTTTAACCGGGAAAATAATTGTTTCCTCGATAGCCGGAAAAAAACTTACAAGGCGGAAGCGTATTTTTTCAATGGTGTTGAAGCGTTTATCCAACTGATTATGATCACGGTGATTATCTTTGGCAGTGTCAGTATTGTGAATAATACTTTAGAGTTAGCTGATTTAATTACTTTCCTACTGTATATCGGCTTTATGATTGAACCCATTCAACGGTTGACTCATATGAGTACGCAGTTTCAAGAAGGGATCACGGGCTTCCAGCGCTTTATGGAAATCATGGATCTGAAGCCGGCAATCGAAAACAAACCGAATGCCATAACCTTGCCACAGGTACATGGAGAGATTGAGTTCAAGAAGGTTTCCTTCCGTTACGAAGACCATTTGGACAATGTATTGGTAAATCTATCGCTTCGTATACAACCCGGGGAGTACGTTGCGTTGGTTGGTCCGTCCGGTGCGGGAAAAACTACATTATGCTCGCTCATCCCCCGTTTTTATGACGTGACAGAGGGGGAGGTGTTGCTGGACGGAATCAACGTCCGCGATCTTGACCTGCGATCATTAAGAAATAACATCGGTATTGTACAGCAAGATGTTTACCTTTTTGCGGGAACAGTGTTGGAAAATATCCGCTACGGAAATCCAGCGGCGAGCGATGCAGAAATTATCAGGGCAGCCAAGCATGCCAATGCACATGACTTTATTATGAGCTTGCCAAACGGCTATCACTCCGAGATCGGACAAAGAGGTGTCAAATTGTCTGGTGGGCAAAAGCAGCGGCTGAGTATTGCCCGCGTATTCTTGAAAAATCCACCCGTTCTGATTTTGGATGAGGCAACGAGCGCGCTGGATAACGAGAGTGAAAGCATTGTCAAAGAATCACTGGAATCACTGGTCAAAGGACGTACAACCCTCGTGATTGCCCATCGCCTTTCCACAATCCGCAATGCCCGACGAATTATTGTACTGACGGAGGGTGGTATTGTGGAACAAGGTACGCACGATGAGTTACTTGCACGAGATGGGGTATATGCACACCTGTATTCCAAGCAGTTTGATTAGAGTTGGAAACCGCTTCAGAAAAGGGACCCCGCGCTCTTTATTCGCCCTTTCTGTCATGCATCAGCCAAAGCGCGAGACAAAAAACATGCAGCCCGCCGTGAGCTGCATGTTTTCAAATAACCGTTTATTTTCCGATGAATTCTTGTACCCAGTAATTTCCGTCTTTTACATAACCGACACCGATGTAATTGAAATCTTTATTCAAGATATTTTCACGGTGTCCTTTGCTGTTCATCCAGTCTTTCACAACCTCTTGCGGAGTGGGTTGCCCCATGGCAATATTTTCTCCGGCGCTGTTGTATTGGATGCCATACTTATTCATCATGTCAAATGGGGAGCCGTAAGTCGGGCTGTTGTGGTCAAAATAATGTTTGTCATGCATGTCTTGTGCTTTGTCCCGTGCCATCCGGCTCAATTTCGAATCGATTTTCAGGGCAGGCAACCCGTATTTGGCCCGTTCCTGATTGACAAGGTCAACCACTTGTTTCTCGTATTCGCTCAGCGTATAGCCGGTTTGTTGTTGTCCGGAAGAAGACGGTGGGGTCGATGCCGGTTTTGTCGTCTGGTTGGTTGCAGGTTGCTTTTTGACCGGAGCCGGTTGCTGTTGGATCTGCTTGGGCTGTACCGGAACGGATTGCGGCCGGTTTTGGATGATTTCCAGCGAGTCCACTTTGATGCCGTATTGTTTGAGAAGCTGATCGAGATGCAACTCTTTCAAGGTTTCTTGAATATAGTGACAATAAGAGGAATTGGCGGAATCAGCTTCTGTACCGGGATCTTGTTTGCCGGCAGCAAAAGTTGTAAGCGGGCTGGTGACAGCCAATGCTCCTGCAATTGCCAATGAAGTCAAAATACGACGATTTTTCACAGAATAACCCTCCTGTTCATTTCCTGGCTCAACAGTGAAGCTGAGCGTTTCTCTATTAGAGGATAACATAGGTTTTGACGATATTTAGTAGAAATAGTTGGAAGTGGGATTGGTTTCCTTTCAAAGGTGGGGGTTAAAGCAAATGGAGAGAAAAGGCATCCGCTGACCGGATGTTAGCCAGCAGGTGAGGGGGGACACCGTGGCATTAGCCGGCAACGAACTTTCACAGAAAAACACCTTCCCCCCATGGCTATTGCCGGAGAAAGGTGTTTTGCCTTCAATTGAGTGAACTTGCTTGTGTATTTACTGTTGGCTTTTCTGCAAAGCCTGATCGAGATCTTCAAGAATATCGTCGATCGACTCAATGCCTACGGACAGGCGGACGAGTTCAGGCGTTACACCGGCACTGCGCTATTCCGCTTCCGACAGTTGCTGGTGGGTCGTGCTCGCCGGATGGATGACCAATGATTTGGCATCACCGACATTGGCGAGATGAGAAAAGAGCTTCACATTTTGGATAAATTTCTTGCCGGCTTCCAAACCTCCCTTAATGCCGAAGGTGAAAACGGCTCCCTGGCCTTTGGGGAGGTATTTTTGCGCCAGCTCATAGGTGCGGTGGGTTGGCAAGCCGGGATGGTTTACCCATTCCACTGCTTCATGCTCTGCCAGATATTTCGCTGTTTTCAGGGCATTTTCACTATGCCGTTCCATTCTCAGATGCAAGGTTTCCAGTCCCTGCAAGAGAAGGAAAGCATTAAAGGGAGAAATGGCGGCGCCGGTGTCGCGCAGCAGTTGAACGCGGGCTTTGATTATGTAGGCCAATGGGCCGACCGCTTCGGTATATCGGACGCCATGGTAGCTGGGATCAGGCTCGGTAAGATCCGGGAATTTCCCGTTCGTCCAGTCAAAACGGCCGGAGTCGACGATTACCCCGCCAATGCTGTTGCCATGACCGCCGATAAATTTCGTTGCGGAGTGGACGACGATATCAGCCCCGAATTCAAAGGGACGGCATAAATATGGCGTGGCAAACGTATTGTCGACGATGAGAGGAACACCGTGATCATGGGCAACGTTCGCGACTGCCTCGATGTCCAGGATATCGGTTTGCGGATTGCCGATGGTTTCGGCGAAGACTGCTTTGGTTTTATCAGTGAAGGCTTTGCGGAAATTTTCCGGATCGGACTGATCGACGAAAATCACTGTGATCCCCAGTTTGGCCAGTGTATGCCTGAAGAGGTTGAACGTGCCGCCGTAAAGATGGCTTGAAGCGACAATTTCATCTCCGGAATTGGCGATATTAAGAATGGAATAAGTGATCGCTGCCTGTCCGGAACTGGTCGCCAGCGCCCCGACGCCTCCTTCCAGTTCGGCCACCCTTTTTTCAAATACGTCCTGGGTCGGGTTCATAATGCGGGTATAGATATTGCCGAATTCCTTTAACGCAAACAAATCCGCCGCATGCTGGGGATCATTGAACACATAGGAAGTCGTTTGGTAAATCGGTACGGCCCGGGCATTGGTTGTCGGATCAGGTACCTGTCCACCGTGGACGGCAATCGTTTCAAGCTGGTGCTTTTTTTGTTCGCTCATGTTTTTCCTCCTTCTCAGTAAAAAGCCTCTTCCCTGATCCAGAGAAGAGGCTTTGTGATCCATTTTCCTCTCCTATCTCTTAGAAACTGATGCTCAGTCTCTACAGGAATTGGCACCTTCCGGTTCGTCTCACCGGGGTTGCCGGGCTTCATCGGGCCAGTCCCTCCGCCGCTCTGGATAAGAGTATAAAACGTGAAAATATATGTTTTTTTATCGATTTACTACATTATAATAAATTGTGATTTTTTTTGCAATGTATTTTGCAAGGGAATTTGTTTGGGATCCAAAAACGATGAAGGAGATTTTTGCGTTCCGGACTCTGGTGAAAAGTCATGATCTTTTCCGAAGGGTCCCGCAGCGATGGTGAGCCTTGGGAAAATTTATTTTAAAATAAAAAACAAACAGAGAGACAGGTGAATAAATATTGTCTGTTTTTTTAAAATTGGTATAATAAGCAGGAGAAGTGGAATATAAGCATTGAGGTGGACGCCGATGAACGGAATCCCGCGCCCGCTGGTACGTGCCAACCAATGGTTTCAGGTACTGTCGGTTGTTTTTGCCCTGATCACAGGTCAATACTGGATTTTGCTGCTCCCGTTGCTCACCGGGCTGTACAGTCTGATCGTGGGCCAAAATCCGGTATTTTGGGTTGTTCGCCCGTTTTTAAGAAAACCGCATTCGCACTATGCGATGGAAGATCCTGACCAGCAGAGATTTAACCAGATGATCGCAGCTGTCTGCCTGGTACTCAGCCTGATCGGATTTTATGCCGGAGTGCCGGCGGTTGGGTATGTATTTGCCATTCTGTTGGGAATCGCGGCCTTTGTGGCCATTCTCGGTTTTTGCATCGGATGCTTTATCCGTTACCAATATCTCCGCTACAAGCAGCGGAAAGCTTGAACCCGCCTCGTTGCGGGTTTTTTTTTGCGGTTCATTCGGTGTAGAATAAGGGGAGGTTTTGCAAGAACGTTAAATGAGGTAGGTTTATATGAAAATCGTACTATCGACGTTAAACGCCAAATATATTCACACCTCGCTTGCTTTGCGCTATTTGAAAGCATTTTGTGAGCGTGAATTTGCTGTGGAAATCGCGGAGTACACCATTAAGGATCCGGCGATGAACATCGTTTCCGACCTGTTTAACCGCGCTCCCGACGTGGTCGGTTTCTCTTGTTATATCTGGAATATCGAAGAGACGATCACCGTGATTGACATGCTGAAGAAAGTAAAACCGGATGTGAAAATCGTCCTGGGAGGGCCGGAGGTGTCCTATGACACAAAAGAATGGATGGAGCGGTTGCCCCAAGTCGATTTTATTGTGATGGGTGAAGGGGAAGAGACATTTCATCACTTGCTGACCGAGTTGAGCGGTGAACAAAAGTTCCATTTTGTGTTTGGACTTGCTTGGCGCAAAGGTGATGAAATCATCATCAATCCGCCGCGCCCCAAATTGGATCTGAACAAAATTCCCTCACCGCACCGGTTTGAGGAAGACCTTCCCCATCTGCCCAATCGCGTTGTTTACTTTGAGACCAGCCGCGGCTGCCCGTTCAGCTGCCAGTTTTGTTTATCCAGCATCGAAGTGGGGGTCCGTTATTTTGACATCGAGCGGACGAAGCAGGATTTGCTCTACCTCATCCGCAACGGTGCAAAGCTGATCAAATTTGTCGATCGCACCTTCAACATTAAGCGGGATTATGCACTGGAGATTTTTCAGTTTTTGATTGATCACCATGGGGGCTGTACATTTCAGTTCGAGATTACTGCGGATATTATGCGCCCGGAAGTGCTGGATTTTCTGGCGGAAAAGGCCCCGCCCGGCATTTTCCGCTTTGAGATCGGCGTGCAATCGACCAACGACCCGACAAACGAAGCGGTCAAACGGCGGCAGAACTTTGCCAAGCTGAGCCGCACCGTGACCAAAATCAAGGAGTCCGGAAAAATCGCGCAGCA
This sequence comes from Thermoactinomyces daqus, assembly GCF_000763315.1. Lineage (GTDB taxonomy): Bacteria > Bacillota > Bacilli > Thermoactinomycetales > Thermoactinomycetaceae > Thermoactinomyces_A > Thermoactinomyces_A daqus. Next base: position 173,708 of record NZ_JPST01000003.1, on the reverse strand, counting down.
TCTCGACTTGATTGCCGGGTTGCCGCTGGAGGATTACAACACTTTCAAGAAAACATTCAATGATGTGTTTGCATTGAGGCCGGAAGAGTTGCAGCTCGGCTTTCTGAAAATGCTGCGGGGAACCGGGATGCGGCTGGAAGCGGAGAAGTACGGCTATGTATTTATGGAGAAAGCGCCTTATGAAATCCTGGGGAACGAGATTCTCCCGTTTTCCGACATTGTCCGCATCAAGCGCGTCGAGGATGTTTTGGAAAAGTACTGGAATGCCCATCGCATGGATCATACCATTTCCTATCTGGTGGAGCGGGAGTTTCCGTCTCCCTTTGATTTCTTCCAGGATTTCGGGGATTTTTGGGAACGCAAGGGCTGGCAAAAGATCGGTCATCAGCTGGAAGATTTGTTCACCCGCTTGCATGCTTTTTTGTTGGAACGGGCTACCAGGCATCTTGACCTGATTCTCGGCTTGATGAAATACGACTACTACCTCGGACACAAACACCGCCCGCGCAAGGTTTGGTGGGAGCTGAGTTTGAGCAAGGAAGAGCAGGCTGCTCTGTTGCGACAGGCTGCGGAACAACCGGAACTTCTTTCAGGCGATTTCGCAAACCTTGGGCTTTCCGAGCGCGATCTGTTCAAACATGCGGTTGTCGATATGTTGCCTTTCGATTTGGACGTTTATCTGCGAACAGGCGAAATTCTTCGGCGGGACGTCGCTCTGTTTGCCGTTTACCGGCCTGATCAAGGAATGTCGGCCAGATGTTACACGATGCCGGTGAACGACCGCCAAGTTCCGCCGCCCGATGTGCGTAAAGTCGTTTGAACGTTCGTTCCGGGGCAAGCGAAAAAGCGGAAAGGCTTTGTTTTCACATTCGCATTAAGACGAAACCTCCTCCGGATGGGGGAGGTTTTCTCGTAATATTGATCGTTTTCCGGATCATGGAGCCTCCTACCTTCCATTTCTGCCACACATGTCAACGAAATGAGTGAACGGGGAATGGAGCGGGAAAACATTGACAATGAATGGTGTTTTTCAATACGATTAAATTATTAGATAATAGGAATATTTTTGTATATGGGGAATTGTCTTTGTTGCCCGCGGTCAGTTAACCAGCTCAAGAAGGGGGTTGACCAGTTTGTCTGCATCACAAAATCAAGCTGTGAAAGAGAATCATGGTGCGAAAAAAGTGAGACAAATGAATTTTCGCTGGTGGTTTGCCGTTTGCTTATGGGTTTTGCTCTTAATCTCCTACATCGACCGGACCAATATTTCCATCGCCGGTCCCGAGATGGTCAAGGACGGAGTGGTCACGGAGAGTGCACTCGCTCTTGCCAATAGCCTGTTTCTCTTTATGTACGGATTGTCCAATCTGTTCGGCGGTTACCTGGGTGATCGCTTCGGGCCGAGAAAAGTCGCCTTGTTCGCGCTGATCTGGTGGTCGCTCATGACCTTGTTCACCGGTTTTGTCTGGAGTTCATTGGCGCTCGTTTTTTCACGGGTTCTCCTGGGGTTGGGGGAAGGGATGCACTGGCCGCTCAACTCAAAGTGGGTCAAAGAGTGGTTCCCGTCCCATGAACGGGCTCGCGCAAACATGTTCTGGGAATTCGGGCTGACGATGGGGCCGATTATCACCGGGCCGTTTGTGACCTGGCTCATCCTGTCAACTGGCACATGGAAAACCCCGTTTATCGTGATGGCTGTCATCGGGATCATCATCATGGCCCCGATTCTTTGGAGTATTGCGAAGGACCGGCCGGAGGAAAGCCGTTTTGTTTCCGCGGAGGAGCTCGCCTATATTCAAAAGGGGCGCAAGGATGAAAGCGCCTCCAGCGTGGGTGTCGGCGATGTTTTAAGAAAAGCGGATTTTTGGCTGCTTTTGATCAACTGGTCGGGGATGGCGACGGTCTTTTACGGAATTTTATTCTGGCTTCCCTCCTATCTGATGAAGGTGCGCCATCTTTCCCTTCATATGACCGGATTTTGGTACATGCTGCCCTATATCTTGATGACAATTGCCATTATTTTGACCGCTGTTGCCAGCGACCGCCTGATGAAACGTTCCATCTTTGCCGGGATTGGAACCATCATTGCCGGTGTGGGGCTCTTTTTGGGAACGCATACGGATAATCTCGTGCTGGCGATGCTGCTCATCTCCGTATCGGCCGCGATGAACGGCGTGGTTTTACCCACGATTTGGAGTTCGCTGCAACGCATGTTTCCCAGCCAAAATGTCGGAATCGGCGCAGGGCTGTTAAACGGGTTGGAAAACATCATCGCTGCGGTGGGGACGTATATTCTCGGCCTTTCGTTTAATGTCGGTTTTTCCTACCTGATCATCTTCGCCCTGATCGGCGGCATCAGCGGGCTGATTCTGGCGAAACGCGGGTATTGAGAAAAAATCGTTGACAGGCATGGTCTTTTCGGTTATAAACAATTCTATATAATGGATCGGTTGACGCAATGATGGAGTGAGTAAGCTTGGTTCCGGCGCCCAGAGAGCAGATTTCAGAGGCTGGAAGAATCTGCCGCCGCCCGGGCTGAACCCCGCCTCCTGAGCTTCCCGTGAAAAGCGGGACGGTTACCGCCGTTATCGGTTCGAGTGGGCGATCCGCTGCTGCTGGGCGGATTTGCCAATGAAGGTGGTACCGCGAAAGAACCTTTCGTCCTTCTGGGGATGAGGGGTTCTTTTCTTTTTTACTGTGAAAGTTTCCGATTTGACTGAGTTTCATCCGGGGCTTGCCGCAAAAGAGAGGAATATTTTCGATAAAAATGGTTGAAGGTGGTGGTATCCTTGCAGGGAAAACGCATGGTCATAAAGGTGGGATCGAGCAGCATAACGGAAGCCGGCGGAAAAATATCACAAGAGAAAATGAAAAGCTTGACAGCGCAAATGGCAAGTCTGATCCGGCAGGGGATGGAATTGATCCTGGTTTCATCCGGAGCCGTCGCTGCCGGATTGGAAAGACTGGGCTGGTCGCGTGCACAGATTACCATTCCCGAAAAACAAGCCGCTGCTGCAGTGGGACAAGGCATTTTAATCGGGATGTACCAGCAGCTCTTCGCGGCCGAACAGATTCAGATCGCCCAGCTTTTGCTGACACGTGCGGATGTGGAGGATCGCAAGCGGTACATCCATATTCGGAATACGGTTGAAACCTTGCTGCGCCGGGGCATTTTGCCCATTGTCAATGAGAATGACACCGTGGCAGTGGATGAAATCCGCTTTGGCGATAACGATACGCTGGGCAGCCTTGTTGCGTTGGTGGCGGAGGCGGATGCGCTTGTGATGCTGACAGACATCGACGGATTGTATACATCCAATCCGGCCCGGGACCCGAATGCGCGGCGGATTTCTGAAGTGACGGAGATTACGCCCGGTTTAAAAGCGATGGCGGGTCAAAGCATCAGCCGGGTTGGAACCGGCGGCATGCAGACCAAGCTGGCAGCAGCCGAAATTGCCACGCAGTCGGGGATTGAGACCTTTATCGCATCAAGTCAGGAGCCGGACGTATTAACGAAAATCGTTTCCCGGCAACAGGTGGGGACGCGGTTTTTTCCCCACCACCGTCTCTCGGGAAAAAAGTCCTGGCTCGCCTACGGCACGAGAGTGGAAGGAAGTGTCACCGTCGATGCAGGTGCTGCTGAGGCTTTGATCGATGGTTATGGCAGCCTCCTCCTCGCGGGGGTGGAAAAGGTGAGTGGGGAGTTTTTGGAAGGTGCGGCTGTTGCGATCAGGAAAGCAGACGGAGAGGAGATCGGCAAGGGAATCGTCCATTTCTCCAGCTTTGATTTGCGGTTGCTTCTGGAGAGAAAAAAAGTGGAGAAAAAGCAAAGCCACTATCCGGTCGTCATCCATCGGGATGCACTGGTGATTCTTGTGAAAGAGGGGAATCAGTGATGACACAAAATGAATTGCAGCGTTATGTGATTGAAAAGACGGAGAGAGCTAAACAGGCCTCCCGAAAGCTGGTTCTTTGCACCACCGAGGAGAAAAATGAGGCACTCCTTGAGATGGCAGATACACTGTGGCGGGAACGGGAGAGAATCCTTATGGCAAACCAAAAAGATATCCAGGCGGCCAGAGCAGCAGGAACGCCGGAGGGTAAGCTGGATCGGTTACGCTTGAACGAATCCCGTTTGCTGGAGATGATCGAAGGTCTCAGGCAGATTGTCGAACTGGATGATCCGGTGGGAGAGGTGCTGGAAACCTTCCAGCGGCCAAACGGGCTGAAAGTGGAGAAGGTGCGCGTTCCTTTCGGGGTCATTGCCATGGTGTATGAATCGAGGCCCAACGTTACCGTCGATGCGGCCGGGCTGGCCCTGAAAACGGGAAATGCCGTGGTTTTGCGCGGGGGAAAAGAAGCGCTTCGCTCCAATCATGCCCTGATCGAAGCATTGACAAAAGGGTTGCGCCAGTCGAACGTGCCCCCGGAGGCGATTCAGTTTATTGACCGCCCGGAACGGGAGACGGTCGATTTTCTCATTCGCGCCAAAAATACGGTCGACTTGGCCATTCCGCGCGGGGGAGCCGGATTGATTCAGCGCGTCATCCAAAATGCGCTGGTTCCCGTGATTGAGACGGGAGTGGGCAACTGCCACGTCTATGTCCATCAGGCGGCTGATCCGGAGCGGGCCACCCGAATTGTTGTCAATGCCAAAACCGGAAGGCCATCGGTGTGCAACAGCATCGAGACCGTATTGGTCGACGAAGCGATCGCTCCTGTCTGGCTCCCGCAAGCAAGCAGGGATCTGGCTGAAAAAGGCGTTGAACTGCGTGGATGCGAAAAGACATGCGAAATTCTGCGCCACACTCCGGGATTAAAACTGGTGCCCGCTTCGGAGGCGGATTATGCGACCGAATTTCTCGATCTGACGCTGGCGGTGAAAGTGGTATCCGGACTGGAAGAAGCAGTAAAAGTTTGGCACCCGCCATTCGGAAGCGATTGTGACCGAAGACAACGAAGCGGCGAAAGCGTTTCTGGCACAGGTGGATGCTGCTGCGGTGTACCATAATGCATCCACCCGCTTTACCGACGGCTTTGAGTTTGGCTATGGAGCGGAAATCGGCATTTCCACGCAAAAGTTGCATGCGCGGGGACCGATGGGACTGAAGGAATTAACCAGTTATAAATACCGGATCCACGGAACCGGGCAAGTGAGAGAGTAGCTGAGCAGCGGAATTCCGTCGCAAAGAAGCGGCGGAATTTTTTCTGTGACACATACGGCCGGACTGAGACCGGATTGTGAACATCAAGTGTGATTGTTTTTAAAATAAATATATAATAGGATTAGTCTGTCGATTTTTCCGGGAATGTTGATGAGACAAATACCGGGCTGATCTCCGATGACGCGCTTGTACTTTCTCCGTTAAAACCAAAGATGAGGGGAATCCTCTTCTATGAAAATCGCTTTTGTCAGCTGCTCGAAAATGAAAAGGGAGATTCGCTGCCCCGCCTGCGAAATGTTTACTTCCGCGCTGTTTCGCAAAGCTTTTTCCTATTGCAAAGATCATTATGACCAAGTCTATATTCTTTCCGCCCACTACGGGTTGTTGCATGAAAAGCAGATGATTGCCCCTTTTGACCGGGCGATGCGCCAGTTAAGTGCGTCACAGCGCCGGGATTGGGCAGTGCGCGTTCATATTCAACTGCTCGATCAACTGCGCAAACAGTCGATCGCCTGGGAAGAGATCGAGTTGGTTGCTTTTTATGCCGGGGAGGATTATCGCACTTTTTTAATTGAGTTGTTTCCTGAAACGATTCCTGTGGTGGTTCCGCTCGCAGGATTGCCCATCGGAAAGCAGCTGCGGTTTTTTAAGGAGCAGGGTTATTGAGTAGTGTTTTTCCGCCGTGTTGTAAACATGACAAAGGGAGTCTCCCGAAGCGCGGGAGACCCCCTTTTTTCTGTGTCAGTGTTTTCCTTTTGGATAACTGACCATGTTGACAAACATCCGGTAAGCACCGGGTACCTGATTCTGGATTTCCCGATACCAGACCATGGAGGTGTACAGATAGGTGCCTTTCCCGTAATCGGCCACTAACAGCCCGCTGTCGAACGGTTTTTCCCCGGGATCAGCCATCGAGAAGAGGGGAACATAGTGCTGCCGGTCCCAGTCAGAGGGAAAATAGACTGCCCTCTCTTGCACCCAGCCGTCAAAATCGGCGGAAGTGATGGGATTGGGCCATTGCAACAAGGGATGATCCGGTTTTAAAAAGGTGACCGGTGCCGTTTCATCGGTGACCCGCCAGTTGATTGGCGGATCGCCGGGTGTGAGCGGATAGGGAGCGAGCTCCGGTTTCCAGCGGTCGGTCGGCTTATGGTATTGCATGACCACATGGCCGCCGTTTTTTACGTAATCGAGAAGACGCTGATTGTTGGCCAGCAGGTCATCCCGCGACAGATAAGCGCGAATCCCGACGACGATCGTATCATATACGCTTAAATCCCCGTTTTTCAGGTCATCCTCAGTCAGCATTGTCACGTGCAACCCGGCTTGCCGCAAATGTTCGGCAACATCGTCAAAGCCGCTGTCCACATAGCCGATGTTTAAGGACGGGTCAAGTTTGAGAGGAAAGGCATTCAACTTGATGGCTGCATCGGTGATGTAGTAGCTGGTGCCGATGTGAGGGTAGGAGATGCGTTCCACCTGGGCATGGAACTTGTGGTTGCCGACGGCGGCGGTGACCGGAATCTGGTATTGCTGAGCTTTTAACGGCCCGGTGGACTGAATGCGGACGGTAAAGTTTTTGGTTTCATCCGCTTTGGCAAATTGCACGTTCCATTTTGCCGGAGTTGCCTTGAAGCCTTTTGGCAAGTCCAGAGAGATCGTTCCCTGGCTGGGGCCGTTTTTATAATTGGTCACTTTAATCGCAATCGTTTGCTCAGGTTGTGTCGCTTCCGTATTCAGAATGCTCGCTTCGGGGGTGAGTGTGATCCCCCAATCCGGCAGCAGGGCGGGTGTAAAGGTCAGCGGATCGGCGGTAATTTGCTCGGTCACTTTTTGTCCTCCGATCAGGTAAGACAGATCCACTTGCAGAACCGGAGGATGATAGGGATGGAAATACGATTCGGGATTGGCGGGAGCGGTCATCGCAAAGGAAACAGTCATTTCTCCTTTGGAAGGGAGAAAGGTTCGATAAGGCTTCATCGCGAATTTCCATCCGCCTGCGGGTTGCAGGGGGTGGATCCGGACCTGATGAATGGCGTTGTTGTTCAGCTGTAGTTTGACAGTGGAGGTGGACCCTGGGGTCCAGACGTCGCGGTCGAGGGTCACGCGGGTTTGGATGCCTGCGGCAATGGTGATCACATGTTGCAGTTGCTGTTCTTTGATGTTCAGGCGGTACAAGAGGTCATCTTTTTGTTCGTGATTTAACGGGGCGTGGGCAGCCAATTCCTTGGCCATTCGCGTCATGCTTAATGCCTTGACAGCGGAGGCAGTCACCTCAGGCCTGTTCGGATAGGCGTTCTGGGTTCGTTCGTACTGGGTTTGCAGATGAGTTAACGTCGTTTTCAGGGCCGGGTCTTTTACCTGGCTGGCGTAACTTTTAAAATCATAGGGCAGTGAATCGAACAGGGACGTCTCCGGTCCGGTTGCGCTGACGGAAGAACGGATCAATTCCAGGGAGATATACTGGTCAGCCACGGGCAGGTCGCGCCCCATCCCCTGGCTTTTGTGTTTTTTGCGTGATTCCTCTCCCAATTGGGGATAGGTGAGTCCGTATACCGGATCGACTTTTCCGCCGACATTAAAGCGCAGCGTTTCGTGCCCGTCTGTTCCCGGCAGATAAAGTTTTTTCACTTGCCAGGGTTTCAGCCCGGCTTTGATCTGTTCGGGAAAAACACTGGGATCGGCGGCATCTTTAAAGGCGCGCACCGTCAGTTCGCTGATCGCCCGATGATGGCCGTGTTCGGTCGGGACATCGCGGAAAGAGGGCATGATAATATCCGGGCGCTCTTGGCGGATCCGGCGGATCAACCGTTCGTACGTCAGGGTTTCACCCCATTTTTTCAAGGTTTCTTCGGGTGATTTGGAAAAACCGAAGTCATAGATCGGGTCATTTAAGTCTTCACTCAGCATGAACAGATGAACATCCAGCACTTTGGCGGCTTCCTGCAATTCGCGGCTGCGAATAATTCCCAGTGCATTTCCGAGTTCGGGTCCGATCTCGTTTTGACCGCCTTCGCCGCGGTTGGCCAGGACACTGATCGTCCGTACCCCTTTACCCAATGACAGATAAGCGAGCAGAGCGCTGTTCTCATCATCGGGGTGAGCGCCGGTGTTCATAAAGTTGACGATGGTGTCGAGCGGACGCAGTGCTTTCCACAGTTCCTGATCCGGTTCGGATGCAGTGGAAAACGCGACGGAGCGTGAGGGGGAGGCCAAGGGGAATAACAGAACGAAAACGAGCAGCAGAGCGATCAAAACCCGCTTGCGTGACATTTTCATGCTTTTTCCTCCTCGGATTAAAATTGGTTGCCTGACCCGGGATGTTGTGAAAGCAGTTTTCTTGATCTTTATTTTGTGAAATAGAATGAAAGTTTATTTTTATCTGTATATTTATTTAACCAGAAGCCGGTTTTCGTTTTCAAATTCGGGAATCGAAGAAATGAAGAGAAAGAAAGAGAATGGAAATCGATCATAAAGGCGATTGAGCCAACACGACAATTGATTGACTAGTATTTTATTTCATAATTATCGTATTTTTGTGTAATATAAGTAGAGAGGAAGTTTTTGGCGGATGATGAAGGAGGAAAAAGGAGGGGTTTGATGAAGAAAAGATGGCGCTGTTGGCTGAGCGGTGCCCTCGTTTTTCTGTTTGTGACCGGTTGTTTGGCCACCACGCCTCCGTCCGCCGACAAAGGCGGTTTGGAAGAAAAGGTTGTCGTCTACTCTCCCCACGGCAAAGAGATCTTGCAGGAGTTTGAAAAACGGTTTGAACAAGCGCATCCCCATGTCGATGTAGAGTGGCTGGATATCGGTCCGCAGGAGATTTTGGACCGCGTTCGGTCGGAAAGGGAAAATCCACAAGCGGACGTGTGGTGGGGAGCGCCGTCGGTCATGTTTGAAAAGGCAAGGGAGGAAGGATTGCTTCAACCCTATCATCCCTCTTACAGCAAGGCGTTGCCCAGGCAATTCCGTGCTGTGGATGACAGTTGGACAGGAACCAGTCAAACCCCGGAAGTGATCATGTACAATTCACAGAAGGTCTCTCCTTCCGAAGCTCCGAAGGACTGGGATGACCTGCTCGACCCCAAGTGGAAAGGGAAAATCATTATCCGCTATCCGCTTGCCTCAGGGACGATGCGCACCATTTTCAGTGCGATGATTTATCGTTTCGAGCAACAGGATCACAGCCCGCAAAAGGGCTATGAATGGCTGAGAAAACTCGATGCCAATACCCATTCCTATGCGGCCAATCCGGAAATTATGTACAACCAGATCGCACGCGGTGAGGGAGTCATTACGGTGTGGGATATGCCGGATACCGTGATGCTGAAGGAAAAGAAACATTACCCGTTTGATTACGTGATTCCCAAAAGCGGAACCCCTGTTCTGACTGAAGGAATCGCCATTATAAAGGGAGCAAAACATCCAAAGGCCGCTGAGGCTTTTTATGAATTTGTCAATACGCAGGAGTCGATGAGATACTTGGCGGAACAATATTATCGCATTCCGACACGCACGGACGTGACCGGATTGCCGGAGTGGATCAAGGACAGCAAGATTACGCCGATGGATCTTGATTTCAAACTTGTGCAGGCAAAAGAACAAGAGTTGATGAATTACTGGGAACAGAATATCAAAAACAAATCAAAATAACAGTGCCGAAATCCGGATGGGAGGCAGCCATGAGCAGTGTTCGCTTTGAAGCGATTACCAAGCGCTTTCAGGATGTCATCGGAGTGGCAAACTTGAATCTGGAGATCAGGAACGGAGAATTTTTTACTTTGCTCGGTCCCAGTGGCTGCGGGAAAACAACGACCCTGCGCATGATTGCCGGTTTTACCTTCCCGAGTGAAGGGAGGATTTTTCTGGGAGAACGGGAGATCACTTCCGTCCCGCCGCATAAGCGCAATACGGGAATGGTTTTTCAAAATTACGCTTTGTTTCCACATATGACGGTGATGGAAAATGTGGCCTTTGGGCTTACTGTCCGCAAACTTTCCAAACCGGAACGAACAAAACGGGTGAAAGACATTTTGCAGCGCGTACGCTTGGAGGGTTTTGAAGATCGCAAAATATCCGAACTCAGCGGCGGGCAGCAGCAACGGGTGGCGCTGGCCCGTGCCCTGGTGATTCGGCCGAGCATCCTGCTGCTGGATGAACCCTTGAGCAATTTGGATGCACGTTTGCGGGAGGAGATGCGGTCGGAGATTTTGGCGCTGCACCGCTCGTTCGGCATCACGACCGTCTATGTGACTCATGATCAGACAGAAGCGCTCACGATGAGCGACCGCATTGCCGTTTTTCAGAGAGGAACATGCCAACAGGTAGGAACCCCGGAGGAAATTTACCAATCCCCGAAGAATGCGTTTGTCGCTTCTTTCGTCGGTGAGACCAATCTCTTGCCTGCGACTGTGCTCAAACGGGAAGGTGATTCGGTTTTGGTTTGCGCTGCCTCCGCCCTGTTTGAAGTGCCCGTAACGGCGGTGGAAGGGGAGGCGGCGGTCGGGGAAACCATGTGGCTGTCGATTCGCCCGGAAGCGGTGGAAATCGTAACCGGGCCCGGGAGCAATACGATTTCCGTAACGACGGAGCTGATTCAGTTTATGGGTTTTTCCATTCACTGCACGGCGAAAGCGGAGGATGGAACCCGCTTGCGTTCGTTGATCCTCAATCACCGCTTTCAGGGAATGAAAGAAGGGGAGGCGCTGTTCTTTCACTTTCCCGCAGAACGATTGCGACTGTTTGCCCAAAGGGGAGAGGAGGAATGAGGAGAAAAGCGGAGATTGTGCTGCGGCATGTTTGGCGGAATCGAACCACCTGGATTTTATTGCTGCCGGTTCTGTTTGTGCTGATCGGTTATGTACTCTATCCGACATGGCAAACTTTTGTGAACAGCATCCGGTTTAACGGTCACTGGGGATTTGAGTTATACCGCCGTTTTTTCACCGGCGACAGCCTGTCCAATTTGGAAGCGTTGTGGAACAGCGTCTATCTTTCTCTGCTAAGCGTGATTTTCAGCGCATTGATCGGGGTTCCTCTGGCGCTGATCTTCCACCGGTACGATTTTCCCGGGAGGCGCCTGTTTCAGATGGCGGCCGTGATGCCCATGGTTTTGCCGTCTTTGGTGGGGGTAATGTCTTTTCTTTTTCTGTATGGGGAATCAGGTCTGGTGACACGGACCGTGCAGCATTTGCTCGGGCTCAGCACACCGCCGTTTACGCTGTCGGGTGTGCCGGGAATCTTGCTTGTTCACACTTACACCATGTATGTTTATTTTTATCTGACGGTTTCATCGGCGCTTCAGGGGTTGAATCCGTCTGTTGAAGAGGCTGCCGTCAATCTGGGGGCCGGGCCGTGGACCGTGTTTCGCAAGATCACCCTGCCGCTGCTCACCCCGTCGCTGATTGCCGCGTCCCTGCTCGTGTTTATGACCTCGATGGCTTCCTTTTCCGCCCCTTTTCTGCTGGCTGGCGGATACCGCGTGCTCAGCCTGCAGATCTATTTTTCCAAATTGAACGGGGATATGCAGATGGCGGCTGTCCAGTCGGTGATCTTGTCCGTCGTCTCGATTTCCTTTTTGCTGTTTATGCGGTGGCATCAGGGACGGCGGGATTATCATATATCGGAAAAAGGGGTGAGCGGGTGGCGGAGGGAAGTGCGCAATCCTTATGTCAAATGGATGCTGGTCTTTTTGGGCATCCTCATGGTGGCGGTGCTGTTGCTGCCGCATTTCACCCTGATCCTGCTGTCATTTGTGCCGGAAGGGACGTGGACATATCAGACATATCCGACGGAATTCAGCCTGGAAAATTACATTCTGCTCATGAAAGATCCCTCGATTTGGGAACCGATCCGCAACAGTTTGTGGATGGCCGCTCTGGCCACGGCCGGCAATCTCCTGTTCGGCGTTTTGACGGCGTACCTGTTGGTGAAACGGAAATTTCGCGGCAAAAACCTGCTGGATATTCTCGTGATGCTGCCTTGGGCATTGCCGGCGACGGTCGTGGCGATGAACCTGATTTTTGCCTTTAATGTCCCTGCTTTTTTCGGATTTGGCCATGTTTTGGTCGGGACTTTTTGGATTTTGCCGCTCGCTTATTTTATCCGTCATATTCCCTTGGTCGTGCGGCCGACCAGTGCGGCGTTTGCCCAACTGGACGACTCGCTGGAGGAGGCGGCCCGAAATCTCGGGGCTGGATGGTTTACCGCTTTTCGCCGCGTGATCTTGCCGCTGGTGCTTCCCGGGATGATGGCCGGTGCATTGCTGGCTTTTGTGACGGCTGTCGGTGAATTTGTTTCTTCCGTTCTTCTCTATACCATCGATAATCGGCCGATCTCGATCGAGATCATGAATCAGTTGCGCATGTTTAACCTGGGTCAGGCTTCCGCTTATGCGGTATATCAGATTTTGTTGATCGCGCTGGTCATGTTTGTCTCCAATCGGTTCTTAGGCGTCAAGATGCAAAATACCCTTTAAACAGACATGCTCTTTTCGACACATCGACATCTTCACAATAAAAAGGGGAGACGGCACATGCGCCTCTGTGACCGGATTGCCCGGGAAGACGGAAGCGTTTTCCCCGGCAAAACCTATGCAGAATCCATTCTGCGCCCGGTTTTCGAACTGCAGCGCGATCATTTGTATCATGCTATGATGGAAGTTCAGCGCGCCCATGTCCGGATGCTGTTTGATGCGGAGATTCTTTCCAGGCAGGAAGCGGCGCAAATGCTTCGGGCGATCGGGAAAATCCGGGAGAAAGGCAGTCAGGCATTGGCTTATGATCCACGCCATGAAGATCTCTTTTTCCTGCTGGAAGCGAAAATCGCCGGGGAGATCGGGGATGACCTGGCCGGCAATATGCACATAGGACGAAGCCGGAACGATTTGGGCGTCACCGTTTTCCGGATGGTGTTGAGAGACAGGTTGCTGGCGCTGATCCGGCAGCTGTTGCGGTTGAAAAAAACGTTGCTGGAATTGAGCGGGGAGCACGTTTCCACGTTAATGCCGGCTCATACCCATACCCAGCCGGCACAACCGATTACGCTCGCGCATTATCTGCTGGCGGTGTTTGACGGACTGCGCCGCGAAACGGAACGATGCTGGAGTGCGTACAAAACGGTAAACCGGAGCCCGATGGGAGCGGCTGCTCTCTCTGCAACGGGCTTTCCGATTATCCGGCAGACGGTATGTGATTGGCTCGGTTTTTCCGAAGTGATTGAAAATACCTATGATGCGATTGGCGGAGCCGACTATTTGGTGGAAACGGCCACTTCAGCTTTATCGTTGATGACGTTTTTGGGGCGCTTTTTGCACAATTTGTTGTTTTGGTGCACGAAAGAAGCCGGGGTGATCCGCGTTGCCGACCCGTATGTGCAGGTGAGCAGCATCATGCCACAGAAACGGAACCCTGTCAGCCTGGAGCATGCCCGCGCTTTGTCGAGCAGCGCGATCGGTGAGGCGCAGGCGGTCGTGATGATGGTGCATAATACTCCGTTTGGCGATATTGTGGATACCGAGGAGAATCTGCAGCCCCACCTGTATCAGGCTCTGGAAAAGAGCGAGCGCGTTGTCCGCCTGCTAACGGCTGTTCTCGCCACCATGCAAGTCGACCGGGGCAAACTCCGCGCCGAGGCCGGAAAATATTGCTGTACCATCACAGAACTGGCCGATCATCTGTTCCGGACAGAGGGAATCCCGTTTCGCAAAGCCCATTCGATTGCCGCGTTTGTCGCTGCCAAGGCATCTTCGTCCCAACTCGGGCTCGCTCAGGTTCCGGTGGGGTGGGTGAACGATGCAGCGCTTAAGGTGACGGGGAAAGCACTGCATTTGGATGAGAAAATGTGGGGCAAAATCGCCGATCCTGAGTATTTTGTCAATAGGAGAGATCGCACTGGCGGGCCTGCACCCCAAGTGGTGACGGAAATGATCAGGAAGCGCGAGCGGATTTGGGAGTCGGAGAAAGCGAAATTGATGCAGGAGCGGCAGAGGCTGGCGAAAGCCGAAGCGGATCTCGACGCCAAGGTGAAGGAGTGCTGTCAGGGGGAATCGTAGAAAAAACTCTTGTCATTTCGGTTGCCCCCGGAAGCGGGAAGGTGAGGGAAACCTCGGGAGCCTGGTCCGGGGTTTTCTGTATTTTTCGGTTTCAAATGAAGGAAATGTGAAAGAACAAGCGAAAAGAAAACAGGGCAATATGACAGAAGGAGACGAAAAAGATGTTTGGGAAGATATTAGCCAGTTTGAACATCGGCGGAACCATTGTCGACACCATATTGGAGAAAAAAGAATTGCGCCAGGGGGAAAAGGTAGGCGGACAACTCCGTCTCGTCGGCGGGAAAAGCGAGCAGAAAATCAATAATGCCACATTAACCCTGGTGTGCGAATATCGCTATGACCATAAAAAATCGGTTAAATGGAAACAGGTGAAAATCGGACCGATCGGAACGATCCGGCCGCAGGAAGAAAAAGTGATCCCCTTTCAGCTTGAAGTGCCGGAGACGATGCCTTGTACTTTTCACGATTATCTCCGGGAAGGATTTTGTACCAATTTAATCACCGATTTGGACATTCCCTTTGCCATTAATCCGCACGATAATGACGAGGTCACGATTCAGCCCCATCGCGATTTGCAATTATTGCTCGATATTCTGGAATCCTTGGGCATGAAAGTGGTCAAAATGAGCGGGCCGATGGTTCCCTTTGGTTCGACTGCGCCCGCTTTTCCATATTACCAATCGATTTCGCTTGAATCAGGCGGGCTGGTTTCGGCCACGGTGTCACTCCTGTGGAAAGGGAACGGTGAAATCAAATGCTTCCTCGGCCGGAACAGCCGGATGCTTAACATCTCAGCGAGTGATCACGTGGAAGGCGGAGAAAGGATGAAAGCGCTTTTTGAGAAGGAACTGGGGGTGGCAGAGAGGAAATTGGTGAACGAGGTTCTGGAACGCCTGGGCATTGATCGCGACCCGGCCCGTTTTTACCGTTTGCGCATTCCGGAACGTTACCGCCCTTATTGCACCGAATTTTCGCTCGAATATTTGCATAAAAACCTTTTTGAACTTGAATTGGATCAGAAAAGGAAGGGACTTAAAAGTATGGTCGACGATATGCTCGACCTGGATGAGCGCAAGATCCGCTTCCGGGTAAATGAAGAGGATTTGCGCGATCGGGGAAAACGAATTGAAGCACTCATCATCGACTCTTTTGAACAGTTGAAACCAAACGGGACAGAAAAAAATACCTAATAATGAAAAACCGCTTCTGGATCCGCATTTTCAGAAGCGGTTTTTCATTTCCTTCCTGAACAGCTTCACAAGCCGGGAGAAGGGTCTTTTTGGTTGTTCAGGGCCCCGTTCCCCTGCAAACCTCGCAATTTTTCCAAAGGCATCTTTACTGAAGCATGTGGTTTAGCTTGTGTACATATTCCGGGCTTCCGCTGATGATCAAGCGGTCCCCGACCTGCAGCAAAGTGTCCCCGTGAGGGATGATCGCCTCATTTCCGCGAAAGATGCGGATGATGAGGGTGTCTCCGAGAAAGGGCAGATCGCGGACGCGCGTCAGATGGTATCGCTGGTTGGCCAAGGGGATTTCCATCAAATATCCCGCATCATCCGTTACCAGGCGGAACAGGGACGGATACTCGATCATCGCTTTGACCAGGGTTGTGTTGGAGAAGAAGGCGGAGGTGAACTGAATGTGCGAATCCTTCGCCGGCTGTTGCAATTTCGGGTCTTCCACGCGTGCGATCACTTGTTTGACGCCCTTTTTCTCCGCTGCCATCGCAATATCGACGTTTCGCCGGTCATCTGAAGTAAAAGCGATCACAATGTCTTTATCAAACACTTTTTGCTCATCGAGATGCTCGGGATCGGCAACCGGCATTTCGCAGATTTTAAACGGCCGGTCATTCATATGTTCCAAATTGGATTTGTCTGGTCCGTACAGCGTCACATCATAACCGTCTTCATGAAGATCGTGGGACAGTTTCAGGGTGACGGCATTAATGCCGACCAATGCGACCGAGGCTGTCTGTTTCTCTTCTGCATCCGGGATGATCCGCTGAAAGAGAATGGGGGACAAAATCGCTGTGACGACCGCGGCCAGAACCAATGCCGTATTCATGGTATTGGTGATGATCTGGAGGTCCATCCCGACTGCCGCTCCGGCGATAACCAGGCTTAAGGTGGATGTCAGCAAAAAGCCGGAGCCGATGGAGCTGTGCCAATCAAACCAGCGGCGGAAGATAAACACGACCAGCACTTTGGACAGGTAAAAGGATAACAGAAGAAGCGGAAACGTAATCAGGGCTTTCGGATCTTTAATCAGACTGATTAAATCGAGTTTGGCCCCTACCATCACAAAAAAGATGGGAATTAAAAAACCAAATCCAAAGGCCGTTAATTGGTTGACAAAAGATTTTTTGGGAGATAACAGGGAGACGATCATCCCGGCCAAAAAAGCGCCGAGAATGTTTTCGGCTCCAACGGTTTCCGAAAGAGCGACAAAAAACAGAATGAGGGCAAAAACGCCCCGCGTTCCGATGGAAATCGTTTCTTTTGAGATTTTTTCTGTCAGGTTGGCCGGTTTCAAGGTGTGGATCAAACGGTAGACCACAAAAAAGATGACGAAGAGCGACATCAGCAACAGGATGCTTTTAAATCCGGACGGAGATCGAAGCGATACATAAACAGCCAGCAAGATCATCGTTAAAAAATCAGCGATCACGGCAGTGACCAGAATGGATTGCCCCAGGGTGTTGCGGGCAATTCCCTTATCTTTGATGACCGGCAGGGTTACGCTGAGCGAAATGGTGGAGATGATGAGAGTCATAAAAAAGGGGGCCTTGACCAGCCCGAACACGTAAAAACTGATCGATAACCCAAATGCCAGCAGCATGATGCTCAAAAAACTGATGAATCCGATTGCCAGCGGATTGGGTGCTCCTTTTTCCTTTTTTCTTGACTGGAAGATCATATTGAAATCGATCTCCAGGCCGCTGAGAAACATCAGATAAATAATCCCCAGCATTGATAATAATTCCAGCCAGTTATCCTGATTGATTATGGAAAATCCGCTTTTGCCCAAAACGAGACCGACCACGATTTCCGCGACAACCACAGGGATAAAATTCCATTTGAGGCGGTGCAACACGATCGGGACGATAAAGGCGGCGATGACTACAATCATGAGGGAAATAAGTGAATGATGACCTTCCATAAATGCCTCCACAGCCAATTTTTATCCTGACACGAGGAAAGGTTTGAACAAAGTATTCCACAAGTTTGAAGGAAATAAGCGCAAAACAACCGATCTCAATGATAAAATAAATAAGGGGGAAAATCCCCTTTTTTAAGGGACGAAAAAGGAAGCGCAAAAGTTGCAGCATCCTTTTTTTGTGAAATGGTCATGGGATGTCGGGTTATGCCCCGCCAACAAATCAGGATGGTTTTGTGTTTCGATGGCGAAAGGATGTAAATTGAACGGTGAACGGAGGTTGAAAAAATGGCTCTGGATCCGCAGGTAAAGCAATTGCTTGAGCAATTGGGAAAGATGGAAGGGCCTGCCATTCATGAACTGGCTCCTGAAGAAAGCCGAAATTTGTTTCGCAACAGCGTGAAGCATTTTGCTGCACCTCCGGAAGCGGTCGCCAAGGTGGAGGATCGCCGGATTCCGGTAAAGGACGGCGAAATCGACATCCGCATCTATACCCCCTCGGGTGAGGGACCTTTTCCGGTTTTTGTCTATTTCCACGGAGGGGGATGGGTATTGGGGGATCTGGACACGCTTGATTCTCCCCTTCGCACCATTACCAACCGGGTGAACTGCGTGGTCGTCTCTGTCGATTATCGACTCGCTCCGGAACATAAATTTCCGACGGCGGTGGAAGATGGTTACCTTGCGACCAAGTGGGTTGCCGAAAATGCTGCCTCTTTCAGCGGGGACCCGCGGAGAATCGCGGTTGGCGGGGACAGTGCCGGGGGCAATATCGCGGCTGTCGTCGCGCTCATGGCCCGCGAAAAGAAAGAACCGGCGTTGTGTTTTCAGGTTTTGATCTATCCGGTCACCGATGTGTCGAAAAACTATCCGTCCTATTATGAGTTTGGAAAAGGCCTTTTCCTTACGGAAGAAGATATGTTGTATTTTGGCCGTCAATATCTGCGGACAGAGGCAGATCGATTCGATATCCATGTCTCACCCATGCTGGCCGAAGATTTAAGCGGCCTGCCTCCAGCCCTGGTGGTGACTGCGGAATACGATCCGCTTCGCGACGAAGGAGAAGCGTATGCCAGCCGGTTGGAGGAAGCCGGGGTACCTGTGGAGCTTTGCCGGTACGAAGGGATGATTCACGGATTTTTCAACATGACGAAAGTGCTTGATCAGGCCAATCATTTGGTGCAAAAAGTGGCTGACGTATTGAAGCGGGCATTTTGATCCCGCCAAACCCGGTGTGCCTTCCCTGTCAGTTGCCTTCCATCCGAATACTTATGCGATCAACCGGCCATAACTAGCCAAAAAAGAGAAAGGTGATGGGGAGGACAATGAAAGATACGATCGAAGGCACGATGATCCCGGCAACGTCCATCAGAAGCGGAGTGAGTCAGGAGGTGGCTCCTAGTCTGTACTGTCAGACTCTGCAAATGGTAAATGTTTGTTTGATCGGCTCCGATGATCAACCGGGGAAATGGATTCTGGCAGATGCAGGGATGCCGGGGTCGGCGGATGAGATTGTTTCTGCCGCGAAGAAGTGGTTTGGCGACGATTGCAAGCCTGAAGCAATTGTGCTGACACACGGGCATTTCGACCATGTCGGGGCTGTTGTCGATCTGGTGGAAAAATGGGATGTACCGGTTTATGCGCATGAATTGGAATTGCCCTATTTAATGGGAAAGTCCAAATACCCCAAACCTGACCCCGCGGTGGAGGGAGGAATGGTGGCCAAACTATCCGCGCTCTTTCCGGTCGACCCTGTTGATTTGGGAAATCATGTGCGGAAACTCCCGTCAGACGGCAGGATACCGGGACTGTCCGGTTGGAAGTGGATTCATACACCGGGGCATACCCCCGGACATGTTTCCCTCTTCCGCGAAGCAGACCGCTCCCTTATTGCCGGTGATGCATTTTTGACGGTGAAACAGGATTCGCTGTTTAAAATGATCATGCAGGAGCCGGAAATCTGCGGACCACCGCGATACTGGACCACGGATTGGCAGGCCGCCCGTGAATCTGTCAGGCGTCTTGAAGCATTGAAGCCGTTACGGGTCGTGGCCGGACATGGCATGCCGATGAAAGGAGAGGCGCTCCGGCAAGGACTGGAGAAGCTGGCGAAAGAGTTTGACCGCATCGCCATCCCTGACTACGGCCGTTATGTGGATGGAGAGAACGGAGGAGGATAATCAGTGAATATATCCGGCAATACCATTTTGATTACCGGTGGGGCATCGGGAATCGGCCTCGCCTTTGCTGAACGGTTCTTGCAGGCCGGAAATGAAGTGATCATCGTCGGCCGCCGGGAAGCAAAGCTGAAAGAAGCAAAAGAAAAGTTTCCAAAGCTGCATACAAGGGTTTGTGATGTTGCCAATGTGGAGGATCGCCTTTCCTTGTTTCAATGGGTCAAGAGCGAATTTCCCGAACTGAATGTCCTGGTGAATAATGCGGGGATTCAGCAGCGGGTCAATCTTTTGCGGGCGGACAAAGAGTGGGATTATTACCGCCAAGAAATCGCGATCAATCTGGATGGCCCCATTCATCTCTGTATGCTGTTCATCCCGCATCTGGTGAAAAAACAGAACGCAGCCATAATCAATGTCTCTTCCGGGCTGTCGCTGGCACCGGGAGTCTGGGTTCCCGTTTACAGTGCGACCAAAGCAGCCCTTCACTCCTTCACGATCTCGCTGCGGCATCAATTGGCCGACACGGATGTAAAAGTAATTGAAGTCCTGCCCCCGGCAGTAAATACGGACTTGGGCGGCGTCGGCTTACATACTTTCGGGGCACCGGTGGATCAATTCGCGGATGCGATATTTCAAGGGCTTTCCAACGGGGATCTTGAAATCGGCTACGGGGATGCGGAAAAGAGACTCCACGCTTCAAGGGATGAACTCAACCAGAGCACAAAACGGGCATGGGAGAATTTCCTGCAAAACAATCCCGGGTTTCTTGAGTAGGATAAGTTCTTAAAACATGAGAAAAAGCCAAGCCTGGACCTTTTCCGTTTTTCGGAATCGATCCAGGCTTTTTTTACCAGTGACCGTTGCTCACCGGCACAGGCCAGCCTCTGGGATAGATCAGATATGCCGTGCCATTGGAGTGTTTCAGAAAGACGCTTTCAAACTGGGTGCGGTCATAGGTGATGCGGACCTGATCATCACTTGGAGCCGCCGGGTCATTGGTGAGGACATTGCCGTTTTGGTCAAACCCGCGAATGACGAGAAGGTGACCGTTTGAGCTGGGGATCGGGGTATGATCCAACTCACCCGGTTTGTAGGCGATACTGACGATGACCGGAACGCCGGCAGTTGTCCAGCGCTCCAGCTCAGCCAGACTGCTCACCCGGATCACTTTTCCCTCCAGGCCGAGTGAAGCGGCATAAGCGGTGTTAAATGGCCAGTTGCCGGCCCCGTCGTAAACATAGTCCCATACGCCGTTCACTACGTCAGGGACGGTCCGGTTCCATTCAGGACGGTTCATCACCCTGGCCCAGTAAGCCATGACCATGGATGTGGAGGTTGGCGAACACCAGGCTTCACCGCCGTCGGGAAAAACCATCTGCGACCGCAACGGGACATCGAGATCGCTGACCAGGCCGGTGCCAGGCACGATTCCGGGACGGTCCGATCCGTTGGCAAAGGTGATGCCGAGAGAGCGAAAGTCAGGTGTAAGCATCGGATCGGTCGTAAACAGCGTGATGCGCGCTTGGACGGCCGTAGCTGTTTTCTTAAGGATGAGCGTGTCGGTGGCCACAGTGCCGTTTGCATCTCCCTGCCCGTTGACGGAGTGGCGTTTAAAAGGGGTGTCTCCTTGCAGCCATACGCCCATGCTGTACCATTTCGTCCATTTTCCGTCGACCCGGCTGCGCAACTCCACTTCGCTCCATGTGCCGGTCGGGGTGTTGGCCTGCCATGAGGCGATCGCCTCGAGAAATGTTTTCTTTATCACGGGTGAGGTCCATTGCCCGTAATAATAGGAGCTTTGGTTATATTTTCCGGCAGTGTCGGTGCCGGATTTTAATGCGAGCGGGTTCAGCCGGAGAGCTTTGCCGGAAAATCGGGTTCCTGCATGAGCGCCGATGCCAAAATTGCGAAATTCGCTGTAAGCCTTTGTGCGGGTTATTTTGTCTTTCATCTGCTCCTTTGCGCTTGCGGCAGGGATTGTGAAACTGAAGGATAAAACCAGAACCAACAATACACGCCAAACAGGCAAGCGCATAAACAAGCTCCTTTCTTTTTTGGGCTTTCTTCTCTTCCTAATTCGATAATACTACAAAAACCTTTATATTCTGAATTTATATTTCTGTTGAAATAAAATAAAAGAGATGTTATGATACCGACACAAATTTACAGATAGAAAACGGATTCACATATGTGAATAAGGAGGTCCCATGTCCGTTAAATCGGCTGTTCGTGTACTGGAGATTTTTGAATTATTGCGGGATCACCCGCAAGGTTTGAATATAAAGGAAATTGCAAGCGCTTTATCCTTTCCGCAAAGCAGCACGTTTAATCTGGTGAAAACCCTTTATGAACACGGATATCTGTCGGCGACGGAAACAAAAAAGTACCGGCTCGGGCCGAAGTTGATCCAGCTGGGAACGAGCAGCATGGAATCGATGGATGTGTACCGGGAGGCAAAATGGCCGCTGGAACGGCTGGCCGAGCAAGTGGAGGAAACTGTTTTTATGGCGATTTTGTCGGGCGATGAAATGGTTTATGTCGCCAAAGAAGACAGCAACCGCTCCATTAAGACCAGTGCGCAGATCGGATCGCGCAAGCCGATGTATTGCACCGGTCTGGGCAAAGTGCTGTTGGCATATTTGCCGGAGGAAGAGCGAAACCGGATCCTGGACAAATCCGCGCTTCACCCCATTACGGAGAACACGGTGACCGACCGGGATGAACTGGACCGGCTGTTGATTCAGTATCGGGAGCAGGGTTACGCCGTTGACAATGAGGAGAATGAAGAGGGATTGTATTGCATCGCGGCCCCGGTTTTTGATGTCGCCGGACTGGTTTTTGCCGCAGTCAGTGTGGCCGGGCCGAAAGATCGCATTCGGAAGCGACATGATTTTATCGTGTTTCATTTGCTGAGCACGACCAGGGTGATTTCAAGAAATATGGGATATATCCCTTAAAGGGAGGTTGTGCAGTGGATGTTGTCACGATTGGGGAGACGATGGTTTTGTTCACTCCCCAAAATACCGGTTTGCTCCGTTATGCCAAGGATTTTTCGCTCAGTTTTGCCGGCGCGGAAAGCAATCTGGCCGTAGGGTTGGCCCGGCTCGGTCACCGGGTCGGCTGGATGAGCCAGGTCGGTCAGGATGAGTTTGGGGAGGCGATCCTTTCCTTTCTGCGCGGCGAGGGGGTGGATACCACACAGGTGAAAAAGCATCCGGCGGCACCCACGGGCCTGATGGTGAAGGAACCTCTGCACAGAAGGGAGTTGCGGGTCTATTATTACCGCAGCAACAGTGCAGCCAGCAAGATGGATGAATCGTTTTTAAACGAAGATTATCTCGCCGGAGCCAAATATCTGCACCTGACCGGCATCACGCCGGCGCTGAGCGGGAGTTGCCGGGCCATGGCGTTAAAAGCGGTTGAACTGGCGAAAAAACATGGTGTCAAGGTCGTGTTTGACCCCAATTACCGTTCCAAGTTGTGGGGAGAAGCAGAGGCGAAGGCCGCGTTGGGAGAGATCGCGGCTCAGGCGGATATCGTGTTGCCGGGGATAGAAGAAGGCGTCCTGCTGACCGGTGAATCCGGGCCGGAACGGATGGCCAGCCGCTTGCTGGAACGGGGAGCCGGGCTGGTGGTGGTAAAACTGGGGACCAAAGGTGCGTTTTACGCATCCGCGGCCAATTCCGGTTATGTTGAGGGTTTTCCTGTCAAAGAAGTGGCCGATCCGGTTGGGGCGGGTGATGCCTTTGCTGCCGGTTTGCTGTCGGGTTTATTGGACGGTCTTTCTCTCGCGGAGGCGGTTCGCCGAGCTTGTGCGGTTGCGGCGCTGGCCGTTGAGGTAAGAGGGGATTTCGAGGGATTGCCACTGCGGGAGACGCTGATGCGGTTCATGAACCAATCCGGTCAGGATGTGCTGAGATAGGGGGGAGAATATGATTCTGAAGCAAATTGAGGAAAGCGGCATTATCGCCATTGTGCGCGGCCACCAACCGCAGGATGTTGAGTTGATCATCGGGGCATTGCGGGACGGCGGCATTCGCACGATTGAAATTACCATGGATACGCCGGGCGTATGTGAAGTGATCGAACGGGCGGCGAAGAAGTTTGCCGGTGAAATGCTGATTGGTGCCGGAACAGTGTTGGATCCCGAGTCGGCCCGGATGGCGCTTGCTGCGGGGGCCAGGTTTATCTTTTCTCCGTCCCTCAACCTCGAAACCATTCGCATGACAAAACGCTACGGGGCCATCAGCATCCCCGGGGTTTTCACCCCGACGGAAATGCTGACCGCGTTTGAACACGGGGCAGATGCCGTCAAAATTTTCCCTGCCAATGTGCTGGGACCGGCATACATCAAAGCAGTGCGTGATCCGCTGCCGCAAATTCCCGTCATTCCGACAGGCGGGGTGAATGAAGAAAATCTGTCTGCTTACATCAAAAGCGGTGCAATCGCTGTGGGGATTGGTGGCGCCTTGGTGAGGAAGACGCAAAAAGTGGATCGGGAGTACTTGGAAGAACTGACGCAAAAAGCGGCTCGTCTGGTTGAAAAGGGAAGAAGCGCGAGAGGGTAAAGCGGGGAGATGGAGGAGTGGGAATTTGAGAATTACCGGATATCAAACGTATTTGGTTCCGCCGCGCTGGCTTTTTTTAAAAATTGTAACCGATGAGGGAATCAGCGGATGGGGAGAGCCCGTGATCGAAGGGCGGGCCAGGACCGTCAAAGCGGCTGTCGACGAGCTTATGGGGTATTTGCTCGGCAAGGATCCCCTGAAAATCGAGGATCATTGGAACGTGATGTACCGCGGCGGATTTTATCGCGGAGGCCCGATTCTCATGAGTGCCATTGCCGGCATTGATCAAGCGTTATGGGATATCAAAGGCAAGTTTTACAATGCTCCGATCCATGAACTGATGGGCGGAGCCTGCCGGGAATCGATCCGTGTCTATTCCTGGATTGGCGGAGACCGCCCTGCCGATGTGGCCCGCGCTGCAAAGAAAGTGGTTGAGCGCGGTTTTACAGCCGTCAAGATGAACGCGACCGAGGAATTGCACTATATCGATTCATACGCGAAGGTGGAGCAAGTGATTGAACGGGTGGCCGGGGTTCGTGAAGAGGTGGGCAACGAAATCGGTATCGGGATCGATTTTCACGGTCGGGTGCACAAACCGATGGCCAAGCTTTTGGCCAAGGAACTGGAGCCGTTTCATCCGATGTTTATCGAGGAACCGGTTCTGCCAGAGAACAATGAGGCATTGAGGGAGATCACAGCCATTACCTCGATCCCGATTGCCACGGGCGAGCGGATGTTTTCCCGTTGGGATTTTAAAACAGTGCTGGCGAATGGTTATTGTGACATCATCCAGCCGGATCTCTCCCATGCCGGCGGAATCACTGAATGCAAAAAAATCGCCGCAATGGCCGAAGCATACGATGTGGCGCTTGCCCCCCATTGCCCGCTCGGCCCGATTGCACTGTCCGCTTGTCTGCAAGTGGACGCAACATCACATAATGCTTTTATTCAGGAACAAAGCCTGGGCATTCACTACAATCAAGGGAGTGACCTGTTGGATTATCTTGTTGACCAATCTGTTTTCGACTATAAAAACGGGTATGTCAAAATTCCGACAGGGGCTGGACTCGGCATTGAGATTAATGAGGAACAAGTGCGGAAAATGGCTGAAACCGGACATGATTGGAAAAATCCGGTTTGGCGCCACGATGATGGCAGTGTGGCCGAGTGGTAAAATTTTCGGGCAAACCAAAACAACATGTTCCATCCGGGGAAACATAACCTTATGGCGAGGAAAACCATAAGGTTTTTTTGTTTGCATGATTTTATTTAAAAATGAGATTGACAGAGTTGATTTATGTGATTAATATTTATCTGTGCTAATATTTAATGCACTTAAATAACGGCATCGGGGGAGTGAGTATGAAAATATCCGATGAGGAAACAATCACCCGTTTACAAATGCTGTTCCAATCGATCTTTAAGAAAATAGGAGCCGATGTCGCAGAGCAGTTATCCAAGACCGGATTGACCAAACCTCAGTTTATGATAATGCAATTTATCGGTCAACGGGAACATTGCCGGGTAACCGATATTGCCAACATCATGGAGGTGAAACCGAGCGCAATCACCCTGATGATCGACCGGTTGGTCTCGGCCGGCTGGGTGAACCGGAGAGAAGATCCGTCTGACAGGCGCGCGGTCGTAATTGAACTGACTGATGAAGGTAAAGACATTTTAGCGGAAGCGAAACAGAAATGCGATCGGTTAACCGCCGACTATCTGGCTTGTTTCAGCCGAGAGGAACTGGATTTGCTCATTCGGCTTTATGAGAAATTGGAACAAAGCGTATATGGAAGAGAAAGAAAGGATGTGAACGATGATGGAACATAAGCAAACGGAAAAACGAAAGACCTTGATCACCGGCCTGATCATTGCCATGTTGTTTGCTGCGTTGGATGGTACGATCGTGGGTACGGCAATGCCCCGGATCGTGGGTGAACTGGGCGGGCTTGATAAAATGGCCTGGCTGACGACCGCTTACTTGCTTACTTCGACCACGATTGTCCCGATTGCCGGAAAACTGGCCGATTTGATCGGGCGCAAAATCATCTACGTGACAGGATTGGTCATTTTTATCATCGGATCGGCGCTTTGCGGAACTGCAAATGATATGACCGGTCTGATCATCTACCGCGCCGTGCAGGGAATCGGCGGCGGTATTATGATGCCGATGGCGATGATTATTATCGGGGATTTGTTTACCGGAAAAGAGCGGGCCAAATGGCAGGGGGTTTTCGGTGCCCTGTACGGTTTGTCCTCTGTGATCGGACCTCAGGTGGGCGGATGGATTGTCGATTCGCTCAACTGGCGCTGGGTATTCTACATTAATCTGCCGGTGGGTTTGCTGGCCGTCCTGTTTATCTGGATGGGCTTGAAAGGGAAAAAAGTTTCCGGTCCGGTTCGGATTGACATCTGGGGGATGTTTACGATGGTCGTGGGCATCGTCAGCCTGTTGCTGGCTTTGTCCATCGGAGGAAAAAACTACGCCTGGGATTCGTGGCAAATTATCGGTCTCTTTGTCCTGGCGGTTGTAGCGCTTGGTACTTTTGTATTGGTTGAGCGAAAAGCGGAGGAGCCGATCGTCCCCCTCTATCTGTTCAAAAACCGTACCTTTACCTTGCTGAATGCGGTTGGTTTCTTTATGGCAGTGGGGATGTTTGGCGCACTCACATTCATTCCCTTCTTCATGCAAGGGGTGATCGGTGTCAGTGCAACCACATCGGGAACAATCATGACTCCGATGATGATCACCATGATTATCTCCAGCATTATCGGCGGACGCCTTGTGCTGAAAATCGGGGTAAAACCGCAGTTGATCATCGGCATGGCCGTTATGGCTGCCGGATTTGTGATGATGACCTTCTTTGACCAGCATACGACAAAATTGTATGTAACGGGAGTGATGCTGGTTTCCGGTCTGGGACTGGGGCTTGTGATGCCGACGCTGACGCTGGCTTTGCAAGAGAGTTTCAGTAAGGAAGAGCTCGGAGTGGTGACCTCATCCAGCCAGTTCTTCCGTCAGATCGGAGGAACGATCGGGATTACCGTTCTCAATGCGGTCATGATCCAACGGGCCGGCGGGTTGCTCACAGACCGGTTGCTGCCTGCGATGCAAAAAATGCCTCCGCAGCTGGGACCGGTGCTGGGAAAATTTAAGGATATGATTGAGAACGATCCGAATGCGCTGCTTTCGATGCTGTTGAATCCGGATGCGTTGAAAAAATTGCCCGCATTTTTAACGGAATCCATGGTGCCGGTACTGAGAAGCACTCTGGTGGATTCCCTGCACAGCACGTTTGTCTGGGGATTGGTTCTGGTTCTTGCCGGTGGGCTGTTTGCCCTCTTTTTGAAACCGATTCGCCTGAGTGACCGTTCCGAAAAAGAGATCAAAAACGAACAAGTCGCTTGAGGAACGAATACGGCCCTGCCTGTGGAAAAAGGCAGGGCCGTTTTGTCATGTCCGGTTTAGCCATCTGTGCAAAAGTTTTACCACTTGGCAAAGGAGAGGATGTTTTTACGAATCCAAAAGCATAAATATCAACAAAACCATCAAATTGCACAACGCAATCAAAACAGCCGGAAACAATTCCGATTGAGAATCTAGATATCAATATTTGGAATGTTTTTGGAAATGGTCCGGTTTTTCTTTTTCTTCTTTATCCTGTCGAGAATTTCACCTAATTCCTGTTTATTCCAAAGTCGTGTCGAAGCTGAAAAGAAAAAAGCACAACTTTTTGTTTTTCCTCCTTTTTCATAGCAGCTTAATCTTCCGGTGATTTATAATTTTGCTAAATAAACTGATTTATAGCCAAATGTTAAAATCGATTATTTATAACGAATACATAGTGGAAAAGGATGATTTCCATGAATTTATTACCTAAGTGGCTGCAGGAATGGATTCATGATGTACGCTGGCATAAAACGGGATTTAGGTTATTGGATGAACGTTGGATATGGAAATAGAGCGCTTTATCAATCGCGAAACAGATACGATTGCCTTTGCGCGTGCCGATGGATTCGTGGCGGGAGGAAACATCACCATTGCCTATAAGCCGTTGGATGAACACTGGATTTATGCCTCGTTTGATCTTTACCGGCCTGTGACGATCCCGATTGAAGCACGATTGGAGCAGCTTCTCCTTTTTTCCGAATTTTATGTGAAGCCGGGCCTGCTCCTCAAACAATCCCATGTATACCAGGACGTGATGACACGGGTTTTCGCCATGCGCCACAAACGGAAAATGACCGAGCTGCGTGAAGAACGGGCCAAAGTTTTTTCCTTGTTTGTCGGCTCCGGCCATTATGACGAGACCATGGTTTCATTGGAAAATTCATCGGTGTTTAATCCGTTTTTAGACCCGGAACTCATTACGATGGCTTCCGCGAGCGGCGGGGAAGTTTCCCAATTTTATACCAAATACTCCGCATCCATCTTTTCTTTTTACCGCGTTCCGGCAGGGGAAAATAAAGGGAAGTTTTACGTGGTGATCAACTACCTTCCCTGTCCGTATACGGAAAATAAACAGTCTTATTTGGATGATTTGTATATTGAATCGAATCCTGCCTGCATATGCCCGACAGATGTGCCGGTCGACTGTCTCGCTGCTTTGGCTCACTTTCAATTCGGACGGTTAATGAGGCTGGAGGATTTGAAAAAAGAGGCGTTGCGTGGAGATTATCCTTTATTTATCGACTTTTTGCATTATTTAAGTTGTCCGTTTGCGCGAAAGGATTATCCTGATTTGGAAGAAGTGTTTCTCGATTTTGCCGGCTGCGGCCATCCGATGATCGAACAGGAAGTCCTGGAGTTGGCCAGGGTGAATGGATGGCGAAAATTGCTGAAAGCCAGCGGCAAGAGTTAAGTTGGCGAAATTGGCGAAATCCCCGGGCAGGTTCGTTGGCGCCGGGGATTATTGTTTATTTTGTGCGCAGAAACTCCGGCAAGTCAAAACAGGAGCGTAAAATCGATTCGTTGACGTACTTGGTCTCTTTATCAAAGTTCTTCACGACGAGATCCTTGTATTTCTTTGAACCGATGGTAAAGCTCCAAAAACCGCCGGGATAGGTTGGCACGGTTGCGATGTAGATTTTGCTGATCGGGAAAAGCTCTTCAATATGATGAACGGTCTGCTTCATCACTTCGCGGTGAAAGAGCGGGGACTGGCTTTGGCAGACCATGAGTCCGTCTTCCTTGAGTGCTTCACGGATATTTTCGTAAAAGCTGCGCTCAAATAATTGCTTGGCCGGGCCGATTGGGTCGGACGAGTCGACGATAATCACATCGTACGCGTTTTTGTGTTGTTTAATGTATTCAATCCCGTCGTTGTAGATAAAATGAACACGGGGATCGGAAAGATTTCCGGATACGTCCTGGAGGTGTTCTTTGCAGACGCGGACCACCATTTCATCGATTTCGACCATATCAATTCGTTCCACTCCGCTGTATTTAGCCGCTTCATGTGCCGCTCCGCAATCTCCGCCGCCGATGATCAGTACGCGTTTGGGATCGGGATGAATGGAGAGCGGTACATGGGTAATCATTTCATTGTAAATATGACCGTCAAGCGAGGTGGTTTGAACCACACCGTCCAGGACGAGCATTCGTCCAAAATCGTATGAGTCCAGAATCATCACGTGTTGGAAATCGGATGGTGCTGCAAATATAATATCTTTGATCCGGTAACTGATTTTCATGTTTTCCCGTTCATCTTCAACCAGCCACCAGTCTTGCCCGATCTTTTGCAAGAATTTCGGCATCTCGTTCATGTGGAGACCTCCTTTATCACATAGAAGTGGGTGGTACCCTGCTACGAGAAACCATTTTATCAAAAGAGAAAGTCTGCTGACAAATCAGATGAACGGAAACACCTCTTTGAAAAGGGTTTATTTTCTATCGGCCTCGTGATTTGCTATAATGTAACGTAGCGATGTCTATGCAGGAAGGACTCAGTCGTCGAGGAAGAACTCATTTTTTCCCATCGTGATTCTTAATGTAAAGGTTAAAGGAGAGCTTCATGAATAAACATCAGTCCTTATCACCCGAGATTGTGAGTGAAATCGAATACCTTTTGCGTGAAATCAGTCAAATTGTCAAAAGAAAAGGCCGGGATATCCTGAATCATTTTCCCATCACCCCTCCTCAATTCACGGCGTTGATTTGGCTGAAAGATGAAGGAGACTTGACGATCGGTGAATTGAGCCAAAAGATGTTTCTGGCGTGCAGCACCATGACCGATTTGATCGACCGGATGGAGAAAAACGGCATGGTGGAACGGGTGCGGGATGACCGGGATCGCCGGGTCGTACGTATTCATCTCCTCGACAAAGGGCGGAAGATCATCGAGGAGGTGCTGGAAACGCGCCGCCAGTATCTGTCTGAAATTTTGTCGCATTTGAGTGATGACGAGGCGCTTGAAATTCAAAAACATTTATCCATTCTGCATGAGGAAATGAAAAAAGCTTAATCTTCCCCCCTCTCCTTGACTGGGAGAGGGGAGTCTTCGTTTTGTCCAGTGCATGGATGATTTTTTTACATATGATATGATGTTGAAGTTGATGCCATTTAAACAGAGAGGATGGCCGGAATTGATGAGAAGTGGAGAGGGAGAAACCATGAGCCGAGAGACAGAGGGGCGGGTAATCGGGATTCTGGATTCGGGTGTGGGCGGATTGACCGTGGCCCGGAAAGTGATGCGCCAGTTGCCCAGAGAAACGGTTTATTACCTCGGGGATACGAAGCGTTGTCCTTATGGCCCGCGTTCGGAGGACGAAGTGCGCCAGTTCACCATGGAAATCATCCAATTTTTGCTGCAGTTTCCGCTGAAAGCAATCTTAATCGCCTGCAATACGGCGACCGCCGCGGCATTGCGGATGGTTAAACAACATGTGAGCCTTCCCGTGCTGGGGGTGATCGAACCGGGAGCGCGCGCGGCCATCAAAGCGACCAAGACGGGGCGAATCGGAGTGATCGGAACCCAGGGGACGATTCAAAGCGGCGCTTACGAACAGACCCTGAAACGGATTCACCCGGGTTTGGAGGTTCACAGTTTGGCCTGTCCAACCCTGGCTCCGCTGGTGGAAAGCGGGTTGCACCAATCTGAAATGGCGGAACAGATTGTCGGTGAATCTTTGAAGCCCCTCAAAGGAACGGGGATTGACACCTTGATCTTGGGATGTACGCATTATCCCTTATTGACCGATGCGATTGGCAAAGTGATGGGGGATCAGGTGGAAATCATCAGTTCGGCGGAAGAGACTGCCGCGGAGCTGAGCACCATATTGCACCATCAGCAGTTGTTGTCGGAGAGGGAACATCCTTCCCATCGTTTTTTTACCACCGGGTCGCCGGAGACATTTGCTGAAATCGCCGCGGGTTGGTTCGGTTTTCCGGTTCCGGTGGAAACGGCGGAACTGGTACCGGTGGCCAACCCGTAATACCATCACACACCCGGAAGAGAATGACAAAAAAGATGTGCTAAATCCCTCCAATGCTCGTATACATGATAGTAGATGACTTGTCCTTGGAGGGATTTGCATGTTGAACAAGATGTTTCGCGCATCCGTCGTCTTGTTGCTGTTGCCGCTGGCCGTTACCGGTTGCACGTTCGGACCGGAAAAACACACATCCAGGCCGATCGACCCTCCGCCCGCAAACGCGAACCCCGTTGCGGCAAAACAAGCGGAAAGCCCGAAGGAAACGAGCAAGACCGAACTCTATTTTTTATCTGATTCCGGTTATGTCGTCCCTTATGCCTTAAATATTCCTTTATCGAAGGGGAGGGCGATCGCCCGGGATGCCTTGAGCCTCATGGTCAAGGGAGGGGCCGGGGAATCGATGATCCCGGACGGTTTTTCCCCGATCCTGCCAAAGGGGACACAGCTGAAAGGATTAAATATCCAGGATGGAACGGCGACCGTCGATTTTTCCAAAGAGTTTTTAAACTATGATCCCGGTCAGGAAGAAAAAATGTTGGAGGCGGTTACTTGGACGTTGACCGGTTTTCCGCAAGTAAAAGAAGTAAATATCTGGGTCGAGGGCAAACCCATCGCGGTAATGCCGAAGAAAAAGACACCGGCCCAGGGATTGACCAGGGAAAATCTGGGGATCAATCTGGAAGTGGCGGAAGGAACCGAGATGAATCGAAGCATGCCGGTCACCCTTTATTTCCTCGGCCAAACCCCTGATAACAAGGTTTATTACGTCCCGGTCACAAGAATGGTCAATGAGACGTCAAATGCAGCGGAGGTCACCATCAAAGAACTGATCAAGGGACCGCGGCAGGATGCCGATTTGAGCGGAGCTTTGGACTCCGATACCGAGGTAAACAAAATACAGGTAAAAGGGGACACGGTCTTTGCCGATTTTGGCGAGCAATTGCTCGAATATGGGAACCGGTCGGCTTCTAAAGACGCGCTGCAAACCATTGTTCTTTCATTAACGGAAAATACCGGTTATAAAAAGGTAAAACTGAGTGTAAACGGAAAGCAAAACATCATGGCGGCCGGTGAAAAAGATTTGCTTGATCAGCCGGTCACACGTCCGAAATTCGTAAACCCTCAGTCACTTTAAAAAAGAAAAAACGGCAAACGATAAGTGTTGAGGGACGGATGCAATTCATCTCTTGACGGTTCGTTTGCGGGCAACTCCGGGATGATCACGTAATCATCCTTTTTTCTTTTCTTTATTCGGAAATTGAACCAAGGGTATGCTATACTTAAGGGACTTGGCACAGGAGGGTGACATCATTGAGAGTAGATGGTCGCGCATATGATGAATTGAGAAAAGTATCGATGGAAAAAGATTTTATTAAAACAGCGGAAGGTTCTGTTTACATAACTGTGGGGGACACGCGCGTCATTTGTACTGCCACTTTGGAAGACCGGGTTCCCCCGTTTTTGCGAAACTCCGGCAAGGGCTGGATCACGGCCGAGTATTCGATGTTGCCCCGCGCGACGCAAACACGGACCATTCGTGAAGCGAGCAAGGGGAAATTGAGCGGGCGCACGATGGAGATTCAACGTTTAATCGGGCGCGCTCTTCGTTCGGTCGTCGATCTGGAAGCACTCGGCGAACGGACGTTGTGGCTGGATTGCGATGTGATTCAAGCCGATGGAGGGACGCGGACTGCTTCGATCACCGGCGCTTTTGTCGCCATGGTTTCGGCCCTTGCCCCGCTGGTGAGAAACGGGACGTTGAAATCCCTGCCGGTCAAAGACTTTTTGGCTGCTACAAGCGTCGGCGTGATCGGGGAACATGCCTGCCTCGACTTGTGCTATGAGGAAGATTCGTCTGCGATTGTCGATATGAATATCGTGATGACGGGCTCCGGTCAGTATGTGGAAATTCAGGGAACAGGTGAAGAAACGCCGTTTTCCGCCGAGCAGCTTGCCGAATTGCTCTCCCTCGGCCAAAAAGGAACGTCGGAACTGATCCGCCTGCAAAAAGAGATTTTGGGAGAAGATGCCGAGCTGGTCGGAGCAGCCCAAGTCAAAAAAGAGGCTTCGGAAAAAGCGTAAAAATGGCGTACAGCAACTGCCGCTTGCCCATGACGAACCCGTTCATGGGCATTTCCATGTTTGATGCGGGAGGAAACAACATGAAAAAACGCTGGGTTTATCCTCACATTACCATCGCCACCGGAAATAAAAATAAGCTGAAACAATTTGCCGAACTGTTTGCCAAACATCTCGGGCTTGAGGTTAAAGGTTTGGCCGATTATCCTGATATGCCGGAGATTGTGGAAGATTGCGACACGTTTGAAGGAAACGCGATCAAAAAAGCGGAGACCATATCCCGAATGTTAAATATTCCGGTAGTGTCCGATGATTCCGGGCTGGTCGTTCCCGCCTTGGGAGGGGAGCCGGGTGTTTACTCGGCACGTTACTCCGGACCGGGAGCGACGGATGAACAGAACAACCTCAAGCTCCTGGGCAAGATCCAAGCCATACCGCCCGAGCGAAGAGAAGGGTTTTATGTCTGCGCGATGGCCCTGGCCATTCCGGGAGAAAAGACCGAAGTGGTCCGCGGGGAATGCCGGGGAATAATCACAGACCAACCGCGCGGAGAATGGGGTTTCGGTTATGATCCTCTGTTTTACTTCCCCGAAAAAGGGAAAACGATGGCGGAACTGACAAATGAAGAGAAATTTGCATTCAGCCACAGGGCCAGGGCGACTGAAAAATTGATCGCCTTATTGAAAGAGCGTTATCTTTTTTCATGAACATTGCCGACAGGAGGTTGATGTCCGGATGAAAGTCCTCATTGTCAGCGACTCCCACGGGAAAGGAAAATTGCTGAATCAGATTGTGGAGCGCGTCAAGGCGGATCATGTGATCCATTGCGGCGATTTTTGCACAGACGAGAAACAGTTGCCCGCTTGCTCGTTAACCGTGGTTCGTGGAAATTGCGATTGGGAACAGGTTCCCATGGAACAGATCTGGAAGCGGGACAGCCTCACGTTTTTTGTGACACACGGGCATCGTTATCAGGTGAAAACCACTCCGCTGCCTGTTCGCTACCGGGCACAAGAGCTTGGAGCGCAGATCGCCTGTTTTGGTCATTCTCACTTTCCCTTTTGCGAAAAGGTGGGAGACGTATTGCTGATTAACCCGGGAAGCATTACCCTTCCGCGCGGTTTTCCCTTTCCGACCTATGCTGTGCTCACAAAAGAAAAAGATCTGTTGACTGTCACTTATTACAAGACGGACGGCACACCGACCCGCCAGCGCGGCTTTAAGGGACGTCTGGACTGAATAAAAGCGAGGAGCAGGGCAAATCCTGCTCCGCCTCTCTCACGGTAATGACTTCGTTTCGATTTTTTGCAATAACTGGTTTGATTGCCTGTAAAAATTAAAAAATGGGTCTTGACGAAATGTATTGGTTTGGTATATGATAATTTTGCTGTCGCAATCAACAAGTTGTGTCCCAGTAGCTCAGCTGGATAGAGCAGCGGCCTTCTAAGCCGTCGGTCGGGAGTTCGAATCTCTCCTGGGACGCCAAAACATGTCGCTTAAAAACGCCTGTCTTGATCGATTCGGTTAAGGGAGGCGTTTTTTCGTGCCGGTGTCATTCCGGGTTTTCACTCAAAAAGATCCGGGTTACTGGCCTGCGATGCATTCTTTCAGCTGATTTGGGCAAACGTTATATTTTTAATAGTCCGAAAATAAAATCAAATTGAATGAGGGTGAATCGTGTGGCGGTGATTGCCGCGATGTTGGTGCTTGGTTCCGGTTTGGTCCATTCTCTGTGGAATCTCTTTGCGAAAAAGAGTATCAATAAGAATGCTTTTCTGTGGTACTGTCAGTGGGTGGCGATCGTTCTCTTTTTTCCATGGGCGATTTTGGACAACGGCGGTTTGCCGGACCAGAAGACGGCGTATCTCTTTCTTTTGATGTCCATGTTATTGCACGGGCTGTATGTCGTATTGCTGGCAAAAACCTATACCATCGGGGATTTGTCCCTGGCTTACCCTGTTATGAGAGGAACAAGCCCTTTATTGGTCCCCGTCATCGGTACTCTTTTTTTGCATGAAAGCCTCTCTGCCGGGAGCTGGATCGGTTTGGGGTTTATTCTGTTTGGGATCATGTTCCTCGGTGGCAGAGGAGGGAAAAAGAATTCGGATCATCCGCTGAAGGCCATATTGCTGTCTTTGGGAGTCGGTGTCTGCATTGCTGCTTACATCATTGTCGACAAGCTGACTTTAACTTATCTTTCACCTGTATTTTTAAATAATGGCGACGAATGTCGGGAATATGCTTGCGCTGTCCCCGGTGATCATCAGACCTGACGAACTGAAAAAGGAATGGGTTTTCAACCGGAAGACGATTTTGCTGGGAGGAATCTTGGCTCCGGGAGGATATCTCCTGTTTTTGTTTGCCTTGTCCCTGGCGGAGGTGGCACAACTGGCCCCGATGAGAGAAATCGGCACGGTTTTCGGCACGGTTCTCGGGATCCTCGTTCTCCGTGAACGGCATGGTTTGCGGTGGATGGCAGGGTCGGCCATGATTACCCTGGGAGTGATCATGCTCGGGGTCTGGGGATAAATCTGATTTTGGGAGTTGTTGGTGCTTTACACCTGGGTGTGCATGGTTTAACATAGAAGCAGTTGCTTTCATACATAGTGAGTGAAGCATGGTCCCCCGGGCGGGATTTTTTCCTGTGGCAGGGCTCTTTCTTGCAAAGTGTTATCGCTGTGTTATAATGAAAGGGTTATTGCGGGAATAGCTTAGAATCGGACTGATTCATCTTAATTTATAGATTGACGCAGGAGGTTACCGTTGATGAAGGCAAGTTGGGAAAAAACTGAAAAAAATCAGGGTGTTTTGACTGTAGAAACCGATGAAAAAACAGTTGCGGAAGCATTGGATCAGGCATTTAAAAAAGTAGTGAAAAAAGTAAGTGTGCCAGGATTCCGGAAAGGAAAAGTTCCCCGTCCCATTTTCGAAAAGCGTTTCGGTGTGGAAGCTCTTTACCAGGATGCGCTCGACATCCTGCTCCCGGAAGCTTATGAAGCTGCGGTAAAAGAAACGGGAATCGAGCCGGTGGATCGTCCGGAAATCGACATTGAGCAATTGGAAAAAGGGAAATCTTTGATTTTCAAGGCGACCGTTACGGTAAAACCCGAAGTCAAACTGGGTGAATACAAAGGATTGGAAGTCGAAGAAAAAGACTTCTCCGTAAAACCGGAAGATGTGGATGCCGAACTGGAACGCATGCAAAAACAGCAAGGCCAGCTTGAAGCGATTGAAGACGGTGCGGTGGAAAAAGGCGACCGGGTGATCATCGATTTCGAAGGCTTTGTTGACGGAGAAGCTTTTGAAGGCGGAAAAGCGGAAAAATACACGCTCGAAGTGGGTTCCGGCACGTTTATCCCCGGTTTCGAAGATCAGCTGATCGGCATGAAGCCCGGTGAAGAAAAAGATGTGGAAGTAACATTCCCGGAAGATTACCACGCCAAAGAACTGGCCGGCAAACCGGCGGTATTCAAAGTGAAACTGCATGAGATCAAACGCCTTAACCTTCCGGAACTGGATGATGAATTCGCACAGGATGTAAGCGAATTTGATACATTGGCAGAATTGAAAGCCGATATCGAGAAAAACCTGAACGAAAAAGCGCAACAAGAGAAAGAAAATTACATTCGCAACGAACTCGTGGAATTGGCGGCCAAAAATGCCGAAATCGAGATTCCGCAAGTGATGATTGACCATGAAGTGGAGCATATGCTTCGCGACTTTGAGCAACGTTTGATGTACCAAGGTCTCAATCTGGAAATGTACGCCCAATTCACCGGACAGGATCAGGATGCCTTAAAAGAACAGTTCAAGGAAGATGCTGAAAAACGGGTTCGTGCCAACCTCGTGCTGGAAGCGATTGCCGCAGCTGAAAAAATCGAAGTGACGGAAGATGAGATCGAACAGGAAATCAAAACGATGGCCGAGCAAATGGGTCGCGAGTTGGAAGAGGTTCGCAAACTCGTCGAACAACAAGGCGTCATTGATTCCGTGAAAGAACAACTTCGCGTGAAGAAAACGATCGATCTACTTGTATCTAACAGTAAAAATAAGGCATAATGGTTATAGGAGAGCAAAAAACGGGGCACGTGAAAAACGTGCCTTGTTTTTAAAATAAGAAGCTCCGAAATGAGGTGTTTTCGATGCCTTTGGTGCCAATGGTCGTGGAACAAACGAACCGTGGAGAACGGGCATATGATATCTATTCCCGTTTGCTGAAAGACCGGATCATCTTTCTGGGAGGCCCGATTGACGACAACATTGCCAATTTGGTAGTTGCGCAAATGCTCTTTTTGAGTGCGGAAGACCCAGAGAAAGACATTCATTTGTACATAAATTCTCCCGGCGGATCTGTAACGGCTGGAATGGCGATTTTTGACACGATGAACCATATCGGCCCCGATGTTTCCACCATTTGTGTCGGGCTTGCCGCCAGCATGGGCGCTTTTCTTCTCGCCGCCGGTACGAAAGGGAAACGTTTTGCCCTGCCCAACAGCGAAGTGATGATTCACCAGCCGCTGGGTGGTGCGCGCGGGCAGGCATCGGACATAAAAATCCACGCTGACTGGATTTTGCGGACCAAAGATCAGATCAACCGTATTTTGGCGGAGCGCACAGGACAACCACTGGAAAAGATCGCCCGGGATACCGATCGCGATTTCTTCATGACCGCACAGCAAGCAAAGGAGTACGGGATTGTCGACAAGGTGATGACGACCAGTGGAAAGGGGTGAGAGAGTTGTTCAAATTTAACGAAGAAAGAGGACAACTAAAATGCTCGTTTTGCGGAAAATCTCAGGACCAGGTGAGAAAATTGGTCGCCGGTCCGGGTGTATATATCTGCGATGAATGTATTGAACTGTGCAATGAGATCGTGGAGGAAGAATTGGGCAACGAAGAGGAAATCGATCTGCAAAATCTGCCCAAGCCACAAGAAATCTGCAACATTCTCGATCAGTATGTGATCGGGCAGGATAAGGCCAAAAAGGCGCTTTCCGTAGCCGTTTACAATCATTACAAACGGATTAACTCTT
This sequence comes from Thermoactinomyces daqus, assembly GCF_000763315.1. GTDB lineage: Bacteria > Bacillota > Bacilli > Thermoactinomycetales > Thermoactinomycetaceae > Thermoactinomyces_A > Thermoactinomyces_A daqus. The sequence continues at coordinate 135,038 of NZ_JPST01000003.1, read as the reverse complement.
CTCAGAAGGCCGATGATGTGGAACTTTCCAAAAGCAACATCCTGATGGTCGGTCCGACGGGGAGCGGGAAAACTCTGTTGGCGCAAACCCTTGCCCGCATCTTGAATGTTCCGTTTGCGATTGCCGATGCCACTTCGCTTACCGAAGCGGGTTATGTCGGTGAAGATGTGGAGAATATCCTGCTCAAGCTGATCCAAGCTGCCGACTATGACATCGAAAAAGCGGAGCGCGGGATCATCTACATCGACGAGATTGACAAAGTGGCCCGCAAGTCGGAGAATCCGTCAATCACCCGTGACGTTTCCGGCGAAGGAGTTCAACAGGCTCTGCTCAAAATTCTGGAAGGCACGGTGGCCAGCGTTCCCCCGCAAGGCGGGCGCAAACATCCGCATCAGGAATTTATCCAAATCGACACCAGCAACATTTTGTTTATCTGTGGCGGAGCATTTGATGGTCTGGAAACGATCATCAAGCGCCGGATCGGCAAAAAGGTAATCGGCTTTGGCATGGATCATCAGAGCGTCAACATGAAACCGGGCGAATTCTTGAAATTGGTATTGCCTGAAGACTTGCTGAAGTTCGGTTTGATTCCGGAGTTCGTCGGACGGCTGCCGGTGATCTCCGCACTGGAACCGCTTGATGAGACGGCGTTGGTTCGCATTTTGACCGAACCGAAAAACGCGCTTGTGAAACAGTACCAAAAACTTCTCGAAATGGACAACGTCGAGTTGAAATTTGAGACGGAAGCGCTGGAAGCAATCGCTCAGGAAGCGATCAAAAGGAAAACAGGTGCGCGCGGATTGCGGGCCATCATCGAGACCATTATGCTTGATGTCATGTTTGAGCTTCCTTCCCGCGAAGATGTTCTTCAGTGCCAAATTACCAAAGATACCGTCTTGCATGGTGTGCCGCCCAAATTGATGACAAAGGAAGGCCGCGTCATCAACAGCAAAAAAGAAGAGACGGCGTAACGAAATTGTTGGCATCTGCCGGGATTGGGCGGATGCTTTTTTCTTTCGTTCATGGTATGTTAAAATGTAGTGGTTTCAGGTCAAATCATGAGCAGTTCTCCGGCAAAGCGGCAGAGCTGCTCTTTCGGTTAACAAAGAGGTGGAATTTTGCATGCTACAAGTATCGGTTATTGATCGAGACCATTATTTAAATTTTGTGGAGACAGAGCCTTATAGAAACTTTCTGCAATATCCCTCATGGGCCGATTTGAAGGCAGAATGGAAATGGGCCAGCGAGTTGTTGGGATGGTTTACCGGGGACGGACAGATGGTTGGCGGAGCGCTTGTCCTTTATCGGAAAGTGCCGGGATTAAACAAATATTTGGCATACATACCGCGGGGACCGATGATCGATTGGTTCTCCAATCGCAAATTGAGCGAATGGTTTGAGCCTCTTCTCAGCCATTTAAAACAGCGCCATGTTTTTACTGTGAAGATGGACCCGCCGCTCGTGCGAAAGAAGTGGTCCAGCCAAACGATCATGCAAGCGATTCAGGAGTTTCAGTCACATGGATTAAAAAACCGAAAATTGACCGATATTCGACCTGATCAGATCTTTAATGATGTGGAATATGTACAGCAGGAATTGGCCGAACTCGGCTGGAGAAAAAATGAAGGACAGGACAGTTTTGATACGGTTCAGCCGCAATTTGTCTTTCGTTTAAACATGAGGGGAAAATCCTTGGAACAAGTCTATTCCGGATTTTATCCCGCATGGCAAAACAAGATTCATCAAGCGGAACAGGAAGGAATTCATGTTTACCTGGGAACCGAAGAGGATTTGCCGCAATTTCACCATTTGCTGCGAATCACAGCAGAGCGGGAAAAATCTCAGGTGCGGGGTCTTTCCTATTTCGAAAGAATGTTTGAAACCCTGATTATGGAGAATCCTTACCGCGTGCGCCTGTACTTGGCCCGCTTGGGTGAGAGAATCTTGAGTGCCTCCCTCGCGGTCAGGGTAAACGGGCACACTTGGGACCTCTATAATGCCCGTCACGGCGAATCGCTCGCGGATCCGGCCAGTGTTTATCTGCGCTGGAAGATGATTCAGGATGCTTATCAGCAGGGGGATCGCCTCTTTGATTTCCGTGGAATCAGCACCGTTTTGGATGAAAATAACCCCTTGTTTGAATTATTGCATTTCAAGTTGGGTTTCGGCGGGGAAGCTTGTGAATTGGTCGGAGAATGGGATTATCCGGTTATTCCGATGTTGTATTGGGCTTTTGATATGTATATGAAAAAAAGATAAAGCCGCTGGTTCATTTTGGCTTGGCCCGAACGGATGATTATCCCCCTTTCCTGACGGTCATAATACAAGATAAAGTATTGGACTTTGCAGGAACAGGAAAGGGATGGGCTAGATGAGTTGGACTGCATTACTCATGTTTTTACAGGTTTTCTTTTCCATCATTATCGGCATTTATTTTTGGAACCTCTTAAAAAGCCAACAAACCAATCGAAGTGCATTGGATAAAGAAGCACGCAAAGAAATGGAAAAGTTAAAGTCCATGCGCCAGATTTCTTTGTCTGAGCCTCTTGCCGAAAAGACACGTCCGGCAAAAGTGGACGAGATCATCGGACAGGAGGAAGGAATTCGCGCCTTAAAAGCAGCACTGTGCGGCCCGAATCCCCAGCATGTATTGATTTACGGCCCGCCGGGAGTGGGAAAGACAGCGGCCGCCCGGGTGATCTTGGAGGAGGCGAAAAAAAGCAGCGTATCGCCGTTTAACAGCGACTCCAAATTTATTGAGATCGATGCCACCACCGCCAGGTTCGATGAACGGGGCATCGCCGATCCCCTGATCGGTTCCGTGCACGATCCGATTTACCAGGGAGCGGGGGCGATGGGGATGGCCGGTATTCCCCAGCCCAAACCCGGAGCCGTAACCAAAGCGCATGGCGGCATTCTGTTTATTGACGAAATCGGGGAGCTGCATCCCATTCAGATGAACAAGCTGCTCAAAGTGTTGGAAGACCGGAAAGTGTTTTTGGAAAGCGCGTATTACAGTTCGGAAGACAGTAATACCCCCACCCACATCCATGATATTTTTCAAAACGGATTGCCGGCCGATTTCCGCCTGATCGGGGCGACAACCCGCACACCGGAAGAAATTCCGCCGGCGATTCGTTCCCGTTGCATGGAAATATTTTTCCGGCCGCTTCTGGCGACGGAAATCGAAAAAATCGCCACCCAGGCGCTCGAGCGCATCCGGTTTGGTTATACACCCGAAGCGATTTCCGTTATCACCAAATATGCGATGAATGGCCGGGATGCGGTGAACATTGTGCAAACCTCAGTGGGACTTGCCATGTCGGAAAACCGTTCGCGGGTGGAAGCGGATGATGTGGAATGGGTGGTGAACAGCAGCCAGCTGAACCCCCGTCCAAATCAAAAAATGCCTCCGACCGCCCAAGTGGGGCTGGCAACGGGACTGGCCGTGTACGGCCCGCATCTGGGCACGGTTTTGGAAATTGAGGTTTCAGCTTCTCCCGCATCTCCCGGGAAAGGAACGATTCGAATCACGGGTGTTGTGGAAGAAGAGGAAATGTCCAGCCAGCAGCGGACATTGCGTCGCAAAAGCATGGCTCGCGGGTCGGTGGAAAATGTGATCACTGTGTTGCGGACCACAGGCGTACGTCCGGAAGATTATCATTTGCATATCAATTTTCCGGGTGGAATCCCATTGGACGGGCCGTCTGCGGGGATTACCATGGCGACCGCGATTTATTCCGCGATCAAAGGAGTCCCCGTTGACAATCAATTAGCGATGACCGGTGAACTCAGCATTCACGGATATGTGAAACCGGTCGGCGGAATTATTGCCAAGGTGGAAGCGGCCAAACAAGCCGGGGCGAAACGGGTGCTGATCCCGGCGGAAAATATGCAGGCCATCTTTAAGAAGATGGAAGGGATTGAAGTGATTCCTGTCGAACGCATTGAGTCGGTATTGAAGTTGGCTTGCGTTCAGAAAGAGGAGACAGAAGTGACAGACGCGGGTGAGGAAGAGAGTATGGGAGAAACATCAAGCCTGTTTACTCCTACGTCTGCGCCTGTATAAAAAGGAACTGATGACGGAGTCACCTTTTGCCCTGTTTCCCTGCCGATCTTGAGGGAATCCGGCATGAGCAGGATGTCATAGACAAAAGAAAACGAATAGGATAAAATCGAACAAAGCTGCAATCAGTTCCTTGTTGACAGCAACGGAGGTGCATATATGGCTGTAAAAGAAGAGGAACGTACATTGCCTTTACTCCCGTTACGGGGACTTATCGTTTTCCCTACTATGGTATTGCATTTGGATGTAGGAAGGGAACGTTCGGTTCGGGCTTTGGAAAAGGCGATGGTGGACGATCATAATCTCATATTGCTCGCGACGCAAAAAGAAGTTCATATAGAAGAGCCAACCCCAGAAGATATATATCAAATAGGAACGGTTGCAAAAGTTCGCCAAATGCTTAAACTTCCCAACGGAACGATTCGCGTGCTCGTCGAAGGCTTAAAGCGGGCGCGTATCGAAGAATTTGTCGGCGATGATGAGTGTTACATTGTTCGCTACCTCGAGCTTGAAGGTGAGGATGAGGGCGGACAGGATATCAAAGCGCTGATGCGCGCGGTATTGGACCATTTTGAACAATACCTTCGTTTGTCCAAAAAGCTCTCGCCGGAGATCTATTCCGTTGTCGTCGATATCGAGGAACCCGGCCGCCTGGCTGATGTGATCACTTCCCATCTTCCTCTCAAGATTGCCGATAAGCAGACGATTCTGGAGGAGACGAACATCCAGGCCAGGTTGGAAAAGCTTCTTTCCATCATCCACAACGAAAAAGAAGTGCTGGAACTGGAGAAAAAAATCAGTTCCCGTGTCAAAAAACAGATGGAAAAAACGCAAAAAGAGTATTACTTGCGTGAACAGATGAAGGCCATTCAAAAGGAACTCGGAGAAAAAGAAGGACGCACCGGCGAAGTGGAGGAACTTCGCGAGAAACTGGCCGAATTGAAAGCAGACGACTCAGTAAAAGAGAAGATCGAAAAGGAAATCGACCGCCTGGAAAAAATTCCGACCAACTCAGCAGAAGGCGGTGTGGTTCGCAATTATATCGATTGGTTGCTGGATTTGCCCTGGCAAAAAGAGACAGTGGATGATCTGAGCCTGGACAAGGCGGAAAGAATCCTGGACGAAGATCATTACGGTCTGGAAAAGGTAAAAGAGCGGGTATTGGAGTATTTGGCGGTTCAACAGATGGTGAAAAAATTGAAGGGGCCGATTCTCTGTCTGGCCGGACCTCCCGGTGTGGGAAAAACCTCGCTGGCCCGGTCGATTGCCCGGGCGCTGAACAGGAATTTCGTTCGCATTTCTCTCGGAGGAGTGCGCGATGAAGCGGAGATTCGGGGGCATCGCCGTACCTATGTCGGTGCAATGCCGGGCCGGATCATTCAGGGAATGAAACAGGCAGGAAGCAGCAACCCCGTTTTTTTGCTCGATGAAATCGACAAAATGTCGATGGATTTTCGCGGAGATCCTTCGGCAGCCCTTTTGGAAGTGCTCGATCCCAATCAAAACCATACATTTAGCGATCATTATATCGAAATTCCGTTTGATCTATCCAAAGTGATGTTTATTACGACGGCCAATGCGATTCATAACATCCCCCGTCCGCTGCTGGACCGGATGGAGGTGCTGTATATCTCCGGCTATACCGAAATCGAAAAGGAAGAGATCGCGAAAAAATACTTGCTTCCGAAACAACTGGAGGAACATGGTTTATCCAAAGAACAGTTGCAAATCCAGTCCGGCGCCGTATTAAAACTGATCCGTAACTATACGAGAGAAGCCGGTGTCCGCAATCTCGAACGGGCCATCGGAACGCTTTGCCGCAAAGCAGCGAAGCACATCGTCGCTGGCGAGAAGAAGAAAGTGGTCGTGACAGCGCGAAATATCGAGTCCTACCTGGGACCGGAAAAATTTCGCTACGGCCGGGCGGAAGAAACGGATCAGGTCGGTGTGGTTACCGGATTGGCCTGGACGGAAGCGGGAGGTGACACCTTGTCTGTCGAGGTGACCCTTTTCCCGGGAAAAGGAAAGCTGACTTTGACCGGTCAGCTGGGCGATGTGATGAAGGAATCCGCACAGGCGGCGTTCAGCTTTATCCGGAGCAGAGCTGAAGAGCTCGGAATCGACCCGGAATTCCATGAAAAAAATGATATTCATATCCATATCCCTGAAGGCGCGATTCCTAAAGACGGCCCTTCCGCCGGCATCACGATGGCTACCGCATTGGTCTCTGCTTTGACGGGCATCCCCGTTTCGCGCGATGTGGCGATGACGGGAGAGATTACCCTGCGGGGAAGGGTTCTCCCCATTGGCGGCTTAAAAGAAAAATCATTAAGTGCTCACCGCGCCGGCATCAAACATGTGATTTGTCCGCAGGATAATGAAAAAGATCTGCAAGATATACCAAAAAGTGTCCGCAAGGACCTCAAATTCACGACGGTCAGTCACATGGATGAAGTGCTGAAGTTGGCGTTAGTGAGGGATCCTTATGCTGGTAAAAAAAGCTGAGTTTGTGATCAGCGCCGTCAAACCGGCGCAATATCCCGAAGACGCCCTGCCGGAAATCGCTCTGGCCGGGCGTTCCAATGTGGGAAAATCTTCGTTGATCAATTGTTTGATCCAACGAAAAAATCTGGCGCGTACCAGTTCCAAACCGGGAAAGACGCAAACGATCAATTTTTATCGCATTAATGATCAATTGTACTTTGCCGATGTACCGGGATACGGCTTTGCCCGGGTGCCGAAAAGCGTTCGCCAGTCGTGGGGAAAAATGATGGAGACCTACCTGACGGGGCGCGAAACCTTAAAAGGCGTGATTCAGGTGGTCGATTTGCGTCATCCGCCGACAGCAGATGATCAGAATATGTATCAATATTTGAAGCATTTTGGCATTCCGGTTATCGTTGTGGCCACCAAAGCAGATAAAATTTCCAGAGGAAAATGGCAAAAGCATTTAAAAGCAGTGAGAGAAGGACTGGAGTTGCATCAGGGCGACCCGTTGCTTCTGTTTTCATCCGAAACTGCATATGGTAAAGAACAGTTATGGAAAGAAATAGAGAAATGCACAGGAAACAGCGAAGGCTCATGATAACAGGATGCTGTGCACAGGAAAGGGTGGGAGTGGATGGGAAAGAAAATCCGTGTGGCCGTACTGTTTGGGGGAAAATCAGGAGAGCATGACGTCTCTTTGTCTTCTGCCGCATCGGTGATTAAAGCCATCGATCCGGAAAAATATGAGGTGATCCCCATTGGAATCACCCGGGAAGGCCATTTTAATCCGGGAAAAAAGTCTCTTCCCATGTTGCAGGGAAAATTGGAGCCGGAAAAAATTGAACAGATCGGCAGCAACCTTCCACAGGTGGTTGAAGATGCCGGGACTGACCTCGACTTTTTCGGCCCGGGAAAAATTGATGTGGTTTTTCCGGTTCTTCACGGTACATTTGGAGAGGATGGAACGATTCAGGGGATGATGGAAATCGCCCAAATCCCGTATGTTGGTGCAGGTGTGCTTGCCTCCGCCGTCGGGATGGATAAGGAATTTTCCAAAAAAGTGTTTGCCGTCGAAGGTCTTCCCCAAGCCAAATATCTGGCCTTCCTGAAATCCGGATGGTCAAAGCGGAAAGAGGAATGGATCGCGAAAATCGAAGAAGAACTGGGGTACCCCTGTTTTGTGAAACCGGCAAACCTCGGTTCCAGTGTCGGCATTTCCAAGGTGAAAAAACGGGATGAACTGATTGAGGCTGTTGAACTGGCCGGACAATTTGACCGAAAAATCATTGTGGAAGAGTTTATCCCTGCCCATGAAGTGGAAGTGGCCGTGTTGGGAAATGACGAGCCGAAAGCCTCGGTTCCGGGGGAAATCGTCTCTTCCAATGAATTTTATGATTACCGGGCAAAATATGTGGACGGGAAATCGGTGATGCGCATTCCCGCCGATTTGCCCGGGGAGGTTGCCGAAAAGCTTCGCGATTTGGCCATCCGTGCTTTCAGGGCGATTGATTGCAGCGGGTTGGCACGAGTTGATTTCTTCATCCGCAAAGATAACGGAGAAGTATTAATCAACGAAATCAACACTATGCCCGGTTTCACCCCTTTCAGCATGTATGCCAAGCTGTGGGAGCATTCCGGCATCAGCTACAGTGAACTGATTTCCCGCTTGATTGAACTGGCGCTGGAACGGTTTGAAGAGAAGAAGAATTTAATCACTTCCTTTGAGGTGAAGTGAACGAAAAGGCTGTTGGCAAAGAAGGTCAACAGCCTTTTTTTGTCGAAAAATATTTGTATATTTGTATAATTTAATTCGGTTTAGACAACAAGAAGGGAGCATCAAAATGTTTGGAACAATGAGGCTGGCAAGATCCTTGGCGATGATGGCTCTTGCGGTTTTATTCTCTTTTTTGGTCATGCATGGATCGGCCCAAGCCTACACCGGGAAAATTCTGTTTGATCAAGGGCATGGTGAAACGGCGGGAAATGCGGATTGGACCATTAACGGGGCCTATTCGGAATTGGCGGATGCCTTGCGGAGCGATGGTTATACCGTGGCCTCAACCGCTTCCTCACTGACGGATACCTTGCTCAGCCAGTATGATGTATTGGTTTTGCCGGAGCCGAATATAAACTTCAGTTCATCAGAAAAATCGGCCATCATCCGTTTTATCCAAAACGGAGGCGGGGTCTACTTCATCGCCGATCACAATAACTCCGACCGGAACAATGACGGTGTCGATTCGGTCGATATCTACAACAGCTTTGTCAATACGCTCGGTTTCACATTTAACTATGCTTCGCTGTCAAAGGATCCCATTACCGATATACGCAATTCTCCCGTCACTTCCGGCGTCTCTGCAGTCGGGTGCTGGGGTGGTACGACAATCAAAGTCGGGACAAGCAACAGCAGCATCGTAAAAGATATCTATCTGAACGCTGATCCGTTTCATATCCACGGTTCCTATGGCAATGGCCGTTTTGCGGCTCTTGGTGACTCCTCCTTGTATGATGATGGCACAGGGAATCCCGGTGACAGCTTACACCCGAACTGGTACGATTATGACGATTCCATCCTGGCTGTAAATACGATTGAGTGGCTGGCAGGGGATCGCTGAGACAAAGAGCAATAACGAGTAAAAGCCCGGTGATCCGGGCTTTTACTCGTCTTGTGCGGTTAAGATGAGGGGGCCTTCCGGCATGATGGCAATGGTGTGTTCATATTGTGCGGACAGGCTGCCATCCACCGTTTTGGCCGTCCAGCCGTCCGGCATCAGCCTGACATGATGGGAACCGAGGTTCAGCATCGGCTCGATCGTGAACACCATGCCTTCCTGAATGAGCGGTCCTTGTCCGGGAGGGCCGTAATGGGGAACTTCGGGTTCTTCGTGTATATGTTTGCCGATTCCGTGGCCGATGAAAGGGCGCACCACGGAAAGTCCCTGAGATTCGGCATATGTCTGAATCGCGTGGGAAATGTCGCCGATGCGATTGCCTGAACGCGCTTTGGCAATTCCACGGTAAAGCGCTTCTTTTGTTGCCTTTAACAGCCTCTGCGCCTCAGGGGAGATTTTTCCGACAGCATAGGACCATGCTGAATCGGCCAGCCAGCCATTTAAGTTGACGACCAAGTCGATGGTGACGATATCTCCTTCAGCAAGCGGGGTTTTGCGCGGAAATCCGTGGCACACCTCATCATTGACCGAGGCGCAGGTAGCGTATGGGTAACCCATATAGTCTTTTTGTTCGGGAGTGGCTCCATGCTGCATCAAGTAATTTTCCACCCATTGGTCGATCTCCCAGGTGGTCACCCCCGGACGGATCCGCTTGCGCAGTTCCCGGTGGCAGGCAGCAAGAAGTTTGCCTGCTTTGTGCATGAGTGCAATTTCTTCCGGTGTTCGTATGGATATCATTTGCTTCGCTCCGATGAGAATTTTTGAGTATCTAGTATCTATATACTATGCCCCAATTATTTTCTGGTGACAAGGAACAAGCCGAGAATAACGACAAAAACCGGCCAGATTCCGTGCAGAATCGAGGTGATGGGTGAGATGACCGGAAGATTGGCAATGCCAGGATAGGCAAAAATCCCGGTAATCACCATAATGCCCCCGACAATGCCCGTAATGTGGTTTTTGGAAATGGAGAAGGAAAACAGTACCGCAATCCCAAATAACACAAGCAACAGGCTCCAATGTTTAGGCCATCCGTCGACATATTTTATTCCCCAGATGGAGAGGCCCAGAGCGGTGATCAGGCCGGTCCACAGGGTAAGAACATGATTTCGCTTGGACAAAGCAAAAAACATGAGAATGGCGCCGAGCAAAAAGAGAATAAAAGGCCAGGTGAGAAGAGATGTGATCGAAGCCAGATCCGATTTGATCAACATGAGCAATATCCCTGCAAGAATGAGGATAAGTCCGGTCAGCTTCACTTTCATCAGTTGTTCGCTCCTTGAATGAAAGAAGTAGATTTTTCCTTTTTAATCTTAACACAATTTGCATAAAATGGAGCGACAATGTTTAAACGGATCAGCTGTGGCGGCGTCCCCATTTTTGCTCGACCCAGGCGATCAGCTGGTACATAATCGTCGCAATAATCGCCACGATCACAAGGCTCAGCATGACCAAATTGAGATTGAATACCTGAAAGCCGTAGATAATCAAATAACCCAGTCCTTCTTTGGAGACCAGAAATTCACCGACGATGACGCCGACCCAGGACAAGCCGACATTTACTTTTAAAGCGGCGATGATGTCCGGTATACTGGCGGGGAAGATAATGGTGCGGAAAATCTGAGCGCGAGTGGCGCCAAAAGACCGCGCCAGGATCAGATAGCTCTCATCGACGCTCTGAAAGCTGGTATGGATTACCAAAGTGGTGATGATGATCGTGATGGCGATCGCCATGGCGAGAATCGAGGGAAACCCGGCTCCCATTGTCACGATAAAAAGGGGACCGAGGGCTACTTTGGGCATGCTGTTGATCACGACCAGATAAGGATCGAGCACGCGGGACAGGAAAGAAGAGGACCAGATGAGCGTTGCCAGAGCGACGCCGCTGGCCGTGCCCAGGATAAAACCGGCGATCGTTTCCGCCGATGTCATAAAGATGTGATGAAAAAGCGCACCGGACTGGACCAGCTGGTTTGCCTGTTCCCAGATGCGGGACGGACTGCTGAAGAGGAAAGGATCAATCCAGCCGTTGTTCGCTCCCCATTCCCATCCCCAGATCAAGCCGAGCAACAGAAGAAGGCGAATCAGCCAAATCCAGACAGTGCGAATGTAGAGGCGACGAAGATAGGCGGCGTGTTCCGGACTGGCTTCGCCTTTTTTTATCCATTTCACGGTTTTTCCACTTCCCTCCAAAGTTCTTCAAAGATCACCCGGAAGGCGGGATGGCTGCGCGCTTTGAGCGGCGGCAAACTTCTCAGTTCTTCGGGGACATGGATCTGGTGCCGGATCTCGCCCGGTTGCCCGCCCATTACGAGAATCCGGTCACCTACGGCAATCGCTTCTTCCAGATCGTGTGTGACGAGTAGCGCCGTTTTGTTTTCTTCCTTTAACGCCCGGGCGAGCAGATCTTCGAGCAGGATTTTGTTTTGGATATCCAACGCGGAAAAAGGTTCATCCAGCAATAATATATCTGGTTCGACGGCCAAGGTTCGCACCAGAGCGACACGTTGTCTCATTCCGCCGGATAATTGGGACGGATAGTGATGACTGACATGCTTTAGCCCCATTTTTTCCAGCAGATCCCTCGCCTTGGCGATTTTGTCCGGGGTGGCCTGACCCTGAATTTGCAGTCCGAACAGCATATTTTGTTCCACAGTTCTCCACTCGAGCAGTCCGTCTTTTTGCAACATGTAGCTGGTGCGAAAAGAAGGGCCGTCAATTTTTTTGCCGAACAGTCGGATTATGCCTTTGGTCGCGGGGAAGATCCCGGCGATCAGTGAAAGGATGGTGCTTTTTCCGCAACCGCTGGGGCCGACGAGAGCGACAAATTCGCCTTCATCCACTGAAAAGGAAACGGAACGGATCGCCGTCACTTCTTCTTTTTTCGTAAAATAGGCATGGGTTAAATTTTCAATCTGCACAGCCGGTGGCGAATTCATCTTCGATCCCCCCTTTTTATTGTTTTTGTTTGGTTGAAACCTCTTTGGCAAAGGAAGTGTCCACCAGCTTTTGATAGGGGATTTTAGCCGGAAGTTCGCCTGCTTGGGACATGACCGTCAATAAGCGGTTATACTCTTCTTCATCGATGATGGTGTTTTTGGCATAGGAATCCTGCTCTTTGTAGCGCTGAATGACGCGCACCAGAATGTCGCGGTCGGTGTCGGGGAATTGCGGGGCGATCACGTCGGCAATTTCCCCGGGGGTATGGGTGGCGACCCAGTCTTGTCCTTTTTGGACGGCGCGGGTAAAACGCCGGATTATGTCAGGGTTCTGTTTGATATAGGATTGATTGGTCATGTAGCAGGTATAGGGAACATGGCCGCTGTCCTTGCCGAAGGAGGCAACGATGTAGCCTTTTTTTCTTTTTCGATTTTGGAGGCCATTGGTTCAAACAGTTGAACGAAATCGCCGGTTCCGGCGACAAAGGCGTTTGCCAGATTCTGATAATCGACATTCTGGATGATTTGGACATCTTTGTGCGGGGTGAGACCGTGTTTCCGTTGTACGTATTCACTGATCATTTCCGGCATTCCTCCGCGCCGCTGCCCGAGCAGGGATTTACCCTTGAGCATCGACCAGTCAAAGTGGGGAATCGGCTGGCGGGAAACGAGAAAGGAACCGTCCGTTTGGGTCAATTGTGCGAAGGCGGTGATCGGATGTGCAGAGGACCGGGCTGTCACATAAATGGCCGCTTCAGCTCCGACCAGGACGATATCGGATTGGCCTGCGACCAGTGTTGTCATGGTTTTATCGCCCCCGTTGCCATTGGACAGCTGAATGTCCAGGCCTTGTTCCTTGAAAAAACCTTTTTCCAAGGCAACATATTGAGGAGCATAGAAGAGTGAATGGGTGACTTCCACCAGTCGGATTTGCCGCAGTCCGGACCGGGAAGAGGAGGAAGAGCAAGCGGTTAAAAGGAGAACGATGACGAGCGCCAACACGAAACCAAACGATCGAGTCAAGCGGTTCATGGGCGTCACCTCTCAAAGTGGTCTCAGTAACCGGAAGGTGGTGTCGAACCGGTAAACAAAAGGGATTTTCGCAAACTTCTGCTATTTCTTATTATTATTATTATTATACACAATCTGGGCTTCAAAATGTGTTCACAGGGCGAAACTTGGGATTTGAAATCTCTGTGATATAATGGATATTGAATTTTATTCACTTTTGCCCGGATTGCCGAGTCAAGAGGAAGGCTGTTCCGGGATTCGAGGTGAAACGAAGTTGCATATTTTAACAGTCGGATTAAACCATAAAACAGCACCAGTTGAACTGCGTGAACGATTTTCTTTTGCTGAAGACCGACTTGAACTTGCCTTGAGAAGTTTACGTGATATGAAAAGCATCATGGAATGCGTGATCGTCAGCACGTGTAACCGCATGGAACTTTATGTGGTCTGTGATCAATTGCATACAGGAGATTATTATACCAAAACCTTTCTGGAAAGCTGGTTTCGCATTCCCCGCCAGGAGTTTGCCGACCATCTTTATGTAAAAGCGAATCAGGAAGCGGTGCGGCATCTCTACCATGTAGTTTGCGGCCTCGATTCTCTTGTGATCGGGGAAACACAAATTTTGGGTCAGGTGAAACACGCCTTTTTGACCGCTCAGTCGACGGGGACGACGGGAACCATCTTCAATATGTTGTTTAAACAAGCGGTGACCTTCGGAAAACGCGTTCACTCGGAGACGGAAATCGGGCAAAATGCCGTGTCTGTCAGTTATGCTGCCGTTGAGCTTGGGAAAAAAATGTTCGATTCCTTTGCCGATAAAACGATTTTGCTCATCGGTGCGGGGGAAATGAGCGAGCTGACGGCGAAGCATTTTTATTCGACCGGGGCGGCGCGCGTCCTGGTGGTGAACCGCACCCTGGACAAAGCAGAGGAGTTGGCTGCCAGGTTTCACGGTGAAGCCCGGGCATGGGATCAATTGCTTTCCGCGCTGGCTGAAGCTGATATCGTGGTCAGCTCAACCGGGTCCCGGGAACCTGTTTTGACAAGGGATATGGTCGCTCCGATTGCTGCTCGGCGGCGCTCTCCGCTGTTCATGATCGATATTGCGGTACCGCGCGACATAGAGCCCTCCATCCATGAATTGGATCAAGTTTTCTTGTATGATATAGACGATTTGCATGGAATTGTGGATTCCAATCTCGCGCTCAGGGAGCAGGAAGCGAAAAAAATCGCCGTCTGGATTGAACAAAAACAAAAAGAATTTGATGAGTGGATGGAAACTTTGGGTGTGGTGCCGCTCATTACGGCGTTGCGCGAAAAGGCGCTGGCGATTCAGGAGGAAGCCGTCCTGCGCATTGAACGGAAGCTGCCGGACCTGACGGAAAAACAGCGCAGAGTGATTCGCAAACACACAAAGAGCATTGTGAATCAGTTGATGCACGAGCCGATCGTCCGTGTCAAGGAACTGGCGACCACACCGAAGAAAGAAGCGGCGCAGGAGATGTTTGTCACCTTGTTCGCTTTGGAAAAACTACTGGATGACAACGGGGACAAGACATCTGAAAAAGTGAAACACCCGGCGTTTACGAGCGGGAAACTGATCCGCACTTAAAGGGGGAGCAGCCCGTGTTCGCCGAACGTTGGTTCTATGATTTCATGATTTATGCCTATGCGCTCAGCTTGCTGTTTGCGCTGGCTGATTTCTTTCATCCAACCAGGAAGTCCGGGTGGATTTCCTATCTGTTTCTGGCGGGCGTTTGGGTGATGCAGACGTTCGTATTTGTAATGGGGCTCGGGCATTATGTTGCCTTGTCAATTCCGCTTGATGCCCTGTTTATCTATTCATGGATTTTGATCGGATTTACGCTTTTGATGCATTTGATCTATCGCATGAACATCTTTTACTTCATCGCCAACTTGATCGGATTTATCGTTTTTGCGATCAATCTGTTCATTCCCCGGCAGGGTTCTGAAGAATTGACGCATCTCCTGCTGAAGGAATTGGTCTTGATCCATGTTGCCATGGCGATGATGGCTTATGCCGCCTTTTCACTGGCGAGTATCGGTTCCGGATTGTACCTGGTCAACAACCACTTGTTGAAGCAGAAAAAATGGAACCTTCTTTTGCGCCAGCTGCCGAGTCTGGGCTGGTTGGAGTGGTTCTCCATCTGGCTGGTGGTCGGAGGAACCGGATTTTTCATTGCCGCGATGGTTTTGGGCGTGATCTACAGTTACCAGGCGATTGGGCACATGTTTTGGACAGACCCGAAAGTTTGGGGATCGTTTTTGGTGACGCTCCTTTATGGCTGGATCTTGTACCGCTGGGGGAGAAAACAGATGATGGGCCGCCGGTTGGCCTGGTGGAATACGCTTGCGATTTTGGCTGTGTTGATCAACTATGTGACCATGCGATCCAGTGACTCGGTTCATCACTGGTTTTAGACAAAGGAGCTAGAATACGATGAAACCGTTATACGCCATGATGGTGGATATAACCGGCCGGCGCTGCCTGGTTGTGGGGGGGGGTTCGGTGGCGGAACGCAAGGCGGCCGCGCTTCTGGAAGCCGGAGCGCTGGTCAAAGTCGTCAGCCCGTCAGCCACCCCCCTCATTCAAAAGTGGGCCCTGCTCGGCAGAGTCGAGTGGAAAAATCGACCGTACGCACCGACGGACGGAATTGGCTGCTTTCTCGTCATCGCCGCTACTGATGACAACCAAACCAATGAGGCGATCTATCGCGATGCCAAGGAGCGGGGGCAGTGGATCAATGTCGTTGATCAGCCTGAACTGTGCAATTTCACCGTTCCCTCCACAGTGAAGCGGGGACCGTTGCAGATCGCCATTTCCACCGGTGGAGCCAGCCCGTCGCTCGCGAAAAAGATCCGCCAGGACCTGGAAAAATCGTTTGGTGAAGAGTACGAACGCTACCTCGGTTTATTGCAGGAGATGAGAGAAAAAGTCCGCGCAGAAGTAAAAGATCCGAGACTTCGATACAGCTTGATGAAAGAATTGGTGTCGGATGAATGGCTGATCGAGTGCCGGCGTGATCCGGAGGGAGTCAGGGGGAAAATGCTTGGCTTCATTCAGTCTCATTTATCCGTACAAGCCTAGAAAGGAGGGAGAAGATGCGATCACTCATCGTGGGAACAAGAAAGAGCCAGTTGGCAATGACCCAGACTAGCTGGGTTGTCGACCGCTTGAAAGAAGTGAAGCCGGGACTCGAGGTGAGAATGGAGAAAATTGTCACCAAGGGCGATCGGATTCTCAATGTCACGTTGTCCAAAGTGGGCGGCAAAGGATTGTTTGTCAAAGAGATTGAACAAGCATTATTGGACGGGCGCATTGATTTTGCCGTACACAGCATGAAAGATTTGCCGGGTGAGATGCCGGAAGGGCTTGTGATCGGAGCCATTCCCCGTCGTGAAAATCCACGGGATGTGCTGTTGTCGCGCGATGGAAAGATGCTGGCTGAATTGCCGCCCGGCTCCGTGGTGGGGACGAGCAGTCTGCGGCGCCAAGCGCAGATATTGGCCTCCCGCCCTGATTTGAGGGTGGAGCCGGTTCGTGGCAACCTGGATACGCGCATCCGGAAAATGAGGGAAGGACAGTTTGATGCGATCGTACTTGCGGCGGCGGGCCTTTACCGCATGGATTGGCAAAGCGAGATTTGTGAAGAATTGCCGATCAACGTGATGTTACCCGCGGTTGGCCAGGGAGCGCTCGCCATCCAGTGTCGTGAAGATGACCATGAGCTGCTCTCTCTCCTCGCCGGGATCAACCATGAGCAGACGGCGCGGGCGGTCCGGGCGGAAAGGGCTTTTTTGGTCGCCTTTGAAGGAAGTTGCCATATGCCCCTGGCTGCTTACGCCGAAGTCGATGGAGAGGAAGTGCACTTGACCGGTTTGGTGGCGCAACCGGACGGTAAAGAGGTCATCAAGAAAAGCATGCGAGGCAAAGACGAATGGGCGGTTGGCAAACAGCTTGCCAAAGAGATGAGAGAGCTTGGAGCAGGTCAACTGCTGGCACTCAGTGAGAGGAGTTAGTCGGATGACGAAACTTGTTTATTTGGTAGGAGCTGGACCGGGGGATCCCGGATTAATTACAGTAAAAGGATTGGAAGCGATTAAAAAGGCAGACTGCATTGTTTACGACCGTTTAGCGAGCCCTTTGCTGTTAAAGCACGCGAAACCGAAGGCCGAATTGATTTACTGCGGCAAGCTGCCGGACCGGCATACGCTGACCCAGGAGGAGATCAATGACTTACTGGTGGCTAAAGCGAAAGAGGGGAAGGTCGTAACCCGGCTCAAAGGGGGAGATCCTTTCATTTTCGGCCGCGGGGGTGAAGAGGCGGAACGCCTTGTGGAAGAAGGGATTCCGTTTGAAGTCGTACCGGGGATTACCTCGGCAATCGCCGTTCCCGCTTATGCCGGCATTCCCGTCACACACCGTGACTTTAATTCCTCCTTTGCGATCGTCACAGGGCATGAACGGCCGGAAAAAACCGAATCATCCATCCGTTGGAACCACTTGGCTACGGCAGTGGAAACTCTGATCTTTTTGATGGGGGTCGGAAATCTGCCGTTTATTGTCGAACAGCTCATCAAATACGGCCGTTCAAAAGAAACGCCGGTTGCACTTATTCGCTGGGGCACCCGGGTTGAACAGGAAACGCTGACGGGAACCTTGGAGGATATCGTGCAAAAAGTGGAGGAGGCCCGTTTCCGTTCCCCGGCCATTATCGTGGTGGGGGAAGTCGTAAAACTGCGGGAAAAATTGTCGTGGTTTGAAAAGAAACCGCTGTTTGGCAAAAGGGTTCTGGTCACAAGGGCTCGAAGCCAGAGCAGCGTTTTGACGGAGAAAATTCAGGCGCTTGGTGGAGAAGCGGTAGAATTTCCCGTGATCCGCATCACCCGTCCTGAGCGCCAAGACCTGTTGGATGCGGCGTTGCATCAGCTTGAGCGGTTTGACTGGGTGATTTTTACCAGTGCCAATGGAGTGAAGCACTTTTTTAAACGCCTGATCGAATTAAATCTCGATATTCGCCGGATGGCCAAGGCGCGGATTGCGGCGATCGGTCCCAAAACGGCAGAGGTGCTAATCGAAAAAGGATTGCGGGTGGAAGTGTTGCCGGAAGAGTATAAGGCAGAAGCGCTTGTGGAAGCACTCAAACCGATGATCAAGCAGGGAGAAGAGATTCTGCTTCCCCGTGCCGATATCGCCCGCGAAGTTTTGGCTGTTGAATTGGAGAAACTGGGATGCCATGTCACGGAAGTGGATGCATACGATACAAAAATCGGCACCGAAGATGCGGGCGAAGTAGTAGAAATGCTGAAACGGGGCGCTATTCATGTGATTACCTTCACAAGCTCCTCTACGGTTCGCAATTTTGTCGAAGCAGTGAAAACAGTCGAACCGGAGGTTCCTGCTTTGCTCTCCGGGAGCAGGATCGCCTGCATCGGTCCCATCACGGCACAAACCGCTGCCGAACTGGGGCTGAAGGTAGATGTGGTTGCTGATTCATATACGATTGACGGTCTGGTGGAGGCATTAAAAACACTATAGGCCCGGCATGATAAAGGAGGAGTTTTCTATGCAATCATATATCCGACACCGTCGTTTGCGAGCAAGCGAGCAGATCCGCCGCATGGTTCGTGAACATCACGTTCATGTTGAGGATCTGATTTATCCGATTTTCGTGGTGGAAGGGGAAAATATCAAACAAGAAGTTCCTTCGATGCCTGAGGTTTACCATTATTCCCTGGACCGGCTGCATGAGGAGATGGACGAGCTGGTCCGGCTGGGCATTTCTTCTGTCATCATTTTTGGGGTGCCGGCTGAAAAGGATGAACGGGGGAGCTCTGCAGATGATGAACAGGGAATCGTGCAAAAAGCGATTCGCTATATCAAAGAAAAGTATCCTTCCATTTACGTGATCGCCGACACCTGTCTGTGCCAGTACACTTCGCATGGTCATTGCGGTATCGTAGAAAACGGAGTGATCGTCAATGACGCTTCATTGACGCGGCTCGTCTCAACCGCTGTTTCCCAGGCCCGGGCGGGTGCTGATATGATCGCTCCGTCCAACATGATGGACGGTTTTGTTTACGAGATTCGTAAAGGATTGGATGAAGCCGGGTTTTCCCATATTCCAATCATGTCTTATGCCGTCAAGTACGCCTCAAGCTTTTACGGACCTTTCCGGGATGCGGCTCATTCCACACCGCAGTTTGGCGACCGCCGGACCTATCAGATGGACCCGGCCAATGTACGAGAGGCGATGCGGGAAGCGGCCTCTGATGTGGCCGAAGGTGCGGACATGCTGATTGTCAAACCGGGGCTTCCTTATCTCGATGTCATGGTGCGTGTGCGGGAGCGTTTTGACTTGCCAGTTGTCGCTTACAACGTGAGCGGTGAGTATTCCATGGTCAAAGCGGCTGCACTCAATGGCTGGATTGATGAAAAGCAGGTAGTGACCGAATCGATGCTGGCATTCAAACGGGCCGGGGCAGATCTGATTATCACGTACCATGCCAAAGATCTGGCCCGCTGGCTAAAAGGGGGAGAATAAGATGCCCGTCAAAACGATGGATGAACTGGATAAAGAGATCCTGAACCAACTCCAGGAAGGTGTGGAACTGGTTCCTGAGCCGTTTAAAGCAGTGGCCGAAACCTTGGGGACAGACGAAGAAACGGTTTTGTCGCGTGTCCGTGAGTTGAAAAAGGATACCATACGCCAAATTTCCGCCATTTTTGACACCCGTACACTCGGCTACAAGTCCAGCTTGGTTGCTGCAAAAGTACGGGAGGAACACCTGGATGAAGCGGCCCGCATCATTAATCAGCATCCCGGGGTTACCCATAACTATAAGCGAAACCACGAGTATAATCTCTGGTTTACCATTGCTGTACCTCCGAACAGCCGCATCGGTCTCGAAAAAACAGTGGAACTGTTGGGCAAGTTGGCCGGCGTTGAGGTGATTCGCCTGATGCCAACGCTGAAATTGTTCAAGATCGGGGTTCAGCTCGACATGACCGGCAAACAGGATGGAACGAAAGCAAAAGCAAAACCGAGCTATAATGAGGAAGACCGGAAAAAAGCGGATAAAGTGATCACCGATTTTGACATTGCCGTGATTCGCGAATTGCAAAAAGATCTCCCTGTTCAATCACGCCCCTTTGATCTTTACGCACAAAATTTGGGACTTTCAACGGAAGAACTGTTGGACGCGGCTAAAAAAATGCTTGAACGGAAGCAGATGCGCCGCTTCGCCGCCATTCTCAATCACCGCAAGGCCGGGTTTCGCTTTAACGGCATGGGGGTTTGGGCGGTTCCGGAAGACCGTGCCGATGAAATTGGCCCGGTGATGGCTTCCTTTAAAGCCGTCAGCCATTGCTATCTGCGTCCGACTTATCCGGATTGGCCGTATTCGATTTTCACCATGGTGCATGGCCGGACCTTGGAAGAATGCGAAAAAATCTTGCAGGCGATTGAGGACGAAACCGGAATTACCGAACGTGCGACGCTATATTCGACCAAAGAATACAAAAAGACCCGGCTTCAGTATTTCACACCGGATATGGATGAGTGGGAAGAGCGTGTGATTCGGGAACAAAAAATAGAGGCTTAACCCGGCCTCAACAGATTGGTGTCAGCAGCCCCGCAGCGATTGCACGGGGCTCTTTTTTTACGCTGAAATCTCCACCACGCCCAGAAAAGCTGCACTTCCGGTGGCCTCGATGCGATTGATCTCTCTGGACGTCAGCCTTCGTGGCACGAAAATGAACGAAGACGTCAGATCATTAAAAATGGGCCCGACAAAAGGAACCGATCTTGATCCAAAAAATACTTGTCTTCTGCCCGAGTAGTTTACGTCTTCCCACAGAACTAGGGTTAAGCTGCCCGGATTATTCGGGTTGGACATGCGAAAGCTGGACAGGAGATCGTTAAAGGCAAATGCATTCATATTGCGGACCGCGACTCCGCGCCGCCGGAAGCGGATTCGCCTTCCGGAAAAATTGGCATCTTGAAACAGTTCAAGTGAAAGGCGGGCCTGTTGGATGTTCAAAGGTTTTTTCGGAGAAGCCGGCTTTGCGGTTGGTAATTCGCCGGATGGCTTTTTGCTGATCCTCATTCTTTTTGCTCCTTTTCTATAAAAATGTTTTTCTTTGTTAAAATATGAAATAGAATGATCAATTGTATGGTTCATCATAATACTTGATAGAAAACATTTTCCAGAATCAGCTGATTCCATCCGGTATTTGTTAGAAAAAATTTGCTTCCGTTTCATGTGGAAATCAACAGTATGCGTTAAAATAAGGAATGAATGATTCGGTACATATTTTTGAAGAAGGTTGTGATGGTGGATGCAGAAGCGTTTTGACCGTTCCATCGCCGATTATCGCGAAGCGGTGCAGGTCATCCCCGGTGGGGTGAACAGCCCGGTGCGGGCATTTCGGTCGGTGGAGATGAACCCGATTTTTATAGAGCGTGCGTTCGGTTCCCGCATGGTGGACGTGGACGGCAATGAATATATTGATTACATCGCCTCGTGGGGTCCGTTGATTCTGGGACATGCACATCCCAAAGTGATTCAGGCCATCAAGGATACGGCGGAAAAAGGAACCAGTTTCGGTGCGCCGACCGAATTGGAAACGGCGATGGCCAAACTGGTGACAGAGCGGATGCCCTCTGTCGATATCGTGCGCATGGTAAACTCGGGAACAGAGGCAACGATGAGCGCAATCCGCCTGGCTCGTGCCTATACCGGGCGGAATAAAATTCTCAAATTTGAAGGAAGCTATCATGGTCATTCGGACAGCTTATTGATCAAGGCGGGTTCAGGGGTGGCCACGCTCGGCTTGCCTGACAGTCCCGGCGTGCCGGAAAATACGGCGCAACACACCCTGACTGTTCCCTACAACGATTTAAACAGTGTCAAGCTGGCTTTTGAAAAGTTTGGCGAGGAAGTGGCTGCGGTCATAATGGAACCGGTTGCCGGAAATATGGGGGTTGTTCCTCCTCTCCCCGGCTTTTTGGAAGGAGTGCGGGAGATTACCGAGCAATATGGGGCCCTCCTCATTTTCGACGAAGTGATGACCGGTTTTCGCGTCGATTACCATTCGGCACAAGGAAGATTCAACATCCTGCCTGATCTGACCACGATGGGAAAAGTGATCGGCGGAGGATTACCTGTGGGCGCTTACGGCGGAAAAAGGGAGATCATGGAACAAATCGCTCCGACCGGCCCTGTTTATCAAGCGGGAACGCTTTCCGGCAATCCGCTGGCGATGGCGGCCGGCTATGCCACGTTGACAGAGATGACGCCGGATGCTTATCAGGAACTGGAGCGAAAAGGGCGGATTTTGGAAGAAGGGTTGCGCAAAAATGCAGAAGAAGCGGGAATCCCTGCCCATATCAACCGAGTTGGATCGATGGTCTGCCTCTTTTTCACAGGGGAAAAGGTGGTTAACTACGAAACTGCAAAAACGGCTGATACGAAGCGTTTTGCCGAGTATTTCCGCCATATGGTGGATGAAGGGGTGCTGATCCCCCCGTCCCAGTTTGAAGGGATGTTTATCTCGACGGCCCACACCGAAGAGGATTTGAACCGGACACTGGAAGCGAATCGCAATGCCTTGAAAAAGCTGAAAAAGTAAAGAGAAACTTTGGTTCAACAACCCTGGCGGCAAACAGCTGCCGGGGTCTTCTTTATTTCGGAGTTTGCGGCCGGATGCAGTGGATCTTCTGTTTTTTGATCATCTTGTTCTTTTTTTGGCCCTTTAAAAGTGATAACCTTCGTTCCCATGCATATAGTTAAGTAACGTCCAAAACCTATGACTATCCCGAATAGAAAGGGAACAGCTTTTGTTAAGGAGGGATTTGCCGTGGAAAACCGCTTTACCCAACTTCGCTTTGATATCTCCGAAAAAGTGAGATTGCAACCGCAGCAACCGGGAATGAATACCCTCCTGGAACTGGACCTGTACCCTGATGTCGAGATCAAAGATGAGGGCCAACATTTAAAAATTCAAGGGTATCTGCGTCTTAACGGAATGTATATCCCGCAGCAGGAGGGGGAAGTGGAAGGACCTGATCACACCGGGTTACATACAGAAGCGTTTTTGTACGAAGAGGAACATCGCAGTGAACTCGCCTACGTGATTCCTGTTGAGATCACATTGCCGGCGGATCGGGCTGAACAGGCTCACATCTCGGCGGAGGTCGAATCGTTTGATTATCAAGTTCTGTCCCCGTTTGAATTGCAAATTGAAGCTATCCTCATGATAGACGGTTTGCTGCCGGATCCAAATGAGGAGGCAGAAAAAGCCGGTTCCCATGAGGAGCGCGAGATGGATGACACTGTCCCGGAATTTTCCGGCGCTCCCGTACGGCCGATCAGTATCCAAAGTGAGGAAGAAGGGGATGTGGAGCCTGAACCGGAAGTCGTGTCACGAGCCAGGGAGCAGGACGAAGAAAATACTTCCGGAAAGAGGGTGAACAGGGAACAGGGAGAGGAAGCCGAAGAGGAACCCGAAGCCAAAGTCCTTCCGCATGAAGTTCCCGAAACGGAGGAAAAGCGAGCACAACGGGAACCGGAGCCGGCGGGAAAAGAAAGTGGGAAAAAGAAGACAGCGGAAGAGAAAGAAACAGCTTTCCCGAAGGAGACGGTTGGCCGAAAAGAAACGGTTCCCGAACAAAAAGAAGTTTCAACGGAGGAGAAAACGAAGGAAAAACAACGGACGGAACCGGAACGACAGACAATTTTTGCGCAATCGCCGCGGGAATTTTGGGAAGAGCGGCAAAAGGAAAACCAGTTTGAGGAAGTCTTTGAAACGGAAGTCGAAGAAGAGCTGAATTCAGGCGGGGAAGCGCCGGAAACCGATCAGGAAAACAAAAAGCAGACTGATTGGATTCGCTGGTTGGTCGGCAATAAAGAAGAACAATTTGTCGGCCTGAAGATCGTGATCGTGCAAAGAGATGAGACAATTGACCATGTGGCGGCCCGGTATGATGTGGCTGTGAGCCAATTGATGAAACTGAATCAATTGCAGACGGACCGCCTGGAAGAAGGGCAAATCCTCTATGTGCCCGATTATGCGAAAAAACAAACGACTTAAGGAGGAGGACAGGTGATGAACCGGGCACCGCTTGCAAGAGAAAATGCGTTAGCCGAGGTATTAAGCAAGTATGGATGGGAACCCGCCTATGTTCAATATACCGGACGGGTGTGGAAAGTGGTGATGCCCGAGGGGGAGTATGCTTTAAAAAATTCGCGGGCGCCGCGTGAAAAACTGCTGCTTCTCCATCAAATGCTGGAACAGGTGCGGGAAGAGGGATTCCCCCATCTGCTGCCCTGGGTGAAGAACAGGGATAATGAGCCGGTTGTGCAGGTGGGGAACGAAGTTTGGTATGCAACCCCCTGGAAAGATGGAGGAGAAGCCGGACCGCCCTCACCGACAGAAACCGTTCAGGCGTTGGCACAGTTGCACAGCCTGACCGAACCGCTCATCGAACGCTATCCGGAACTGCCGAAGCGGATCAGCCGGGATTTTATCCAAAAATGGAAGGAAAAGAAGAACCAGTTGTCGGAATATCTCGAAACGGTGGAAAAAAGGGAATTTGCTTCTCCGTTTGACCAGTCGTTCCGGAACCTGAAAGAGCGGCTGGACGATACCTTTTCTTTTGCCATTCGCGGCCTGGAGCGGTTTGTGGAGACGGATGACGGCGCTCTGCCCCGCTATGCCCTGTGTCACCGCCGGATGCATGACAGTAACCTGGTTTGGGATGATGAACAGTTTTATTTTATCGATTTTGACCATGCCCAGGTGGAATCGCCGGTACGGGATCTGGCTTTGGCAATCCAGCGCTTTACTTCCGACAGGGATGTGAGCGAAACACCGCATGACCTGCTCCAAGCGTATGAAAATTCCTATTTGTTAAAACCAAAGGAGAAGCGCCTGTTGGCTTTATATTTGTCGTACCCGGAACGGATGATGAAAACACTCAAATTGTATTATGAAACTCTCCGTCTGTCACAAACCGAAGCGCAAACCGTACAGAGACTGGAGGCGGAAGTCAGGCAAATGGAACAGCTCCAGGATCTGGTCAGACAATTGTGGCCGGGGCAAAAGAAGAATGAAGAAAACAAATCGGCAACGGCTGCCGTACCTGTGCGCACCGGCAAAAAGAAAGGAAAAGGAAAACGCAAGTCTTAATCCGGGAACTCCCGGTTTTTTATTTTTTGTAATAGTTTGCGCAATGCTTTTAATGGTAAACTAAGTGCGAGTACCCAGAACAGGACTTCCAACATAAAGACCGCTCCTCACCCGTCAAGTGATCAGAAATGGAATGAACTTGGATTTGCCTGGGATTTTGCCCGGAAGCAGAAGTTGATTATGGAAAAAAGTGTTTCCTTTATGCAAATGTTATGCGCAATAAGTGGCGTTTGCTTGTTTTTTTGGCTTATTTTGAAGAAATACTGGACAGATGTGTACGAAAAGTAGAGAATAAGAATATGCTGAAGGGTAAATATATTGGATACTGACAGGAAGGGGTTTAGTCTCTTGAGTTTGGTTAAAACTGTGGTAAGAAAAGCATACCGGGGAGTAATATTTTTATCATTTCTCAGTATCCTTTTGCTATGCACTGTATTGCTATTGGCGTTTTTGGCTGATCCGGCAGCCATGTATGACTTCATCAAGCATACATTCGGGTTGAAAAATTAACCTCCCTTGGCCGTGCGGGTGCGGTTTCTGACTGGCCTCATCTTTTATTCGGCGACACGTTCGCCGTTTTTTACTTGGGTTTGACTTGGATCAAAAAAACGGTGTAATATAATAAAACAAATCATGCGATTCAAAGCTGTGAAAGGGAAGAGTAGATGGATCTGACCCGTTCAGAGAAAGAAACCCTCCGGCTGAAAGGTTTCTTCGGGAAAACCGTCGAATGTCGCCCTCGAGCTGGCCTTCTGAAGGATTGATCTGTGTAGGAAGGTCCGGAACCGGCCGTTATCCGGTCAAAGTGCACTGTTCAGAGCGAATTTGATCAGTGAACAAAGGTGGTACCGCGAAAATTCCTTTCGTCCTTTGCCGGGCGAAAGGTTTTTTTATTTTACAGAAGAATGGAGGAAATGGTATGAGTGAAACGGTGACCAGTAACTTGCCTTCCGCGTATGATCCGAAACAGACGGAAGCGAAATGGTACGATTACTGGCTGAAGGGAGAGTATTTCAAAGCGGGGAGCGATCAGAGGAAAAAACCCTTTACCATTGTGATTCCCCCGCCAAATGTGACGGGAAACTTGCACATCGGCCATGCGCTCAACAACACTCTCCAGGATATCTTGATCCGTTTTAAGCGCATGCAGGGATTTGATGCCTTGTGGCTGCCGGGCATGGATCATGCCGGAATCGCCACCCAGGCGCGGGTTGAAGCGAAACTGCGCGAACAAGGAATCAGTCGTCACGACTTGGGGCGGGAAAAATTTTTGGATGTGGTTTGGAAATGGAAAGAAGAGTATGCGGACAATATCGCCCGCCAATGGAGAAAAATGGGGATCTCCGTCGATTACAGCCGGGAACGGTTCACGCTTGACGAGGGATTGTCCGTGGCGGTTAAGGAAGTGTTTGTCCGCCTGTATGAAAAGGGCCTGATCTACCGGGGCAAGTACATCATCAACTGGGATCCGGTCGCACGCACGGCTTTGTCGGATATTGAGGTGATCTACAAAGAAGTCAAAGGTGCTTTGTATCATCTCAAATATCCGCTGAAGGACGGTTCCGGCTATATCCGCGTGGCGACCACCCGCCCGGAAACAATGCTCGGTGATACGGCGGTCGCAGTTCACCCC
The DNA here is from genome assembly GCF_000763315.1 of Thermoactinomyces daqus. Taxonomy (GTDB): domain Bacteria; phylum Bacillota; class Bacilli; order Thermoactinomycetales; family Thermoactinomycetaceae; genus Thermoactinomyces_A; species Thermoactinomyces_A daqus. The sequence goes on along the minus strand of NZ_JPST01000003.1, from coordinate 108,013 downwards.
GAGGATGAACGCTATCAACACCTTATCGGAAAAACCGTCCTGCTTCCGATCACCGGCCGCGAAATTCCGATTATCGCCGACGAATATGTTGATCCGGAATTCGGCAGCGGGGCAGTAAAAATTACGCCGGCCCATGACCCGAATGACTTTGAAGTAGGAAACCGGCACAAACTTCCGCAAATTCTCGTCATGGATGAAACAGGCAAAATGAATGAGCTGGCAGGAAAATATCAAGGGATGGACCGCTTTGACTGCCGCAAGCAAATTGTCGAAGATCTCAAACAGTCCGGCCATCTGATCGAGATTGAAGAACATGTGCACTCGGTCGGCCACAGCGAGCGTTCGGGAGCCGTAGTCGAGCCTTACCTCTCGACGCAATGGTTTGTGGCGATGAAGCCGCTTGCCAAACGGGCGATTGAAGTGCAAAAAAGCGGCCGGGGGGTTCGCTTTGTACCGGAGCGTTTTGAAAAAATTTACCTGCACTGGATCGAAAATGTACGCGACTGGTGCATTTCCCGGCAATTGTGGTGGGGACATCGCATTCCGGCCTGGTATTGCGATTCCTGCGGCGAAATGACCGTCGCCCGGGATGAGCCAAAAGCATGTCCCAAGTGCCAGGGCACGAGCCTGAGACAGGATGAGGATGTGCTCGACACCTGGTTCAGCTCCGCCCTGTGGCCGTTTTCCACGCTGGGTTGGCCGCAGGAAACAGAGGATTTGAAACGGTATTACCCGACGGATGTGCTGGTGACCGGGTATGATATTATCTATTTCTGGGTTGCGCGCATGATCTTTTCAGCGTTGGAGTTTACGAACCGGATTCCGTTCCGCGATGTGCTGATAACCGGTTTGGTCCGGGATGCTGAAGGTCGCAAAATGTCCAAATCGCTGGGCAACGGCGTTGATCCGATGGATGTAATTGAAAAGTACGGCGCCGATGCGATGCGCTACATGCTCTCCACCGGCTGCACACCGGGAAATGATCAACGCTTCCGCTGGGAGCGCGTGGAAGCGGCACGTAACTTTGCCAATAAAATTTGGAACGCGTCTCGCTTTGCGCTGATGCATCTGGAAGGAATCAAAGCGGAGGACTTAAAGCTGACGTGTCCTTTCTCCACTGCCGATCAATGGATCATGCACCGCTTGAACGAAACGATCGCTGAAGTGACGCGTTTGTTGGATCGTTACGATTTTGGTGAGGCGGGCCGCGCCCTGTATAATTTCATTTGGGATGAATTCTGCGATTGGTATATTGAATTTGCCAAACTTCCGCTTTACGGAGAGGATGAGGAGGCAAAACGGGTTACCCGTTCGGTGCTGGTTTATGTGCTTGATCAGGCGCTCCGTCTGCTTCATCCGATGATGCCGTTTATTACGGAAGAGATCTGGCAGCATCTGCCGGTCAAAGGTGAAAGCATTACTGTGGCCGATTGGCCGAAAGCGGATGATTCTTATGCCAATGCTGAAGCGGTGAAGGAGATGCAGGTGCTGATCGAAGCGATCCGGGCTGTGCGCAATATTCGCGCGGAGATGGAAGTGGCGCCCAAACACCAAGTGGAGCTGCTGGTGCGCCCCGATGCTGATGTGACGCCCGCTTTTGAACGGAATGAAGCTGCGATCAAGCGCTTGGGCGGAGTAAGCCATTTGACGGTCGATCCGGCTTTGCCCCGACCGGAAAAAACGATGACGGCCGTGATTACCGGTGCGGAATTGTTCCTGCCGCTGGCCGGCTTGGTTGATGTCGGGCAAACCATCGAACGCTTGAATGCCGAGCTGAAGAAATTGAATGCTGAAGTGGAACGGGTGGAGAAAAAATTGGCAAACCCCGGCTTCGTCAATAAAGCGCCGGCTCATGTGGTGGAAGGTGAGCGTAAAAAAGGCGAAGAATACAGGGAAAAACGTGAAAAGGTATTGGCCAGGTTAAGGGAACTCCAAGGATGAGATTCGGCGGGGCAGGCGTTTTCCTGCCCTCGCTTCCTTTGTTTGTTGACGGCAGCCTGATTAATAGGCAAAATGGACACAGTGAGCAGTTTTCTTACATAATCCATCAAAAACCAAAACGAAAGGGGAGAAAAACATGCAGGTAAATGAGGGATTTGTCACAGCAGCCGATGTCTTTGCCTGGATGGACCAACATTGCACCCAGGCGATCCAACCGGGACTCGGGCGGATGGAATGGATGCTCGAACGGCTCGGATCACCGGAAAAACGCTGCAAATTCATTCACATTGCTGGAACGAACGGCAAAGGCTCCGTCGCAGCGATGGTCGATTCGGTTCTGCGGGAAGCAGGTTATCCGGTCGGATTATTTATCTCCCCCTATGTCACATCGTGGAATGAACGGATCCAGTTTAACGGAGAACCGATCCCGGAAGCTTCCTTTGTCCATTGGGCCAACCAACTGAAACCACTTGTTGAAGAAATGGGCAAAACGGGACCCGGTGCGCCATCCCCTTTTGAATTCTGGACTGTGCTGGCGATTTGTTTCTTTGCCAAAGAGGCGTTTCCGTGGTTTATCGTGTGGGAAACCGGACTCGGCGGCCGCCTTGATTCGACCAATGTCGTTTATCCATTGGTTTCCGTCATCACGCGAATCGGAATGGATCACAAGGAATGGCTGGGTGACACTTTGACCGCAATCGCACGGGAAAAAGCAGGAATCATCAAACCGGGGGTTCCCGTCGTCTGCAGTCCTCAGGTTGAAGAAGCTCTCGCCGTGATCCGGGAAGAGGCGAAACGGAAAAAAAGCCGCCTGTATGAATGGGGGCCAGATTACCGGGTGATCCCGGGAAAATGGAGCTCAAGCGAACAATCCTTTGATTTTCAAGGGATTTACCGGACACTTTCCAACTTGTCCATCCCTCTGCTCGGAGAGCATCAGCTTTATAACGCCGCGACGGCATTAATGACGCTGGAAGTGCTCAGACAGGCCTATGCGACGGTGATCGATCCCGAGCATTTTGTGACCGGGTTGCAACGTGTCCGCTGGCCGGGCCGGTTTGAAAAAGTGGCCGATTCGCCCGCTGTCATTCTCGACGGTGCGCATAACCTGGACGGAGTCAAAGCACTGGTGCAGGCGGTAAAAAGACACGAACCTGGCAACGGCCGTTTGTTTTTGCTCCTGGCGATGATGAAGGACAAGCAAGTAACTGAAATGTTGGAAGTTTTGGCAGAGGAAGCGGATGTGGTGGTCGCAACGGAGGTAAAGGGACAGGCGCGGTCGCTCGCTGCCGGTGAATTGGCCGGGCTGCTCAAGAAAGTGAAGCCGGAGCTGACTGTTCATGCAGAGGATGACGCGCTGGCCGGGTTGCGCCTTGTGAAAGAGCAGATGAATGAAAATGATGTTTGTGTGATCACGGGATCGCTCTTTTTGGTCTCCCAATTGCGGCCTCTTCTGAACTGAAATGACACTGAATAAAGATCTAAATAAAGGTTGGTGGTTGACGTGGAAAAAAAGCAGAAGGTGCACTTTGTGGGAATCGGCGGCTATGGCATGAGTGCGATTGCCAGGGTGTTGCTCGATTTGGGATATGAAGTATCCGGTTCGGATGTGGCTGAAAATGCGTTGGTGCAAAAATTGATCGAACGGGGAGCGCGGGTGACGATCGGTCATCATGAGGATTTGGTTGAGGGGGCAGACCTCGTCGTCTATTCATCGAGTATTTCGGAAGATAATGTAGAGCGCATCGCAGCCAAAAAGCGGGGAATTGAAGTGATTCACCGCTCGCAGATGCTGGCGCGCCTTCTGAATGATAAAAAGGGGATCGCGGTTGCGGGGGCTCACGGAAAAACGACCACTTCCTCCATGATCGCCCAAACGTTGGAACTGCTCCAAGTGGACCCGACCTATATCATCGGCGGGGAAATCGTCAGTTTAAAAGGAAATGCCAAGGCGGGGAGAAGCGATTACGTGGTGGCGGAAGCGGATGAAAGCGACGGCTCGTTTCTGGAATATTATCCGCATCTGGCGATCGTCACCAATATCGAACCCGATCATTTGGAAAACTACGGCGGGGATTTTGCCAATCTGAAAAAGGCATACCGCTCGTTTTTAAAGCAAGTCCGTCCGGAAGGCGCGGCGATTTTGTGCTATGATGATCCCCATCTCAGGGAAATGGCGGAAGATGTGGGAGGCCGTTTGCTCAGCTATGCCATCGATCATCCGGCCGACTTCACCGCGCGAAATATTCGGGAAAACTTGCGGGAGATCAGTTTTACGGTAGTCAAAGGGGAAGAAGAGTTAGGGGAAGTCACCTTGCGCATCCCGGGGCGCCACAATGTTTCCAATGCATTGGCCGCCATTATCGCCTGCCTGGAAGCCGGCTGTGAGTTTTCTTCAATTGCTAAAGCGCTTTACCAATTTCAAGGGGCAAAAAGACGTTTCCAAGTAATCGGTGAAGTGGACGATATTTTGGTTGTCGACGATTATGCGCACCATCCGACCGAAATCGAGGCGACATTAAAAGGGGTAAAAGCGCTGGGCCGCCGTGTGATCGCCGTTTTCCAGCCGCAGCGTTACTCCCGGACTCACCTCTTGTTCAATGAGTTCAGCCGTGCCTTTGCTCATGCCGATGAAGTGATCATTAACACCATTTATGCTCCTCCGGGGGAAAAACCGATCCCGGGTGTTTCGGCAGAGAGATTGGCGGCGCTGATTAAACAAAACAGCAATCCCAATACACAGTTTATCGCTACCAAAGAAGAGGTTGTTTCATATCTGCTGCAGCATGCGAAACCCGGAGACCTGGTGATGACGATGGGGGCCGGTGACATTTGGCGTGTTTCGCATGCACTTGTACCGGAACTTGAAAAGCAAAGCGTAAAATAGGGATGAACTTATCGATATTTTATTTCTTTACGGGCGAGAAAACCTCTGGCTTCAGCTGGGGATGGGAGTGAGCGTCAGGCAGGAGGGGTTTTCACCCCTCTCGCAAGCCTGACCATCTCTTGCCCTCACTTTTGCCGCCGATTTCTTGACTTGACTGTTTCGTTAACCGATGAGCAGGCATTTTCATTTCCGGAAAAGTGCGAAGTCTCATGAAGTGGAAAGGCGGGATTTTTCTGCCGCCACCGGTCGAAATACATCGGGGGAAAAGCTTGGTTTAACCCCTTTGTGAACTGAATGGCTGTCCCTTTTATGCGAACTCAAGATTTAGATTTATTAGTGAATTTACGGCTGGAGGCGATTTGGATGGAGAAATGGAAACGGGTTGGCTTTGCGCTCATCGGTTTTCTTGTGCTCACCGTAACCGGTTGCTCGGAAGCTGCTCAGGAACAGCCGGAACCGGAAACATCGGCGCAGGCCTCATCGTCAAATGACGTGTCCGCACTCCATTGGCAAGTTCATGACTTTTCCTTTACTGACCAATCGGGCAAACCATTTGGCTTAAAGGATTTAAAAGGCAAAATCTGGTTGGCTGATTTTGTTTTTACCAACTGCCCCAATGTTTGTCCGCCAATGACAGCCAATATGGCCAAAGTGCAAGACGCGTTTAAAAAGGCCGGCGTTCCGATCGAACTGGTTTCATTCAGTGTTGATCCTGAGCATGATCAGCCAAAAGTGTTGCAAACGTATGCCGAAAAATATGATGCGGATTTAAGCCATTGGCATTTTTTGACCGGCTATTCATTCAGTCAGATCGCGAAAATGGCCAAGGATACATTTAAGGGACCGGTAGCCCGGCAAAAAGGACCTTCGCCGGATATGCCGGTTTTGGTCACCCATCCGACCCAATTTTACCTGATTGATGAATCCGGCACGGTCGTAAGGTATTATAATGGATTGCAGCCTGATCTGCAGCAAATGATCAAGGATGTACAAGCTTTGACAAAGAAATAGGCCGCCGCCGAGAACGCCCCTTTGCCTGTCGCTTGACCGCGGCAGTTTTTTTGTATGAAGCGCACCGCGGCCCGGAGTGTGGGAGGGTAGGGAGTTACACAGCCCTCCCTGGCTCATTTCGGCATTCATTTCCGGGACGGTCCCAAAAGAAAAGAATGTTTATTTTTGCGGCGGCACACTCCGTTTTTTCAGCCCGGCCATGATCATTGACAGAATCAGGCCATAAGCGAGAAACAAAAGGGTTCCGGCGAACGAAAGCCAATGGAAACCGGCAATCACCATGGTTAAAATCAGCGCTTGCATCCCCGAAAGAACGGTGCCGATTCGTGCCAGACTGTTCTTAAAAGCAGCCTTCGGCAAGGGATACAGTTTCAGTGCAGCCGGATAGCTGTTTGCATCTATCAGCGCAGGCAATTGGGAAAAAAGCATCAGGCTCGCTGCCAGGTAGATGCCGAAGATCACCCAGGGATTGGGGAAGAGCGCCATCATGATGATCGCCCAGAGAAGCAGCCGGAAAAAGACAGCGTACAATTCGCTTTTGCGGAAGAAATGACGCCAGTAGAGATAGAGAAGCGGGTTTTTCCGATAATTGGTGAAACGGTCTGCTATCCGCACCCAGATATGGCGGCGCCTGATCGGTTGCTGGACAGCAGGAAGGTCCACAAACCAGCCGGCCCAATGATAATATCTCGCCAATAAACGCTGTTCCTGTTTTTTCAGTTCATCCCAAGGTAAAGGAAACGCTGGGGTGACGGCCACCTGTCCGAGCCAGACCCCGGCCATGATGCAGAAAAGAACAAGCAGCCCGACCCACTGGCGATCCATGGACGCTTCAGTCCATAAAAAATTGAGAAGAAAGCGCAGAAAGGCGATTCCCCTGATTTTACGGCGGCTCCATTTGCACAAAAGGCGCATGCTTTGCCATTCGATGAGCACATTGAGGATTTGTGCTAGGCTCAGCAAAGCAAAAAGGAGCCAGAGCGGTGAGCGATCTTCTGGTGCTCCCGCCGCCAGAAGCGGAGAGAGGAGCAGTAGGGCAAGTGCCAGATGAATGATGTGAACAAGCGAACTGTAGCATAAGCTGGCGCGAAAGTATCCGTTCATCTTTGTTTCTGCCGGAAGCAAAAAAACGGGATCGGCCGGTTTGATCCAAGTGCGGATGCGGCTGGATGTCAAGAGCAGGGAAAGAACCAGTCCGGTGAGCAAACCGGCGGGAAAGGAGGAGGGCATCCATTCCAAAAAACGCTTGTACCCGAAATACAACCCGATGAGGACGACTCCGGCAAACAAGGGGGTTCCTCCTCCCCCTGCCACGAGCCGGATGATGCCGATCGCTTTCAGCCATGACTGCTGCATGCGCTGATAAAACAGTGCTGTGCTGTCCAGATTCATGTGCGTTCTGCCACCTCTATAAACAGATCTGCCAGTGAGGCAGATGGTCTCTGTGTTTGTTTCTGCCATTCGGCAAGGGTTCCGGTAAAGTGAATGCGTCCGTGATGAAGGATGACAAAACGGTCGCATGTTTTTTCTGCGGTCTCCAAAATGTGAGTCGACATCAAGATGCCCATCCCTTCCTTCCTCCCTTGCTGCAAAAGATCGAGCAAGGCATGAATTGCCAATGGGTCGAGACCGATAAACGGCTCATCGACGATCAGATATCGCGGATGGATGAGAAAAGCGCTGAGCAGCATGATTTTTTGCTGCATCCCTTTGGAAAATGTGTTCGGAAACCAGTTTTTCGCTTTCTGCATGCGAAAACGTTCCAGCAATTCTTCAGCGCGTTCCTTGAACAAAGCCCGGTCAAGCTGATAAACCTTCGCCGTCAGTTCCAGGTGCTCCCATAATGTGAGTTCATCGTAAAACTGCGGAGTTTCAGGAATCCAGGCGATTTTCGAGCGGAAAGAGACCGGGTCCTCGTTTAATGTCTTCCCGTCCAAGGTCACTTTTCCCGACACAGGGGTGAGCAAACCCAAAATATGCTTGATCGTCGTACTTTTGCCGGCACCGTTTAAACCGATCAACCCGACAATTTCTCCGGGGGAAACAGAAAAGCTTAGATCGTGAATCACGGGAAAGGATTTGGCGTAGCCTCCGGTTAAATTTTGAATGGATAGCATGTTGAACTCCTTTGTGATCTTTTTACTTGTACTTTACTGTTGTCTTCAGGCGGAATCAAACTATTTTTTGTCCGGCTTTTCATACAGGGAAATTTATCATAAAATAGTGAAAAATGGGAGAAGAGGGGATTGCTTTGTTTATTGCGGAATGGGTTCAACTGGGAATCGACCTGGCTGCATCCGATCTGCACTTTGCCGCCGGGGAGCGGCCTCGCGCCAAAATAAACGGCAGTTGGGAATGGTTGAGCGACAGGGAATGTCCCCCCCGACCAACTGTACGCTTTTGTGCAGGCAACTGCAAATCTGCCCGGGCCGGAATCGTTGGCGGAACATAAGGAATATGACTTTTCCTTTTCCGTCGGAGCCGTCCGGGTGCGCGCCCATTTTTACCAGCAGAGGGGAACGGCGGCATTGGCGCTGCGCCTTTTGCCCGAGAGGATACCGGTACCCGAAGAATTGGGACTTCCCCCTGTTCTGACAGAGCTGATTCATAAAAAGAGGGGGCTTTTGCTGGTTACCGGGCCGACCGGAAGCGGAAAGTCAACGACGATCGCTTCGCTCGTACAGTATCTGAATCAGGAGGAATCGCTCCATATCGTCACCCTGGAGGATCCGATCGAATTTGAGCATCATTCCCTGCGGTCGCTTGTCGTGCAACGGGAGATTGGAGTGGATGTACATACTTTTTCCAGCGGGATGGTTTCTTCCCTGCGGCAAAACCCCGATTTGATCGTCATTGGGGAAATGCGGGAGCGCATGGCGATGGAAGCGGCCCTCCACGCAGCGGAAGCGGGCAGTATGGTGTTTGCTTCCCTCCATGCCGCCGATGCGATTGGTGCCGTGCATCGCCTGGTGAACAGCTTTTCACCGGAGCGTCATTCTCTGATTCGGGTGCAGCTGTCGGCCTGTTTGCCGGCCATTCTCGCCCAGCGGTTAATTCCGGGCCGTGGCTGGCGCGACCATGTGGTTGCCTGTGAACTGTTAATCAATAACCGGGCAGTTGCCCATCTGCTGCGCTCCGGGCAGGAGCACCAGCTTGATTCCGTCATGCAGTCGGGACAAGCCTGTGGAATGCAGACGATGGAGATGGCTTTGACCCACTTGGTGCAAAAGGGATTGACTGAAGCGGAGTGGGTGTTAAACGTGGGACAGATCCCCCATGTTTGATTGGAAAATCGGCGCGATGCTTGTGGTCAGCGCACTCATTTCCATGATTCTCCCTCCGTTGGCCAGCTGGTCGATCAGGCGGAAGCGCGAAGGAGGAACCCTTTTTCGCTATTCCAAAACGGTATGGGGTCTGCAAGCAGGTTTTAGTCTCTTTTTTACGTGGCTGGTGGGAATGCGTGAGGGAACGTCAGCGGAGGGATGGGTCAGCTTGGTGCTGATGTGGTTGTTGATCCTGCTTTCCCTGACCGATTTGCAAGCGATGGTGCTCCCCAATTTGTTCACTTACAGCGGAACCGTTCTCTTTGCCGCGGTTCGGATTTGGGTGCATCCCATGCCCTATGGCAACTATCTTTGTGCCTCAGCTCTCGCCTATCTCTGTTGCCTGATCATCAGCAAATGCACTGGCGGGATGGGGATGGGTGATGCCAAATTGCTGGCGATGTCGGGCTGGGTTGTCGGGTGGCCTGAGATTTTTCTCGCTTTTTGGCTCGCGACGTGGAGCGCGCTTTTTTGCGCCGTTTGCCATGCGCTGCTCTTCAAGCGGAGGAGTTGGGGTGATCCGCTGCCGTTTGCTCCCCACCTGGCCATCGGTGTCATCATTGCCCTGTTGTGGGGCGACGGCTGGATCCATTTTTTGCTCTCCTTCAGGATACTAGAATAGTAGAGCGCACATGAACGGGAAGATTGTTCTTTTTTGACGGTTCTATCCCCTCTATGAACTCATAAGCTATATTAACAGAATAGAAAAAAGGGGCGGATTGATATGGGGACAAGCAAATCTTCCCGCCATGTGCACGGTACGGGAATCAAGGTAAAAGTCCAGGGAAAACCAATTTCACCGGCAAAAAAGGATCATGCCTTGCCGGCACAGCCCAGTGATGAAATCTTGAGCAAATCTGGAAGGGGAGTGGTGCCGCTCTCACCGGCCATCAGGCATGCGGGGAGGTCAGGGGAGACATCACGACCCGGATGGCAGGGCAATTTCACACAAACAGAAAAAGAAACGAAAAAGAGCATATTCCGATTGCACGGAAGAGCCGAAACGGGGCATTCGGAACCCGGTCAGGGGCCGATCCGGCAAAATCAAAAGGAGAAGGCGGATCAGTGGCGTCGCTGGTGGGAAAAGGCCGAAGCGGTTGCCTGGAATAATTGGCTTTTGGAAGGGCATAAACCAGGCAACGTAATTGACTGGGGAGCACCGGGAAAACCTTTTGCGCGCCGACAGACGGGGCAGGGCCGGTTTTCCGCGCATATCGGACAGATTTTGCTTTCCATCGGCGGAGCGGTCTTGATCGGGACGGCCATGGGCATTTCCGTCATGCACCTGTTTTTTTCGGAAAATCCCGTGCATTCAACGCGTTCGATTGATGACCATTTGACGGTGCCGGCAAAACAACAAAGCGAGTCAGGTCAGAAGGAATCGGCAGTCAAGGAAATGACGGCCCTTCCAGGATTGCGGGCGGTCATGCTCCAGGCCGGGAACTACAGCGCGAAAAACGGGGCGATGAAAACCGTTCAAAACTACCGTGCGGAAGGGCTGGCCGCAGTGATGTCGGAGAGTTCGCCCTACCGGATTTTTATGGGGGTGGCCCCCAACCGGGATGATGCTCTGAAGCTTTCCGCCATCTATCAAAAACAGGATGTACCCGTTTATTTAAAAGAGATGAATGTACAGGGGAACATGGAGAAATCAGACACGGCAGAGACGCTTTCAAAGGCGTTAAATAAAGGGAATCGTTTGTTTCAGCAGCTGAACGCGGTCACGATTCGCGATATCCGGGCTGATCCAGGTGCCCAAACACCTGCTATTGCTTTTAACAGCGACTGGATCGACCAGTACCGTCAATTTGTTCTTGAGTGCCAAACGGTGCAAAAGGGATTGCCGCAGCCGGCCCGCGAGTCGCTTGGCAAAATGTTTCAGGCTTTGGATCAAGCCATGCAGAGCGCCGAGCAAGCGGAAAAAAATCCTAATCAAGCTTTGCTGTGGCAGGTTCAGGAAGGTTTGGTCCGCTATATGGTGAACTATGAACAATTGATTAAAGATTTAAATTGAACAAAAATTTTGCCGGGGCAAATAGCCTAAATTTGTGACAAACGCATGTCAATTGCTTGTTGATCGGACCCTCATTTGATAAACTGTAAGTGATCTTCTCATGGTTGGCACCTTAAACCGAAGGTGCTTTTTTCCTTATCAGGAAAGCTCCCCATTGAACGGGGGATTCTCACCCTCCTGATTTTTAATTTCCCTTTTGTTGTTTTAGGTAGGTGGCGAAGAAATGCAACCAGAGTTGGTGCTGGCCTCCGGCTCTCCGCGCAGAAGAGAGCTGCTGGCCTTGTTTGGAGTCGATTTTCGTGTGCAAACAAGCCATGTGGATGAAACAGTTGATCACCGTCTTCCCCCTGGCACAATCGTTGAAGAATTAGCTCTGCGCAAGGCGAGAGCAGTGGCCGCTGAGTGTGATGATGCACTGGTGATCGGCGGAGATACGATTGTCGTTCATAACGGGGAGATCCTGGGCAAACCATGCGATGAAGATGAGGCAAAAAAGATGCTTTCCCGTTTGCAGGGAACCGATCATCAAGTTTATTCGGGGATTGCCCTCGTCCGCGTTCGGGCGGGTGCGCAAGTGGAAGAAAAAACGGCTCACCGTATGACAAGAGTGTGGATGCGGCCGTTATCTCCCGAAAAAATAGCTTGGTATGTAGGCACAAAAGAGCCTTTGGATAAAGCGGGAGCATACGGGATTCAAGGACGGGGAGCCCGCCTTGTCGATAAGATCGAAGGTTGTTATTTCAATGTGGTGGGATTGTCCATCCCCCTGTTGGATCAAATGCTGGAAGAAATGGGTTTTCACTCTGTGTAATTGATGGTCTGATCAGCTGACACCTCTGCCGTTTTGCTACTTTGTCGGATCCGGCCATTCACCAGGGTGAAATAGCAGGCAGAGGAGGAATGGAACGTTAATGGAGAAAATGGAACGTGCCTACGTTTTGCTGAGCGACGTGCCGGAGGAAGAGCGGCCGCGTGAGCGGATGTTGCGTTTGGGGCCTCAGCATTTGTCCAATGCCGAGCTGATCGCGCTGTTGTTGCGGACAGGCAGCACAGGTGAGTCTGTGGTGGCCCTGGTGCACAGGGTATTGGTCAAAACAGACGGTTTGAAAGGGCTTGCGCAAACTTCGCTCCAGGAGTTGATGAAAATCCACGGCATCGGTCTGGCAAAGGCGGTTCAGCTGATGGCAGGCGTAGAGCTTGGCCAGCGCATCTCGCGTTTATCGCCTGATGTCATACGTTCCCCTGAAGATGTTGCGCAATATGTGATGGATGAATTGCGCTTTGCCAAACAAGAGCATTTTGTTTGCCTGTTTTTGGATACAAAACATCAAGTGATATGCAAAAAATGCGTTTTTAAAGGAAGTCTGAACGCCTCGCTTGTTCATCCGCGCGAAATTTTTCTTGAGGCGATTCGCTCCAGCTCCGCAGCTGTCATCTGTATACATAATCATCCGAGCGGGGATCCGACTCCGAGCACGGAGGATATTCATGTGACTGAGCGACTGATCGAGGCGGGGCAGCTTCTGGGAATCGAGGTACTGGATCACGTGATCATCGGAGATCAACGATTTTTCAGTCTGCGTGAACATGGGCTGATTTCCTAGCATATCCTTGTGACGACAATAGAAATGTGACAAATGGGAAGGAGGGCCGGACGTGTTTGGAAGTTTTGTGAAAGATATGGGAATTGACCTTGGGACGGCCAATACGTTGGTATATGTGAAAGGACAGGGAATTGTGGTGAGGGAGCCTTCAGTTGTGGCCATTGAGCTGGGAACTGAAGAGATCAAAGCGGTCGGGAATGCAGCCAAATCGATGATCGGGCGCACCCCGGGAAACATCGTTGCCATCCGTCCCATGAAAGACGGGGTCATTGCCGATTACAATACGACTGCGACGATGCTCGAGTATTTTATCAAACAAGCGATCGACCAAAAGATGATTTTGCCGAGAAAACCCAATGTGATGGTTTGCATTCCATCCGGAGTCACGCCGGTAGAGAAGCGGGCGGTGGAGCAAGCGACGATCCGGGCGGGGGCAAAAGAGGCTTATACGATCGAAGAGCCTTTTGCCGCAGCGATCGGAGCGGGCTTGCCCGTATGGGAACCGACCGGCAGCATGGTCGTGGACATCGGTGGAGGAACGACGGAAGTTGCCGTCATCTCGCTCGGCGGCATTGTCACCAGCCATTCCTTGCGCGTGGCGGGGGATAAGATGGATGAAGCGATCATCCAGTACATCAGGAGAAAACATAATCTGCTGATCGGTGAAAGAACGGCGGAGACGCTGAAAATGGAAATCGGGGCAGCGATTCCGCCGGAGGAAGATCTCACCCGGGAGATCAAGGGCAGGGACCTGATTACGGGCTTGCCGAGAATGATTGAGATTACCTCTCGGGAGATTGCAGAGGCTCTGTCTGAAACGGTTAACGATATTATCAACGCCGTGAAACAAACCCTTGAAGAGACTCCGCCGGAACTGTCCGCCGACATTTTGGACCGGGGGATCATGTTGACCGGAGGCGGAGCATTGTTGCGCCGGCTGGATGAACGGCTGAGACAGGAGACGCACATGCCGGTGACGGTGGCGGAGAATGCCCTGGATTGCGTCGTCATCGGTACGGGAGCGGCATTGGACCATATCGACATGTTTAAACCGAGATCCAATTCATCGTACCGCTCCCGTCGCAGACCGTTCTGATGGAGGCGTTCTCTTCATGAAACGAAATATGACCCAGCGCATATTTATCATCGTGATTTCGGTTGTCCTTTTGTTTATTTCCGCGGGCATGACCAAAGGGGACGGCGATATTCTCGCGGGACCGGAAGGTTGGATCCAAAATGGCGCCGGATGGATTGAAGGGGTATTTTACACTCCGTTCAGCGGGCTGTTCGCCGATGGAAAAGGAACGAAAAGCGCCTCTTCCCCGTCGGTTGAAGAATTGAAGTTAAGGGCGCGTGTCAATGAACTGACGAAGGAAAATCAAGAATTAAAAGAGATGCTGGATTATAAAACTGAGAATCGTCTGGAATCGATCCAGGCCCGTGTCGTTTACCGCAGCCCGGACCGTTTCAGTAACCGGGTGGTGATTAACCGGGGGACTGATGATGGGGTGCGTCCCAAAATGCCGGTGGTCACCCCGCAAGGACTCATCGGCCGGGTTCAAACCGCAACCAGCCACATGGCGAACATTCAGTTGTTGACCGATTCGGGAGACGGGCCGGGCATTGCGGCGGTGGTTCAAACGGATAAAGGAGAAGTTCTGGGGATTATCGAAGGATACGATGAACAAAAACGCCGTCTGATCATGAAGAAAGTACCCGTGACGGCTGCTCCCAAAAAGGGGCAAATCATCGTTACCTCCCGTTTGTCGGACATTTATCCGGGCGGCATTTTGATCGGCACGGTGGATGCAGTGACGATGAATGAGAGCCAGGTGGAACAGGTTGTCTACATCAAACCGTCCGCATCCTTTGAACAATTGGATTATGTTGCGGTTGTAAAAGATCCGGAAAAACTGCAACTCAAATCGATGCAAAAATAAACAATGCATTTTATGGAGGGGAATGCCATGAAAAAGCTGTTCGCCGGTTTCCTCTTCCTCCTTTTCATTTTGGAAGGTTCCGTTTTCCAATGGTTGCTCCCCCAAGCCTGGGGGAGCACTTTTATCGTTATCCCTCAATTGGTTGTCAGTGGGATGATTGCCATTTCTTTGTATTTGCCGCGGCGGTATGTACTGTTGCTCAGCTTTTTTTTCGGGTTGCTTCATGATGTCGTTTACGGGCCCGCACTTGGCATTTCCGCGATAACCCTTCCGCTCGTCGCGTATGGAACCTACAGGATGGCAGCCCATGTGCCTCCTTTTCAGTGGGTTGCCGGGGTGCTGACCGCATGGGGGCAACTCATCTATCTCATCCTGATTTACGGGTGGGATCGCCTCTTCGATTTTACGGATGTGCCTGTTGTGTTGGCGATGTGGAATTACATTATTCCGTCGACACTGTTTAATGTGATCATCGGCTATCCCATATTCAAGGTGATTCACCTGATTTATCAAAAGAAACGCAATCGGTCGATTATATTTGACACCATTCTCCGTTAATCAAGGCAAATCATCTGTGGCAAGCTGGGGGATGAAGGAAAATGAAGGAGAAGAGCGAAATCATATGTGAGGCGGGGTGACGTTGGATATGGGGAAAACGTTAAAACCGGGCGTAACGATCAAAGGAACCAAAGACGGGTTGTTTTTCTTTCTGGATGATTCGCGCCCCTTTTCTGATGTATTGGCAGATCTTAAAGAAAAGCTGGAAAACTCCCATGCCGCACACATTTGGGACGGCCCGGATTTGAATGTGATCATCAAGTTGGGAAAGAGACAGATTACAAAAGCGGAGGAAATTGCTGTCAGGGAACTGTTTTCCGTCCGCAAAAATTTGATCATACAGGAGTTTGAGTCCGACGACATCCCCTATCTCCTTGGTGGTGAGCAGGATCTTGTCATCAAGTCGGGAACGGTTCGATCAGGTCAGGTATTGATACATAAAGGAAATCTTTTGTTTTTGGGCGATGTCAATCCCGGCGGAACCATTCAGTGTACGGGGAGCATCTATGTTTTGGGAGCCTTGCGCGGATTGGCGCACGCGGGGTGCGAAGGGGATACCAATGCAATCATCGTCGCTTCCGTTTTGCGGCCGACCCAGCTCCGCATCGCTGATGTGATCTCGCGCCCGCCGGACAAATGGGATGAGTCCGAGATTGGCATGCGCTTTGCTTATATGATTGATAACCAGATCGTCGTGGAACGGATTCACCATCTGGGGCAATTGAAACCGGAACTTGAATGGAAAGAAGGGCGCCGTCATTTTTAATAAAATTGGTCTGAAGCAGGATTGAATTTTCAGGGGAAGGAGGGGAGAATGTGGGAGAGAGCATCGTGATTACATCCGGAAAAGGAGGCGTCGGGAAATCGACGTCCTCAGCCAATATCGGCACGGCTTTGGCATTGGCCGGGAAAAAAGTTTGTCTGGTGGATGCCGATATCGGGCTGAGAAATTTGGATGTGCTTTTGGGATTGGAAAATCGA
Organism: Thermoactinomyces daqus; assembly: GCF_000763315.1. GTDB lineage: Bacteria > Bacillota > Bacilli > Thermoactinomycetales > Thermoactinomycetaceae > Thermoactinomyces_A > Thermoactinomyces_A daqus. The sequence goes on along the minus strand of NZ_JPST01000003.1, from coordinate 91,754 downwards.
ATTATTTATGATCTGGTCGATGCCATCGAAAAAAGATGCCGTATCGATCAGGCGTTAATCCGGGATAAACGTTGTGATGAGCTGTATTTGTTGCCGGCGGCGCAAACAAGAGACAAGAGTTCGATCTCCGGCAACCAATTGCGATGGTTGATTGCGGAGTTAAAGGAGAAGTTCGATTATGTGATTATCGATTGTCCTGCAGGGATTGATCTCGGCTTTCAAAACGCGATTGTCGGGGCGGATCAGGCCATTGTGGTCACAACTCCGGAAAATACGGCGATTCGCGATGCCGACCGCGTCATCGGGCTTTTGGAGAAAGAACAGGTGGCCCCTCCCAAGCTCGTGGTCAACCGTCTTCGCAAGCAGATGGTGAAAGACGGCGGAATGATGGATGTGGACGAAGTTGTGTCTGTGCTGGCGATCGACCTGCTGGGAGTCGTGCCGGATGATGAGCAGGTGATTCGCGCGGGGAATACCGGAGAGCCGATCGTCTATGAAAACCGAAATGCGGCAGGCAAAGCTTATCGAGACATTGCCCGTCGCATCCAGGGGGAAATGGTTCCCCTGATGGTATTGGATAAAGAATCGAATGTGATTACAAAAGTAAAGCGATGGCTCGGTTTTGCCTGAGGCCAAACAGGCGGGCCGATTCCTGCCAAGGTAACCTGGTTCCTTCAAAGCCCGAAGGGACCGGGTTTTTTGCTTTTTGCATATCCCCCCCTTGTCCATCATATCTTGATACAAATGTGAACAATAGGGGTTGGGCAGGATGTACGACTGGGCGCAGAAACACAAAAAGCGCAGAGAAGTTAAATGGCAGGCAATCAGACAAGGACGGGCCCCGCGCTCTTGGGCTGCGAAAAGAAAAGAATGGGATCCGGGTCAGGATTTACTTTCCTATGATGCTTCCCCTTGGAATCAAACAAGCGGCAAAGGACAAGCAAGGGGAAAAAAGGGAGGCCGACTGCGTACACAAATGCTGTTAACCGCAGCTCTCTTTATTTTGACATTGCTCGTTTTCCGTTCACAGTCCCCGGTGCTGAAGCCTGCGGAACAATGGATTTCCGGCGTCATGACGCACGATTTTCAGTTTGCGGGAATGGAAAACTGGTTCAAACGATATTTAGGAGGATCTCCGTCCATTCTTCCGGCGTTTTCCCGTTCTGAGACTGATGAGAAGCCCCGGGAACATCGCTGGCATTCTCCCGTCTTTGGAAAAGTGGTGCTCCCGTTTGATGAACAGCGCAAGGGGATCGTGATCCGAACAGTTGCCCATGCGCGGGTTGCGGCTGCGGATGAAGGATGGGTCATATTTGCCGGGGAGAAACCGGGATTGGGCAAAACAGTGATCATTCAGCATGAGGGAGGGAGCGAGACATGGTATGGCCAATTGGCCGGTATCGACGTCAAACCAAAAGACTGGGTGAAAAAAGGGCAGACTATCGGGAGCATAAGTGAAACAAAAGGACAACCGCTCTTGTATTTTGCCGTGAAACAAAATGATCGATTTATTGATCCGGCGAGCGTGATCGTATTTGATTGACCGCATGAGGCAGAAAATTCGCCTGCGCATTCATCCGCTTTTATGGCTCGTCGCTTGTTCGGCTGTTTGGACAGGCTATTTTATTGAATTTTTCACCTTGTTTGTCCTGGTTCTGATCCATGAAATGGGGCATGTCGCGGCAGCAAGGAGTTATGGCTGGCGCATCCGCGCCGTGGAACTTCTTCCTTTTGGCGGTGTGGCGCAGACGGAGGAGTGGGGAACCGTTCCGGCGAAGGAAGAAGTAGTCGTCGCATTGGCCGGGCCCTTTCAGCATGTGGCGATGATTTTAATCAGCCTGCTTTTTTACGGGACGGGCTGGTGGACGAGGGAATGGACTGAATACTTCATCCACGGCAATGTCATGATCGCCTGTTTTAATCTGTTGCCCATTTATCCGCTGGATGGGGGACGGGTGATGCAAGCGGGGCTGAGTTTTTTGTTCCCTTTTCGGATCTGCATCGATCTTACGCTGTGGGTCAGCAGTTTTCTCTCTCTCGTGCTGGCTGCGGCCGCCCTGTTTTGGTTTAAACAAGGAATTCTCATCCATCTTTTCCTGATCGCCCTCTTTTTGTTATACTCCAACTTGCGGGCACTAAAACAGAGACATTACCAATTCCTGCGTTTTTTGCTTTCCCGTACGCGTTCCCGCATTTCCTCAAAACCCGTTAAAAAAATGACTGTCCATGGCAAGGCCGAGTTGAAAGTAGTCGTACAGATGTTATATAAAGAGCGCTATCATATTTTGGAAGTGACGGATCGCACGGGAAAGGTGATCGGGTTTTTGCCCGAGGAGACGCTGCTCAGCCGGTTTTTGCATCCGCGGTTTTACACCTGTACGGTGGAAGAGCTCTTTTAGGATTAAAGGAAATATTTTACTTGCAACTCGCTTTTGACAATCATCGGCGGATGTGCTAAGATAAGGCTTGTTGTCGATACCGCTCGTGACAGGATCTGCAAGAGACTTCAGTCTCTCCTGTTCATGGCGAGTCCTTTAAGAGGAGGATTAAAGTTCATGTACGCTATTATTCAAACAGGCGGCAAACAGTACCGCGTAGAAAAAGACAGCGTTCTTTTCATCGAAAAATTAAACGCACAAGAAGGTGACACAGTTACCTTCGACCAAGTATTGCTCGTAAACAAAGATGATGAAACCAAAGTTGGTGCTCCGGTTGTAGAAGGCGCCAAAGTAATCGGTAAAGTAGTTAAGCACGGAAAAGGCAAAAAAATTACCGTGTTTAAATATAAACCGAAAAAGAATTATAAACGCAAAAAAGGTCATCGTCAGCCATTCACCAAGGTTGTAATCGAAAGCATCGAAGCATAATGATTCGCATTTTGGTGGAGCGAAACGACCGGGAGCAGGTGGAGCGCGTTCTGATCACGGGGCACGCCAATTACAGCGAGCACGGTACGGATATTGTTTGTGCCGCAGTTTCCGGCATTTCCATCGGATTGGTTAATGCCATTGAAAAGATGTTCGGCTGCAAGGTGCATGCCGATGATGACAGGGAAGGAAAGCTGGATTGCCGTTTCCCGGGGGAATTGTCTGATCCTGCAAAGCGGGAACAGGTTCGCCTGCTCATGGAAGCCATGGTCGTTTCCCTGAAAAATGTGGCTGATGAATTTCCTTCCTATGTTAAAATGAAAGAACGGATTCAATAATGAATGGAAAGAGGTGGAAACCATGTTGAAACTCAATCTGCAATATTTCGCATCGAAAAAAGGTGTAGGTTCCACGAAAAACGGCCGTGACAGCATCTCCAAACGCCTGGGCGTTAAACGCGGAGACGGTCAATTCGTCTTGGCTGGAAACATCTTGGTTCGCCAGCGCGGAACCAAAATTTACCCGGGTGTAAATGTTGGTCGTGGAGGAGACGACACCTTGTTTGCAAAAGCAGACGGTATTGTTCGTTTTGAGCGTATGGGACGCAACAAAAAACGCGTAAGCATTTACCCTGTAGCTGCACAAGAAGCTGCAGCAGCACAAGCCTGAGTGAATTAGGCTGAAGAAACCCCGGCCAAACGGCCGGGGTTTTTCTTTTGTGGAAAAATACTGTAAAATAAGGTCTGACATACATACAAAAGATAGGGGAGATCAAGGTGAGGCGGAGCGGTTTTCAATGGGTGTTACCCTTTGTTCCCACGATTGTTTTGCTTGTGGGCTGGCTCGTCCAACCGTTTGGTCGGACAGGCACAATCCTTTTTTTTCTCGGTTCCTTGCTTTCCCTGGGATTCGGCATCGCCTGTGCCCATCTGCTGAGAAACCGGATGGAGTCCGTCGCCGCAGCGGAACGGATCAGACGAATTTCCAGCATCAAGCGGCATGATTGGATGAATCATATCCAAGTTTTAATGGGATATTTGATGATGAAAAAGGAAGACCGCCTCAAAGCGTACATGCAAAAACTGGTGGAACGGGCGGGTCATGAGCGAAACCTGTCTGAGTCCAGGTATGCTCCGCTTTCCGCATCACTTCTCATTCTTGACGACCGGTTTAAAGACTGGGAAATCGAGTGGAATGTGCCCAAGGCTATTCGGTTTTCGGAAGTTGCCGCCGAGAAAAAGTTGTTTCAACTTCTGGAGACGCTGTTTCAGTTCCTCGAAGCAAAAGGGGAAGCGGAAAAAGGATACGGAAAACTTCAGATCTCTCTGGTTCAAAATGACCCTTGGGTCCATGTGAAAATCAACTGGCAGCTTGATGAACTCCCTTTTCGAATTGCGGAAACGGATGAAAAGACCTTAAAGAATAAACTGCAACGGTGGCAAGCGAAAATGGAGACCCTGTCCGGACGAAACGGGATGGAGGTCGCGTGTTGTTTGAGCCGGCAAGAGTAGGAAGGTGACTGGGACATGTTTGTGGATAAAGTAAAAGTTTATGTAAAAGGCGGAGACGGCGGCAACGGGATGGTTGCCTTTCGGCGCGAGAAATACGTGCCGTACGGGGGCCCCGCGGGTGGAGACGGCGGCGCTGGCGGCGATGTCATTTTTGAAGTGGATGAGGGTTTGCGTACCCTGATGGATTTTCGCTTTCAACGTCACTTCAAAGCAAAACGCGGGGAGAACGGGCGTTCCAAATCCCAACACGGTGCATCGGCGGAAGATCTTGTCGTGAAAGTGCCGCCCGGAACGGTTGTAAAAGATGCGGAAACAGGAGAATGGATTGCTGACCTGACGACAGATGGACAAAGAGCGGTGATCGCCAAAGGAGGACGCGGAGGGCGGGGCAATATCCGTTTTGCCACACCGGCCAATCCGGCACCGGAAATCGCGGAAAACGGAGATCCCGGCCAGGAACGCTGGGTTGAGCTTGAACTGAAACTGTTGGCTGATGTCGGGTTGGTGGGTTACCCGAGCGTGGGGAAATCGACGCTGTTATCGGTCGTTTCTGCGGCAAAGCCCAAAATCGGGGCTTATCATTTTACCACATTGGTTCCCAACCTCGGCATGGTTCAGGTGGGAGAGCGCAGTTTTGTCATGGCCGATCTGCCAGGCCTGATTGAAGGGGCACATGAAGGTGTCGGCTTGGGGCATCAATTTTTGCGTCACGTTGAACGAACCAAAGTGATTGTTCGCGTGATTGACATGGCTGGTTCGGAAGGGCGCGACCCTTATGAGGATTATTTGAAAATCAATGAGGAAATCAGACAGTATCGCGCGGACTTGATCAATCGCCCGCAGATTGTCGCTGCCAACAAAATGGATCTCCCGGAGGCGGAGGAGCATCTTGAACGGTTCAGAGAAAAAATCGGCGATGTGCCGGTTTACCCGATCTCGGCTGCGACGGGACAAGGAGTAAAGGAACTGTTGTTTGCCGTCAGCCGGTTGCTGGATCAGGTGGAACAGGAAGAGTCTGCCCGGCCGGTGTCGGAAGCGCCTGTGGAACGAAAAGTGTATCGCAGTACCGAAGAGGAACCCGCCTTCACCATCCGCCGCGAAAATGAAGTTTATGTCGTGGAAGGAGAGTGGGTGGAAAAATTGGTTCAGCGCACCAACTTCCAATACCATGACAGTGTGCTTCGCTTTGCGCGCACGATCCGCAAAATGGGGATTGAAGATGCGTTGAGAGCGCGTGGTGCCAAAGAAGGGGATACGATTCGCATCGGAGAGATGGAATTTGAATTAAGCGATGGTGCGGATTACTGAGCAAGAAAAAAGCAAGCGGCTCCCAAATGAAATTGGAGCTCCGCTTGCTTTTTTTATTCCAGGTGATGTTCACGCTTGATTTTGTCAAGTAAATGGCGGCATCCGGCCGATACCAGCTCATACGTTTCATCGAAATTACCGGTATACCATGGATCGGGCACTTCAGTGTAGGTCGTGTTCGGAATGAAGTCGACAAAACGATACACGTTGTCCCCGGAATTGCCGGAAAGCTTGTGCAAGTTTTCAACGTTGCGGTTATCCATCCCGATGATGTATGTAAAGTTGGAAAAATCCTCTTTTTTCACCTGCCGGGCTCGTATGCCTTCATAGGAAATTCCGTATTGATCCAGTTTTTTTCGCGTCCCGTGATGCGGAGGTTCACCGGTGTGCCAGTCGCCGGTGCCTGCGGAGTCGACGCGAATCTGGTCATCCAGGCCTTCCTCCCGGACGTAATGGCGGAAAACCGCCTCAGCCATCGGTGAACGGCAGATATTTCCCAAACAGACAAAAAGAACGGAAATCACGATACCAACTCCTTATCTCGATGGTGTATGTGTGGCGTTCCGGCCATTTATTATACCATAAGCAAATGCAGACAATCCTTTTTTGTAAAAGAATGGAAGCGGATCGATGAAAATTGCCGGCCCAATCATGAGACAGATATCTGAACAAAATCGGGAGGTCCTTGTGCCACCAGGTTGATCAGCGATCTCGCATAGAAAAAGTTTTACAAAGGGTCTTGCCTAACAGTACCAGTCCACGTTAAAATGTCCGTAATGGGGAAACATATGTATTTTATTGGAGGACACATATAATGCCGCAAGATCCTTATGCTTTGGTTCGAATCGATATGCTGCCTGAGGCGATCCAGAAAACATTGGAAGCGAAAAAGCTGCTGGAGACAGGAAAAGTATCCAAAGTTCAAGAAGCTGTGGAGAAAGCGGGAATCAGCCGCAGCTCATTTTACAAATACAAGGATGGTGTTTTCCCGTTCCATGCGATGGTCAAGGAAAAAATTGTGACCATCTCCATGATCCTGGAGCATCGGGCCGGCATTCTGTCCAGGGTTTTAAGCTTTTTGGCATCAGCAAGTGCCAGTGTGTTAACCATTCACCAAACGATCCCGCTGCAGGGGGAAGCCAATGTTTCGATGTCTGTCGATACGGCACAGGTAGGGATGGAGATCAATGAACTCTTACAGGGGCTCGTTGATTTACCGGGCGTCAGACGGGCTATTGTCGTAGGAACAGGTGAGTGAGAAGAGAGAGTCAGCAAAGGAGAGGAATAATGAGAAGAGGAATCTTGGAACGCTATCGCGCCTATTTGCCCGTAACGGAGCATACGCCGCATCTGACCCTGTTTGAGGGAGAAACACCGCTTTATCATGCACAAAGGCTGTCCGCTGAGATCGGTGTAAACGTCTATCTCAAACACGAAGGAGCCAATCCCACCGGATCGTTTAAAGACCGCGGGATGGTAATGGCCATCGCCAAAGCGAAGGAAGAAGGAAGCACCGCAGTCATCTGTGCTTCGACTGGCAATACATCCGCATCAGCGGCAGCCTATGCGGCCAGGCTCGGTTTGAAGTGTTACGTCGTGGTGCCCCACGGGCGGATCGCGATGGGGAAATTGGCGCAAGCAGTCATCTATGGAGCAGAAGTATTGGCAATTGAAGGGAATTTTGACCAGGCGCTGGCCATGGTGAGGGAAATCGCGGACCGGTATCCGGTTACGCTGGTCAATTCCTTAAACCCCTACCGGATTGAGGGGCAGAAGACGGCCGCCTTCGAGATTTGTGAACAATTGGGCGAAGCACCGGATATCCTGGCGATTCCGGTGGGGAATGCCGGAAACATCACCGCGTACTGGAAAGGGTTTAAGGAGTATGTTCAGGCGGGGAAGGCTCGCAAACTGCCGAAAATGTGGGGATTTGAGGCAGAAGGAGCCGCAGCCATCGTCCGCGGTGAACCAATTAGTGAACCGGAAACGATTGCGACGGCCATTCGCATCGGCAATCCGGCCAGTTGGAAAAAGGCGGAAGCGGCGGCGGATGAGTCAGGAGGATGCATCGACTTTGTCACTGATGAGCAAATTTTGGAGGCTTACCGGAAAATAGCCGAGTGGGAAGGGGTTTTCTGTGAACCCGCTTCAGCCGCTTCGGTAGCCGGTCTGATCAAAATGGCGCAGCTTGGGAAATGCAAACCGGGGAGCAAAGCCGTCTGCGTATTGACGGGAAACGGATTAAAAGATCCGCAAACGGCGCTTCATGCCACCGAAGTGAAACCCAAGGTGATTCCCGGAGAAATGAAGGCGGTTTTGGAATGGATCAATGTGGAAATGGATTCGGCCGTATGAGAGAGTTTGCGCCGTTTGAGGTGGTTGTGCCTTGCAGTACGGCGAATTTGGGCCCCGGTTTTGATTCGATCGGTATGGCATTAAACCGGTATCTGCGCTTGCGTTTTTCACCGGCGAAGGAGTTGAGCCTTTCCGTCAGCGGGCCGTATGGAGCCGGAATTGAACTGGATCAGGATAACCTGATTGTTTCCGTCATGAAGCAGGCTTGCGCTGAAATGGGACTTTCTCTTATTCCATTTCAACTGGAGATCGAAAATGAGATCCCGCTTGCCCGCGGACTGGGCAGCAGCGCGGCCGCCATCGTTGGAGCCTGTATGGCGGTTAACCATTTGTATCAGTTTGGATGGGACCGGGAGGAGATACTTAAGCGGGCTACAAAGTACGAAGGGCATCCGGACAATGTCGGGGCATCGATCTTTGGCGGGGTGGTGATCGGATCGTGGGATGGGCGGAAGGCGCACCTGCTTTCCAGCGAAGCGCCTAATCTGCCGATCGTCGTTGCCATACCCAAACGCCCTCTTTCCACCAAACTGGCCCGGCATGTTTTACCCAGTTTTTATGACAAGGAAACGACCGTTTTATCCAGCAGCAGGGCCAACCTGCTGGTAGCCGCCCTGTTGCAAAAACGGTGGGATTTGCTCCAAGTTGCCATGCAGGATTTATTTCATCAGCCATATCGGGAAACGCTGGTTCCCGGATTGCGGGAAATTCTGAAAAATGCGGTTAAAAACGGTGCGTACGGAGCTGCTTTGAGCGGAGCGGGGCCGACGATCCTTGCGTTTGCCCGGGATGGGGAACGTTTGACAAGATATTTTAAAAGCGTTTTTTCGGAAATGAATATCCCGGCGGACATCACTGACCTGAAAGCGTCACAAACGGGGGCATTTGTCCAGTTGACAGCAGAGCAAAAACGTAGTAGAGTCTTGGGAAAAATATAAGGAGCAGGGTTATGAAAGAAGTCGTAGCCTATTTGGGACCAGCTGGAACCTTTACCCATGCGGCTGCAGAGTGGTTATTTCCGGAGAAACACGCGGTTTTGCAGCCGTATTCCACGATCCCCGACTGTTTGCAAGCAGTTGCGGACAGAGAAGTTCAGTTTGCCGTCGTTCCGGTGGAGAATGCCATCGAAGGATCGGTCAATTCAACATTGGATTGGCTGATTCATTATATTGATGTCCCGATCGTTGCCGAACTGGTTTATCCGATTGCGCAATGCCTGATGGTTCATCCGTCGCAAAAGCACCGTCCGCTGCGGGAATTCAGAAAAATTTTGTCCCATCCCCAAGCGATTGCGCAGTGCCAACGGACGCTTCGGCAAAAAGCGCCCATGGCTGAATTTGTCTTTACCGACAGTACGGCCAAAGCGGCCGGACTCATAAAGGAACAGCCTGATCAACCATGGATGGCCGTCGGTCCGGCCAAAGCGGCGGAATTTAACGGATTGTCGATCCTGATGGAAAATATGCAGGATCATCAAAATAATTTTACGCGTTTCCTCGCAGTCGGGTGGAAAGAGAAGGAAAACCGTCAATCTGCCGATTTTTGCAAAACGAGTTTGCAGATTACGCTTCCCTCAGATTACCCGGGAGCGTTGTATCAGGTTTTGGCCGCTTTTTCATGGCGCAAGATCAATTTGTGCCGGATAGAATCACGGCCGACGAAGACGGGGCTGGGAAATTATTATTTTATCATCGATGCTGAGTTGCCTGTTGACCATCTGTTGATGCAGGGGGCCATTTCTGAAATTGAAGTGTTGGGGTGCCATGTGCGGATACTGGGTTCCTTCCCCTGTTTTTATAAAAAAGTTATGAAAAAATAGCGTCGAAATCAAATTTTGCACAAAATGATTGACAGTTTTATAGCATGGGGATATAATGATTTACAAATTTATTAAGAGGAAATTTTCAGTCTTATCAGAAGGGTACCTAGGGTTCCGTCCATTTGATTCAAGGGAGTCTGGACCAAGCGGTATCGGCACCGGGATATGGTGTACACCGTGGGGATAAAAGCCTCCAGCGGCAGGTTCTGATGCAAGGGATCAAACTGTGCCGTCGGAGGCTTTTTCTAATTTCTGATGTTGGGGAATATCCGCTGCATCGTGTCATTGAGTAAACAAAAATCACCAAAACGAGGAGGAAGGCAACATGACGGCTGACGAGCGCTGGGTATTTATCAATGGGGAGTACAAGAGGAAAGAAGAAGCTGTGGTCTCCGTTTTTGATCATGGCTTCCTTTATGGAGACGGTATTTTTGAAGGAATTCGCGTTTATGACGGAAATATTTTCAGATTGAAGGAACATATCGAGCGTCTGTACGACTCTGCCAAATCGATTTTGCTCCATTTGCCGTATACCCGGGAAGAGATGGAGGATCTGGTCTGCGAGGCGGTTCGCAAAAATGGGTTGCGCGATGCTTACATTCGTCTGGTCGTTTCCCGTGGCCCCGGAGATCTCGGGCTTGATCCCTCCAAGTGTAAGTCGCCGAATGTGATCATCATTGTTGATCAAGTCCGCTTGTTTGCTCGTGAGATGTATGAAAAGGGGATTTCCGTGATCACGGTGCCGACGCGGAGAAATATCCCGGATGCTCTCGATCCAAAAATCAAATCCTTAAATTATCTCAATAATATTCTTGTTCGTATAGAAGCCAACAAGGCCGGTGTTGCCGAAGCGTTGATGCTGGGAATGAACGGGTATGTGGCTGAAGGTTCGGGAGACAACGTTTTTATCGTGAAACGAGGCGTTCTTTATACTCCTCCCTGCTATATCGGTGCGCTGGAGGGAGTGACGCGCAACGCGATCATGGAACTGGCGGAAAAATTGGGGTATGTCGTCAAAGAACAGCCTTTTACCCGCCACGATGTCTATGTGGCTGATGAGGTGTTCCTCACCGGAACGGCAGCGGAAGTGATTCCGGTGGTCGAAGTTGACGGACGTTCCATTGGAACCGGAGTACCGGGGGTTATTGCCAAACAGTTAATGGAGGAATTTGCCAAAGTCGTCAAGGTGGACGGAATTCATGCCTACGGCGGGCATCAGGCTCAAGTGAGATGAGCCAAAAGAGGCTGTATTGCCAATCCGGCGATACAGCCTCTTTTTATTTCAATACCATCAAGCGAGGATGTCGCGGCGGGTAAAGACGACAAAGGCTACCAGAAGGGAAAGAAGCGACCATATGATTAAAACGGCGAGAGAGAAAGGAAGACTCATTCCTTCGACCAGGGTCGGATGCCCTGAGAGATAATCGGTTAAGCCCAGATTGGTAAAGGCAAGGTATTTCAGCGCTTCCCAGGACGGGGCCAACTGGCTGAGCAAGCCTCCCGAGATCACGGCTGCCAGCATGATCCCCATGCTTGAAGCCGTGCTCCTGACCAAAACGGAGACCATAAATGAGATGGTGCCGATCGCGCAGCAGGAAAACCAGGCCAATCCGTAAGCCATTAAGTCATATTTCCATTGCGGCAAAAGATGGACATGGGTGGTGACCAGATTGTTTCCGTTTTGCGAAAAGCCTGTTAAAACCGGCATGGTCCATCCTTCATAGCCGAAAACCGCGCCAGAGATGACATAACCGAGAACGGCCGTCATAAGAATGAGGAAAGAAGTTCCCAGCAACAAGGCGATATATTTGCTGAGCAAGATTTTGAAACGGGGCACGGGCCGGGTTAGCAACAGCTTGATCGTCCCAGCCGAATGTTCGGATGAAACAATATCCGCAGCCAGGATGACGACAAGCAGCGGCAAAAAGAGTTCGACCGCCTGTTCCACAAATTTGCGGATAAAGGTCGGTCCTCCCGGCGCGGTCGGATTGATGTCATGGTCCAAATAGTATTGTTGCTGCTCAATGTTCAATTTCAGATATTTTTTCCATTCATCCGGGATCTGATTGGATGACAGGCGGTTTTGCGCATCAACGATTTGTTGCGTCAGAAGCGCATGCCAATCGGAAGTGCCCAATCGTTCCATGGTCTCTTTTGTCGTCCGGTACTGGGCATATGTAAAAATGGGAATCAAAATAAGCAAAATCAGGGCGATGACCCAGATCCGCTTTTTGCGAATCAGCTTCATCATTTCGTTATAGATCAGATGCTGCACTTTCCACTCCTCCTGTCATTTGCAAAAAGATATCCTCAAGGGTCGGGCGGTGTGTGCGGATCTCATGGACCAGAATCTGCTTATCAACCAAGGAGCGATTGGTTTCCGCTATTTTTTCAGCCGGCATATGAACGAGAATTCGCCCGTCATCCGGCTGTTCCCATCGGGTGACATAAGGCAGGGATTGCAGCACTTTCAGCCCGCGGTCGGCCGGTTCGATTTTCCATTCGACCATGGATTGGTCTCCGACGAGTTCGCCGATGGGGCCGGTTTGAACCAGCTTTCCCTGGTGAATGATGGCCACACGGTCGCACATCAACTGCACCTCATGTAAAATATGGCTGGAGACAAAAACACTGATTCCATCCTTGCGGGCAAGTTTGCGAATGAAGGCGCGCAATTCGCGAATTCCGGCCGGATCCAGGCCGTTAGTCGGTTCATCAAGAATGAGGAGTTTCGGTTTTCCCAACAATGCCTGCGCAATGCCGAGACGTTGTCTCATGCCGAGTGAATAGGTTTTGACAGGATCATCGATGCGTTCCGTCAGTTCGACTTGTTCCACCACCTCACGGATACGGGCATGATCGATGCGGGCCATCCGGGCAAACAATTCCAAATTTTCCCTTCCGGTTAGGTACGGGTATAATTCCGGGTTTTCGACAATACAGCCCACATGGGAAATCGCTTTTAAAAAGTCGGTTTGCAAATCATAGCCGCCGATTTTTACCTTTCCTTTGCTGGGGCGGATCAGTCCGACCAACATGCGGATCGTCGTCGTTTTTCCCGCTCCGTTGGGCCCGAGAAAACCAAAAATCTCCCCTTCGCCTACTTCAAAGGAGATATCCTGAACAATTGTTCTCCTGCGAATCGTTTTGCTTAAACCTTCGACGTACAACACCGGTTTATTTTGTTTGGCCATCAGTCGTTTCCTCCTTCGGCGGGTCTTGGATCACTTGCCACAAGCGTTCCACCATGCGCTCATAGCCCAGATGGTTCGGATGGAAATGGTCACTGTACAAATATTTCCCCGGATCCATGGCGAACAGGTCAAACGTGGGGATGACGATCACGCGATCAAATTGCACCGCTGTTTGCGAAATTGTGTTGTTCCAGGCAGTCACGAGACGCGAAGCGAGGTTTGCTTCCGGCAAGTCGCCGAATGGATTGTAGATGTCAAACAGATAGACCGTTGCCTTGGGATTGCATGTTCGTATTTCCGTCAGGATATCGGTCAGGTTTTGCTGATATTGAAGCCGGCTTTTCTCGGCGGCAGCCACATCGATCTTTTTCAGACTGCCGCTGCTTTGAAACAAATCATTGCTTCCGATGGTCATGACAATCCACTTCGCGTTTTTGAGCAGATTTTGTATGTGCGGCTGTTTGATCTGCCGGCGCAACTCATCGGACGTCAGCCCGCTGACAGCCAGGTTTACGCTGCTCATCGGTTCCTTTTCCCTTAAGGTTAATTGCGTTTTGACAATGCCAAAATACCCCTGCCCGCCGGGGTCGCCAATTCCCCGCGTCAGTGAATCGCCCAGCCCGAGCAGCAATCCGCCGGCCGGGACGGGAAGAGTTTCATTTGGCTTTGATGAGGCCTTCACGCTTTCGGAACCGGACGGCTGAAGAATATCCCGGATGCCCCAGGCACATCCCAGCGCCAAAAACAGAAAGGAACAGACAGACAGGAAATAGATTGTGTTCCAGAGCGATTTTTTTACCATAAGCGATCCTTCTTTCCGTCGAGTTGATCTGAGCAGGATTTTTTGAGTACCTTCTTATTTTAAAGCAATTTTTAAACAAAAATTTCTGTAAGGAAAAAAATGCTTAATTGTGCATAGGATGATAATGATCAGCATTTGTTAAGGGGGTTGTTTCATGAAGATTCATATTGTAAGACCCGGGGATACGCTTTGGGTACTCGCTCAAAAGTATAACACACCGATTGAACGGCTGCGCGAAGTGAATCCGGAATTGACTGAAGGAAATGAATTGGAACCGGGCATGAAAATACGGGTGCCGACAGGGAAATTTCTCCTCTCTTCTTCGAAAAATAAGGAAATGGAGACGAAGATCGGGGATGTCCCCGCTGAGGAAGAAAAACGGAAAACAATAAAAGCGGAAAAGGATCGTAAGCAACAGATGGATTTTTTGCCAAAACCTCCGCATATTCCGGAAATGCCGTTTTATTATCAGGGATTTTCTTCATCGTTTGATTCACCGGAATCTTCGTTTTTTGATGAAGGGGGTTACCGCAAGACCCCGGTTCCGCCAGTGAGCCCTTATCCTTATCATATATCCCATTTTTGGCCGCAGCCAGTATACGGGCCGACACCGTTTGTTTCCGCTTTTCCCTATCCCTATGGGTCAGGATATGGTTATCATGTTCCCTATTTTCCGTCTGTGTCAAACTACAGTCCCGAGGCTTATCAGCCAGATCCCTACGGTGGGCAAGAGCAGGCAACTCCGGCATTCAGCAGTCCGGTTTCAGCAAACTGGCCAGTAAAAGAAAGCTCTTCAAGCGAAGGGTAACACGGGAAGGGGAAGAAAATGAAACGACCCCGGCGGGAGTTATTGGAGCGGATATTACATACTGAGGTACGTAATATTACTCCTTATCGAAGGAATTGGTATATAGAAACGGCGCAGATGCACTGGATTGCCAAGCGTATGCACACAGGCCGCCTCCAGTGGTGGTGCAGGGTGGACAATGAATTGAGGCAACGGGGATTTCAGGCCATGTTGCCAATTTGCTCTGATGGGCAAAATTGGCTGCTCACTCCTTTTATTAAGGGAAAGTCAGGGAAATATTCACGGCTTGAAGATGTAAAAAGCATGGTTAAAATACTCGCCGCTTTCCATCAGACAGGACGGGAACTATGGACGCCTCCCCGAAAAGAGGCGGCTTTTCTTCTTTATCAGCGCGTGGCAGAACGCCTCGCGCGTTTTTATCAGGTGCTGAGGCGCGTCAACAAGGTGGAGGGGGATCTGGGAAAACTGCTGGTGAAAGTCGGAAAAGATTTCTATCTGGAAGGATTGCGTTGCTGGGAAAAGTTGGAGCGGCTACCGTTAAAAGAATTTTGCTATCAGGAATATGAAAGAAGATGTCTGGCTCATCGTGATCTGGCAAGCCATAACTGGTTAATCGGAGAAGACCGGACCATCTGGCTCATTGATTTTGAGACGGCAGATTATGATTGCCAAGCCGGTGATGTCTGGCAAATGGCCTCCCGGATGTTAACGGAAAACGACTGGAATGAAGATTGCGGCGAGATGTTTTTGAATGCATACGAATCCGTGCGTCCTCTCTCATGGCTTGAGAAAAAAATCATTGCAACTCTGTTTCAATTTCCGAATGATTTCTTTCGGGAAGTAGTGGGCTTGGCTGAAAAAAAACGTAATTTTTATACTCAACATTCCCTCCCTTATTTGGTTAAAATAATAGAACACCGGGATAAGTGGAAAGAGTTTTGCAAAGGAATCGTCTATTGGTAGTCCGTATGGGCTTATGGTATGATTTAGATTGGTTTTATTAAGCCTTGTTCTTGCCTGAGGAGGCCAAAGCATGAGAGTAGGACTTGCACAAATCAGACCACACTTGGGCCGAGTGGATATCAATGTGGAATTGCACAGGGAAATGATCCACCGGGCCCGTGAAGAACAAGTGGATCTTCTTATTTTTCCCGAGCTCAGTTTAACGGGATATAACTTGTTGGATTTGACGTATGAGATGGCGATGGATCCGTTTAGCCCGGAAATCCAAAGGCTGGCCCAGGAAGCAGGCGAAATGGATCTCGTCATCGGTTTCATCGAACACAGCCCTGAGCATATTCTTTATAATTCGGCGGCCTATCTTACCGCCGGGAATCTTCATTATTTGCATAGGAAGGTATATCTGCCTACATATGGAATGTTTGACGAAGGGCGTTACGTTGGACAAGGCCAGGTGATCCGCAGTTTCCCGACGCGGTTTGGCCAGTTTGGCATGCTGATTTGCGAGGATTTCTGGCATCTGTCCGCTCCTTATCTCCTGGCACAGGATGGAGCCCATCTGATCATCGTTCCGTCAAACTCACCCGGACAGGATCTGACCGGGCCGGAATTGAGAGCGCAGGAATCATGGTATTCCCTGCTGAAAAATTATGCCTTGCTCAGCGGCACTTACCTGTTGTTTGCCAACCGTGTCGGGACAGAAGATGGCATTACCTTCTATGGCGGATCAGCCGTCGTCGACCCGTTCGGCAAAATCGAGAAGAAGGCAGGCTTGTTCAAAGAAGCATTGCTTGTGGTTGACATCGACATGGAAAAAGTGAAAAAGGCCCGATTCCAAATGCCGCTGCTGCGGGATGAAAATTTGGATCTCACCATTCGCGAATTGAATCGGATCAAGCGTAAACGGACAGGGGAGGGAACATGGTAATGCAGATGATCGAAGAAATGCTGGAACAAGCGCCGTATTTGCGGCTGAATGAAGAACTGGCCACGACCCTCCTGACGACCGCTTTGCGCGAAGAGGTGAACAAAGCCGGTTTTAACAAGGTGATTATCGGATTGTCCGGCGGGATTGATTCAGCTCTGTCTCTGTATCTGGCTGTGAAGGCGTTCGGGCCGGAAAATGTCGTGGCGGTGCGGATGCCGTACAAAACGAGCAGCCCGGCCAGCCTCGAAGATGCTCAGGCGGCGATTGATGGAACCGGGGTGGAGTCGATCACGATTGATATCACGCCGCAAATCGATGCCTATTTTGAGCAGTTTCCCGAAGCGACACCGTTGAGACGCGGAAACAAGATGGCACGTGAACGCATGACCATTCTGTATGATTTGTCGGCGGCGTACGATGCCCTGGTTGTTGGGACGAGCAACCGCACGGAGATTTTGCTCGGCTACGGAACACAATACGGGGATACTGCTTCTGCGATCAACCCGATCGGCGATTTGTATAAAACGCAGGTACGTCAACTGTCGGCGTATCTGAACGTGCCCGAGCAAATTATTACCAAAGCCCCGAGCGCTGACCTGTGGGAGGCCCAAACTGACGAAAGCGAACTGGGATTCAGCTATTTCGATGTCGACCGGTTGCTCTATTTCATGATTGATCAGCGTTATACGCTTGATCAGCTGCGTGCGCTCGGTTTTGAAGATGATTTTATTGAACGGGTGAGCAAACGGATCATCCGCAATCAATACAAACGGACCATGCCGATCATTTTGAAAACAGGTACGCGGACCGTGGGAATGGATTTCCGCTATTTGCGCGATTGGGGCTTATGACAGAAGGGAGAGTCGTTTGGTAAAATGGCAGGTCATTCCAAGTGGAAAAATATCCAGCACCGAAAAGGGCGTCAGGATGCGCTTCGTGGAAAGATTTTCGCCAAATTGTCACGGGAAATTTATGTTGCTGCTCGCGCCGGGGATAAAGATCCCGCGAACAATCATCAGTTGCGTTTGGCCATTGCCAAGGCGAGGGCACAAAACATGCCGAGCGACAACATTGAACGGGCCATCAAAAAAGCTGCGGGTGCAGGAGAAGGCCGGGACTTTGAAGCAATCACTTACGAGGGCTACGGCCCCGGCGGTACTGCGATTATGGTCGAAGCGTTGACGGACAATCGCAACCGCACGGCCGCCGACATCCGCCATATTTTTTCCAAACGCGGCGGAAATATGGGAGAATCGGGCTGTGTTGCCTGGATGTTTGAACGGAAGGGGATATTGGTCATCGAACGCGACTCGACGGATCTGGATGAAGAAGAGATCATGATGTTGGCAATCGAGAGCGGGGCAGATGATTTTGAAGCGAATCCGCAAACTTATGAAATTATCACTTCCCCGGAATCCTTTGAAGAGGTAAAACAGGCTCTGGAAGCTGAAAATCTCACCTTCTCCACCGCTGAAGTCACATTCGTCCCCTCCAATAAGGTGGAGCTTCACGGCGAAGTGATCAAAGATGTGATCGGCTTGATCGAAGCGCTGGAAGACCATGACGATGTGCAAAACGTTTATGCCAACATCGAAGTGGATGAAGACGAGTTGGCCAAGTATGCGGACTAAAAAAAGCGGACAGAGGAAGATCTCCCTCAGATCTTGCGGGTTTGAGGGAGGTTTTTTAGTATGAAAGCATGCTGTTGACCGGATTGAGTCTGAGATAAGAAAAGAATATTTGTCAGATACAGGAGGAAGAGATTGTTTTTTCTGAATGATATGATATCATTTTGCGTAGTGGCAACCCGATGGCGAGGAGGAAGCACATGGGATTGGCAACCGAATACCTTGCAGTTGTGATCAAGCAATTTCGCATAATGAAGCAAACCGGTGAAAGTGCGATGGCGCAATGCAGTTTCGCTGATCTCCAAAAAAAGATCGGGTTGGAAAGCAACAGCATTGCCGTCATCGTGAAGCATTTACATGGAAATATGCTGTCGCGCTGGACGGATTTTTTAAGAACGGATGGGGAAAAACCATGGCGCAACCGCGATGAGGAATTCACGGATGGATATCAAAGCTTGGAAGCGATGATGGCTGATTGGGACAAAGGCTGGGAAACCGTCTTTGACGCACTCACTTCGCTGACGGAAGAAGATCTGGCAAAAACGGTGACCATTCGTGGTGAAAAACACAGTGTGATCCAGGCGATCGAGCGTCAGATGTACCACTATTCCTATCATATCGGGCAAATCGTTTTTATCGCCAAAGCCCTGAAAGATCGGGATTGGGCCAGCTTGACGATTCCCAAGGGAAAATCAGAGGAATTTAACCGGCAAAAACAAAAAGAGGCGCGGGATTGATGCGCCGTCCGTTTGAAAACAAAGGATTGTTGGAGGACGCGCATATCATTTGCGGTTCGGGCTGCGCAACGCCGATTTTCAGCGGTCAACATCTGTAAAAACATTCCTGTTTTCATTTTTGCATATCCTTGTTCCTTTTGCCCCCATTCTGTAATAGGGGTGGGTTGAAGGCTTGCTGATGCAAACCGGCTGCCCCTGCTTTTCCCGATTACTGCGTTTCATCACATTGATTCATGACATGCCAGGAGAGTGAACCAATGTTTAAAGAGATATTAGCCAGCATGAAAATCGGCTCGGCCAAAGTAAATGCCGTTCTGGACAAAACCACCTTTCGCCAGGAGGAGGAGATTGAAGGCCTGATCGAGATCGAAGGGGGCGATGTCGAACAAGAGATCAAGGAGATCAATCTGCAGCTGTTGGTCGATATTGTGGGTGACCAGCATTTTCCTTTCATCTGGCAGGAGCAAAAAATCAATCCGATCGGCGTGATTGCCCCATATGAAAAAAGATCCATCCCGTTTGCTTTTGCACTGGCCGAAAATGTGCCAATCACTACGCCAAACTACAAAATTTTATTGCGTACCGAATTGGCCATCGATTATGCCATCGACCCGAAAGATCGCGATGTTATCGCAGTGGAAGCGCATCCCTTTTTGAATTTGGCCATCGAATCGCTGAAGCGCCTCGATCTGGATCTGAGCTATGTCGGACATACGACTGAATTTGCCGGCGACAAAGTGCGCGGCTGTCCCTTCCATCAGGAGTTTGTCTTTTCGCTGCCGTCGCAATATGATTACCTGTCCGATGTGCGGCTGGTCAACTTTGGAGGAGGCATAATGGCATTGGAATTACATAAGCAAAAAGATGAAGAAAATCATGCGGTCGATGATCGTAGAAGGGTTAACTTCACCGTGGATGAAGAGGATTTGCAGGATAACGGAGCCCGATTGACTGCGTTCTTCCAAAAACAGTTGGAGCAAAAATAAGGCGGCGTGAGGGGAAGAATGTCCTTCTCCTGCTTTTTTAATCCCGTCATGTTCCCATGCGCTGGCGCATATGATCCTGAATAGGTGTAACAGGAACAGGAGAGACGGGTTATGGGCAGGTTGATCAAAAACTTTCAGTTGGAAAAAGCCCTGCAGGAGGTATTGGAGATCCAGGAAGGAAAAGGGGACTGGGAAGAGTGGGAGAAACGATGGTCCGATGAGGTTAGAGAGAAAGCGGAAAAAGAGATGAAAATCTTTGCCCTGCTCGGTTGGTTAAAACGCTGATCCTGGGTCTTCACTTGTGAAGCGGGTGACCTTACATTTGGAGGTCACCCGTTTTTTTTGAGATTCTTCCCCGCTTTTCTTTTTAAAAAACTGAATGACGAGGCAGGAAGTTCGGACAAAATCATCCCGGCCAAAATAAACAGACACCCGAGGAAGGAGCGTCCGGTCAATGCGATTCCGTTCCAGAAGTAATCTCCCAACGCCGCAAAGACGGGTTCCAGGGAGAAGATGAGCGCTACTTTTGTCGGACTCGTTTGTTTTTGTACATGAGTTTGGGCGATAAAGGCGAGTGAAGTGCAAAACAAAGAGGTAACCACAAGCGCAATGATCACCCCTGGCGTGAACAGGTGCCCGAGCCCTGCGAAAATGGTCCGCCGCTCAGTGAACAGTGCGCAAATTCCGCTTAGCACGGCCACCGTGGCCAGTTGGATCGTGACCAGGTGCATCATCGAAGTGGAATTTGTATATTTCCCGGTATAAATAATTTGCAAAGCGAAAAAAATAGCACAGAGAAAGGCGAGCACATCTCCGTAGTTAACAGAACTGAAATCAGTAAAGGCGAGGAGATACAAGCCGCAAAGAGCAAGCAATGCTCCAATGGCGGACGAAAATTTCATTTTTTCTCTCAGAATGAAAAGGGCAAAAACCGGAACCAGAGCCACGGAAGTGCCAGTGAGAAATCCCGATTTGCCTGAAGTGGTATAGAGCAGGCTGAAGGTTTGCAAGGCGTAGCCCAAAAACAGAAACAAGCCCAACAGGGCTCCGGCAGTCCAATTTCGTTTACGGTCGCTTTTTGATAAATTTTCCGGTTTTCGACAAAGCAGGTAGATGAAAAGAAAAAAGGCCGCCAAGGCAAAGCGGATCATCAAGAAATGAAACGGAGGAAGGGTGGCAATTGCATCTTGCACCAGCACAAAGGTAATTCCCCAGACAAAGGCAATCCCTGTCAACGTTAAATCGGCAACCCAGCGTTTTTGCATGGTTTTCTCTCCTTTCGATTCCATTTTCCCGGAAAGATCCGCTTCATTCAAGAAACTTTTTCCGGGATTTTGCCCTGTGTTGGGGATGAATGGAATTTCCTTTTTGAGGAAAACATTTAAAAAAAGGCTTTTTTGGACAGATTTAAGGGTTTTAAGGATATTTTTTAACAATTATTCGTGTTATTATATACTCATAAATCCAATAAAAATACTATGATTTATGGTGGCCGGAAAGGTGTTTTTCATGTTGCAGCTCATGGATCATGCGATTGCAGATCGCCTTCGTTTTTTCTATTCATTTCTCCGTTCTCCAAGAACAGTTGGAAGCGTCACTCCCAGTTCCCGATTTTTGGCCCGGGCGATGTTAAAGGAAGTCGATTGGGCCCGCACGGAGATAGTGGTGGAATTGGGAGCGGGAACAGGGGTTTTTACTGAAGGCATAAAAAAATTGGCCCGATCAGGCGCCAAAAAGATGATTTTTGAAAAAGATCTCCATTTGCGTGAACGATTAATCCGTCGTTTTCCGGATTTTATCATTGGTGACAACGCCTGTGAACTGATTCCGTCGTTGGCGGATAACGGGATTGAACCCGGGCAGGTGGACGTAATTCTGTCGGGATTGCCTTTTGCTGTTTTGCCGCAGCCATTGCGGGACCAGATTTTGACGGGTGTGTACCGGGCCTTAAAACCGGATGGCATCTTTATCACATTCCAATATTCGTTGCAGATGAGAAAACAATTGCTGGATCGTTTCCATACGGTGGATCTGTCCTTTGTCCCCTTCAATCTTCCGCCAGCCTTTGTCTACCATTGCCGGAAAAAGGGTTGACAACAGGTTTATCCTGAGGCTTTCGACCAAAAAGAAAGCCTTTTTTATTTGTTGTTAAAAGAATGCTGCAACAGACCGGATCATTAGGAAATAAAAATAGTGCTGTCGAAAAGAAACGGATGTGTTAGAATAAACCCGTATATGAAAGGAATTTGTTATCATAGAAGGGATTTTGTCTCTTTTAAAGTGCGTGACTAGCCGCACTTTCTTTTTCTTTGGGAGTGGTTTACAACATGACCGGTTTTAAGAGAGTGGCAGGGGTAACGGGGGCTATGCTCGCCATGGTTTTGTTTGTGTCGGCTTGTGCCAAGAAGGAGAGTTCCCTGCCGAAAGACCGCGGACCATCTGAAGTTTCGCGGAAGTCTTCGCAAGAGGCGGGTCAGATGGCAGAGGAAAGCCGGCAAAATCAAGCGAAGGGATTTCCGCCGCCCGAACATCAGGTAAGTGAGGCACAACCGGCCGTCGCCAAACCCGAGGAGGCGATGACCAAAGATCAGATGGCGGAATTGGATCGGATCAAAGAAAAGACCATGGTTTTTAAAGGCCCGAAATTCAAAAAACAGATTGCCCTGACTTTTGATGACGGACCGGATCGGGAATTTACACCGCAAATCTTGAAGATTCTTAAACAGAAGCAGGTTCCGGCCACATTTTTTGTCGTCGGGAATATGGTGAAGAAATATCCGGATATGTTGAGGGAAATCGATCGCGACGGGCACACGATCGGGAATCATTCTTTTAATCATCCCCAATTGACGAAGTTAAAACACCCGGAAACCGACAGGCAAATCGGCCAAACCAATCAGTTGATTTATCAAACGATCCATAAATCGCCATTATTGTTGCGCCCGCCTTACGGAGCCATTAATGATCAGCTGGAACAGCACTTCGGGCAGAAAAACTTTAAAATTATCCAGTGGAGTGTTGATACGCGCGATTGGGCCGGACAGTCTCCGGAGCAAATCATGGCCACCGTGAAACGGGAAGCGGACCCTGGCGGAATCATCCTGCAGCATTGCGCCGGGGGCAAGCAGCTGCAATCCACGGTTCAGGTGCTTCCCGGTTTGATCGATTACTTTCGGGGGCAGGGATATGAATTTGTGACAGTGGACAAATTGTTGAATATCCCTGCTTATGAAGAGTATACGAACAAGGTGAGTCAATGAGAACGACAAGTGAACATAAGAGAAATGGTTTGGTTCGCCAAAAGAGCGCCTGCCATTTCGAAGCGAATGATCGGAACATACCGGGCAGATGCGGACGGCAGGAGAGTGATCTTCTGCCGTCCGCTTTTTTTCCGTCAAAGCGCGTTGCTGGCCGGCTTTTGATCTGCCAAGGTTCTTAAGTCGGCCAGTGGTGGCCGGTCGAAATCAATAAACGATCGGGTCCGATCTTCAGTCCGGCCGATGCTTTGCCCGGCTTTATTCCATTTCATCCCCCGGCGCTCCCTGTTTTATGGTATAATCGTCCGAAGAGAATGAGTGTTCGCTTCAGGAGAGGGGAGAAACATGCGTATAATGGGGATCGACCCGGGGATTGCCATCGTCGGCTTCGGTATTCTCGATCAGAAGGGAAATCAGTTAAAACCGGTCGAATACGGAAGCATTCAAACAGAGGCGGGTTTAAGCACTGCCACACGGCTGAAGCAGATTTACGACGCCTGTACGAAGTTGTTTGCGGAGCATCGTCCTGACGTGGTGGCCATTGAAAAGCTGTTTTTCAACCGGAATGTCACCACCGCTTTTACAGTCGGCCAGGCGCGCGGGGTGATGATGCTGGCCGCGGAAGAAGCGAACATCCCGATTACCGAGTACACGCCGCTTCAGGTGAAAATGGCTGTCGTTGGCTACGGCCAGGCCGAGAAAAAGCAAGTGCAGGAAATGGTGAAGGTGCTGCTTGGACTTCCAAGAGTGCCGAAACCGGATGATGTGGCGGATGCATTGGCCATTGCCATCTGCGAAGCCCATTCGTCGTCTGTTATACATAAATGGAGCAAATGGGGAGCGAAACGATGATTGAGTTTGTCAAAGGAACGGTCGAATACCGGGAATCGGATTATGTCGCTATCAACGTGAACGGCCTGGGTTATCAGGTGTTTGTGCCCAACCCTTTCCGGTTTGAGGAAGGGGAGGAGGTTTATTTGTCGACGCATTTTGTCGTGCGTGAAGATGCCCAGTTGCTATACGGTTTTCCAACGCGAAGCGAGCGGGATTTGTTCCGGCTGTTGCTGGAAGTGTCAGGCGTGGGCCCCAAGGCTGCGCTGGCGATGTTATCGGGGATGACACCGAAACAATTGATCAGCGCCATTCAACTGGAGGATCTTAAAACATTGACGAAGCTGCCCGGTGTCGGCAAAAAAACGGCGCAACGCCTGATATTGGACCTGAAGGATAAACTGAAAAAGCTGGCTTGGGGGTATTCCGAAAGTACACTGCCCCTGCAAGAAAACAGTGAACCACCAAGTGACTTCAGCGCCCGTCGCGATGTGATTGCCGCCTTGTTGGCTCTCGGCTATAATGAGGAAGAAGCGGATTGGGCAGCGCAAGAAGCAGAAAAATCAGCGGAGTCAAGCCTGAGCACCGAAGAGTGGATTAAAAAAGCACTGCAGTTGATGATGAAAAAATGAGGAGGGTGAGACATGGAGGAACGGATCATCTCCGCGAAGATGACGGGTGAAGATGAGATGGTCGAATACAGCCTGCGCCCTCGTTATTTCAGCGAATACATAGGACAGTCCCGGGTGAAGGAAAATTTGAAGATCTATATTGAAGCAGCGAAAATGCGCGGGGAAGCCCTCGATCATGTGCTTTTATACGGCCCGCCCGGACTGGGGAAGACCACGTTGTCCAATATTATCGCCAATGAATTGGGCGTGTCCATTCGCATCACCTCGGGGCCCGCAATTGAACGGCCGGGGGATTTGGCGGCGATCCTGACCAATTTGGGTCCCCATGATCTGTTGTTTATCGATGAAATCCACCGGTTAAACCGGTCCGTGGAGGAAGTGTTATATGCGGCCATGGAGGATTTTGCCCTGGATATCATGATCGGCAAGGGACCGAGTGCACGCTCCGTCCGTCTGGATTTGCCGCCGTTTACGCTCGTCGGGGCGACCACGCGCGCCGGTTCGCTATCTTCTCCGTTGCGAGACCGGTTTGGAGTCGTCGCCCGATTGGAATACTATACGATAGATGAGCTGACGCTGATTGTGGAACGGGCAGCAGATCTGTTACAAGTAAAGATCATGGAAGACGGAGCGGTGGAAATCGCTTCCCGGGCTAGGGGGACACCGCGCATTGCCAACCGGCTGCTCAAGCGGGTGCGCGATTTTGTGCAGGTGGCCGGTGACGGAGTCATTACCGGTGACAGCGCCCGTGATGCTCTTGACCGGATTCAGGTTGACCGGATGGGGCTTGACCATGTGGACCATCGCCTGTTGATGTCCATCATTGAAAAGTTTCGCGGCGGCCCTGTCGGTCTGGATACGTTGGCGGCGACCATCGGAGAAGAAGCGCACACGATTGAAGATGTGTACGAGCCTTATCTGATGCAGATCGGCTTTTTGCAGCGAACGCCGCGCGGGCGGATGGTAACAGAGCGTTGCCTGAAGCATTTTGGAATGGAGTGGCCAAAATGAATTCGGTGGCAAAAATGTTGATGCTGGCCGGCGTTATTTTGTTTTTGCTCGGTCTTCTCTGGCAGACCGGAGGCAAATTTTTTCCGTTGGGCCGCTTGCCAGGCGATATTGTGATTGAAAAGGAAAATGTGAAATTTTACTTTCCGATTGTCACTTGTATCGTCATCAGTGTGATCTTAACGTTGATCAGCTATTTTTTTCGCCTGTTTCGCTAAGCAAACGGGCGATTTCTTTTTGAGGCTCGGAAGGATGGGGATTTGACATGGATGTATCAATGTATGACTTTAAACTGCCGAAAGAAATGATTGCCCAAAAGCCTGCTCCCGAACGCACCGGCTCCCGCCTGATGGTAGTCAACCGGGCGACGGGAACATGGACGCATGCCCGTTTTCCCGATATCATCAACTATTTGCATCCTGGCGATGTTTTGGTGTTAAACGACAGCCGGGTGCGTCCCTCCCGCCTGATCGGGGAAAAAGAGGAGACCGGAGCCAAAATCGAATTGCTTCTTTTAAAACCGTTGGGGAATGACCGGTGGGAAGCATTGGTTCGGCCGAGCAAACGGGTGAAAGAAGGGACCCGGATCCGTTTTGGAAACGGCCGGTTGCAGGCCATCGCCGAAGAACAGACGGAAGTGGCAGGCGGCCGCATTTTCCGGTTGCAATATGAGGCGGAAGATGTGGAAAAATTGTTTGAGGAATTGGGGCAAATGCCGTTGCCTCCCTATATCCACGAGCAGTTGGATGACCCGGAACGCTACCAAACGGTGTTTTCAAAAGTGGTCGGTTCAGCCGCCGCGCCGACAGCCGGGCTTCATTTTACCGAAAGCTTGTTGGATGAAATTCGTGCCATGGGGGTCAAGGTGGTCTTTATCACTCTGCACGTCGGCCTGGGAACATTCCGCCCGGTTACGGTGGAGCGCATCGAGGATCACTACATGCACGCCGAGTATTATGAGATCAGCGAGGAAGCAGCCGGGGTGATCCGGGAAGCGAAGCAGCGGGGAAACAAAGTGGTGGCGGTCGGAACCACTTCCGTCCGCACGCTCGAAACGGTGGCGCGACGATTTGACGGAGAAGTGCGTGCTGACAGCGGCTGGACGGATATTTTTATTTATCCGGGATTTACATACAAAGTTGTGGATGCGCTGTTGACCAACTTTCACCTGCCCCAGTCCACTTTGTTGATGCTTGTCAGCGCTTTTGCTTCACGCGAACTGATTCTGGCCGCTTACGAGGAGGCCGTGAAGGAGCGTTATCGTTTCTTCAGTTTTGGGGATGCCATGTTGATCATTTAGCCTGCATTCCGGGTTGAAGCAATTTTTAAAGAAGCGAACTTGTTATTTGGGATCAGTCTTTTCTATAATGGGTAGCAGGAGAATGTGAATTAAGTTAGAATGGGATTTGTAACAGGAGGAAGCATCTTGGCCGTTCGATATGAATTAATCAAAGAATGTAAGCAGTCCGGTGCCCGGCTGGGACGTTTACATACTCCGCACGGGGTGATTGATACCCCGATTTTTATGCCGGTGGGAACGTTGGCGACGGTGAAGACAATGAGCCCGGAAGAATTGAAAGAGATGGGAGCGGGCATTATTTTGAGCAATACCTATCATCTCTTTTTGCGGCCGGGGCACGAGATCGTGAAAGAAGCAGGCGGGCTGCACTCGTTTATGAACTGGGATCGTGCCATTTTGACCGACAGCGGCGGTTTCCAAGTGTTCAGCCTGAGCAAATTGCGCGATATCACCGAAGAAGGCGTCACGTTCCGATCACACTTAAACGGCGAGAAACTGTTTATCGGGCCGGAAAAAGCAATGGAGATTCAAAATGCATTGGGTGCCGATATCATTATGGCATTTGACGAGTGTCCGCCTTATCCGGCCGACAGGGAGTACGTGAAAGCTTCGACCGAGCGGACTTACCGCTGGTTGAAACGCTGCATCAAGGCCCATCGCCGACCGGAGGAGCAAGCGCTGTTCGGGATCATCCAAGGGGGAATGCATCAGGATTTGCGCAAAGAGAGCGCACAGCAGCTGGCCGAACTCGATTTGCCCGGTTACGCGGTCGGTGGTCTTAGCGTAGGGGAGTCCAAGGAATTAATGTATGAAGTGCTGTCTTATACCACGCCGCTCATGCCAAAGGATAAACCGCGTTACCTGATGGGAGTCGGTTCTCCTGACGCGCTGATTCAGGGAGCTGTTTATGGAATTGACATGTTCGACTGCGTTTTGCCAACGCGAATTGCCCGCAACGGGACGGCGATGACCAGTCAGGGACGAGTCGTTGTGCGCAATGCCAAATATGCTCGCGATTTTACCCCGCTTGATCCCGAATGCGATTGCTATACCTGCCGCAACTACTCGCGCGCGTATCTACGGCATTTGATTAAAGCGGATGAGACGTTTGGACTGAGGCTTACCACCTATCACAACTTGTATTTCCTCCTGAGGCTGATGGAGAAAGTGCGACAGGCCATCAGGGAAGACCGGCTTCTCGATTTCCGTGATTCGTTTATGATGAAATATTATGGTTCACTCACTCCGGAGAGAGCCTTTTGATTCCAGCAAATGATTTGATGGAAGGAGTTTTGTAAATGAATATGCTCACTCAATTGGCCCCGCTCGTTTTGTTTCTGCTCATTTTCTATTTCCTGATCATCCGTCCCAACAACCGCCAGCGAAAAGCGAAGATGGAAATGCTGAACAATTTGCGCAAAGGGGACAAGGTGATCACGGCAGGCGGCATTCACGGCACCGTCGTGGATCTGAACGAAGAGAAAGTCACATTGAAAGTGAGCGACAATACACGCATTACCTTTGAACGTCACGCGATCGACCGTGTCACCAATGTCGAGGAGAAGCAGGAAACAAAGAAAGCGGAGGCAAAACCGCAAGAAGTGAAAGAAAGTTAAGCGTGAAAGAAAAAGCTCCGGCCCAAAACTGGGTCAGGAGCTTTTGCTGTTATTTACCCCCAAAATTCCCCCGAGCGAACTGAGGCCGATTGCGAAGGCGCTGAACATAAAAGGATGAAACGTTGTCAGGGAATCAAAGGCGAGAAATCCGATCAACAAAAGGATGGCTACATAGATGATGCCTTGGGCAGCGCCATAGTACAGCCCTCTTTTTCCCGACTTTTTGCCGGCGACAAAACCTCCGGCAAATAAGGCCAGCCCGTTTAATATGTAAGAGAGTATGGGGATGTCAGCGGATTCGAGCGAAGAGTAGCGCAAAAAGATGGCGACGATAAAGGAACCGATAAAGATGATGCCCCAAATGAACAATTGTCCGATAATCCACGGGGATTGCCACCCTTTTTTGGCGGAATCGAACCAGGCTTCTTTCATACAAGTTCACCTGCCGTCACTGTGGGTCCGGCCCTTTTGTGCCGAGAATTCCACGCAGCAGGCTGCACCTCCTTTTCCGCGAAAAGATCTTCCGCACTGGTACATGTTATGAAGGCTTGGATTAAAATATCACCTTTTGCGTCATTCATAAAACGGTTTTCGTTGGTGAAACCTATGGGGGAAAGGAGGTGCCGGGGTGATTGGTTCTATATTGCTGAGAACGGTTTTTATCTATCTGTTTCTTCTCATTATCATGCGTTTAATGGGGAAACGGGAAATCGGAAAATTAACCATTATCGATTTGATTGTTTCCTTCATGATTGCCGATATTTCAGCCATGGCGATTGAGCGATCCCATGAACCGCTGATCAATGGCATGATTGCCATCGTCACCTTGGCCGCTTTGCAAATCGTTCTTTCCTATTTGTCGCTCAAGAGCAGGAAAGTGAGACAGCTCGTTGACGGGAAGCCGCTCGTCCTGGTGAAAAACGGGAAAATCCTGGATGCCGAGATGGCCAAAGCCCGTTATAACATTGATGATTTGTTATTGCAGTTGCGTGAAAAGAATATCGCGGATGTTTCAGATGTAGAGTTTGCAATATTGGAAACTACAGGAAGATTAAGCGTTTTCCCCCGGGAGGAAAAGCGGCCGGTGATGAAGGAAGATGTTCTTCCGTTACTGCGGCCGTTTCAAATGCCGATCACATTGATTTTGGACGGAAAAGTGCAGGAACAGGGGCTCAGACAGATCGGGAAAACGCGGTTTTGGCTGAAAAACGAGATTCAAAAACAAGGGTACAGGGATTTTAAAGAAATCTATTATGCCAGCATCAACTATGAAGGGAAATTATTCATTGATGGAAAAGATAATCAAACCAGATAAAAAACGGGCGGTCATGAAAAACCGGCCCGTTTTGCTTATTGTGGCAGCAGGAACGCCATCCATTTTCCGATGACGGGAATCCGAAGCACATCTTCTTTGCGAATGAGGGATAAAAAGATTAAGCAGCAGAGGTAAACTCCCATGCTCATAGCCATGATGAGCAAAGTGCTTGAAAGCAAGGACATTTGCTTGGTTAATGCCATTCCCTGATAGGCGGCGAAACCCGTCACCACGACGGCCAGAATGAGTTTTCCGTACTCTTTGACGCGGATGCTGAAAGGGATGAGCCGGACGATATCAATAAAATGAAGAGAAGTCACAATCACGATGCCGCAGTTGATCGCCAGTGCCACTCCGTCGATCCCGAGTTCAGGTCTGGAAGCCAGCAATAAGATGAGAACGGTTTTGATCAAGGCCCCGATAATCGAGTTTCGCATGGGTAAGTTCGCCCGGTCCAATCCTTGCAGAACGGAGGCGAACGGGCCTTGCAAGGCGTGAATGATGGTAAAGGGGGCCATGATTTGAATCAGACGGGCGACATCGGCTTGACGAAAGAGTAAAACAGATAAGGGTTCGGCCAAGAGAAACAAGAGAAGGGCGCAGGGAGCCGTCACAATTAAGGAGAGCCGGATCGCCTGTTGCAGCCGGTGTTCCACCAGACGTTGATTGTTTTGCGCCTCTGCTTCACTGATCGCCGGAACGAGTGA
This sequence comes from Thermoactinomyces daqus, assembly GCF_000763315.1. Classification (GTDB taxonomy): domain Bacteria; phylum Bacillota; class Bacilli; order Thermoactinomycetales; family Thermoactinomycetaceae; genus Thermoactinomyces_A; species Thermoactinomyces_A daqus. Next base: position 61,185 of record NZ_JPST01000003.1, on the reverse strand, counting down.
AACGGACAAGGCATAAGTGATAAACGCCGGAAAAAAGGTAATCGGAATGGCCATTCCTTCCAGTTGTCCATAGAGAGCAGTCGCCGTGGCGGTTACATATCCGGCCAAAGCCAAACTCTGGGAGACGACAATCGGCTCAATGGCATAAGAAAACGAACCAACAAGGCGGCTGGCCGTGACGGGAATGGCCAAGCGCAAGAGAGCGCGAACAGTCCGGCCAAAAGCACTGAGATAAGAGCCCTTTTTCCCACGTGTGCTGACCGAAGGCTGTCTGGAAAAGATCAGGCGCAACCGGGGGCGCGTCGGATCTTTCTTAAACGAGTAAAGAAGATAAACCATACCGGTAAACTCTCCGATCACCATCCCGATCATCGCACCGGCTGCGGCGAATTCGATTCCGTAGGGAAGCAGATATTTTGCCAGCAGGAGCACAGTGAAAATCCGAACCGATTGCTCCACGATGGTGGAAAAAGCATAAGGGCTCATATTTTGCCTGCCCTGAAAATACCCGCGAAATATGGACGAGACGGCGATGATCGGGATAATCGGCGCGATGCCCAGGAGCGCATAGATGGCCCGCTCATCCGTGAGCAATGTTTTGGCGATCCATGGGGCGCCCAGCAGGACAGAAGCGGTGATCACGGTACTGGTGATGATCACAATAAAGACCGATACGATTAAAATGGAGCGAATCCGTTCTTCTTCCCCTTTGGCTTCCGCTTCGGAAACCAGTTTAGAAATGGCCACGGGCAATCCTGCGGTGGTGACGACGATGGTAAAGACCAGAATCGGAAAGGCCATTTGAAACAGTCCCATTCCTTCGTCACCGATGATCCGGGAAAGAGCGATCCGGTAGACGAACCCGAGAACTTTGGTTATCAGACCTGCTCCGACGAGAATGAGTGTACCGCGTAGGAAACCCTTGTTCACCCTTCTGGCCCCTCCTTCACAAAAGGTTACTAAAATCTATGACTTGTCCGGGCCGCTCATACCTAAAAAATCAGGTAGAATGGAAAGTAGGATTTTTAATAGTCCAAAACGAAAACGATGTAAGAAAGAGAAGTCATAACAGGTGAGGAGGAACGCTATGGCCAAATATGGTGCACTAAAACCGGTAAGCCACCAAAAAACCCACTCGGTCGAGCTTCTGAGCGAAAAGGAACTGATGAGATGTATTGAAGATCTTTGTAACATCAAAGCGGAAGAGTTTCGAATGTACGGGTATGAAAATGTGACGGGTGAGCAAATCTGGGCCTGTGTGTCGGAAAACTACCGCAGGGGTTGGCCGCGCTTAAACCGTTTGGTTAACGATATCATGTCATTGAAAGCAAATCGGTTTATGAACTGGTTAATGCTCTCCGTATATAAAGACTGATCCGACTTGAATAAAGCGGCGCCCTATGGTTCGTTAGGGGAGCCGCTTCTTTTGATTTGAAATGGAATTAAGTCATCTCGGTCTTCTAAATTGACATTGCCCAGGCTAGAAAGGATAATTAGAATTATGGTGTTTTACATAAAGGAGGAGCTTTAAATGAGTGTGCGAAAGGGAAAATTGACCATTTTCATCCTCCTAGTGGTTGCGATTCTCGCTCTGGTCGCAACAACCACTAGCTACATATGGAACCATATTACCAAAGGGCTGGATCTGCAAGGCGGGTTTGAGGTGCTTTATCAAACTGAACAGAAAAACCCGGGCACGGAAGCGCTTAAAGATACTGCCGCTGCGCTTAACAATCGGGTAAACGTCCTGGGTGTGTCCGAGCCGGATATCACGGTTGAACCTCCGAACCGGATTCGGGTGCAACTGGCCGGGGTGAAAGACCAGGCCAAAGCGCGGGAGCTTCTGGGCAGACAAGCCAAACTGACATTCCGTTCTCCCGATGGGAAAGTGCTCTTGTCCGGCACCGATATCAAGCCGGGCAGCGCCAAATTGGAGTATGACCAGGCGGGTGCCCCCGTCGTCTCCATTCGATTCAAAAATCCGAGCAAGTTTGAGAATGTGACGCGCACTTACCTTGGGCAACCGGTCGGGATCTATCTGGATGACCAGAAGATCAGCGATCCGGTCGTGCAACAGGTGATCACCGCCGGAGAAGCGCAGATTACCGGCCAGAAGACGGTGAAAGAGGCGCAAACACTGGCCGACCTTTTGAATGCCGGTGCGATTCCGCTCAAACTGAAGGAAATTTCCAGTTATGCGGTCGACGCCAGTCTGGGTGCCGATTCGCTGAAGCAGAGTTTAATTGCCGGATTGTTGGCTGTGCTGGCGATCTTCATCTTCGTAATCGGTTTTTACCGTTTACCGGGGTTCATCGCGGTTATTACGCTCATCGCTTACAGCTACCTCGTTCTGCTGGCATTCATGCTGCTCCATGTTACATTGACACTGCCGGGAATTGCCGCGTTTATCCTGGGAATCGGGATGGCCGTCGATGCCAACATCATCATGAATGAACGGATTCGCGAAGAACTCCGTGCGGGCAAGAGCATCGCGGCTTCGGTTCGCTCCGGATCAAAGCGTTCGTTCCTCACCATTTTCGACTCCAACATCACGACGGTGATTGCCGGCGCCGTTTTGTTTATCTACGGTACGGCAGGGGTCAAAGGTTTTTCCGTTTCGCTCATCACCGGCATTGTGGTCAGCTTTATCACGGCCGTTGCCTTGTCCCGGATCTTGATTAACCTGCTCGTCCGTTCCAATGTGCTGAAAAGCCCGGGCCTGTTCAGGGTAAGAGAGGATGAGATCAGTGACCTATAAGTTGGATATCGTGAAACACCGGAACAAGTATTTCATCGTTACGATTGCGATCGTGCTGGTGTCGGTGCTATCTCTTCTCGTGCAAGGGTTAAACCTCGGGGTTGATTTTAAGAGCGGTACGCGGATTGATATTACCATCGCACCAAATGTCAGTTTGGAAAAATCGCGGACCGTTCTTGAAGATTTAGGGTATCAAAAGCCCAATATCCGCGTGGGCGGACCGCAAAAAGAGATTTTGATCTTCCGCACGGATAAGGTTTTGTCACCGGATGAAGTGAAAAAAATCCGCGATAATTTCAGTAAGGCCTTTAACAAAAATGTCAGCGTCCAGGAGCAAAAAGTCGATCCGATCATCGGATTGGAGACGGCCCGCAATGCGATGATTGCCGTTTTGATCGCTGCGGTTTGCATCATCATTTATGTTTCTTTACGATTTGAATATCGCTTTGCCGTGGCGGCCGTATTGTCCCTGTTATACGATGCACTCTTTATCATTGGGATGTTTTCACTGTTCCGCATCGAAGTGGATCTCGTCTTCGTGGCGGCCGTGTTGACCATCGTCGGTTATTCGATTAACGATACCATCGTAATTTTCGACCGTATCCGCGAAAACATGGATTTACACAAACCCAAAACGTGGGACGAGCTGGCGGAAGTGGTCAATACCAGTATCAATCAGACACTGGTGCGCTCGATCAACACCGTTTTGACTGTCGTCTTCGCCGCATTTGCACTCTGGCTCCTCGGTGGGGAAAGCATCAGCAATTTCTCGCTCGCTCTCTTGTTTGGATTGATCTCCGGCGCTTATTCTTCGATTTTTGTCGCCAGCCCGATCTGGATCGTGTGGAAATGGCATTCGCTGCAAAAGCAGAAACAGAAGCGTTTGGCAACCGAATAAAAATGTCAGGCCGTGGGAAACCACGGTTTTTTTTTGTGATGGGAGAAAACTTCTTTGTGCTATAATTGAGTACGCAAAGTGAGGTGAACGGAACCGTGCTGTATGCAAAGGGGCGTTGGAAGGCAGAACAGGTGGATGATGCCCTGGCTGATAAAATGGCCCGTGATTGCCAAATTCATCCCCTGCTGGCCCGGATTTTGCTTCGACGGGGAATCCGGGATCATGATCAGGCAAAACGATTTTTGCAGCCCCGGCTGGAAGATTTGCACGATCCTTTTGCTCTTGACGGGATGAAAACCGCAGTGGAGGAAATCAGGCATGCGCTGGAACGGAAACAAAAAATTTTGATCTATGGTGATTATGATGCCGACGGAGTGAGCAGCACCAGTCTGATGATGCATGTTTTTCGAAAACTGGGGGCCAATGTCGATTATTATATTCCCAATCGCTTTCGAGAAGGATATGGATTAAACAAAGAAGCGTTACAATCGGCTAAAGAACAGGGGTTTGAACTGGTGGTTTCGGTGGATACGGGCATCAGTGCCGTTGAAGAGGCAGATTATGCCAAAGAACTCGGCCTTGGTTTAATCATTACCGATCATCATGAACCGCCGGAAATATTGCCTGATGCCCTGGCCGTGATCAATCCCAAAAAACCGGGATGTTCCTACCCGTTTAAAATGCTGGCCGGTGTCGGTGTTGCTTTTAAACTGGCTACTGCTTTGCTGAACCGGGTACCGGTGGAATGGCTCGATCTTGTCGCCCTGGGGACAATTGCCGATCTCGTCCCGCTGATCGAAGAAAATCGCATCCTTGCTTATCATGGTTTGCGGAAAATGAATGAAGAGACATCGGTGGGCCTTCGCGCTTTAATCGAAGCGGCAGATATCGGGCGCGAAGTGACAGCCGGGCATGTCGGATTTGCTCTGGGCCCGCGTATCAATGCCAGCGGCCGGCTGGATTCGGCGGATACAGCCGTTCGTTTGCTCATTTCCGGGGATGTGCGGGAAGCGGAAAGCCTGGCAAGGGAATTGGATGCGATGAACCGGGAGCGGCAACAGCTGGTGGAAGAGATGACGCTCGAAGCGATCAGCGAAGTCGAAAAAAATCCGGAACGCCATCGCCATGTGATTGTGGTTGCGAAACCGGGCTGGAATGTGGGCGTTGTGGGAATCGTGGCCTCCCGTTTGGTGGAGAAATATTACCGGCCGGTGCTCGTGCTGGGCATCGATGAGGAAAAGCAGACGGCAAAGGGCTCCGCGCGCAGCATCAAGGGTTTTCACCTGTTTCAGGCCCTGAGCGCTTGCCGGGATTTGCTGCCCCATTTTGGCGGACATGAGATGGCGGCCGGGATGACCTTGGCCGTTAAAGATTTGGATTTGCTTCACGAGCGGCTGTCGGAGCTGGCACAGGAATGGCTGACTCCGGAAGATTACATCCCGCTTTTGCACGCTGAGGGAGAGCTTGAACTGGAGCGGATCGAGCCGGCCCTGATCGAACAGATGGAAGCATTGGCTCCCTATGGAGTGGGAAATCCCACACCGCTGTTTATTCTCAAAGATGCTCCTGTCGCCCGGGTTCAATTGATGGGGAAAGATAAAGAACATATGAAGATTTATTTGCAAACGGACGGGGGAACCGTGGAAGCGGTCGGTTTTCGGATTGGTGAGGCAGCCAGGGAAATCGCACCCTTGTCCCGGATTCGCCTGCTCGGAGAATTGCAGATGAATGAATGGAACGGACAACGTTCGCCCCAATTTATTATCCGGGATTTAATGATTCCCCATTTGCAGGTTTTTGACTGGCGCAGCAACCGTCGCGATTGGGAAAGGCTGAAGGGATTGGATCATGACGGTGTCTGTTATGTTTGTTCCGGTATGATCAAACAGCCCTTGCAGGCGGTGGATTTGAAAGGGACCGTTGTCTATTGGGATCAGCTTGCGGAAAGGGATTGGCCCGCGGAGGTTCGTGCTGCCAAATTTGTAGTTTTGGTGGATGCGCCGCCTGATTTGGAAGTGTTCACAAAAGGGTTGAATCAGGTAAAAGAAGCAGAGCGGCTCTATTTTTTGTTTGGCGATAAAGAATTTGACGATTTGCTGGCCAAAGTTCCCACCCGGGATGATTTTAAACGTTTGTACCGCTTGCTTGCCGGCCGGGAGAAAATCTCCCTGTCCAAACATTTTTCCGCACTTATGCGCCATACGGGATTGCAAAAACGATCGCTTTCCTTTATCATTCAAGTGTTTGAGGAATTGGGCTTTTTAAGGGTTGAGCATGGAGAAATACGCATTCATCCAAACCCGGCTAAAAAACCGTTAACAGATTCCAAATTATACCAAAGGCAGCTCGCCGGACAACAAGTTCTGCAAACATTGGTCTACTCTTCATACACGGAATTGTGCAGGTATTTGTTTTCAACGATCGCTTTCAAACATTTAGGAGGACATGAACATGAACTTCAAAGAGAAAATTCGAGTGATCAACGATTTTCCGCAACCGGGGATTCGATTTAAAGATATTACCACCTTGCTCAAAGAGGGAAAAGCCTTCAAAGCAGCAATCGATGAGCTCGCTGCCAGGTTAAACGGCAAATCGATCGATTTGGTCGTCGGCCCGGAGGCGCGCGGGTTTGTGGTTGGAGCCCCGCTGGCCTATGCGCTTGGTGTGGGGTTTGTTCCCGTTCGCAAAGCGGGAAAACTTCCGGCCGAAACCGTTCAGGCCAATTACAGCCTCGAGTATGGAAAAGATTCATTGGCCATGCATAAGGATGCCATTAAGCCCGGACAAAAAGTGTTGATTGCCGATGACCTGCTGGCAACCGGCGGCACGATTTCCGCGACACTTGACCTTGTCAAACAGTTGGGAGGGGAGCCGGTCGGTGCGGCATTCCTGATTGAACTGGCTTATCTTCAAGGCAGGGAGAAGCTGAATGGACTTGAAGTTGTGTCCCTGGTGAAATACGAATAATGCAGGCTGAATGTCCACCCGTTACCTCCCGGGAGGCGGGTGGTATTCTTAAACCATTTTGTGATTGAATATTCATTCAATTTTGATTTGGAGGATGGTATGAGTCTTTTGATCGAGACAGAAAGATTGCGGTTCCGGCCGTATAAGGAAAAGGATTTGCCGTTTTTGATCTCGTTGTGCAGTGATCCGCAGGTGATGCGTTATATCGGAAAAGTAAAGACGCCGGAGGAAACGGAAGAGATGCTTCAGAAGTGGCTGAATGCGCAAAAAGGCGGAATGGGCATTTGCCTGGCCATTGACCGGAAAAGCGGGGAAAAGGTGGGGCATTCCGGTGTAATAGAACAGATTGTTGACGGACGGATCGAAGCGGAAATCGGTTATTGGCTGTTGCCGAAATATTGGGGCAAGGGATTGGGCACAGAGATGGCGGCAGCTTTTCGCGACTACGCATTTGAAACATTGAAATTGCAGAGGCTGATATCCATTATTCAGCCCGGGAATAAAGCGTCAATCAAGGTGGCACGTAAAATAGGAATGGAGAAAGAAAAGGAGACGGTGTTTCGTATGACCCTGGTTCATATTTATGCGATCAAAAGGTGAAATCCCTCCCTTTTCCAGCTTGTGCAATCCGGCTCCCGCCTTTTATATGAAAAGCAAGAGTTGTACTAATACAAACTGTTGCATAACAGGTGTTGTTATAATATAATGGTATTATAATAAAGAGGATGGGGTGGAGAGCGATGGATGGGCAGGTAAAGGAACATGAACCGAAATATTGTGAAATTTGCGGTGCCGAAGTAGGGAAAAAGTTGTCCGAAGTGGAGGAAAACCAGGAAATGAATGAAGTACGCGCGTGCATATTGAAATATTATGAATAAAGAGCGCTGCATGTGCGGGGACCAAATCGGGCCGGTTTTATCGCCGGTCTTTTTTTTTTATGAGTGGAAAGGGACAGATCGTGACATATTGAAAAATAAGAAGGGGGAAAACAGGAAAGGTTTGTTGAACGGAAGTGTCGACAATTCGGGTATCACGCAGATGGTTTAGCAGGTATCGAACCATACAATCCGCTCTTGATCAGGCGCCTTCCGGCAGCGTGATTGAGGTTGAACCTGGAGTCTACCATGAAGATTTGTGGATCGACCGGATGATCGAAATCATTGGGACAGGAGCCAAAGAAGAAGTGGTCATCGTGGGAAAAAAATATGCCACCATCGAAATGAGCGCAGGTTATGCGGTACTTAAAAATCTCACTTTAAGCCAGGCGCGCACCAATGATTCACCGGTTGTGGCCGTTCACAGGGGAGCGCTGGTGCTGGACGGGTGCGATGTGCGGGCCGAAAAGGGGCCGGGAATTTCCATTGCCGTGGATGAAGCGGAACCGATCTTGCGCCGCTGTCGGATCAGCAGTCAAAAAAACGCCGCCATATTAAGCCGGAGCCGCGGCAAGGTATTATTTGAGGAATGCAGTCTGCACAGCGAAAGCGAGATGACGACCATTCTGGTATCCTCAGGAGACCCTGTATTTCGTCAGTGTACGATAACCGGCACGAAGGGTTACGGTGTGTTTGTGGAAGAAAATGGAAAAGGGCTTTTTGAGGAATGCAATTTGTTTGGTTTTGATCACAGTCCGGCGATCGGGATTGATGGAGGCAGTCCGGCGTTTATCCGCACCCTGATTCATGACGGAAAAACAAGCGGGATGGTGATGTCGGGGGGAAAGGCGAAATTTGAGGAATGCAAAATCTTTTCGGTAGGCGAAATCGAGCCGGCCATCCGGGTGCTGGCTCAGGCCGAACCCCGCTTTTTTGCCTGTACGATCAAAAATTGTCCGCAAGGTGCCTTTTTCTTTACCAATGGTGCTGGTGGCATGATAGACCAGTGTGACTTATACGGTTTCAGCCGTCAACCGGCCATTTGGATTCTGAACGAAGCTGCCCCACACATCTTGCAGACGCGAATTCATGATGGAAACAAAGAAGCGGTCTTCTGCGAAAAGGGCGGCAGGGGAATCATGGAGAATTGCGAGTTGTTCGGGTTTAACGGGGATCTCGTTTCCATTCGCTCGGAAGCCAATCTCGATCTGCTACGTTGCCGGATTTATCGCGGGCAACGACATGGAGTTTCACTGTCGTTAAAGGCGACGGGAACCATCCGGGATACAGAGATTTACGACTTTATGAATGCCGCCGCAGTACATGTTTCAAAAGCAGCGGATCCGGAGTTTATTCAGTGTTCGATTCATGACAGCCTCAACGGGGTCGAAGTGGTGGAAAACGGTCGCGGTTCCTTTGACAGGTGCCATTTTGACAAGATCAGGGAAAGCAACTGGAATGTGGTGGAGAGCCGGCCGGTGATTCTTGATATCGAACACGGGACTTCCGCTGACCCCGACCGTCGGCCTAATCCGTTATCGCTCCTCTGGCAAAATTGGAGCGCGGGGATGATCGGACAAACGGAAATGAAGCGGAAGCTGCTGGATCTCATCCGATATTATGATTATTTGTCCGATCGAAAGCGCCTGGGAATCGAAAAACTGGAACCCGCTCCGCCACATGCCGTCTTTTGCGGTCCGCCGGGCATCGGTAAGCGGAAATGGGCAGAGTTTTACGGGTTGGCCATGAATCATCTTCATTTTTTGAGCAAAGGCCATCTGGTGTCCGTCGATGCGGCGGAATTGCTGGAAAGTCCGCCGGAGGAAGCGGAGGAGAGAAGGCGGGAAGTGACAGCCCGGACCGAGGGAGGGGTGTTGTATTTGCGCAACCCGCAATCCTGGGCAGCGGATGCCGTTTCTGCCGGCAAATGGCAATCATGGGTTGATTGGTTGATTCGATTGGTCAATGAAGAAGACGCCGACCGGATTGTGATTTTGTCAGGGCCTGAGCACCCACTGAAGGAGTGGTTGAATCATGTTCCCGAGTTGGCTCGAAAGTTTCAGCATTGGTTTGAATTTCGCGATTATACTCCGGAAGAACTGGTTCAATTGTTTGAGCGGATGGCGGAAGAAGAAAATTACAGGATTGATGAGTCGGCCCGGCGTCGGCTGTGGCAGGAGATGAACCGGATTTGCCGGGAAAATGCGGAAGCAGGCCGGGCGGAACGGGTTCGCCATTTTTTTCAAATGGTGAAATACCGTCACGGTCAGCGATGTGCAAAAATCGCGAAAGAAGAGCGCACCAGGGAACTGCTGACCCTCTTGCTGCCCGAAGATCTCGCCGTGAAGAAGGAAGAAGAAGTTTTGCCTCATGATCCGGAGTGGATTGAGACTTTGATGAAGGAGGAGAAACAAAGCCATCGGTCAAGGGAAGGGAAGACAAATTGACATTTGAAGTGATCCGGCCTTGGGGTCGGATTTTTTGTGGCGTGGTAATGCTTATTAATAAAAATTATTTTATTCTTGACAAATATAAAAATATCATCATATGATGCAGTCAGTCTATAAAGATGGATATAATCGGGGTGTTGCTTTTTTCCTGTGAGAGATCTGCTTTCATCCCCGGGTTGAGCCAGGTGATGAGCGATCTCTGTTTCATGCGGTGGCAGCCGTTCTTATGACAGGAGGTCTCCGCAACCCAGGGTTGTGGCTTTGGATTGAGACAATGACGAAAACTGGAGGTGTAAACATGGCAGCTGTCCTCTATGTAACCGCCAACCCCAAACCGGAGCATGAATCTGTTAGTTTGCAAGTAGGCCGGGCTTTTTTAAATGCATACGAATTAACCAATCCGCTTGATGAAATCATTGAATTAAATTTATATCGCGAATCAATCCCCTTATTGGATTATGATGTTTTTAACGGATGGAACAAAATGGTGGAGCACGTGCCGCTGACGATGGAGGAAAGAAAAAAATTGAACCGCATCAATGAAGTGGTTGAGCAGTTTGTTTCAGCCGATAAATATGTATTTGTCACCCCGATGTGGAATTTCGGTCTGCCGCCGATGTTTAAAGCTTATATCGATCTCGTCTGCATGGCGGGAAAAACGTTTCGATACACAAGCCGGGGGCCGGTGGGACTGTTGATCAACAAAAAAGCGATACATATTCAGGCCCGTGGCGGTATTTTTTCACAAGGACAGGGTCAGGCGATGGAGTTTGCTGACAGTTATGTCAAAATGATTCTTGGTTTCATGGGAATTACGGATGTGAAATCAATTATTGCCGAAGGAACGTCCAACGAAGAACAGTACGACCAGATTTTGCAGCAGGCGATTCATCTGGCGAAGCGAACCGCAGTGGAGTTTGCGAAAAATTAATGGTGGATAATCGGGAAAGAAGCAGTACAAACTAGGGATGATTGGCAGAATAGTTTTTCCAGGACACTGGGGTGTCATGAATTTCCAAACCGGTGCAATGGCTCCGGCTCAATGGTTTTTCTTGACTTTCGCAGTTCTTTATCATATTATACTTACGTATTTAAAGTTAGTTACTAAACTTGAGCAGAGGAGGATCATTTCATGGCCAAAGTCCTGTATATTACGGCGAATCCCAAACCGATTGATGAATCTTTCAGTTTGCGGGTGGGCAAGGCTTTTTTGGAGCGTTATAAAGAGATTCGCCCGGAAGATGAAATTGTGGAATTGGATCTGTACAAAACAGAAATTCCTTACATTGATGAAGAAGTTTTCAGTGGATGGGGAAAATTGGCAAAAGGGGCGGATTTGACCCCCGAAGAAAAGAAAAAAGTGGATCGCATCAATGAATTGACCGAACAATTTGTGTCCGCGGATAAATATGTATTTGTGACTCCGTTTTGGAACTTTTTATTTCCGCCAAAGCTGAAAGCCTATATCGACACGATTTGTATTGCCGGTAAAACCTTTAAATACACCGAAAACGGCCCGGTGGGGCTTCTCAAAGGAAAAAAAGCGGTTCACATTCAGGCGCGCGGCGGCGTTTACTCGGAAGGTCCCGCCCGGGAAGTGGAATTCAGTGACCGCTACCTGCGCACCGTTTTGCAATTCATCGGCATTACGGACGTTGAATCGGTTATTGCTGAAGGAATGGCAGCATTTCCGGAGCAGGCCGATGCCATTTTGGAAAAAGCGATTGCACACGGCCAGGACGTTGCTGCTTCCTTCGCAAAATAAAAGAGCAAGACATTCTCTCTCCCATGGACAAAAGGCGCCGATTCCCAAAGGTCGGCGCTTTTTTTATGGCGCATTCTCTTGGATTGAAAATTGGCAGGTCGTTTCAACATCATCTTTAATGGATTGCCGGTTGATCCGTAAACCAGATCACGCAGCACGTGATAAAAAAGAGAAAAAAGAGTGACAAACCGGAAACGACGAGATCCTTATCCAATCATGACCCATCCTTTTGCCTGAAAAGTTGTTTGCTATATTAGACTCATCTTCGGTTGTCCAGGTTGCATAAAAAGAAAAAAAATTCTCCGGCATGAATCAGAATATTTTTACCCCGAGCACGTGATCGATCGGAACGCAGCCGATTTCCCGGCTGTCCATGCTGTAATTGCGATTGTCGCCCATGACGAAGATGCAATTATCGGGAACCGTGATCTTCATGTCAGGCGTATTGTTCATCTCTTCCTTGATATAGCTTTCCTTCAGCAACTGGTTGTTGCGATAGACCCGGTTATTTTTGATTTCAATGACATCCCGCGGGACTCCGATCACGCGTTTCACCCAAATATTATGGGGTGAAGTCTCGGTGATCCAGACGTAGAGGGGACTGTCCATCAAATCGTCGACCCAGGTGCGCTGATGGTGAATCCGGCTATCTATGATGACAATATCCCCGTGATGAGGGTGGTATTGCAGGACACAGGGGAGTTTGGACACAAAAATATGATGATCCGGCATGAGTGTCGGTTCCATGGAATGGCCGAGAACTTTGGTCGGTTGCAGAATAAAAATACTGATGATGAGCGCGATTGCCATCCCGGTAAACAAAGAACTGAACCAAGCCACTCCTTCTTTTAATAACCTCATTGAAAACTCGATCTCCTTTGTAGGATTTGGAAAATGGTTGGACAGATACCTATTAATTAGACTTTTTTCTCCTTTTTCCTGTCAACTGGGCCTTATGGTCATGTAGTTGTGCATTTCCGCGTTAAAGCAGCTATTGGCGCGAAAAATGATTATTTTGCTAAAATACAAAGAGAATCTGTTTTGGTTATTTAGAATGGAGGGGAAGGGCATGCCTTTTTATCATCGCTTGGGACAGATCCCCGCTAAAAGGCATATTCAGTTTTATCAGGAAGACGGGACGCTCTATCGGGAACAAGTGATGGGAACAAAGGGATTCTCCGGCATCCAGTCGATTTTATACCATATGAACCCCCCGACCGCCGTAAGCAAAGCAGAGTGGATTCGTGATTGGGAAATCCCTTTGGAAGAGGAAGGAGCCAACCGCCATCGGCACCTCCTCACATTTGCCGCCGGAAAGGGCGGTGATCCGATTGACGGGCGGATCCATTGGCTGGCCAATGAGGATGTCGCCTTGGCCACCGTGTGTCCGACCGAAGAGATGTCTTATTTTTTCCGCAACAGCGATGGCGATGAAATTATTTTTGTCCATGAAGGAGAAGGCGTGCTGGAGACCATTTTTGGCGATCTTCCGTACCGGGCGGGCGATTATCTGGTCATTCCGGTCGGAACCACTTACCGGATTTCATTGAAGACGAAGAATACGAGATTTTTTGTGATTGAATCAAGCGGTGAAATTACCGTTCCGCGAAAATACCGAAATGAATACGGTCAATTGATGGAGCACAGCCCGTTTTGCGAGCGGGATATCCGTGTGCCGCAAACCCTTCATCCGCATCGGGAGACAGGGGAGTTCGAGGTGCGGGTAAAGGCGCGCAACCGACTCCATCGCTATACGTATGCCTTCCATCCATTCGATGTCGTCGGCTGGGACGGGTACCTTTATCCATGGGCGTTTAACATCCATGATTTTGAACCGATAACGGGTTCGATCCATCAGCCCCCGCCCGTTCACCAAACTTTTGCCGGCCCCAATTTCGTCGTGTGTTCGTTCGTTCCGCGGATGTACGATTACCATCCACTGGCGATCCCTGCCCCTTACTATCACAGCAATGTCAACAGCGATGAGGTTCTTTATTATGTGAGGGGGAACTTCATGAGCCGCAAAGGGGTAAAAGAAGGTTCGATCACGCTGCACCCCAGCGGTTTGCCCCACGGCCCCCATCCGGGAAAAGCAGAGGGGAGCATCGGGAAAAAGAGGACGGAGGAACTGGCGGTGATGGTGGATACATTCCGCCCCCTGAAGGTGGCCAAGGCGGCATTGAATATTGAAGATTCAGCTTATATGTACAGCTGGTTGGAAAATGAAAAAAGGTGATGCCTTATGCGTACAATTGATCCTGGCAAACAAAGCAAGAAAGAGAATTACAAGCTGTTGATTGGAAGCATTTTACCCCGGCCGATCGCGTTTGTCACTTCATTATCCCCGGAAGGAATCGTCAATGCTGCTCCGTTCAGTTTTTTTAATGTGATCGCCACCGACCCTCCTCTGATCGGGTTCAGTGTGTCGAGAAAACCGAACGGCAACCGGAAAGATACTGCCCGTAATATCGCTTGGAAAAAAGAATTTGTCGTCCATGTGGTTGATGAGGATAATGTATCGATGGTCAATGAGACGTCAGTCGATTTTCCGCCCGATGTGAGTGAAGCGGAAAAGATCGGTTTTCATGTCCTGCCGGGGAAGATTGTGCAGGTACCGCGTCTGGCAGAGGGGAAAATTCAAATGGAATGCCGTTTGCAGCAAATATTGGAACTGGGTGGAAGAGATACTCCGAACGCGGATTTTATCATCGGGGAAATCGTCCAGTTTCACGTGGATGATTCGCTTTATTTCGAAGGCAAGATTGATACCGATCGCCTGAGGCCGGTGGGACGGATGGCGGGAACGGAGTACGGAAAGATCGGCGAAACGTTTTCGCTGCCGCGTCTCACTTATGAAGAATGGCGGGCGCGGAACACATAAAGCAATGCAAAAAAAGAGGCAAGTGTTGATGCTTGCCTCCGAAATTTTTTATGTGAAAGCTTTTATCCACCCGGGTTGTGCCGGTCAGGACGCGAAGGTTTTATTTCTTTTGTTTCGCGTGGCGGGCTCGTTCATTTTTGGAAAGATATTTTTTGCGCAGACGGAATGTTTTCGGCGTTACTTCCAAAAGTTCATCGTCTTTCATCAATTCAAGGGCATCATCAATGGAGAGGCGGCGCGGAGCATCGAGGCGCAGCGCTTCTTCCGCGGTCGCCCTGCGAATGCTGGTCAAATGTTTTTTCTTGCAGACATTTACCTCAAGGTCATTTTCCCGGATATGCTGGCCGACGACCATTCCTTCATATACTTCGGTTCCAGGCGTGATATACAGCTGTCCGCGTTCCTGGGCCGAATGCAGGGCGTAAGTGGTGGCCGTGCCTGATTCCCAGGCGATCAGCGAGCCGAATTCATGTGTTTCAATCTCTCCGGCATAGGGTTCATATCCGGTAAATAACGTGTTCATGATCGCTTCTCCCCGGGTCGCGGTAAGCAGTTGCAGTCGAAATCCGAGTAATCCGCGCGACGGCACCTGATAGGTGAAACGGATATTGCCGCTGTCCAGAACGGTCATGTCCAGCAACCGGCCTTTCCGTTTCCCCAAGAGTTCAACTACGGTTCCCTGCTGCTCGCTGCTCACTTCAATTTCCACCTGCTCCACCGGCTCCATCAGTTGGCCGTCGACTTCCTTAAAGATTACTTCAGGTTTGCTCACCTGAAATTCATATCCTTCGCGCCGCATGTTTTCAATCAGGATGCCAAGGTGCAGCTCACCGCGCCCGGAAACCAGGAAATTGTCGGCTGAATCCGTATCTTCGACCCGAAGGGCGACATCTTTTTCAGATTCACGCATCAGCCGTTCCCGGATTTTACGGGAGGTGAGAAATTTTCCGTCCTGCCCTGCGAAGGGGCTGGTATTGATTCCGATCATCATCCGCAACGTAGGTTCTTCCACCTTGATCGGCGGCAGGCTTTCCGGGTGCGCGGGATCGGTGATCGTGTCGCCGATGCCCACTTTGCCAAGCCCGGTCAACGCGATGATATCCCCGGCATGCGCCTCTTCGACTTCCACCCTTTTTAAGCCTTCGTGGGTGAAGACCTGCCCGGCTTTGACTGCTTTTGGTTCACCCTCGGCAGGGATGAGGAGCAGGGATTGATTGCGACGGATTGTGCCGCGGTTCAGGCGGCCGATGACGATCTGACCTTTGTACTCGTCGTATCCCAGCAATGTGGCTTGCATCTGGGTATACCCCTGATCGTCCACATCCGGCGAAGGAAGGTAAGAGAGAATCGTTTCAAACAAAGGCTCCATCGTCGGTGTCAACTGATCCGGTTCAAAGCCGGAGGCACCGGTCAAGCCGCTCGCATATAAAATCGGAAAATCGCACTGCTCATCCGTGGCGCCCAAATCGACGAAGAGATCGAACGTTTTATTCACCACTTCTTCCGGGCGGGCATTTTCGCGGTCGATCTTGTTTACGACGACGATCGCCTTATGTCCGCGCTCCAGCGCTTGGCGGAGGACGAATTTCGTTTGCGGCATCGGCCCTTCCACTGCGTCAACCAGGAGCAGGACACCGTCCACCATGTTCATCACTCGTTCCACTTCGCCGCCAAAGTCCGCGTGTCCCGGAGTGTCAACAATATTGATTTTGACCCCTTTATATTGAATCGCCGTGTTTTTGGACAGGATCGTGATTCCCCGCTCGCGCTCCAAATCATTGGAATCCAGGATCCGTTCCTCCACTTGCTGGTTTTCGCGGAAGATCCGGCTCTGTTTTAACATCGCATCGACTAATGTTGTTTTACCGTGGTCTACGTGAGCGATAATCGCGATATTTCGTATGTTTTCTGGTGTGTACATCTCTGGTGAGGAGGTCTTTGACCCCCAACCTCCCTTTTCGTAATCTGATTCCAAATCGAATCGTACCATACCGAGATGGGGGAGCGCTAGAGGATGGAATCAGAATCACCCGGAAAAATCCCATGTTTGACCGGGGCGGTATGTTTTTTCCGCCACAGGAGGTAAAAAGTGACCAGAAAGGCGATGAAGAGCGGATAGAGCAGTGCCCAACCGACAAAAGGCAGGATGCATACTGTCAGCAGAAAGGAGAGCAAGCTGATCAGCTGCCGGCACTTGGAATCCTTCAATAATTTGATGGCCGCAGCGCATCCCCCGGCATAAGTCAGAATAAACGAAGCATTTGGGAGCAGGAGCAGATGGGCCAAGGAGATTACTCCCGTGGAGTAAAAAGTGAAAGAAAGCGTAAAGCCGACAGCCATCAGTGCCAGTCCGCCTGTCGGTGTCTGCCGTTTGGATAACCGGCTTAAAAAAACAGGTGCATTACCCGCCCGTGCCAAAGCAAAAGCCAAGCGCGACGCCGCACCCGTATAGGCGATGACGGTGGCGCTGCAGATGAGAAAACACAAGATGGCCGTCAGCAATTGTCCGCTTTTCCCAAACGTAAAGCGCATGAGAAAAGAGATGGCGGTATCCGCATGGGTGTAACTCCCGGTTCCGACGGTGACAAAAGCGGTGAAAAAGTAGATGGTGCCAACAATGATTGCCGCGCAGATCACCCCGATGATCGAATCGCGCTGCGGATTGGCAAACTCCTCCGATAAATGCGAGACGGCTTCCCATCCGATAAAACACCAGAACAGGATGGTGGTCGCCACTCCGACGGGAATCCATCCGTGTGGCAAAAACGGGCTAAAATTCGATGCCTGCACAAAAGGGACTGCCCCGAAGATGGCAAGAAGCAGGACGATTAAAATACTGCTGACGATCGCCACCTGTATTTTTCCTCCCAATTCCATCCCACGGCAGTTGAGAATTAAAGCTCCCAAAACCATTGCCACTCCTGCCAGGATTCGTCCGCTTTCCCCCCATCCCATCGCGGAACTCAGATAACCTGCCCCGGTGAGGGCGGCAACCGGAGCCCCGATCATGACAGACATGATAAAAAACCATCCGATGTAAATGCCGGCTTGTTTTCCGTAAGCAAGGGTGACAAAATGAGAGACCCCGCCGGCATGAGGGTATTTGGCGGATAACCATCCCATGGTAATGGCCATGGGCAAAGTAAAGACGGCCATGACTGCCCAGGCGATCAGGCAGGAAGGGCCGGCGATCTGGGCGGATAACCCGGGGACGATAAGAATTCCGGAGCCCAAAACAGCTGCCGTGTATAAGGCGATGATCTGTGGCAAACTGATTGTTTTCTTCAGTTGTTTCAAATTTCTTCACTCTCCTGTGTTCGGTTGCTTTTATTTTAAAAAGGATGTTACTATCAGTAAAATAGATAAATTCTATAGAGATGATCGATCAAAACGATATAAAAGGGGAGGAAGATTGTTTGGAGTTCCGTCATTTAAAAACATTGAAAACGGTGGTGGAGGCAGGGGGCATCACCCGGGCCGCCGAACAGCTCGGCTATGCGCAATCCAGTGTGACGATGCAGATCCATGCGTTGGAAGAAGAGCTGGGAATCCCTTTATTTGACCGCCTGGGCAAAAAGCTCGTTTTGACGGCGGCGGGCGAAAAACTTTTGCATTATGCCGTCCGGTTATTGAACATCCATGATGAAGCTTTGGCGGAGATCCGTGCCCAGACGGAACCGGCGGGAACGCTGACAATTGGGACACCGGAATCGTTAGCCGCTTTTCGGCTGCCGGCGTTGCTCCAGGAATACAAACAGAGATTTCCGAAGGTGAAGTTAATCATCAATCCCGGATTGTGCACGGAGATGCGAAACCTTTTGCGACGGGGCGAACTGGATCTCGCATTTTTGCTGGAAGCGGAACATGAGGAAGAGGAAGATCTTGCGGTCGAGACGCTGGTATTTGAAGAGATGGCACTTGTGGCGGCCCCGGATCATCCGTTGGCAAGGGCAGAAGAAGTGAAGCCGAAGGATATTCAGAATGAAATTATTCTGCAAACAGAAAAAGGGTGCAGCTACCGAACTTTGTTTGAGCAATATTTGATGCGCAACGGGATTAACACAACCCAGGGGGAAGAATTCTGGAGTATCGAAGCGATCAAAAATTGCGTACAGGTCGGTCTGGGTTTGGCTTTTTTGCCGATGATCACAGTGAGGAAAGAGTTGCAGGAAGGACGATTGTCGAGACTGAATTGGCGGGATGAAACTTGCGGTGTGTTTACGAAAATGGCCTATCACAAGAAGAAATGGCTTTCTCCGGCCGTAAAAGAATGGATTGAGCTTGTCCGGAACCGGGCGGAACACTGGCGGAGCAATTGAAAGGAAGATTCGGGAACGAATGTTCTTGTTTTTGTTTTTTCAGCCTGTTATGATTGAAACAGGAGGCGATTGCACATGATGGGGCATCGGTCGGATCGAAGATTTTACGCGCCGGCCGGTGCCCTTCTCCGCGTTGATGCAATCATCTTTACGAGCATTTTACCACTTTGGTTTTGCGAGAATTTCCCCCATTCACGCGGAATCCCCCAGCAGTAAGAAATGAATAAGGTGAAATGAGAATGGAATGGATTTTACTTACTGAAGATCATGAAATTCCTGAGGAAGAAAACCCGAGTTGGAAAAGGATCTGTCAATGCATTTGTAGTTTGGATGGAAAAGAAGCGACAAATTTCACGTTGGAATTGGTTGATGCAGGGACGCTGTATTGTGGAGGCGGTAATTTAATTAAAGGGGAAAAAAGATATATTGTGAATTATGTTTCAGAAGACGGAGAAGTGAATTGCAGTCTGATTGATCCCGCTGAAAGTGAAGAAGAATATTATGAGTTGACGATACAAACCAGTGAACTGTATCCTGCCAAATGGTGTGTTACACAAGATAAGGCAGTCGAAGCAATCAGGTATTTTTATGAGAATGGATCACGGTGTCAAGATCATTCTTGGGAGTACCTTGCGGGTGGTCCTGACTTATAAAGCAAGGCTCAGGGATCTTGTTGAAATACATCAAGGACAAAATCTAATGCAGTTTAAATGTAGTTTCAACTTCCTTACATCGCCAAATCGGGCATGTGGGGGAAGAGATATATGGGAGGAAGCAACGTCGCACGGACAAGTGGAAGAGTTGGAGACGATCGTTATCCTGATTTTATAGATTAAGTAGGTGAAAAAATTGAGTAAGCAATTGGAATGGGAATATTCTCATGGAGAGATTCAGTTAGATGACATTAGAAAAGTTGAGAAACAATTAGGAATCCGATTTCCTAGCGAATATAATGATATTATTTTAAAGTATCATCCTATTACAGTATCTCCCGATGTTCTTTACCTACCAGGTGTTCGAGATATTGTATTGACCGACTTTGCTTCGTTCAATCCCGATGCGGAACACGATCTTTATATCCTACTGATTTATGAATATATAAAAGATCGATTAGTCGGTATACGAAGCATCTGGAGATTGTCTTTGCTTTGACTACCGCAATGAAAAAGAAGAGCCGAAAATTGTTTTATGGGATCATGAAGAAGCGGCCATTGACAAAGAGAAAGGACTTTTCCCGATTTGTGATTCCTTTGGGGAGTTTCTTGAGCTACTGAAAAAAGGTTAAAAGGCCAGATGTTACTTTTGCATCTGATTGACGAAGCGGGCTGAATGCAATAATTAAAAATATGATCGTCGAGCGGGGATGAGGAATGGAACCGGTTTTGCGTAAATGGCACAAAGTCATGACAAAGTGTGGTTTTACAGTCGGTTCAACAGATGAGCATGTGATTAGTGAGATTAAAAAATCCTTGCATCTTAGTGAGAAACTCGTAACTTGGTATAGAAAGTTTGCTCCGAGAATGGGGGAATTGGATTTTGGCGGGAATCCAATCCAATTGTATGAACCGGAAGAGTTGGTCGATTTACAGATGAATTTCAGCCACAATTTGCGGAATATGCAAAAGGACCCGGATTGGATTGTAATCGCCGATAAAGGGTCAGACCCTTTCATTTTTGAGCAGAAAACGGAAAAGATTTACCATACGTGGCATGGACAAAGGAGTGTAAATTTAAGAAAAATTGCGCCTGATCTTGAAGGTTTTATTGAAGCTTTGACTGTGCTTGGTGAGATTTGTCATTTAAAATACGGAGGTCATTTTATGAACGATGAATGGGAGTTTGATAAAAAGATTTTGCAAGAAATCGGGATGAAGTTAGGTACGGTTCTGCCTGATGAGTGCGTGAAAAGCTGGATATTGATTTTAGAGTAACTTTTCAATTGAATGATGAGTTGGGGTCTTCCCGTCATAAGAGGAATTAACGCTAAATGAAGCAAGGTAAAAATGATTTTGCAAAACGGCCGCTTTTTACAGTATCGGAACAGTGAAGTATTTTAAGGTGATCCCAATGTATCAAAGTAAATTATTCTAATTGGAAAGGGTTCAGTTTGATGAACATCAAAGTTCCTGATTTTCACCATTTTTACCGGGGAAATGTAAAGTTCAAGACATATAATGGAGAAGCGGTTACAAGAAATATTTATGCTGGTAATATAAGTTTACCTTCTGGCCAAATTGTCGCATGTGATCCTTTCGTTTACGAAAGTACCGAACCGTTTATAAATAAAGTAAATCCGGGAGAGTATCCAGTAGTATTAAACGTTGTTCATTATCTCGATGATGACGACGAACGCATTGGTGCGGCGATGATCAGGTTTAAAGAAAGTCAGGCAGTACGCTGGGAAATGGCTTTGAAGGAAGGTCAGGATTTAAGTGAATTGGAAGAGGGTGAGGCTTTTGGCTACCCTGTTGACTGTGGTGTTGGCTGTTTTATGGATGATGAAATTTACAAAAAATACAAAAGTATATTGGATGAAAATCCTGAATACGATGATTTCATAATAGAGGAAATGGAGAAAAATTACGTGGATACCAGAGATTGGGCCAATCTAAAAATAGACCCGTTAGGTAACATTGTAATTTTTTCAAGCGGATTAGGTGATGGATATTATGTATCGTATTGGGGTTATGATGAGAAAGATGAAATCTGCTGTTTAGTGACTGATTTCGGTCTGTATGAAGGGAATAAAAATCGAAAGGCTGCTTTGTTAAACCAAAACGCCGAACTGCTTGACCCGAAATAAGCGCGTTCGGCGTTTTTGTATTGCCGGCGGGGACATCACTTACCTTGACGCAAGGTGTGAACGTTTTTGTTGTCGTATCCAAATTCCGGTACAATGGGGTTAGAGGTGGAGCAAAATGATCATATATCGTCCCAAGCAAAATCGTTTATATGGCCCGGCTGACACGGAACGAAGAAAACCGTCTGCCGGACGATCCGCTAGCGACGCCCGTGATCCGTTTGAAAAGGATTATGGGCGGATTATTCACAGTGCCGCTTTTCGCCGGTTGCAGTCAAAGACACAAGTGATCGGCGGCTATGCGGGCGATATTCACCGCACGAGACTTACCCATTCAATGGAAGTGGCCCAGATTGCAAGGGGGATTGCCATTCATCTTAACACCAACCATCCCTTTTTTCATGAGCATGCGCTTCTTGACGGCTCATTGGTGGAAGCGGCTGCTCTGGCCCATGATCTGGGGCATCCACCCTTCGGGCATCGGGGAGAGGTGGCGTTGAATCAATGCATGCGCGCCTTTGGCGGATTTGAAGGAAACGCCCATACTTTCCGGATTTTGACCCGGCTGGAGGGGGAGAAAGGGGAGTACGGCCTCAATTTGACGCGCGGGTTGCTGCTCTCCATCCTCAAGTACCCGATCCTGTTGGACGAAGCAGTGAACGAAAAGCAGTATGACCGCGAAAAGAAGGCCATTCCCCCAAAAGCGAGTGTTTTCAGCTGTGATCAGGAAGCATTTGCCTGGGTTCTCGCTTCATTTACCGATGAGGAAAAAGCGTACCTGACAAAAGTTGCGCCTGACCCGGAACGTCACACGCAAACACTGCACAAAACACTGGAGTGTTCGATTATCGAATTGGCTGACGACATCGCCTACGGTACCCATGATGTCGAAGATGCGCTCAATTTGCGGCTGATTCGCTTAAACCACCTCAAAGAATTGCTCTATCCATTCAAAAAACGGCTGGAATACCCCGAACTGATGGAGGCATGGTGCGAATTGGACGGGCTTGACCCGGAGCATGATCAGCTGAAGTATCGGCTGAAAAAAGTGATCGCTGCCGTCATTTCCACTTTCATCACCCAGATCCGGGCAGAGAAAACGTATGATACTTTTTCTTCGCCACGCCTCTTATACCGTGTCGAACTGCCGAAGGAGCTGCGCGATCTTCTGGACAGCCTCAAACGCTGGGTATCCGATGAAGTGATCGAATCACAACGGGTGCAAACGATTGCCTGGCGCGGGGCTTATGTGATTGAAAAACTGTTTTCCGCCTTTATGAACGATGACCGGCTCCTGACCGAACACGACCGTCACATGTGGAAACAGGTGGAGACAGAGGTTGAAAGAGCGCGAATAGTCTGTGACTATATCGCCGGAATGACGGATTCTTTCGCCATGAAAATGTTTGCGCGCCTGTACGGACAAAGCCGAAACTTCTTTGATTATTAAATTCTTGCTCGGCAGACCCTGGGGTGATATAGTAATTGTAAATATATAGAAATATTGTGTTTTTTTGAACAGCAGCAAAAGCTGATCAGGGACTTGGCATCAACCGGGATTTCGTCCCGGAAAGTCCCCTGGCTTTCATAGTCTTAATCTTTCGTTTATTACGGCAACGTTTGCAAGTTTTCTTCCGGGGTGGTGTGTTCATGATTTGGGGAATGAACAATTGTTCCAACGAGTTGGGGGAGATTTTAAACGTGCTGGATGAGAGTGTGCAACTGTTGAATCATGTCTCCAAAGAAAATGAACTGGCCATGGCGCGGGCGGTAAGGCAAAAAGTGGAGTGGACCCTGGAAAAAGTGATTGGCCGTGAATGGGTCGAAATCCACTCCGAGTTGCGTGAACTGATTTACTACCTGGATTTGACCTGTTTCAGCCTGTTGAACATGCGCGGTGAATCTTTTCCTGTCTATTTGCAGGAAGTAAATCAGCGGTACAGTTCATTGTTGCGTTCACTCTACGAGCTTTACCAGCACCGGATGGAACGGTGTCGAACCAATTCAATGATGTGATTGCTTAAACTGCATTCCCTTATTGGATGTAGTTTTTTTATATTTTTGCGAGCGAGATATTCACCTGGCTTCGGCTGTGGAGATGAGAGCCGGCGTCAGGTGAGGGTGTGAGTTGATTTTCACCTCTTTCGCATGCTTGACCACCTTTTGCTCTCTTCTTTTGCACCAAATGGATGGAGGAAACCTTTGTTTCCCTGCTGTGTGAATGGTGTGTTTCCGCCATAGACTTGCATGTCAGGTACATGGTGAAGAACCACAAGATGGAAAGATTCATCGCGGATGCGCCCTGATTTGAGCTTGCCGTCATGTTGGAGCAGCACAATCGGGACATCAGCATCGCCCAAAAACATTCTGCGAGGAAAGTTAAGACTGATCGCCGTGGAGCTCGCGGTTTGACTTGGTTTCCCGGTTGCAGGAGATGAAGAAAGGTTTTCCCTCCACTGAGACTGGGGAATGGTCAATGTAAAAATGAGCATGCTAGAAGATGAATGACAGCGATCAAGGAAAAAAGGGCCTACGTTGGACACCATGTCCTAAGTGAGTCAGAGACAGGTTTTTAAGCCGGATAATGAAAAAATTTCCAGATTACTGAAAATCAATTCATTTGATATTGACAAGATTAACCGGCAAACTGTACCATAAATAATACTGCAAAAACATAAAAATAACCCTATTAACTAGGGGTTGAATCGGGGTGAAATAGATGAAGAGAGCAAAAGCGCTGCTATCCATACTGATCGGTTTGGTTCTCGTTTTCTCATTTGCGACAGGTTGCAGTGTGCAAAATGGTGACCTGCTCACACAAATTAAAAAGCGCGGGACGATCCGAATCGGTACGGAGGGGACATATAAACCTTTCAGTTTTCACGATGAAAAAACGGAAAAACTGACGGGGTTTGATGTAGATGTCGCCACGGAAGTGGCCAAGCGCATGGGGGTGAAGGCCCAGTTTGTCGAAATCCCCTGGGATGGTATGCTGACCAGCTTAAAAACGGGGAAAATCGATATGGTTGCCAACCAGGTCGGCATTAAGCCGGAGCGCAAAACAAAATTCGATTTCTCCGAGCCGTATACCGTTTCTTACGCCCAGATCGTCGTCCGCAAGGATAATGATTCGATCAAGAGCGTAAAAGATCTCAAAGGAAAAAAAGCAGGGCAAACGCCTACCAGTAACTACGGGAAAATGGCGAAAGATGCCGGGGCGACCATCGTCGCTTATGAAGACATGATGAGCGCGATGAAAGATGTGGCTGCCGGACGCATCGATTTCAGCATGAACGATCGCCTGGCAGTGGCCGAAATGATGAAAACGACGAATTTGCCCTTGAAAACGGTCGGCGAACAGATGGAACGCTCTGAAAGTGCCTTCCCGGTGCCGAAAGGAAATCCTGAGCTTGTGAAAGCGATTAACCAAGCGTTAGACAGTATGAAAAAAGATGGTACGTTGAAGAAGATTTCAGAAAAATGGTTTGGTGTGGACGTAACTCAATAGAATTGCACTAAGATCTTGTTGTTGTCCTCTCTTATGGAAAGGAAGAACAAGATCTTATTTTTCTTCCATAATAAACTATTTTCTCTTTCCTTTTGTTACTATATTGTATGAGCATGGCTGGAATGAGCTAGTGCATCTGGATGCATATTAAGCAAAGAAATGTCGGTATGATTGAAGGAGTGTAACTAATGACTCAGTCTGCAATGGCAAAACCGTTTACGATGGTATTATTTGGCGCGACGGGGGATTTGGCGAAACGGAAATTGTTCCCTGCCCTGTTCAGCTTATACAAAAATAAATTCCTTCCCGAACACTTTCGTTTGATCGGGGTTGGCCGCTCCACACGAGATCATGAAGCCTTTCGCCAGTCAGTCAGGGAATCGATTGATTCGTTCGGACGCCTGAAAGTGGCGGATGAAAATGAATGGCAGCAATTTATCCAGCATTTCTATTACGCCGTGGCGGATGTGACGAATCCGGAAGGATATAAGGGGATCAAGGACCTTGTCGAGGAATATGAAAACAAATATCAAGTGCCGCCGAACCGCCTGTTTTATTTATCACTTGCCCCGGATTTGTTTGCGACTGTTTCCACCAACCTGAGATTGTCCGGTTTAACGGAAACGGGAGGCTGGAAACGCCTGATCATCGAGAAGCCGATTGGCCATGATTATGACTCGGCCAAAAAACTGAATGAACAAATCAAGCAGACGTTTACGGAGCAAGAGATTTACCGGATCGACCATTATCTCGGCAAAGAAATGGTGCAAAATATTGAGGTTATGCGCTTTGCCAACTCGCTGTTCGAGCCGATTTGGAACAATCATTACATCGAAAGCGTACAGATTACGGCCAGTGAAACGGTCGGTGTCGAAGATCGGGCCAGTTATTATGATCATGCGGGAGCATTGCGGGACATGGTGCAAAACCATATGTTGCAAATGCTGATGATGGTTTGCATGGAACCGCCGAGCCGCCTGAAAACCGAAGCGATTCATGACGAAAAAATCAAGGTTCTTCGTTCGCTTCGCAGGTATACGGAGGAAGAGGCGGGAAAATATATGATACGGGGCCAATACGTTGACGGGGAAATCAATGGAAAACCGGTTCCGGCATATCGGAATGAGAAAAATGTCGATCCCGGGTCCATGACGGAAACCTTTGTCGCCGGCAAGTTGTTCGTAGACAATTTGCGATGGGCCGGAGTACCGTTTTATATCCGCACAGGAAAACGCATGCCGGAAAAAATGACACAGATCATCATTGAATTCAAGGAAATGCCTAAAAATCTCTATTTCAACAAAGATAACAATCTCGGCCCCAATCTGTTGGTCATCAGCATTCAGCCGCAGGAAGGCGTCAATCTGATCCTCAACGCCAAAAAACCGGGTTCCGACAACCAGGTGATGCCGATTTCGATGGAATTCTGCAACAACTGTGAGCAAGGTTCGCCGGAAGCGTATGAATCGTTAATCTATGATGCGATTGTTGGTGATCAAACATTCTTCACGCATTGGGAGGAGGTCTCGCTCGCCTGGAAGTTTATCGATCCGATTCGCAGAGCCTGGGATGAAAATAGGCATCCGCTGACTTTCTACCGGAGCGGTTCGTGGGGACCGCAAGAAGCACATGATCTGTTGGCGGCGAATGGACATGTCTGGCGGCCTGCCATCGCCAAAGATATTTCCCGGATTGTCAAAGCCAATGAGGTTGTAACCAGATAAAAAGGGAGAGTTGAGTTGACCATGAAAATTTATGACGTTTCCATGCCGATCACAGAGGAGATGCCCGTATATAAAAATAAGGAAACAAAGAAACCAAGCATTCGCGTTGTTCAGGACTTTGATACGGCCACCGCGCGCGAATCCCGCATCGAAATGGATGTGCACTGCGGAACTCACGTCGATTCCCCGCTCCATATGCTTCCGGAAGGCGGGACCATGTCAACCATTCCAATTGAGCGATTGGTTGGGCAATGCCGGGTGCTTGACTTGACGGATGTCAAAGAAAGCATTACTCGTGCTGATTTGGAAAAACATGAAATCAAAGAAGGCGAGTTTCTTCTCTTTAAAACGCGGAATTCCTGGGAAGATGTATTTGATTTTGAATTTGTGTTTTTAGCCGAAGACGGAGCCAAGTACTTAATTGAAAAAGGGGTCAGAGGGGTTGGAACCGATGCGCTGGGTATCGAACGGGCCCAGCCTGGTCATCCGACGCATAAAAGCCTGTTCCGTGCAGATATTTTAATCATGGAAGGGCTTCGGTTGAAAGAGGTTCCAGCCGGAACCTATTTTATGGTTGCTGCCCCGATCAAGTTGGTTCATACAGAAGCAGCACCGGCACGCGTTTTGCTTTTTGAAGGAATCGGTGCATAAGAATGTTGGCGGCCCTATTCACCATAGTGGCCGTCATTTTTATTGACAAGAACATGTTTTGAATTTAAGATGATAACATTATTAAATAGAAGAAAACCGATTAAAAAAGATTGAATTAGGTGAAACCAACATGGACTTTTTGGGAACGATACAGTGGCAGAATTTGTTTGATATTGATTTGGCTGAGCGAAATGCTTCGTTTATTTTAAATGGCATCGTGGCAACGGTTTGGATCAGCATCACTGCGATGGCAATCGGCTTGTTGATCGGTCTCTTCACCGCCATGGCCAGGATGTCAAAACGATGGATTTTGCAAGGAATTGCCCGTATTTATATTTCGATCATCCGCGGAACACCGTTGTTGGTTCAACTCTTTATTCTTTATTTTGGCCTTCCGGTCATCGGAGTTACCCTGACACCGACAGCAGCGGGGCTGATTGGCCTTTCTATGAACGTGGGGGCTTATGCGGCTGAAACGATTCGCGGTTCGCTTGCTTCCATTCCCAAAGGGCAGTGGGAAGCGGCTGCTTCGCTGAACATGACCTATTGGCAGACGATGCGCCGCGTCATTATTCCGCAAGCGGCACGCGTCGCCTTGCCCTCGTTGATGAACAGTTTTTTGAGCCTGGTGAAAGATACCTCGCTGTTGGCGATGATTACAGTGAACGAGATGTTTTATCGCGCCAAAATCGTGGGTGGACGGGAATTTGATTATATGACGCCTTATATTCTCGTCGCCGTCTATTATTGGATCGTCTGCACGGTGTTAAATTATGCACAGCAAAAATTGGAAAAACGTTATGGCCGATATGCGGGATAGAAGGGAGGTACGGCGATGATTCAAGTGAAGAATCTGCAAAAATCATTTGGCAACCTTCAAGTTTTGACCGGGATTGACCTGGAGATCGAAAAAGGTTCAGTGGTCTGCATCATCGGGCCCAGCGGTTCGGGGAAGTCGACCTTCTTGCGCTGCCTCAATCTGCTTGAGATTCCCGATCAGGGTGAACTCTCCATCGGCGGGGAAACGATCTCGATTGCCGGCGGAAAAGTATCGCCGAAAGAGATTAAAAAACTGCGCGCCAAAACGGGAATGGTGTTTCAAAGTTTTAACCTCTTTCCACACCGTACCGTTTTGGAAAACGTGGTGGAAGGCCCGGTTGTTGTAAAAGGGGAGGACAAGGCCGAAGCCCGCAAAAAGGCGGAACGACTTTTGGAAAAAGTGGGATTGGCAGAGAAAAAAGATGTATTTCTGGGACAGCTTTCCGGCGGCCAGCAGCAACGTGTGGCCATTGCCCGCGCTCTGGCGATGGAGCCGGAAGTGTTGCTTTTTGATGAGCCTACCTCTGCGCTTGATCCCGAATTGGTGGGCGAAGTGTTGAAGACGATGAAAGAACTGGCCAAGGAGAAACAGACGATGGTGATTGTGACGCATGAGATGTCCTTTGCACGTGATGTCGCCGATCTTGTCGTCTTTATGGATCACGGGAAAATTGTGGAGATGGGCAGGCCGGAAGAAGTGTTTACCTCTCCGCGGGAACAGCGGACCCGGCAATTTCTGGCCAAACTCCTGGAACGTTGAAGATAACGATTGGTTTGCACAGCCCAAGTGGAGATTACTTTTCCGAGAGCGATTCAGGAAAAGGTTAAAAAAGGGGGTGCTTGCCAATCGTTTTTTATTTCGGATTTGAGAGAGCGGTGAGCCCTCTCCCGTCCGAATATCGCTTTCATTCCGGCTTGAGAAACTGGCGGCGTTTTCAGCAAAAAGTCCCTTTTATTTGTCCGGTATGTTAACATATAAGTAAAGGTGTGCAGGAGAGTTTTCCTTGATTCATGAATAAGATAGACAACAGGAGGATACCCTTACGGATGAGGTTTAATGAATACGGGTTATTGGATCCAGGGGATTATGTTATGACATTCGACAAGCTCCGGCAATCGATTCTGGTGAAAGGGGAAGAAAATTCGCTTTTGCCATGGGATGCATATTGGCGAAACCGGCTGGTTGATAATTTGGAGTTTTGTGTCCGTCAGCTGTGGGCATGCGGAATTGAAGAGATTTACATTGACGGTTCCTTTGTCACGGATAAGTATCAGCCGGAAGACATTGACGGTTATTTTGTCCCGCGAAATGAACAGGAAATTTTTGACGGAACGCTGCTCGCAAAGTTAAACCAGCTTGATCCTTACAAATGCTGGGGATGGAATCGCCACCGGTTTGATGAATACGGCAACTTGCAACTGGAGATGTGGTATCGCTACCGGGTGGAACTGTTTCCGCACTGTACGGGGGTATATTCCGGGATTACCAATGAAGAGGGGAAAAACATGAAGTTTGACGAGTTTTTTCGCAAGGACAGGGATTTTGGAATTGAAAAGGGCATTGTAAAATTGATGAAAGGATGAAGACTGTGATTAAGACGGAAATGGAATACAAGCGTAGTTTGGAGAGGATTCGCGAACAGGAGCGGCTGTTGGAAGAACAGAGGCGGGAATTGGAACAGATGGGGTTGAGCGAGGAACAGATCGAAAGAGGGTTGGCCCCGTCCCGCTTTTTTGGCGAACGGCTGAAACAGGAGATCAGGGAATACGAACGGCATAAGGCGGGCGATTTCGATATGACTTGCACCTTTGACAATATCGGGCGCAAGCTGATCGCTTTTCGGATCTACAAGGGATTGTCACAGGCGGAACTGGCCAAGCGCCTGGGGGTCACGCCGCCGCAGGTTTCGCGGGATGAGCGGAATGAGTATGGCGGAGCCAGCATGGAAAAGATCAAGCAGGTGTTGAAGGCCTTGGAGATGGATGTTTTGATTGTGCCAAACAATTATGAACGCGCTCTGGGGTAAATATGAATAAAGAAAACGCGGCTGCAGGCAAGCTGTTTGGGTTGTTTTTCTATCGGCGTGGAGGGTGCAATTCTCAAGGGGGAAGCACCCGAACCGGACGAAACCTGTTCGGGAATGTTGTCAACAATCTGAGCGGCTCTGGCAAGCCGTTTTTTTATTCGTTATAACCAGATTTTTTGATTCGTGAGGTTTTGCTGCGGGGTGTCGACATAAAAGAGTCCCGCATTGATTACGCTGATTTCAACCCGGGGATGAAACTGCCAGACGATTTCTTCCCGACGTCGTTTCTTCTCTTTCTGGATTTCATCCGGCATGGAAGGTTCATCAGGGTAAAAAACGTCCAGCCGCTCAAGCTCGGATTGCAGCCGTTTTTCAGCTTCTTCCGCCCAGGTCAGGTCTTCGCACCGGATCGTTTCCTCCAGATAATATTCCAGTTCACCGACCGCCTCAACCACCTGCAGTCGCGGTTCAACCGTATAGCGTTTGGCGGGGAGTCTGTTCGACCAGCGCCGGTCTTTGATCACCTCATAAAAGCCTTCCCGGATGGTTCCGTCATTCAAATTGATTCCCAGAGAGCAGAGCCGGTCCCGTTTTTGATCACAAACATAAGAAACCTTATAGTTGACGGCGAGCCATGGGCTGTAGGGTTTGGTCAAATCGGTATAAGCCGGTTCATATCGCGGTTCCTCATACAACCGCACAAATTTGCCGTGCTTTTGCGCGGATTGGAGAATCTTCGCAAAGCGCGGAGTGCCGTAAAAAAGATGTTCACCGCGAATTTCTTCAGGATGGTTCTCGGGATCAAAGACGAACGAGAGCCGAACCGGCTGTGGCGGCAGGTTCATCCGTTCCACATACATCCAGTAAAAGGGGCGATTGAGCAAATCCTTGTCGGCATGAATGGACAGCTGCGTGAGCAGATAGGTTGGGCCGGATTCAAGGATGTGGCAATCATTCAATTTCAGATACCGTTCCGTAAATTCCCTAACCTTCTTCTGATCCATAGAGAAGCAGTTCCTCCTCTTCTTTCTGCTTTTCCACCTCTTGTTTCTTCTGATGGAATTGATCTCCCCATTTGCTCAATTCCTGCCTGATGCGGTCATCGTCGGCAGATTCCAACACCAGCTTCATCAGATTTTGTTCAATGGTTGACGCTCCGTCCACTTTTTCCAGAATGGTTTCCAACTCTCCGATCACCGATTCAAACAGCCGGATTTTTTCATGCAACAGCCAGATAATATGTTCTTCGATCGTATTGATGGTGGAGAAATTGTAAATGTGTACATCTTTCGTTTGCCCCAGGCGGTGGATCCTCCCGATTCGCTGTTCGACGCGCATTGGGTTCCAGGGCATGTCAAAATTGATCATGTGATGGCAAAATTGCAGGTTAATCCCTTCCCCGCCTGCTTCCGTGGCAATCATGACCTGAGCCCGTTTTTGAAAAATCTCCATCATCCAGTCTTTTTTGTTGCGATTAAAACCGCCGCGAAACGGAACGGCATGAATTCCCGCTTTGGCCAGTTCGCGGATCAGCATCTCTTGGGTGGCGCGATACTCGGTAAATAAAATCACTTTTTCCGGAGCGATCTGTTTGATCAGTTCCACTGCGGCATTCACTTTGGAGGAACGGGTCACTTTTCGTAACAGTTCAATGAGATGGGCCACTTCCGGGGACAGATTCTCTTTTCCCTGCTCCCCTTTTTGAAATAGCTTGAATAAAGTATGAAAAACAGCGTCCCGGCTTGAGCAGACCTCTTTTTGCAGAACGAACAGCGCCAGCATGCTTTTCAAGTCGGTTCCGCGACGGTAGCGATCGCGCACGAACTCGGTGATGCCTTCATAAAGAAGGCGTTCTTCTTCTGAGAGTTCGATGGGGATCGTCTGCACCAGACGCCGCGTCAGGTGAAGGTTGCTGTCGCGTCGGCGGTTGCGAATCAGAACGCGCCTGATTTCTTCACGCAACTGTGCTTCATTTTTCGCTTTCCGTTTGCCGGCGACGTAATCACTTTGGAATTGGGACTGTTTCCCCAGTTGTCCCGGTTTTAGCAGGGTGACGAGATTATAAAGCTCTTCTATTTCGTTTTGCACCGGGGTGGCGGTGAGAAGCAGGCAATATTTTTTTTTCAGGTCATTGATGAATTGCCAGTTTTTCGTGCGGCGATTTTTTAATTTGTGGGCTTCGTCAACGATCACCATATCATAGTGCTGATTCAGCACATAGTCGCGGTGAGGTTCTCTCTTGGCCGTATCGAGGGAAGCGACGATAATCTCGTATTTGTCCCACATCCAGGCTTTTTTCTGGGCGACGGCGGGAATTTGAAATTTTTGATTTAATTCCCTCGTCCACTGCAGGACAAGCGAAGAGGGAACAAGGATTAATGCCCGTTTCACCAGGCCGCGCAGCAGATATTCTTTCAGGATGAGACCGGCCTCGATTGTTTTGCCCAGTCCCACTTCATCTGCGAGGATCGCGCGTCCGCGCATCTCATTGATCACGCGTTCCACCACATCGATTTGATGAGGGAGTGGACGAAACCCTTGTATTTGTTTTAAACTTTGGATAGATTCAAACGAGGGAATCATTTCAGTTTCGGCCGCTTCCAGCGCCAATTGAAAACGTTCCCAAGTTGCCCAGTCACTGTCTGTCTCGATTCTTTTCAGGAATTGGTGAAGCCACTCTCGATCCATCCGTATCGGGAGTGTATACATGAGATTCTCCACCTTTCTTTTACGATCAATGGAAGTTCCGTAATAGTATGTCTCAGTTTAAAAAAATGCATACGGAACAAAAACGAACAATATCATCATTTTTTCTCGTATTTGATCGTATTTTCTGGTACAATACAAATATCATAATGGGATATTGTTCAGCGGTTGAAGGCGGGAGGAGAGACCACATCTTGTGGCGCCGAAGGAGCAAACCGATGAGGTGAATCTCTCAGGCAAAAGGAGGCCCGCTGGACGCATCTCTGGAGAGCGCTCGCTTTGATGCCGAGCCACCTACGGGGCAACTCTGCTTAATGCAGCAGGGAAACTCTCTGGTAATAAGGACAGAGGAATCACCAACCAACAGCGGTGGTGAATCTCTCTGTCTTTTTTATATATGGAAACAAGTGAGGTGCATGGTATGGCAGAACTGAAAAAGACACCGCTTCATTCGGTTTACTGCGAAGAAGCCAAAATGGTACCTTTTGGCGGATGGGAAATGCCGGTTCAATTTTCGGGAATCAAGCAGGAACACGAAACCGTCCGCACGCGCGCCGGTTTGTTCGACGTGTCCCATATGGGGGAAGTACTGGTGAAGGGACCGGACGCGCTCGAGCTGATCCAGCGTCTGACGACGAACGATGCGGCGAAATTGAACGTGGGCGATGCCCAGTACTCGATCATGTGTTACGAAAACGGGGGAACGGTGGACGATTTGCTGGTTTACCGTATCGGAGAGCAGGAGTACTGGCTGGTCATCAATGCGGCCAATATCGAAAAAGATGTCAAGTGGATTTTGAAACACCGTCAGGGCGATGTAACGGTGGAAAACATTTCGGATCAGATTGCCCAATTGGCTTTGCAGGGGCCGTCGGCAGAGACCGTATTGCAAAAGCTGACCGATACGGATTTGTCGGAGATCAAGTTTTTTAAATTTAAAAATGACGTCGCACTGGCCGGGGTAAAAGGGCTTGTATCCCGTACCGGATACACCGGGGAAGATGGATTTGAAATCTATTTGCCGGCAAGCGACGCCCCTAAACTGTGGCAGGCTATTCTCGAAGCAGGAAAGGAAGCGGGAGTTCTGCCGTGTGGCCTGGGTGCGCGCGATACACTGCGGTTTGAAGCGCGGCTCCCCCTGTACGGACAGGAATTGAGCGAAACGATTACCCCGATCGAAGCGGGACTCGGTTTTGCCGTAAAACCGGAAAAAGGAGATTTTATCGGCCGTGAGGTGCTGGCCGTGCAAAAAGCGGAAGGAGCTCCGCGCAAGCTGGTCGGTTTGGAAATGATCGACCGCGGCATTCCGCGAACCCATTATCCCGTCTATCACGGTGAGGAAAAAATCGGCGAAGTGACGACGGGAACACAATCACCGACCTTAAAGAAAAACGTGGGACTTGCGTTGATCAATGCGGAATATGCCAATCCCGGTGAAGAGGTTGAGGTGGAAATCCGCGGCAAACGCCTGAAAGCAATCGTGGTGAAAACCCCTTTCTATAAGCGCGCCAAATAACCGAAGTGGTGGTAGGAGGATGAACTTGCATGAAATTTCGTTACTTGCCCGCAACTGAACAGGATAAACAGGAAATGCTTCGTACCATCGGCGTGGAATCGGTCGAGGAACTGTTTGCGGAAATACCGGAAAGTGTTCGTTACCGGGGGAAGCTCAAGTTGCCCGAACCGATGTCAGAGATGACGCTTGTCAAGCATATGAGCCGCCTCGCCGAGAAAAATGCATCCTTTGATCACTATGTTTCCTTTTTGGGTGCCGGTGTCTATGAACATTATATTCCCAGTGTCGTCAATCACGTGATTTCCCGTTCGGAGTTTTATACGGCTTATACCCCTTATCAGCCGGAAATCAGCCAGGGTGAATTGCAGGCGATTTTCGAGTTCCAAACGATGATTTGCGAATTGACAGGGATGGATGTGGCCAACTCGTCCATGTATGACGGGCCGACAGCACTGGCGGAAGCCGCTGCGATGGCCGCCGGCGTGACACGCAAGCAGAAGATTGTCATCTCCCGTGCCGTTCATCCCGAAGCGCGGCAAATTTTGAAAACAAGCGCAAAAGGGCAGGGGTATCAAATCGTGGAAGTTCCCCTGGCCGACGGGGTGACGGATCTGAATCAGTTAAAAGAGCTGGCAGATGAAGAGACAGCAGCAGTGATTGTCCAGTCCCCCAACTTTTTGGGCAATCTTGAAAATTTGGCGGAAATCGAGAAAATTGCCCATGCCCATAAAGGGCTGCTGGTGGTCAGCAGCAATCCGCTGTCGCTAGGGCTGTTGAAACCGCCGGGCGAATACGGTGCCGATATCGTGGTCGGGGATGCGCAGCCGTTTGGAATTCCCGCCTCTTATGGCGGTCCGCATTGCGGTTATCTGGCCACCAAAAAAGCATTGATGCGCCGCGTGCCGGGAAGAATCGTCGGCCAGACCGTTGACGAAAACGGCACACGCGGATTTGTGCTCACATTGCAGGCGCGTGAACAGCATATCCGCCGCGACAAAGCGACTTCAAACATTTGCTCCAACCAGGCACTTCTGGCCCTGGCGGCATCTGTATACATGTCCGCGCTCGGCAAGCAGGGAATTCAGGATGTGGCCCGCCTCAATCTCCAAAAAGCGCATTATGCCAGCAAACGCCTGAGCGAAATTAACGGGATTGAGCTTGCTTTCTCCGGGCATTTCTTCAATGAATTTGTCATCCGGCTGCGGCGTCCGGTCGGAGAAATCAATCAGGAATTATTGAAGAAAGGAATCATCGGCGGTTTTGATCTCGGCCGCTTCTATCCTGAACTGGACAATCATATGCTCGTTGCCGTCACCGAAGTTCGGACCAAAGAAGAAATCGATCAGTTGGCTGAGAGTTTGGAGGGGCTGTTGTCATGAATAACAAGGAAAAAGAACTCATTTTTGAGATGAGCAAACCAGGTCGCACCGCTTACAGCTTGCCCGAATCCGATGTGCCGGAAACGGACGTTTTGCCGGAGGAATATCTTCGCGAAAAACCGGCCGAACTCCCTGAGGTATCCGAACTGGATCTCATGCGGCACTACACGGAATTGTCCCGTCGTAACCACGGGGTGGACAACGGTTTTTATCCGCTGGGTTCCTGCACCATGAAATACAACCCCAAAGTGCATGAAGATGTGGCTCGATTGCCCGGATTTGCCAAA
This sequence comes from Thermoactinomyces daqus, assembly GCF_000763315.1. GTDB lineage: Bacteria > Bacillota > Bacilli > Thermoactinomycetales > Thermoactinomycetaceae > Thermoactinomyces_A > Thermoactinomyces_A daqus. Next base: position 24,855 of record NZ_JPST01000003.1, on the reverse strand, counting down.
ATCCATCCCTATCAGCCCGAAGAAACCGTACAAGGGGCTTTGGAGCTTTTATATGAATTGCAGCAGTATTTGGCAGAAATCACCGGAATGGATCAGGTGACGCTTCAATCAGCGGCCGGCGCGCAAGGCGAGTGGACCGGATTGATGATGATCCGCGCTTATCATGAAGCCAAAGGGCAAACCGGGCGGGACAAAGTGATTGTGCCGGATTCCGCACACGGGACAAACCCGGCCAGCGCCACCGTTGCCGGATTCAAGACGATCACCATTCCCTCCAATGAGAAGGGATTGGTCGATGTGGAGGCCTTGAAGCAGATGCTCGGAGACGATACCGCCGCCCTGATGCTGACCAACCCGAACACGCTGGGGCTGTTTGAAGAAGAGATCAGAGTGATTGCCGATCTCGTGCACGAAGCGGGCGGTCTTCTCTATTATGACGGAGCCAATGCCAACGCCATTCTGGGAATTGCCCGTCCGGGAGACATGGGCTTTGATGTGGTTCATCTGAATCTGCACAAAACCTTTACTACTCCCCATGGCGGCGGCGGACCCGGAGCCGGACCGGTTGGAGTGAAAAAGGAGCTTGTGCCGTTCCTGCCTGCGCCGATGGTGGCAAAAGATGCATCCGGCCGTTATTATCTCGATCATGACATTCCCAATTCCATCGGCCGGGTCAAAGGGTTTTACGGAAACTTCGGCATTTTGGTTCGCGCCTATGCTTATATTCGGACGATGGGACCGGAAGGTCTGCGCCTGGTTTCCGAAAATGCGGTGTTAAATGCCAACTACATGATGCGCCGGTTGGAGCCGTATTATGAACTGCCGTACAAACAGCATTGCAAACACGAATTTGTCCTGTCCGGCAAACGTCAGAAACAACAGGGCGTGCGTACGCTGGACATCGCCAAACGCCTGCTCGACTTCGGTTTCCATCCGCCGACCATCTATTTCCCGCTCATCGTCGATGAATGCCTGATGATTGAGCCGACGGAAACGGAAAGCAAGGAGACGCTCGACAGCTTTATCGACGCGATGATTCAAATTGCCAAAGAAGCGGAAGAAAATCCGGAAATCGTGCAGGATGCGCCCCATCATACCGTAATCAAACGTTTGGACGAAGTGACGGCGGCGCGCAAACCGATCTTGCGCTGGGAAAAAAGCGAGTAAAAACCATCGTGAGTTACTGACTGGAAACCCGGCCAGCAACAACTTTCCCAGAATAGGAATGTCGGGCAAGGGATGCATCCTTGTCCGCTTTTTTGATCTGTTTCACGTTTGCGTGGCGGCGCTGGGGATGATTTCCGTTCCCTGGATTGGCTTACGATGGAATACGTCGGATCACGACCGGTCAGATGCTGTACGACGGACTTTGAAGGGGAGTTCCATCTCCATGCGGTCAGTTTATTGGCGTCCGGCTCTGGTCATTTTTTTGTCCGGTGTGATTGGTATCTGGTTTTAGCGTTGAACCCCCATCTTTCAGCCGAAAAGAAGTAAAGGATTTTTTTGTTGCGAAGTTTTTATATATTTATTGACAGAATCCTATTTTAAGAGATAATTTTTTGAGGAAACACTAAAATCAAAAAAAGAGAGGGAGCATATCATTGCAAGGACAAACAGTGATTGTGACAGGCGGGTCGAGCGGCATTGGAAAAGCGATTGCCAGGCGGTTGTGCCAGGAAGGGGCCAATGTGGTCATCACCGGACGCAATGCAGATCGGCTTGAAGCGGCCAAAGCGGAATTGGAGGAATTGCCGGGCAAAATATTTCCTTTTCAAATGGATGTCCGCGAAGTTGATCAGGTCAAGGCGATGGTTCAAAAGACGGTGGAACAGTTTGGCGGAATCGATCATCTCGTCAACAATGCGGCAGGCAATTTTGTTGTGCCGGCGGAAGATTTAACGTATAATGGTTGGCATTCGGTGATTAACATCGTTTTAAACGGAACTTGGTATTGCTCACAGGCCGTGGCCAAAGAATGGATTGAGAAAAAACGGAAAGGATCGATCCTCAATATCGTGGCCACCTATGCCTGGACAGGGGCGCCGGGTGTGGTTCATTCCGCTGCGGCCAAAGCTGGTGTACTGGCGATGAGCCGGACACTGGCCGTTGAATGGGGGGACAAATACGGCATCCGAGTCAATTGCATTGCACCCGGACCGATTGAAGAAACAGGCGGGGCGGCAAAACTGGTCGCCAATGAAAAAATGGCGAAAAAGGTCGCCAATATGGTTCCGCTGAAGCGTTATGGCCGCCCGGAGGAGATCGCGGCATTGGCGAAGTTTCTGCTGTCAGCGGAAGCGGAATATGTCAATGGCGAGTGCGTTACCATGGATGGCGGTTTATGGATGGCGAATTTTCGGTTTCTCTGATAAGTCGCCCCGTTCCGATCAGGGATGGGGCTGTTCATTTTTTGGAATCGATTTGCAGGGGACGATGTAGAAAAAACGAGTGGAATTTTGTATACTGTGATCGGTTTTGCTGTTTCTGTAAAACGAACGGGGGCAAGGAGGTTGATATTTGAGATGAACCGGACATTTACCATAAAAAAAATACTGAATAACAATGTAGTCATCGCTGAGCATCCATCCTATGGGGAAGTTGTTTTGATCGGAAAAGGAATCGGTTTCAAGAAGAAAGCAGGAGAACTGATTTCCGAGCCCGCGGTCGAAAAGTTTTTTGTATTGGAGAATAAAAAGGAGCAGGAGCAGTATCGGCAGTTGCTCTCGCAAGTGGACGAATCGCTCGTGGAACTGATGAATGATATTATTTACCATATTCAAAAGCGGTTTGATGTTCCGCTGAATGAACATATTCATGTAGCTTTGACCGATCATATCAGCTTTGCGATCAAACGCTTGGAGCAAGGGCTGGAGTTTAATAATCCTTTCCTGATCGAAACGAGAGCGCTTTATGAAAGAGAGTATGCAGTGGCAGAAGAAATTGTGGCAATGATTAATGAAAAAAAGGGGATCCAGTTGCCCGAAAGCGAAGCCGGATTTATCGCCATGCATATCCACAGTGCGCTGACACAGCGCCATCTGACGGAGATTCGTCAACATTCCGAACTCATCATGAAATTGATCCAGCTCGTCGAGGCGGTCACCGGTTTGAAAATCGATCGCAAAAGCATTTCATACATGCGGCTGATTACGCATCTTCGGTATGCGATTGAACGCACAATCCGCCAGGAAGAAATTTCTGAGCCGGATGGTTTTGCAGACATGTTGCGCAAACAATTCCCGATATGTTCCAATATCGCTTGGAAAATGGCAAAAGTGATGGAACGGACACTGCAGAAACCGGTTCATCCTGCCGAAGTCAGTTATCTGACATTGCATTTGCAACGCATTATTCCCAACTGAACAGATCCTTTACCTTTCACGTGTTACTGATTCGATCAGGCATGAGTGAAAAAAGGCGAAGTGGACGTTTGATTCAAAAGGGATTTTCCTTTTGCAAACGGTTCCATTTGTCTTTTTTTGCTCATGCCTTTTTGTTCGAAGAAGAAGCATGAGTGAAAGGTTTTGGATCCTGTTGGGCATGATAAGACAGCACAGGAGGTTCAGCAATGTTCAAAAATATCTTTGGCGTCTTGCAACGAATCGGAAGAGCGTTGATGCTCCCGGTTGCGATCTTGCCGGCAGCCGGTTTGTTGCTCGCATTTGGTAACAAGTTGCATATCCCGATCCTCGAACAATCGGGACAAATTGTTTTCTCCAACCTGGCCTTAATCTTTGCGATCGGTGTTGCCATTGGTCTGGCAGAAGGAGAGGGAACAGCCGGATTGGCTGCTGTCATCGGGTATCTCGTGATGAATACCGCCCTCGGACAAATGGCTATACATTACCATGTGCAAACGATTGAGGTATTGGGGATTCCCACTTTGGAAATGGGCGTTTTCGGGGGAATCATCATCGGTATTGTTGCCGCCCTGCTGTATAAGCGCTTTTATAATATCGAACTTCCTTCTTTTCTCGGCTTCTTTGGCGGGAAACGGTTTGTTCCGATTGTGATGGCGGTTACTTCTTTCCTGTTGGGACTGATCTTTTTCTACATCTGGCCGCCGATCCAACACGGGATTGATGCCTTTTCCCATATCATTACGACGAAAAATGTTGCCTTGTCCGCCTTTATTTTCGGTTTGGTCGAGCGTTCCTTGATTCCGTTCGGTCTCCATCATATCTGGTATTCACCATTCTGGTTTGAATTCGGATCATACAATGCGCATGGACATATTGTTCATGGGGACCTCAATCGCTTCTTTGCTGGTGACCCGACGGCCGGTACGTTTATGACCGGGAAATTCCCGTTCATGATTTTCGGTCTGCCGGCAGCAGCCTTGGCGATGTATCAGGAGGCGCGGCCGGAGAAAAAGAAAGTGGTCGGCGGTATTATGCTGTCAGCTGCGCTTACCTCGTTCCTGACCGGTATTACCGAACCGATCGAGTTTTCGTTCCTGTTTGTCGCACCGGTTCTTTATGCGATTCACTGTGTTTTTGCCGGTTTGTCGTTTATGGTCATGGCGATTCTCGGAGTGAAAGCGGGCATGACATTCTCCGGTGGAATTATCGACCTGGCGATGTTCTGGGATCAAGACACCAAGCCGTGGCTGATTATTCCGGTTGGATTGGTCTTCTCCGTCATCTATTATTTCGGTTTCCGCTTCGCGATTCGTAAGTTTAACCTGAAAACACCGGGCCGCGAAGACGAAACGGAAGAGGAGAATGCCGTCGAAACCACTTCGGACGATCTGGCGGCAAACGTGTTGGAAGCCCTTGGCGGCAAAGAAAACCTGACTCATTTGGATGCATGCGTTACCCGCTTGCGCCTGTCGGTCAAAGATGTCGACCAAGTGAACAAAGATCGTTTGAAACAGCTCGGCGCATCCGGCGTATTGGAAATGGGCAATAACTTGCAAGTGATCTTTGGGCCGAAATCCGATCTGATCAAAGAACAAATGAAACAGATCATGATGGGCAAAAAGGTGACTGCTGCAAAACAGGAGCCGGAAAAAGAGGCGCCGAAAACGGTGGAAACAGGTGACGCGGTGTCGGACGGCAAAGCGTTCTCCGCTCCTTTGACCGGGAAGTTGCTTCCGATTTCCGAAGTGCCTGATCAAGTGTTCTCGCAAAAAATGATGGGAGACGGATTTGCCATTGAACCGTCAGAAGGAATTGTTGTCGCTCCTGTTGACGGAGAGATTGTGAACCTCTTCCCGACGAAGCACGCAATCGGCATTCGTTCCACGACGGGGCAGGAACTGCTGATCCATGTGGGCATCGATACAGTCAACCTGGAAGGAAACGGATTTGAAACGTTTGTCAGCGAAGGAGATCAAGTGAAAAAAGGGCAAAAACTGCTCGAATTTGATCTGAGCTTCATCAAGGAAAAAGCAACTTCCACGATTACGCCTGTAGTCTTTACCAATTTGCCGGCGGGAACGACGGTAAAACTGGAGTCAGAAGAGGTTAAAGCCGGAGATTCGAACATCATTCGTTTTGAAAAATAATGGTTGATTAAAAGCCGTGCCTTGACAGGTGCGGCTTTTTTGTTCTGAGTTGTTGCGATCTTGCCGATTGCCGCTCCGCTGAGATGCAAGAACTTCATTTGACCAATACGGATATCGGGCTGATGGGACTCCTTTTCCGGACCTGTGCGATCATGCGGTTACCTTTCGATGCGGTTTAATCAAGTGGGCTGGTTGATGAGCCGGCTTGTCTTCTCTGCCATTATTTCCGGCAGGATAAAAAATTTCTCCCGTCACACATTAAAGATGAGACAGAATGTGAAGGTTGGGGTTGAGAACATGGATTCCTATTTGCAAGAATTGTCAACGGTTACAAGGGAGAAATTGCAGACCATCTTGGAGCAGATGAAGCAGGAGATCGGTCGCCTGCTGGACGAACTGGAACACAACCGCTGTTGTATCCTGAGTGATTTTTCCAGAGTAAGCGAGCAGTTTGCGAATATCCAAAAGGTGGCTTCGTCCTATTATTTTGAAACCTATTTGGCTCCATACACCTGCCGTTACCCGGCGCTGGCGATCGCTGCCCAACGCTTGTCCAAGAAGCGGCACGGAGCTTTGATTGTGGTGGAAAGGGAAGATCCGATTGAGAGCTGGATACATGAAGGGATTCCGATTCGTGCACAATTATCGGCTCCCTTGCTGGAAACGATTTTCTATCCGGGGAATCCGCTGCATGATGGTGCAGTTGTGGTAAAAGAAGATTTTATCTTGTCTGCTGCCAATGTTTTGCCTCTTTCCCAAAAGACCTCCGGTCATAAGATGAAGATCGGCACCCGTCATCGTGCTGCATTGGGACTGACGGAAAAAACGGATGCATTTGTCCTTGTCGTGTCCGAGGAGACGGGGCGAATCTCTTTTGCCCTGGATGGAAAACTGTATCCGCTGACCCATGAGGGAATGCAGAGTCAGATGGGGCATTGATATTTTTGTTTTGCAACCGGCGGGATTTTCAATGATAATACAGGGAGAAAGGGGGTTTTGGGAAAAAGGAGTGGGTGAAAATGGAAACATGGCGCTTTCTGCCTTATCAGCGATATTCCGGTGCCGAAAACATGGCCATCGATGAAGCGGTCATGCATCTGCACAGAGAAGGAAAAGTGCCTCCCACTGTCCGTTTTTATGGTTGGAATCCTGCCACGCTGTCAATCGGGTATTTTCAAAAAGGGAGAAAAGAAATCCGGCTGGATGAATTGGAAAGACGCGGACTCGGGTTTGTCCGGCGCATGACCGGTGGCAGAGCGGTGCTGCATGATCAGGAATTAACATACAGTGTCATCATTTCGGAAGACCATCCGCTCATGCCGAAAACGGTGAGTGAGTCGTATCGGGTGATCAGTCAGGGATTGTTGCAAGGATTTCGCCGATTGGGATTAAACGCCCGTCTGTCCCCGCCGGTGCGCACGCACAAAGACCACTTGTCGGCGGCATGTTTTGATTCGCCTTCCGATTATGAGCTGGTAATCGAGGGGAAAAAAGCGGCAGGGAGTGCACAGATCCGTCAACGCGGTGTTATTTTGCAACATGGCTCCATCTTGTTGGATTTTGATGAAGAAACCTTATTTGCTATTTTGGAATTTCCTTCTGAGCGGGTCAGGGAACGGCTGAAAGCGGCATTTTGTGAAAAAGCGGTTGCCATTAACCGGCTGCGGACACAACCGGTCACAATCGATGAAGTGATCACCGCCTTTTATGAAGGATTTCAGGAAGGGATGAACGTAAAGTTGGAGCAAGGGAGTCTCATCGATGAAGAGATCGAATTGGTACATTCTCTCGTCAGGGATCGGTATGGCACAGAAGCGTGGAATTTGCGCCGCTGATGGGGGAACGACAGGAGACCGGGCCGGTTGAGGGTTTGGCTTGACTGTGTTTTATTAAATATGGATTGATTTATACAGACTTAGCGTTTAATATAGGGAACGTAGGGTATTTTCTGAATTTTTAAGAGTCCTATTTTATTGGGAAGGGGCATTTTATCAACAAATCGTCTTTAGGTGTTAAATATTATATAAATATCTAATTATAATTGATTTATTTAAATCGCACTTGATTTTTCAAGCGCTTATGATAGCATAATTTGTTGTGATGATATTATTTTCTTTTTATTTTATACTTATTCCATATAAGGTTAGGGGAAACGCCGTTGAAACAAGAACTACACACGAGGCGTCGTTATTATGAGAGGTTTCAGGTAGAAGATGTAATCAATTTCTTTTCCGGACAGCTTCTGCAGGCGAAATCTCCCGATGGGGCGCAAGTCTTTCTTCAGTCGATCAAAGTAACCCGCCGTCCTTTGCCTTCCGGGTACAAGGATGTTTTTCGCAGGATGCAGCACCCCCATCTGGCCCCGATTTTAGACGTGATGGAAGAAGATGAACAACTCATTTTAGTCCATCCTCCTTTTTCAGGAGACCCCTTGCCTTTAATTGTGAACAAAGAACGGGCAATGGATCCGGAAGCAGCTGTTCGCGTCGTTAGCAAATGCTTGAAAACATTGCGCGATTTGGATCGTTTACCGGTTTCGCTCAGCGCTACCCTTGATCCGAAGAATATTTTGTTGAATGGTCAGAAACCGCTGATCTTGTTTTATTATATGAAAGAGCCGGGAAAAAGCGGTCATGATGAAAAATGGCGCGAATTGCTCTTTTACCTCCTGACGGGACATGCACCAATGGGGGGGCTGAAGCAATCTGAACGTCAACTGGAAGCGAAAAAAATTCCGCCGAAAATTGTCAAGCTTGCCATGTTTGCCCTGGATCGAAAGAATGGGCTGGAAGATTTTTCGGTTCAGGTTGAGCGCCATGTAAATTCGGCTGAAGGCAGCCATTTGAGCCGAAGGGCAAGAAGAAGCCGAAAGAAAAAAGTGGTGACGACGGTTGTAGTTGCTGCAGCAGCGCTGGTGCTGGTCTCACTGACGGTGACGAAGTGGTACGCCGGCTACAGCGATGCGAAGGACAGCACGCTGGCGAATATGTTTGCTCCGATCACCCAGGACGATAAACAAAATGGAGCGGGGAATGGCCAACTGTTCCAGTCGATTACTTTCAATGATCAAAATAACTCTTTTAAGTACCCGTATCCGATCAAACCGAACAGTGCCATTCAGGGTTCATTTATTCTCAATCAGCTCAACGGGTTTACAGGTTATTTGGAAACCCCCGACAAATCCGATATTTTGGGGCTCGCCGTAGATAAAGAAGGGAAAATCAAGTTATATGACATCATGAAAGGACAGTATATTCCGATCGGCGATTCCGGTGACCAGTACCGCGTTGAGGCTGGCAAAAAATATAATTTTGAACTTTATTATTTCCCTAATGAACCGATTCGCCTTTCGATTGAAGAAGAAGGAAAATCGAAAAAATGGATGGCTGTTGTCGTGACCCGGCTGAGCGGGGATTATACGCTTCACTTCCGCGGTGGCAACGGGGTCAAGTTCTTTTATCCGGATGTGAACCAAGTGACAAATCAGAACATGTTTGAACAGATGTGGATGAACCAACAGCCCTGGCGAATCGATTTTGGCCAGGCACTTCTGGATGTGGATTCGCAAGGCCGCAACCAGCTGGGGGTTTATCCGCTGTCGCAAGTACGGTTGGATGCATCCGCTTCTTCTTCGTTCCTGTTTGTTCCGCCGCAGGAGAAAGGTTCGTACAGTGTGGAAATCGAAGCCGTGGATAACAGTCACTTCCGTCTCGTCTGGGACAAGAAGACGAACAAATTCGCTCTCTATAAAATCGGTGATCAGCCGCAAAAGGTTGCAGAGCAGGAAGTGCCCTGGAAGTCCATTGAGGATGGAGAACCACTCCAAGTTTCAATCACGTCCAACTTTAATCAATTGTCGGTAAACTTGACTTATGATTCTAATTCGGTTGCGTTGACCTATACGAATGATACACCCGTCATGATCGAGGATATTACTTTGCGGGATGCTGAAGGATTCCGGTTGGTCGAAAATAAAACAGAGCAGCAAGACGAAAAAGGAGACCGTGAAAGTTAACGGTCTCCTTTTTCATTGGCAAACGCGTTCAATCTCTTTTTCAAATGCTTTCTGCAACTGGCGGGTGATTGGTCCGGGTTTGCCATTTCCGACTGCTTTTCCGTCAATTTGCACAATCGGGCAAACTTCCATGGTCGTACTGGTCAAAAATACTTCATCCGCTTCGGCCAGATGTGACGGGGAGAATGGTTCAAGCTTTACAGATATACCCAAATACTCCGCTAATTGTAAAGTGATCTTCCGGGTGATACCATGTAAAATAAAGTGGTTGGCGGGATGCGTCCACAAGGTTTGCCCTTTTACCATAAAGATGTTGGTGGAACTGCCCTCCGTGACCGTGCCATTACGGACGAGAATCGCTTCTTTTGCGCCATGATCAACCGCTTTTTGCTTAGCCAATACGGCTCCCAGCAGGTTGAGGCTTTTAATGTCACAGCGCAACCAGCGGATGTCTTCATCGGTAATGGCAGTGACACCGTTTTGCAAAGCGGTGAGCGGGCGGCTGTCCGGTTGTGTGTACCCGATGATCAGAGGTTTGGCATCTGAGGGAAAGGCGTGGGAGCGTGGAGAGGTTCCGCGGCTGAGTTGCAGATAGAGGTTTCCTTCCTCCAGTTGATTTTCGCGTGCCAGATCCAGCAGTTTCTGCGCGAGGGTTTCCATCGGATAGGGAAGGGAGAGACGAATCGCATCGGCGCTTTTTTGGAAACGTTCAAGATGCTCATTTAAGTAGAAAGGTATTCCGTGGTAGACGCGAATCACTTCGTAAATTCCGTCTCCAAACTGATATGCACGGTCTTCGATGTCGATATTCGCTTCTTCACGTTTGATCAGGCGGTCATCATAGAGAATGATCATTTGATTCATCCTTTCTTCCTATATTAAATATAGTTTGCCTGAAGTGAATGAAAACAACAAGTCTTGTTTTTTTTCTGTGAAAGTGTTGCAGAGCGGGTCAGTGGTGCAACATTTTTGCCCGATTTTGCTTCACTTTCATCCCCTGGTGCGCCGAAAAAGACATGAGATGCCTTCAGGAAAAAGGATGCTTCCTCTCCGATCGCCAATGGATCTTCCCAAAAATAACACTTGTATCAACATATAGTAGTGTTATACTGTTATTATCTCTATATATAGTATTTCTGACACATACTTATGCACCGGAGGAATGGCTTCATGAAGATACAGCGCTTTTTTACCCAACCTAGACAAGACCCGTTTGAAACAGTCCGCTATACAAAAAGGGATTGCCGCATTACCAATCCGGACGGTTCCGTCGTCTTTGAGATGACAGGGGCAGAGGTTCCCGAAGATTGGTCTCAAGTGGCGTCGGATATTTTAATCTCCAAATACTTCCGTAAAGCGGGGGTTCCACAATACGATGAAGCCGGGAACCCGCTTATGGATGATAACGGACAGCCCGTGACGGGGGCGGAAACGAGCGTCAAACAGGTGATCCACCGTCTGGCCGGTTGCTGGAAAGCATGGGGAGAAGAAAACGGATACTTTGATAGTAAAGAGGACGCCGAGGCGTTTTATGATGAATTGGTGTACATGCTCCTTCATCAGATGGCGGCTCCGAACTCTCCGCAATGGTTTAACACCGGACTTCATTTTGCCTATGGGATTACGGGCAAATCGCAGGGGCACTATTACGTCGATCCGAAAACGGAAGAAGTGAAAAAATCAAACAGCGCTTATGAACGGCCGCAGCCCCACGCTTGTTTTATTTTGTCAGTGGAAGACGATCTGGTAAATGAAAACGGCATTATGGATTTGTGGGTGAGAGAAGCCCGTCTGTTCAAATACGGGAGCGGAACGGGCAGCAACTTTTCCCTGATCCGCGGGAAGGGGGAATCGCTTTCCGGCGGTGGAACTTCGTCGGGGCTCCTTTCCTTCCTCAAGATCGGTGATCGGGCGGCAGGAGCAATCAAATCAGGAGGAACGACCCGCCGGGCGGCCAAAATGGTCTGCCTTGATCTGGATCACCCGGACATCGAGGAATTTATCAATTGGAAATCGGTTGAAGAGAAAAAAGTGAGGGCGCTGATTGCTGCCGGTTATGATCCGTCATTTAACGGCGAAGCATATGAAACCGTATCGGGTCAGAATTCCAACAACTCTGTGCGGGTTCCGCATTCTTTCTTTAAAAAATTGCAGGAAGGCGGAGACTGGGAACTGAAATACCGCACGACCGGCGAAGTCTGCAAACGGCTGCCCGCAAAGGAGCTGTGGCGGCAGATCGGAGAAGCTGCATGGGAATGTGCTGATCCCGGTGTGCAATATGACGGAACCATCAATGAATGGCATACTGTTCCCGCAGGAATGGACGGGAAACTGGGAGCACGGCATAACCGGATTAACGCCTCCAATCCGTGTTCTGAATACATGTTTCTAGATAATACGGCTTGCAACTTGGCCTCCCTCAACCTGGTGAAGTTTTTCGATGCGGAAACTTGCCATTTTGATATCGCAGCTTTCCGCCATGCCTGCCGTCTGTGGACAATGGTTCTGGAAATCTCGGTATTGATGGCGCAATATCCTTCAAAAGAGATTGCCGAGTTGTCCTATCAGTACCGGACACTGGGATTGGGGTATGCCAACATCGGAACGTTGCTGATGCTGTCGGGCATCCCTTATGACTCTGATGAAGCGCTGGCCATCACGGGGGCGATTACGGCGATCATGACCGGAACCGCCTATGCCACATCGGCAGAAATGGCGAAAGAACTGGGCCCGTTCAAGGCTTTTCCCATCAATCGCGAACATATGCTGCGCGTGATCCGCAATCATCGCCGGGCGGCATATGGGGCGCCGGAAGAGGAATATGAAGGTTTGCAAATCAAGCCCATGGGCATCAATCCGGATCATTGCCCCGATTTTCTGTTGAAAGCTGCGCGCGCGGCCTGGGATGAAGCACTGGAGCTGGGAGAGAAATACGGTTACCGTAATGCGCAGACAACATTGCTCGCCCCGACGGGAACGATCGGTTTGCTGATGGATTGCGATACAACGGGGATCGAACCCGATTTCGCCCTGGTCAAATTTAAAAAGCTGGCTGGCGGGGGATATTTCAAGATCGCCAACCAGTCGATCCGTCCGGCTTTGCAAAATCTCGGTTACAGCAAAGAAGAGCAGGATGCCATTTTGCGATATGTGACCGGTACACTGTCGCTTTCCGGTGCTCCGCATATCAACCGGGACAGCCTGAAAGAAAAAGGGTTTAACGATGAAGACCTCGCAAAAATCGAAGCTGTGCTACCGACTGTATTTGAGTTGCCTTTTGCTTTCAACCGCCACACGCTCGGAGATGAATGTCTGAAACGGCTCGGGTTTACCGAGGAGCAGTATGCCAAAGCCGATTTCGATGTGCTTCGCAGTCTCGGATTCAGCCAAAAGCAGATTGATGAAGCGAACGATGTCATTTGCGGGATGATGACGATTGAAGGGGCACCTCATCTACGGGAAGAACATTATCCGGTCTTCGATACGGCAAATCCATGCGGAAAACACGGCACCCGCTTTATCCACTACATGGGGCATCTGCGGATGATGGCAGCCGCCCAGCCGTTTTTGAGCGGGGCGATTTCCAAAACGATCAACATGCCCCATGAAGCGACGGTTGAAGATATTTTGCATGCTTATGAACAAGGATGGAAGCTGGGCCTTAAAGCCGTTGCCCTGTACCGGGACGGTTCCAAGAGTTCGCAGCCGCTAAACAGTCGCGGAGATAAAAAAGAAGAGGATGAAAAAAATGAGGTGAAACCGTCCGCGGCAGAAACGGGGCAAACGCTGAAAGAAGTGGTTGCCACCGGGCATGTGCCCAGCATCCGCCGCCGCCTTCCGCGCAAACGGGAAGGATTTACCCAGGAAGCGAGAATTTCCGGACAAAAAATCTTTGTCCGCACCGGTGAATATGAAGACGGATCGCTGGGTGAAATCTTCATCGATATGCACAAGGCGGGGAGCACGATGCGCGGAATGCTGGATGCTTTTGCCGTGGCCGTATCGCTTGGTCTGCAGCATGGCGTTCCGCTGGAGAAATATGTGAATTCCCTTACTTTCACCCGTTTTGAACCGGCGGGGATCGTGGAGCATCCAAATATCAAAATGGCGACGTCTGTCATTGATTATGTGTTCCGGTTGCTCGGAATGGAATATCTGGGGAGAACCGATTTCGTTCAGGTACCGCCGGCAAAAGAAGAGCTTCGATATTATGCGAACAAGGATAAGAAAAAGAATGCAGAGAAGGAGCCGGATGGCGGCGGACAGCACACCAGCCGGGAGAATAACAGCCACAGCCATGAGGCTGCTTTATCCACCTGCAATCTCGATGCGATCCGTGCCAGCAGCGGGGCACCACTTTGCATCGAGTGCGGCGGGATGACAAAGCGAAACGGTTCCTGTTATGTGTGTCTCGATTGCGGCTCCACCACCGGCTGCTCTTGATTCCCATGAAAAGCACCCTTTTGCCGGGGTGCTTTTTTTCGGTTTTCGTCCCGGTCTATTGACTTTGCCAATCCTTTCCCTTCATGATTGAATAAGGGCTGTTTGCAAAGATTAATGGTAACGATCACAATGGATGCGGTCCGAGACGAATACATAAGGGTGTGAAGCATTTTGGCTATTTATGCGCTAAGCGATCTTCATTTATCATTTAAAAGGGCGGTCACGCTGTATGATATAGATCCGGTGCAGGACATTGAAAAACCGATGGATCTCTTCGGTTGGGACCGACATTATGAGAAGATCCGTGATCATTGGCTAAGGGTGGTCAGCCAGGATGATACCGTCCTCATTCCCGGAGATATCAGCTGGGCGATGAAATTGGAAGTGGCCCGCTTTGATTTCGGCTGGATCAGCCAGTTGCCGGGAAAAAAAGTGTTGTCCCCGGGCAATCATTGTTATTATGTGAGCAGCAAAAAGAAAGTGCGCGCTGCCTTGCCGGAGAGAATGGAATGGATCGATGCCGACTATACCCTGGTCGAGGGCAAGGTGGTGGCAGGAACACGCGGCTGGACATTGCCGGGGGACCGCTTTTTTAAGGAAGACGAAGACAGAAAGATTTATGAGCGGCAGGTGGGACGGCTGAGAATTGCTCTGGAAGCAGCGCAAAAAGATCATCCGGACAAAGAAAAGATCGTGATGCTGCATTTTCCTCCGATTACCAAAACATCGACGGAATCGGGGTTTATGGATGTGATGAAGGAATTTGGTGTTCGGATGTGCATCTATGGGCATCTTCACGGCAAAGCGGGGGAAGATGCGATTCAGGGAGAAGTGGATGGCATTACCCTGCGGCTGGTCGCCTGCGATGCGGTCGATTTCTGTCCCGTCAAAATCCGGGATTGATCTGTGTATAAGGGAGGGTGAAATGCTCTCCTTTATTTTTTGCCTATGAATTCAGAATTAGTATAAAATTTTGTTTGGGCAGAGATCTTTCCTGTTTTGAAAGCTACTTGTCACAGGCAGAGGAGGAAGGTTTGATGCACTTTGGCAATCGGGTGCAGTTTGAGTTGTATCGCCGGTTTAAAAAAGCAAAATATCCTGTCCGTTATGAAGAACTTGTGGATAAAGCGAGAGACGTGCTGGAGGAGGGGCCGTTTTATTACGTGGAGGGAGGAGCCGGGGCAGAGGATACGGGACGTGCCAATCGCCGTGCTTTTCAAAAGTGGCAAATCGTGCCGCGAATGCTTCGGGATGTATCCAAACGCGATTTTCGCGTACAGCTGTTTGGACAAACTTATGATTATCCTTTGCTCTTGGCGCCGGTCGGGGTGCAGTCGATCATCCATCCCGAAGGAGAGCTGGGTGCGGCCAAGGCGGCAGCTGAACTGTGCGTTCCATTTGTCGCCAGCACTGCTTCCACTCATTCGCTGGAAAAGATTGCCCGGGTGATGGGCGATGCCCCCAGATGGTTTCAGTTATATTGGAGCAGGGATCAGGATGTGGCCGCGAGTCTTCTGGAACGGGCGGAAAGGGCGGGGTATGCGGCTATTGTCGTGACATTGGACACACCGATGATGGCATGGCGCGAAAATGACATCAATCAGGGTTATTTGCCTTTTTTGCTGGGAGAAGGAATCGGCAATTATTTGTCCGACCCCGCTTTTCGGGCGAAGCTTTCCAAGCCGCCCGAAACAGACCTTGAAGAGGCGATCCTTTATTGGGCACAGATTTTCGGAAATGAGAGCTTAACGTGGGATGATCTCCCTTTTTTGCGCAAACATACGCGATTGCCGATTTTGTTAAAAGGAATTTTGCATCCCGGGGACGCGGAACTCGCGCTCAAACACGGAATCGATGGCATTATCGTCTCCAATCACGGGGGACGGCAAGTGGACGGGGCGATCGCCGTCCTGGATGCGCTGGGGCCGGTTGTCGATGCGGTAAAAGGGAGAATTCCGGTTCTCATGGACAGCGGGATCCGTCGTGGCGCGGATATGATCAAAGCGCTGGCTCTGGGGGCGAGTGCAGTTCTGGTCGGACGTCCTTATGTGTTCGGCCTGGCGTTGGGCGGACAGGACGGAGTGCGGCATGTGGTCCGCAATTTGTTGGCTGATTTTAATCTGACCATGGCGTTGGCAGGCTTTTCCTCTCTGGCGGATCTCAACCGCTCCATTTTGGTGAAAGCGGATCAGCTGTTCCTTTGAACCTTTATTGCTCTGCCGGATTAAATCGAAAACCGCGATGAAGAACGGATTTCCTCTAAGAAATCCGTTCTTTTTCGCTTGTGGCCGATCCGATTCCATCAGCGATAATAGGGAGGGGCCGGGTAATCCGGGTTGATAGCAAGAGCTGAGAGCTGCTCACGCAAAAGGCGGTTTTCTTCTTTTAACTGCTGCACTTCATACAGCAATTGTTCCATCCATTCTTCCATCCGGAGGAAAAATTCCTGGTGATGAACCGACTCCTCATTTTGTTCAAATTCCAAATAATCTTTGATAATTTCGTCGAGAAATTCGTTTACATCATCGATATCATAACCGCGTTTCGCTCGTTTGAATTCTTTTCCGTGAATCTCTTCGGCCGTCAAGCGGGGCATACGGGAACCTCCTTAAACATTCTATTAAATTCATTATAGTATTTATATTCAAAACGGTAAATATTCTATTCGGCCCTGTTAGATCTGGAGATCCAGTCTTTCCGCAACCGCTTTAACCAGAGAACCGCTTTTGATCAGGTGAGCGGCGATGTTGATCTCTGCATGTCCTTCACGGTCATCGTCAGGCGGAGGAACGTGTCGGCGCAAAAGCTCCCGTGCAATCAGTGTTCCCCTTCCGCATGATTTGCTGGAAAATTCCAGTGCCTGTCGCTTCTTTGGCAGGGATTCGATGCCCGTCGTGAATCACATCACCCAGGCCGATGAGAGGAAGACACATATGGGAAAGAGGCGCCAGGTCACCACTTGCACCGAGAGAACCCTGGGACGGGATCACCGGATGAACTTCGTGATTTAAAAGCGAGATGAGCATTTGCACAACGGACGGACGGATTCCGGAGAAACCTTTGGCCAGCGCGTTGATGCGGAGCAACATCGTCCCGCGCACCACTTCTTCCGGCAAAGGTTCACCGACACCGCAGGCATGGCTTTTCAGCAGATTGTGCTGCAAATTGTGCACTTCTTCCGGGGCGATCAAAACGTCACACAACTTTCCGAATCCGGTGGAGATTCCGTAAACTGCCCTTTCGTCGGAAAGTAATTTCGCCACATATTTCTGCGATGCCTCCATCCGTTCAATCGCGCAGTCGGAGAGTTCCACTGGTGCTTTGTTGAAAACAACTTCCGCAAATTGCTGGAAAGTTAAGCGGTCCCCGTAAATGAAAATGGCCGGTTTCTTCGTCATATTATCACTTTCCCTTTTTATTTAATTAGAGAATACAAGAGAAAGGAGGGTTAGGCGTTGGCCCGACCCTCCTTTCTTCAGAGCATCCTCTATAAACTTGTTTGCCTATTATTATAGGCAATCAAACGGGGGCACGTCTATCTTGCCGGATCACTTTTCACCGCAACAGAAAAAGATGCATAAGTTAAGAAAACGGGTTTAGTTGGGAGGTGTAGGAAAGCATGCCTTGCACCAACCGCAATCTTCTTAAAAACGGCAACTTTCGGAGTGGAATTTTCCCTTGGACGGGAACGGGAATCAAGTGGGTCAAGAACCCGTTTCAAGAAGGGGACGTTTCCGTTCTGATGAAAGGCAGTGCGACCAACCACGCAGTGTTAAAACAGACCATCCCGGGTGAGTTTGAAGAAGAATGTTCCTATTATTTGAATTTCCGCGTTCTCAATGTCACGTCCGGTGGTGGCGAAGCCATATTGTATGCCGCGGTATCCTATTTGGACGGGAGAAAAAATCTGATTCGCACAACACCGCTGTTGATAGAACCGCCGGCCGGCTCTTCCAGCTGGTATTCTTATTTTTCGATCGTTCCGCCTCCTCCTGCGAAAACGCGATTCGCCACTGTGGTCTTTTTGCTTGCGAAGGGAGAATTGCTGGTTGATTATATCCGTTTCGCTTCTCATTCCATTTCATGATTTTTTTTCATTTTAAAAGCTGCCTGGCGGGTGGCTTTTTCTGTATGACTTCTCTTTTCATCCCCGGACTGCGCGGGGAAGTGATTGATCGTTTTTGTTTTTTTGTAGAAATGAGGAGACAAATTCGATATACTGTAACGTGCAAAACCATATTGATGTTTATGGGTATTTTATAAAAAAGACGATAAATACATATTTCCTGAAAAGAGGAGTGTGGACGGAATGAAAATATTAGCTGTTCCGGGGAGTTTGAGCACCAATTCGACAACCCATCTGGCTGTAGGCATCGTGGCGGAAGCGGCACGTAAGGCCGGAGCCGAGGTCGAGGTATTTGATCTGCGGAAAAACCCGTTGCCGATTTATGACGCTCGTTCGGATGAATCCACTTATCCCGACAATGTTCACTTGTTTAAGAAAAAAATGTTGGAAGCAGATGGATTTATCCTAGGTTCTCCCGAATACCACGGCAGCATCTCCGGGGTTTTGAAAAATGCCCTTGATTTTATCGGTGCACGCGAACTTGAAGGGAAATTTGTCGCTTTGGTGGGCACTGCCGGCGGGGCAATGGGGGCAACCAACACAGTCAATACTTTAAATATCATCTGCCGTACACTGCATGCTTGGCCTCTGCCCTCGATGCCGTCGGTTCCCCAATCTTATATGGCCTTTAATCCGGACGGAACCCTCAAGGATGAAAAATTGCAAAAGCGATTGGAAGAACTGGGGCAAAATCTGGTGGCCACAATCACACGCCATGGCGTTTTGACGCGATAAACCGCTTGAGACGGGAGGCATGGCATGGAGAATCAATTTTGGACGGATAGGGGGACCTCTTAAATGACGACACCGAGTATGGAAGATTACTTGGAGAACATTTACAAGTTAATTGAACAAAAGGGATACGCAAGAGTCTCCGATATTGCCGAAGCGTTGGAGGTACACCCCTCATCTGTCACGAAAATGGTGCAAAAACTGGATCAGAGTAATTATCTTGTTTACGAAAAATATCGTGGTTTGGTTCTGACCCCCAAAGGGAAAAAAATAGGAAAACGGCTGGTTGACCGCCATCATTTGCTGGAGGAATTTTTGCGGTTGATCGGCGTCAGCGAGGAACAGATTTACCATGATGTTGAAGGCATCGAACACCATTTGAGCTGGGATTCAATCACCTGTATCGAAAATTTGGTTCGGTTATTGGAAAATAATCCGGATTTGGTAAAACATTTGCATACAATAAAAGAAGCAGACGCTGATGATGAATCACGCTAACCCATGGACTCGTCCTTGGGTTTTTTCATTCATTTTTTGCTAGGAGGATGGGGATGGAAGGAAATGAGGTTTGGGCCGATGCTGTCTTTGAAGGCGGGGGAGTGAAGGGGATCGGGCTTGTCGGTGCCCTGTCTGTGGCCGAAGATCATGGATACAGATGGAAAAAGGTGGCCGGCACTTCCGCAGGGGCCATGATTGCGACGTTATCGGCAGCCGGATACACGGCGAAGGAATTGTATGAGATCTTGCTTCAAAAGGATTTTTCTGAATTTTTAATCCGGACTTGGTATGGGCGTATTCCCTATCTGGGACCGGCACTCAGCTTATGGATTAAGAAAGGATTTTATTCCGGCGATGCCCTGGAAAAATGGGTGGAGAAACTCCTTTTGCAGAAGGGGATTGCCACCTTCGATGATTTCGGGGAAGAGGTGCCTGTTCACCTGATCGCATCGGATATCACGCGCGGGCGTTTGCTCGTATTGCCACATGATTTGACGGAATATGGGTATGATCCCGGAGCATTTTCCGTGGCGAGAGTGGTTCGCATGAGTTGCAGCATTCCTTATTTTTTTGATCCGGTGAAACTGTTGCACAAACCGAGTGGAAAACCATGCTATATCGTGGATGGTGCAGTCCTGAGCAATTTCCCTGTCTGGATCTTTGACCGGGAAAATCCACGCTGGCCCACTCTCGGTTTTCGGCTTTTTTCACCGGATGAAAAAGCTTTTCACGAAATCGAGGGGCCGTTCAGCATGTTTATTTCCATTTTTTTGACCATGATGGATGCGCATGATAACCGCTACATTAAGGAACACGATGGGGTGCGGACGATTCAAGTGCCCACTTTGGGGATTAAATTAACTGATTTTTCATTATCGGCAGAAAAAAAGAGGGAGCTGTTTCAGGCGGGGGCCCGGGCAGCAGAGAGTTTCTTCAGTACATGGGATTACCGCAAACATTTGGCCGACCGCGCGAAAAAACAGGGGATTTCCTACAATCTGCGCCCTGGTGACAAGGCCGGAAACGGGTAAAAAACAGCCCTTATTCCGCAAGTCCTAGGCGGTGGCTGGGGAGTTTAATATTTTTTGTTTCCGTCAATCACCTGAAACGGCCTTTTCTTTTTGCGGGCTTTTTTGCCTTTGTTTTTTTTCGCGAGCGGTGGATGGGCAGAAGTGAATCTGAGCAACCACTGTGGGGGTGTCTTAAACAGGAAATAGATCAGCGCAATAATGATCACAGGCAGCAAAATCGAGAAGGGTGCCCTGATCAGCTGAACCACAAAACCGAGACCTGCCAAGCCGAGAATGAGGTAATGCCAAGCTTTGGCTGATTTCATTATCAACCCCACCCCTTTTTAATTAAATGCTGGCGTGGTGCGCTGAACGCCGTTGGCCAGGCGTGCTTCTGCTTGGGCGTCCAGTTCCCGCATGCGGTTAAACGCAGCAATTGCCACTTCCACCTGATCGTCGGTCGGCTCTTTTGTTGTCAATTTTTGCAACCAAAGTCCCGGATATCCGAGCCAGGCTAGAATCGGGATATCTTTAACGGCGTTTGTCATCCGTAAAAGCTCGTAGGAAAGGCCGATTACGAGCGGAATCAGCGCCAGGCGAATCAGGATGCGATCCCATACGCTATGGTAAGTGAAAAATGAGTAGAGGATGACACCGACGATGATCGAGAGAATGATAAAACTGCTTCCGCAGCGGTAATGAAGCGTGGAATGTTTTTGCACATTCGTTACGGTTAATTCTTCCCCTCGTTCAAAGGCGGTAATCACTTTATGCTCGGCACCGTGGTATTGAAAAACGCGCTTGATCAAGGGGGTAAATGAGATGCCCCAAAGGTAGGCAAGCAGAAGGATGGTTTTAATGGCTCCTTCAATTAAACTCTGCAAAAACATACTATGCACGAAACGGTCAAACAGGATGCTGGCGAGAAAGGCGGGCAGGGCGGTAAAGACCATTTTTCCGATGAGCAGGGACAAAATGCCGACCATGGCGACACCGAGAATCATCCCCCATTTGGAACTTGATTGATTCTCCTGTACGGTCTCATCGGCTGATTCCGCTTCCTCATCATGATCGCGTTCGAACATGTCAGATGCAAACTGCAAATGCTTTGCCCCGGAGGCACTGGCCAATACCAGAGCAACAATTCCACGCACAAGCGGAATTTTGCTTAACCACTTCAAGCCGGGTTGTCCTTGTTTTTTCACCTCAAAAAACTCGATTTCCCCAGTTTTTCGCCTCACGGCGGTCACTTGTGCATAACGGCCGCCAAACATCACGCCCTCAACGACCGCTTGCCCGCCATATGCTACAGGTTTGTCAGCCAATTTCTGGTTGCACCACCTTCATTTTATCTGGAAGGAACAAACATTTGGTGGTTTTATTCTAACATAAGGTGAAACTAAAACAAATGCAAAAACTCCTTGGCTGATCTGGATAAATAGCTGTTGGCTCTCCAAATGACAGCCGGTTCCATCACCAAAGGATCATTCTTGAAACGGAGAATTTTAAAATTGCCGAAAGGATTGAGTGAAAGCATGGACAAAGGGAGGATTGTTGCACCGAATCCGGCTGAGACCAGACTGAGCAGCATGGCGGAGTCATGGCATTCGCACAGAATATTCGGTTCTCGTTCCAAACGTTGAAACTCATTGATGATCTGATCATACAACCCTTTGCCGTGCAGGGGACGAAGCAGAATCAGGGGCAAGTCGGAGATATTGGCCAGTTCCGTATATGTGTCGTACGGAACCGTCCATTTTTCCGGCAAAACAAGAACACAGGGGTCCGCTGGCAAAACGCGCTTTTCGATATTGCGCCCGGAAACCGAACTGGTGGCAATCGCGATTTCAATCTGTCGGCTTTCCAATAGCTCAAGCAAACGGGGAGACTCCCCTTCCCAAATGTTGAAGGTGAGAGCGGGATTGCGTTTCCGAAGGAGCATCACTTTTTCCAGCATCAAGGAAGCGCAATATATGGTGGACCCGACCGCCAGGGTTCCGCTGACCCTTTCCCTTAACTCCCGGACTTCCACAATGGCCGTTTCCAGATGATTGAGCGTTTCTTTTGCTCTTTTCAGAAACAGTTCGCCCTCATGGGTAAGCGTCAAGCATTTCTTTTTATTCCGTTCAAACAGAGTAACCCCCAGCTCCTCTTCCATTCTCTTCAGCTGCCTGCTCAGCGGAGGCTGTGCCATATGAAGCTGTCTCGCCGCACCTGTAATCGTTTTTTCTTCGGCGATGGCAACAAAATATTTTAACTGGCGAATATCCATTCGTTCTCCTTCTCTCCGTTCAGAAGTCAGGATGGAGGTTGCCAACGTTCAAAAATCACTCCATCCCATTCTTGTATTTAATTAATCAACAGACCTCTTAGTATATACTTTAAAAGTATTATATGTATGTTTTTTAGATATTTCAAATATGGCAAAAAGAGGAGTATACTTTAAATTTGTAAAGGCTACTTTAAAAAAGCGTTGATTGATAGAAAGGAGGGGCGGGATGAGGATTATATTGGGGATGTCCGGTGCCACGGGGGCGATTTTCGGGGTGCGCACCCTTCAGTTGCTGAAAGAAGCTGGAGTGGAAACCCATTTGGTTCTCTCTCCGTGGGCCGCAGCGACCATCCGGTTGGAAACACCTTACTCGGTTAAAGATGTGGAAAAACTTGCGGACTATACTTATTCTTACAAGGATCAGGCAGCCAAAATATCGAGCGGATCTTTTCAGGTTGACGGGATGATTGTTGCTCCATGCAGCATGAAGACCCTGGCTTCCATCCGCATCGGGTTGGCAGATAATCTCCTGACCCGTGCCGCCGATGTCATTCTGAAAGAAAGAAAAAAGCTTTTGTTGATGACGCGGGAAACCCCTCTCAGTACCATTCATCTTGAAAATATGTTGGAACTGTCGCGAATGGGAGCCGTTATTTTCCCGCCGATGCCTGCTTTTTATAATCTTCCCAAAAATTTGGATGACCTGGTTGACCATATCGCTTTTCGGGCGCTTGATCAGTTTGGAATTCATCTGCCGGGAGCAAAGAGATGGGAAGGAATGCATTCGCAATCAAAGGGAGGGAATGAAGATGGCATATAAAGATTTGCGCGACTTTCTGGCGACATTGGAAAAAGAAGGGCAACTGCTGACGATCAGTGATGAGGTGAAACCCGAGCCTGATCTCGGGGCGGCAGCCCGTGCGATCAGCAATCTGGGAGATCAGACCCCCGCACTTTTGTTCAATAATATATACGGATACAAAAATGCCCGCGTGGTCATGAATCTCCATGGTTCTTGGCCGAATCATGCTCTGATGATGGGACTGCCCAAAAATACGCCGCTAAAAGAACAGTTTTTTGAGTTCGCCCGTCGCTACAGCCAGTTTCCGGTTCCCGTCCAGCGGGAAGAAACCGCTCCTTTTCATGAAGTTGAAATTACGGAAAACATCAACCTGTTCGAGATTCTTCCTGTGTTTCGTCTAAACCAGGGCGACGGGGGTTTTTATATTGACAAAGCCTGTGTCATCTCGCGCGATGTGAATGATCCTGAGCATTTCGGCAAGCAAAACGTGGGGATTTACAGAATGCAGGTAAAAGGAAAAGACCGTCTGGGAATTCAACCGGTTCCGCAACACGATATTGGCATTCATTTGCGGCAGGCGGAAGAGCGGGGCGAAAATTTGCCGGTTGCGATTGCGCTCGGTTGTGAACCGGTGATTTCCACTGTTGCCGCCACACCGCTCTTATACGATCAATCCGAATATGAAATGGCCGGTGCCATTCAAGGAGAACCGTATAAGGTCGTCAAAGCGAAACTTTCCGATCTCGATATCCCCTGGGGTGCAGAAGTGGTATTGGAAGGGGAAATCCTGGCCGGAGTGCGTGAATTCGAAGGTCCGTTTGGAGAATTTACCGGCCATTATTCCGGC
Source organism: Thermoactinomyces daqus (assembly GCF_000763315.1). Classification (GTDB taxonomy): domain Bacteria; phylum Bacillota; class Bacilli; order Thermoactinomycetales; family Thermoactinomycetaceae; genus Thermoactinomyces_A; species Thermoactinomyces_A daqus. The sequence goes on along the minus strand of NZ_JPST01000003.1, from coordinate 601 downwards.
GGGAGAAGCATGCCTGTGATCCAGATCAAACGCGTGTACCACCGTAAAAATCCCATCTTTGAACATCTGTATTTAGGCATGCCCTGGACGGAAGTCGATTATATGATCGGCATCAACACGTGCGTTCCTCTTTATCAACAACTGAAAGAAGCGTTCCCGGAAGAAATTGTCGCAGTCAATGCCATGTATACCCATGGCCTCGTTGCCATTATTTCCACCAAACGCCGTTACGGCGGTTTTGCCAAAGCGGTGGGGATGCGGGCGTTGACGACACCGCACGGTTTGGGATATTGCAAGCTTGTCATCGTCGTCGACGAAGATGTCGATCCGTTTAATCTTCCGCAGGTGATGTGGGCTTTATCGACGAAGATGCACCCGAAACACGATGCCGTCATCATTCCGGATCTGTCGGTTCTTCCGCTTGACCCCGGCTCCAATCCGGCCGGCATTACGCATAAAATGATTCTTGATGCAACAACACCGGTGGCTCCGGAAACGAGAGGGCATTATTCCCAGCCGCTCGATTCTCCTTTGGGTACGGAGAAATGGGAGAAGATCCTGGGTGATATGCTTAGAAAGTAAAAAGGAGCATTCCTGTAAT
>NZ_JPST01000002.1 GCF_000763315.1 Thermoactinomyces daqus | reverse complement strand
GGACTTTTGGGGTTCATTAAGAAGAAGAGTATATTGGTATCTTTGAAAATGATGGGGCTTCTGTATTCAAAGTGATGAGAGTGCTCTATGCTTTTCATCCTGAAAAATCGCCAAAGGACCATTATGTAACGATTAAAGTACAACCCGTTAAGATCAATGACCAAGATGGGTTAAAAGTATCAACTAGCCATAAAGAGTTATTAAACAAATATAAGCAATTAGCACAAAAAACAAGAAAACAAAAAGTGAGTACCCAGTAGGGTGCTTTTTTAATAAAGACAAATCCGTGTAGCGCAACTACAACATCATTACCGATGACTATGTAGCTTGACCACATTTTGACCACATCCAGCCCAAAGATCCCTGATAGCATCATAAAGCGGCGTTTCCCTTGGTACTCTAGCGTTTTCTAATGCCATCTACTTACCTCAAGTGTGTGGTCAAAATGTGGTCAAACGGCCATTTTGGACCCGATTCCATTTCCTTACAAACGCGAAAACCCCCGGAATGCCGAGGGTTTGGTTGGTGGAGCATAGCGGGCTCGAACCGCTGACCTCATCACTGCCAGTGTAAGGCGATGGGGGAAATAAGAAGAACAGAATCCAAATTCATCAAGGGTTTTGTTAATTCGTATCAAATACAAATAACCATTGGCAATATAGTATGTTTGCAATTATGTTTGCAGTTTTGTTTGAAAAAATGAGCGACCCCGTCTAAAGAACATACCTTTTTACATTTTCTCAAATACGGCTTAAAAGGTCTGGACTTTGGAGGTCATTAAGCTGAATCTAATTGAAGGAACACCTCAAACTAAAAAGCGACCTTTAAAATTGGTCGCTTTTTAGTTTGAATCCTCTTTTCATTTTTGCAAATGAAATCACTGATCACATTAATTTATTACGACAATCTAGTTAGTGAAGTAATAGGTCTAATATAATGAGGTATCTGGTATATATATTGCTTTGAAGCAACTTAAGTAAGTTAGTTAGGCTTATATTACAAATTTATGCTTGAACGTTTCACTACAATATTATAAATAGAAACCGAATCTAAAAAGCGTAAAAAGTCTTTTCCCCATCTTTTAACGTTTTCTCTTTCTTGTGTAACTTCCAGATTTTTATTATAAAACGCGATATATACAAATGGTTCAGCATAATTCTCGCATAAATATCTATGAACTTCGCAAAGATAATCTATCTTTTTTTTATTTCCACGATTGAACTTAGGATCTAGTAAATCTAAGGATTTTGTTACGAAAGTTTTTAAATTCGCTTTACATTCAATCATTTCAAGTGTTACTTTATCTTCATGATAAAATACAACATCACAACGTGCATCAGTCTTTCCAACAACTTCATCTTGATCCATAATTAACGGCTCACGATATTTTGCTTTAGAGATAAATTTTGGAGTAAATGGTCCGAAGTAATCTATGACTTCTTCTAAAAACTGGGAGCGAATATCAATAAATTCATCTTCAGAAGCATCATAAACTTTTTGCATCAATTCTTTCGCCTGGTTACATACTATTTCTGGTAAACTTAAACGTGGACTTCTTATATAACGTTCAATTTGTCTCCAATTCACAGCCTCTGATTGTTTCTTATATTTATCAAAAATGTTCGCAAGTGCCATAAATAAGTCTGGATATTTCCGTACTAATTCCATTAACTCTGTTGTTAGCAAATGGTTTCTTGGTGTTTTACCATAGAATTTCAAGCTCATTGTCTTCCTCTACATTATAGATTTTGATAGGTTGGAATAATTAGAGGTGGTAAACCCATTTTTACTGTCATGTTACTAACAATTTCTCTCGCGTAAGGCCAGACATCGACCGGAACTTGCTTCTTTGAAAATATTTTAAACTGTTCTTCCAGCTTATTTATATCTAGTATACTTTCTTCATTGGCATCTACTTTATATGTAGCAACTAGTTTCAGTTGAATTACAAATAGTTTTTCTCTATCCTCACTTTGATCAGTTAATTGGTCAGTTAATTGGTCAGTTAATTGATCCTTTAATACTTCAACTTTTAATCGAAAAGGAATGTTTATTAATCTTCCTTTTTGACTTACTTCATTAGTGGTAAAAGATAGTTGAATACCAACTGATCCACCTAAGAAGTCATCTATGTGTTTTTTAAGTTTCAATTCGACCAAACATATTTCTTCTAAGGTTATTTTTGAAACTAACTCTTCGAATCTCATGATTTTCACCATCATATCGAGATATTATAGAATAATTTTTACACTTATTTCCAATACATTCTTTGTTTTGATTCATAAATCTAAAACGCCTTGTAAATTCTAAATCATCGATTATAGAAATTTGTTTGATTTTTACTTTTTTAATTGTAAAGGAATCTAAATTCATTTCGAATTTAAGATCAAAAGGGAGTTCTTTAATATAATTCATAAGAATTTCGATCTGATCTAATTTAACAACTGGACTAACTCTACTCGAAATCATAAAATCAACTGCTATTTCAATTTGATGCTCCAATACTGATTCCAAATAGGAAATTTCTGTATCATTAAATTCCTTAGATTGGAGTTCTTTGATTAGAGAATGTAGGATCGCAAGACCTTTCTCTTCCATCCACTTCTCAATTTGATAATGCTCAATTAAGTACAAAACTGCTTTTTTTTCTTCTATATGCCCCTTCTTCCATAAATCCAGTAGTTCACTTTGTATTTTCGCTAATGAATACCTGATATAATTGACAAACCATTTTATCTTTTTTTCGACATCATCAATTTTTGTAAGCACAGTCTCCGCTTTTTCTGGATCCCCATAAAAATGATAGGAAAAAGAAGACCTTTGGTTTAGGTTTATTTTACTCATTATAACAGTCTCCTTTTCACTCATCTCCAACTACCTCCAATTTATCACAAATGCTAAAGACAGTAAATAAGCCTTAATATTATCAACATTTTTTATTTAATATATTCAGCTCAGCTGTGAAAAATGAAGAGATACCATCATTACATTCTACTCCTTCTCCGGTTTATAGCTGCTCCTACTGGCATTAACTTGGCTCTACCCAAGTCTTATCAAGTCTTATTCTTATGCCGCGCCCAGAGATTCGAACCTCCGACACGCGGTTTAGGAATTAGTTTAAACGAGGAAAAAGGGGGAAATAAGGGTAAATGAAAATAAAGCCAGTCCAGTAAGATCAATAGTTTTGTAAACATCAAACAATATTGATAAACCATTAATAAATGCAGTTCGTTGCAGTTATGTTTGCAGTCTTGTTTGCAGTTATATTTGTTTGGTTTGCAATGCAAAAAATGCTACCATTGCTTTCATGGCAGCTCCTTCTAAAAGGTGCTTTTAAGAGCAAACACGATATAAAACTGCTAGTCGGCATAATTAAGATTGATCATGACCCTCACACGATAAATTTATCTTAATTCGATCCATTAGCTCATGTTCCAATTCCGGATAAGTCAATTGCACCGGGATATCATCGAAAAAGTGGATTGATTCGATTTCGCTGTCCGGCAATGTTGTCAATTTCTTCACACCTGCATAGAATAACATCCCACATTTTTCATCAATTCTATATGGGCTGATCATTATCAAATCATAATCAATTGCTCCCGATTCCTCGTAAAATTCTCTGTGTGCCGTTTGCCAAATGCTTTCGTTTTCCTCCCTTCTGCAGCCTGGTGACTCGTATGTGTTACGATCTTTATGCTTCCAAAATAGCCACTTTCCACTATGACGGGACACGATAACAATAAATGAAATATCTTTTTCCTGGATTGTTTGATCATATGTTTTTGAATTCATGCTTTCGAACAAAATTCATCTTATCCCAATTATGAGTAAATTTCGAACAACTACAAAAAAGACTAAAGACATTCCCTGCTTAAATTTTTATATTTTTCTTCCACCTCTCATTTAAACCTTTTAAAATAAAGGATAGATTCACTAAACGAGGAGGTACTTTATGAGTTTTGAAGAAGATCTCCGATTAACAGCTACTCAATATTTATCAAAGCTCGGAAATGAATTTGATCGAAAGATTGCAATGCACCTTACACTTGCAACTTTGTCTTTTGAGACAACCAATCAATATTCCAACCGTTGGAATTGTTTCTGGGTAATTGGGCATCTCCACGTCCCTTTTCTTCATTTGTCTTTTTATACAGAAGAGGTCGTAAAGCGATTGGAAGAAGTATTTAAAATTTTGTATCCAAAGGATTTGGACGAGGATTTTTGGTATTTAGAAATTACACCTCAATTAAGCTCTGCTTATGAAGGGTGGGAGGAAAAAGCATTCTGCTACCTCGCAGGAGAAGGAATTAATAATCAAGCAAGCTTTGATAGTTCGACTTATCCTATGATTCCTTATGATGGAATGAGATTTCGCTCTGAAGCTGAATTAGAAATTATGAAATCCTTTCTAAAACGTAAGGACCGCCTAGTTTTTCCGCTTCCTCTTGCCCGATGTGGCCCAGGTCGAAGAGAACCAGATTTCCTAATTTGCTATCAAGGAAAGTGGGGAATCCTTGAAGTCATTAGTGACCATACTCATCAAAGTAGCATAGATGATGCTGAGCGAACAAGATGGTTTCAAAAACATAATCTGGTTAATATTCAAGAATATGCAGAAGATGATTGTAAAACTAACCCAGATCGAGTTGTTCGAGAGTTCCTTAGTTGGATATCACGTCAACGTTAAAAAAATGGGACGGCATTACTTCGTCCCATAATCTCTGAATTGGCTATTTCGCCTCCATCGACATTCCCTTAACAATAACAGATTTAATGACCCATTGATCATCGGTTTTCACACAGGGGAAGCGAATATCTTCTTCGGGATGATAAAGATAAAGGTGATCCTCTGTTTGGAGAACGACTTGGCTTTCTTGAATAAGTTTCTCAATATCGCGGCCATCACGATCCGGTCCTAACCGTTCGGCAATTCGTTCCCGGAGGTGACGAGTAAAACGGAATCGATTCGGGTTAAAGACCATCCCGCCTTTTCTTCATCTCTTTTAAGAAGTGATACACCAAATCCCGTTTAAAATCAGGAAGGGTTTTGTTCAGAATCATAGTAAACCGGAACACCCCCATAGCCTTCACCATCTCTTCTACTTCCTTTTTCGATTCTTCTGAAACTATACCGAACTCCTTGGACAGATACTGAATTATCTCCTCAACCTCATTATTGGGTACTGTCTTTTCTGGCAACGGTTCTTTTATCTTGGAAAGAACTTGGAAGGGGGTGTCCTTTTTTTCATGTAAGAGCAAGCTGAGTTCCAATTTATCTTCTTCCTTGATTCGGATCACCTCCGCATCGATTACCTGCATCGTATGGAGATGGAGGTCTGTAGGAATTTTGGAGATATGAATGAGTCCGGATGTGAGGTATTCATCCTTGGTGACACAGAACGCACCGAAATCTACTAATTTGGTGATTCTTACAGGAACGATGTCTCCTTCTCGATATTGAAGAGGAGTTTGCTTTTTCTCCCCGTAAATAAAGTTCATAATGTTTTCGTCAATTCCCATCTTTTTACTCCTTTCATTGATGATAAATGGACAAAAATGCGTTCCTTCTTACGAATAAAGAAATGAAGACGCTAAACCAAATCCAATTTCCCCGGAAACATGGCTACCTTTAAGGGGTAGCTCTTTTTTATTCTCCTTTATCTCAACCATTTCGAAAAGGGAATCGGCTGTTCCTTAAAAAGACGGGGAATGAGAAATAACGACTAATTCACCGGGAAGTTCCTTGTGCCTCATTTCTACTACCTTATTTTTTTGAGTTCAAAGCTGTATGTCTTATATTTAGGTCTGTTCCTTACCATGAAAATCACCCCTCAAAGTAATCACAGTTTTTCCCTGTGCCTACTTTAAGGGGTGCACTTCAGTTAGGGGATTTGAGTATTACAGGGTAACAAACAAAACTCTATCAAAGATGCTCATTGTGGGTATGTCCACTTGTCATTTAACAAATCATATGCATCTCCAGAGTTCGGGTAAAATAAATAATAAGGGATCTTGGATTGTTTTCCGCCAGCCTCATCAAAACACTTTTTAAAGAAAGTAACTAGATAGTCTTTTGCAAATTCATCTATCTCTTCTACTAATTCATCGTCTTCAACAATCTCTGACTCATCTTGATCTATGTTATCGTATATATGAAAAATAAATCCAGCTAAGTCTGAATCGTCTTCTCCATGAGCATTGGTATTTAACTGTCTTCCCCAACCACTCATCTGAGTGACAGAAATTCCAAAATCCCCAGAATACCCATCTACTTCCAAAAGTATAAATGTGGCATCTGGATGAAAAGGGTATTGAAACATAAAACGAAAACGATCAATGACAGTATCCTTGTTTTTGTTGATAGCTTCAATAATTTGTAATTTCATTTTTTCATCCATGTCAATTCCTCCTTTGTAATTACTAACGGCCGCCCCCCCAAATTTGTCGACCACCGGTATGTCTAATATTTCCATGAACTCGTGATTTCACTAATTGCATTAAACCCTCATTTTGATGGTGGTGCCATGTATAACCTATAGGATCTTTTCCTGATTTTACCCAATCGCGGTTCGCTTTGAGGAATTCTTCTTTGAGTTTGGGATTTTTATTTAATTTATCAATAATCGTAGAACTACCTTTTCCCGCTGCTAAATCGTTTATTTCCTGTGATGTTAAATTATCTTTTATTATAGAATTTTTATTAATAAATTTTTGCAATTTGGCTATTCCAGGTGCATTTTTTTCTCCTATTCCTTTTTCAAGTACTTCCAAAAAGGTATTATCAATATCACTTCTCAATTTTACGTTGGTCTCCATATCCTTGGCTAGACGATAGTCTAATAGTTTGAACTGGGTTCCATCACTCAAAAGATACTGATCCGGACTCAATCTAGTTTCGTAATCAGTCCAACGAGAAAAATTTGGGAATCCATTATTGTCAAACGGTACCTTAATATCATCCCCATTAACCTTTATAGTCACTTCCTTTCCAGCATATTCAGAGTTTAAAATTGCTCTCTCTGTCCCATCATAATAAACTAATATCTTTTTATTATCCGGTCCATCTTTAACTGTGCCTGCATCCGGTGCTGGAGAAAAAACCTTTTTAGACTTGCTTTCTTCTCCATATTTCTCAAGGTTTTCCTGGGTTATTCTTGTTCTATCTGCTTCTGACAACCATTCTGTTTTCGCAATAGTTGATGATCCTGTATTACCCTTATTATCCCCCCTATTCTCGCTACCTTTATCTGGGGAATAGAAACAATTACTGAGTTTAATAGAAGCAAAATACTCCGGCGTTGGTTGGTAGGCAAAACATTTTTCCGCACTTTTAAGAGCGGTTTTGATTTCAAACTTCTTAGCGGCGACTTTATTCTGGAGGATCGTCTTTCGCAATGCGGAAACTGCGCCTCTTACTTTGGAAACAGTTTGCGGGATACGGAGTTTTTGTAAGACTTCTTGGACTCGGTTTAATCTTTCGCTGATCCGGGCTGCCTGTCCAATTTTACTCATTTTCGCAGCTTTACTGAGCTTGGAAACGGCACTCAGCTTGGAAAGTTTATCAACTCCCTTTGTTCCAACTAAGGACAAGACAATCTGCGTAGCAACGTTCCCCAACCATCGCCCCCGGCTTTCGGCATTTCCGTGAACCACATCACGTTCCCACGAATCTGTGATGGCCTGCCAAATCCCCTTTTCAGTCTGGACAGGGTGTGAAAAAGCATAGGCAATCCCTTTGGCTGTATTGATTGGATGCCGAAACATATCGATTATTCCCGTGACAGTATCGACGAGCATCCCATACACCCTTCCAAAATCCCGTACTGAAGCGAGCTTGAATACGGATAATGGCAATCATGATGAAGAACCCTGTCAGCCATTTATGTTTGGAATAAAGTTCTTTTCCTTTATTCCAAAGGTGAACAGCTGTTTGCTTTGTCCAATTCCACGCATCTTTACAGGTAGCGGTAAAACGATCCCAAAGGCTGGGCTTGTTGCTCTTTGATGAATCCGTAGTAATCGCCTTTTCCTTCGTTGGTGTCGGCCCTTGTTGAACCTTTTCAAAGTGATCATTCACGTGGGGGACATTAAAGCTGCTCCCAGTCGCAAAAGCTTGGCCACTCCCCAAAATACCTATGCAAACAAATGCGAAGAGAAAAACAATGATGAAGGGTTGAAAAACTTTACTTACATTAAACGGAAAAAATCTTCTCAAATTCCTATCACCATCCGCTTATGTATTTGTCTATAGCAATATATTATGTCAAGCGGGAAATGATGGAAAGTAGAGTTCATTTCTTATCACAAAAAGTTCTAATCCAATAATTAATCCCCAGTTCGGTGAAGGATTTTCATGTTTTGTGAGCTCCTTTTTTATCTGTAATCAAACAAACCCACGATCCTTTTTGAAGAGGTCGTGGGTTTGCTAATATCTTTCCGAACATTTTTTATCCGCCAATGATTGCCTTCACAATTACACGTACTCCAACTAGACGTTTCTCATAGGAAGTAAAGTAATGTATGGGAGCAAGGTCTTTCTCTTTATCGGCGACCCTAGTTAACTATAGACAAGGTGGTAACAAAAATCCACAGCACTGCTTCACGTTACCCCAATCAATTTATCTGAACCTGTCTTGGGGATCATTCCTTTGTTATACGCTGTGAAGCCACTCAGTTAAGAGGTATTGCATCAAAAATCCTCCTTAAGCTAAAAATGTCCTCTTTTATTTTTATACATAATTTCATATCAAATTAAAAGTTTCAAGCTATTTATCATTATGATTTTATGGAAATTCACATCTGATACTTTGAATAAATCAAAATAAAAAGCGCCATCGACAAGGTGCCGATAACGCTGAAGGTTTATAGCCTACTTTGACTACAGCCATTTCTCCCCTAAACAATCGAGTCTATTCGATTTTTGGCTTCGCGTTTCAAGGTGGTTATCATGCTTTTTACCTTGATATCTTTTTCCTGTCTCTTCATTCGATCCACCATGCGTTTAATAGAATCTACTGACGTCAGACAGAAAAGAGGGGGTACCAAAACCGTAACGTTTTGGCCGGATTTGGGAACATTGAGTGGGAATAGCACTTCATCCTTTACTTGACGTAGCACATCCCCAGGCATCTCAGCAATATGGATTCCTTCTGTGCGTTCTTCAACCAAAGAAATCACATCGCGAAGGATTGAGCCGAACCGTGCCTTGCTTCCCGCGATTTTCGCTCTTTCTTCCAACAAATGATGACCGGTCAAGAAATTCATCATTTCTTGAATCATTGCGGCGCGAGTGTTTTCGGCCTCGATTCGTTTCACCGCTGCAGTAAACGTGAACTCATCGAGTGCTTGACCGTACAATTGCTGACGAAGAGGTTCAATTTCAGGATCGTTAAGAGTCTCTCCTTCAGCAAGACGAATTCCTTTCAAATCATCCCATTTTTTGATAAACCGCACTTCGCGGCTTCCATCTTCCTTTTTGCATAAAACCGCATACCCAACCATCTCTACATGAGGAAGGTCGGGGATGTCTACTGAGATTCTCCTGACGCAACTAGGAAGCTTCATCTTCTCTGTTTTACGAAGGATCGCATCGAAATACGGGTCGCCATATGAAGCAAAATGCACACGGGTTTTACCATCAGGGAGACCCGACTCATAGAGTTCCCTCGATACCGTTAAAACAGACCCATCGGGTACTCCATCCACATGATTAATCTCAAGGATGAGGTTATTTTCATCAAAGATCTTACATCCCAATTCCTGAAGATATCGGGATTCGGTTAACGTTGACCAAATGGACTGAAGATTGACCGGAGCTTGCCAACGCTGATGGAAGCCGTTCATATTTTTATAAATCTCATATAAGTCTTTGGGATTGATCTCCATATAGGCCAGATGTTTACGTTGCTCTTCAATCCGCTCTCGAATACGGGATTCCAGCTCTTCCGGTGTTAACGTACCTTGAGCCAGTTCCTGAAAATCCTGTGGATCTACCGGAAGCAAGGCAAGCTGCTGCGTACCAACGATCAAGTTAGCATCCTTCAACCGCTGAAGCAAGCGTCCATAAACGATGGATTCCACACTGTCTACATAACAAAGATTCAGCACATAAACAACTTCGTGCTTCTGTCCAATCCGGTCGATCCGTCCGATTCGCTGCTCAATCTTCATCGGATTCCAGCCGAGATCATAGTTGATGAGCAAATCGGCGGTCTGAAGGTTCAACCCCTCCGCAGCGGCATCCGTACAGACAAGGATATCGATTTCACCGCGCAAGAATCGTTCCTTGACCTCTTCCCGCTCCGTGTCCACCCATGTTTGGGCTTGAGAATCATAATAACCCGCGCCCTTTCCGGAATATGTCCCGATTCGCATTTCAGGATCGGCTCTTTTGAGCCGCTGAACGATATCCACCAGCGTATCGTAGAATCTGGTGAAAATGACCGTTTGGCGAATCCTCCTCGTATGACGGTTCCTACGGTTATCCAGCTCTCTAAGCAAGAACAGCATCTTGGAAGATTGACCGTGTAACTCTTCCATGTCTTTGAGCATTTTTTTGAGCCGTTCCTGCTCCCACCGAAGGTCAGCAGGCGTCCGATTTTTCAACAGTTTGTCAGTGATTCCCGGGTCTTCCTCCTCCACCTCATCATTAAAGACAAGATCTTCTATTCCACTTCCGTCATATTCTTCTCCATTGGTTTTGTACTGATGCCGAAGCGTCTCTTCCACTCTCTTGAGACGCCGTTCGATTGTTTTCTGAAATGCATATAAACTGGAGGCAAATCGAAGCCTCAGAAAGCTGAGGAGGAAACTGATCATCTGCTTGTTCTCTTCTTGGGAGCCGATCTGTACCACCAGACCTTTGCAGTACTCTTCCAACTGATCATAGATCTTCCGCTCCAGCGCATTAAAACGGATTTGAGGAAGATCACGGATTTCTCTCTTAGCTAGGTTCTGTTGCAGTTCACCGTTTTCCCGATAAATCTCAAGCAATTGACGGGTATGGCGGAGCATGACCCGGGACAGGGGTGAGGCACTGAAGATTAAGCGGGACATCAGTTGTTGGTTTCTGGTACCGCGTGGAACCCGGTTAAATTCCAACCACTGGCGAGCATCGCTTCGAATCCGACCGCTGATAACCACATCGGTCAAAAACTCCCAATATTTATGATCCTGATGCCGGGTTCCCAAAATGGATCGCCGCAGGAAATCCCAATCATCCGAACCAATTTTCTCGCCTTGTAGCAGCCTGCCGAGAATTTCGTAATATTTCATGGTCAATGTAGGATCGTACTGAAATGCTCCCACCCGATTCGTCAAAGCGATCAAATCGCTAACCTCCACCGGGTGAATCTGCATCGGTGTAGCAGTGGCCAGCCACAAACTGCGCGTCCGTCCCCGTAAGTGATCCCGAATCGTCGTATAAAGATGACCGAACTGAGGATTGGCCTCTGCTCCCTTGGAAGGGTTTTTCCGCCGGGCCATATGGGCCTCATCCACCAAAACGATGTCAAATTCTTCAGCAATTTCCAGTTGCTTGATCCTCTCCCGCCGCGACATAAGGCCGGTTGACACAATGACGAGATTCGGCTCATAAAACGAACCAGAAGTGAAGTCCTCCTCAACAGGCAAGATATAGTGATGCCGTATTCCCGGTGTCATCACCCGGCCAAAAGACAACAATAATTTGGAGGCAAGCTGACGCTGCCATTGGGTGGTTAAACTTGCAGGGGCAGCGATTAAAATCCGTTTGGCCCATCCCGCCAAATGCAAACAACGAATGGCCAGTCCCGCTTCGATCGTTTTACCTAAACCCACCTCATCACACAGCAGATAAGAATACGGCCAGTTCTCCACTAATCGACGCACAACCATGATCTGATGGGGCCACGGTTCAACCGGTGCCGTTTCCAACCCAACATAACGCCCACCCGGCATTTTGGGTGCATCCCGTAACACGGCGAACTTCAGCCGCTCAAGCGCGGAAGGAATTCCATCCGGCTGAACCTTTTCCGCTTTTGTCGAGGGCTCGGGAATCTCGCTGGTTCCGTCGGTTTCCAGCGGCCTTTTCACGTCTTGAGCAAACCGAACCAGCCGGCGTCGAACCGCTTCCGGAAGAGTCAGCACGCGTATATGACGAACTTTCCCTTCCCAGAGCGTTTCAAATGATTCAGCCGCTTCATCGACTCTTTTCCGATCCGTTTCTCCCCACCAGTCACAATGGATATCAATATTCTCAGCATTCAGATGCAGTGCGGTTTTGGACTCATTGAGCGATCCGGCTCCATACATCCGGTTCCCATATTCGTCGGTAAACACAAACCACTTCTCGTGAACATAACCATCTTCCATCGAATCAAAGGAAATCGGCTCTCCGGTATCTTTGTGCAGCCGAAAAGCCACCCGAACTTCCAGATATCCTTTCTCCACCATCCAGGCCAACAATGTCACACCGTTACGAACACCTTCCGGCCAAGAGTCCGCCTGTTCCAATTCTTCAGTCAGCTTTTCCGACAGTCTTTTTGCATCTCCTTGTAAGATCGCTTTTACATCGTTCGGTTCCAGATCAGCACCAACGATCAGGCGCATTTTTCCACCTTGATTGGCAAAGGCGGAAAATCCTTGGGAAGCGGCTGCCAGAGAAGTGGACCGGAAATACCCGGCCACGCGGTCATAGCGAACCGCGCGGCTGAGTGCCGGAATGTAAAAGTCATGTAACATATTGATTGGCCTGTCTCCGATCATGTTGGAGGAGGTCTTGTAAGAGAGAAGCCACTCGCGTGATCTCAGTCCTTGGTTGTTCCTACTCTCTCTTATCTCGGTCATGATGTTCCTCCTATCTATGATCCGCCGGTGATTCTTATCTCAAGCCGAACAGGATTTCTTCACCTTCCCGTCGAAGCTCTTCCTCTGTCATCTCCGCTGTCCAGACGGCCAAAAGGTCCAAGACGGTCTGCCCTTTCTCCTTCGCATGTTGTGCCAAGTATGCACGAGCGACTGGAACATCACCTTCCCGGTAGGCAAGAATCAGGCCATGCAGCAGATCCCACTCTGTCTGGGGATTGGCCAAACGCTTCGGATGACGCTCTTCCGGTTTTACCAATCGCAATTTGGAACCTTTGCGTACCAATGGCGCATGGAAGCCTCTATCTTCCGCATCTGTACCACGGATGCTCCGGCCCCTGCTGGCGTCGTTGATTCCAACCATCCGATTCTGAACACTGTATCCTGCCGGACGCATCTCCAGCGCGATGTTCAACGAGCGTGACAAGTTCAATGCCTCGTCATAAGGGAATTCATTCAGCCCAAAAATGCCGTAGAGCGTTAATGACATCGCCGCTTCCGGGTTTAGGTCTTCTACCTTGAGACGCCCTCGCGTCAGGCGGCTAATCTGGTGCTCTGCCACGACCGTACTGGCCTCGTTCATGGCCCGGATCGGGGTGACAAGTTCATCTCCGTCCAATACCGGCCAATGCTCTGACAGCACCTGCAGCGCCCGTCCATAACACGCCACCATCTCATCCACGGGATTGAGCTTAAGCAGCTCAAACTCTTTCAGTCCTTCACGAACAGCCGTACGAATACGCTGCGCCACACCAGTGCCGCCAAATCCGGTCCAGGTCGTCGGCATTTGGTTGTCCTGCTCCCTTTTGCGACAGGTAAGGAAAATAGAGCTGGCAGCTGCGGCATTGTTCATGATATGTTGTGAATTTGCAAACTCAGATTCAACCGGCATCGACGAGGTAATTGTCCAACCCTGTTCAATCAAGGAACGTGTCAACGCTTCCCACGCCTCTTGTGTTTTATGGGTGAACATGATCGTCAAGATCCCGTCATCTTTCAGTACACGGCGACACTCGAAGAAGATTTCCCCCATCAGTTCTTCATAACGTTGAGCGGCATTTTCATTGGAACCATCACGAGCCGGATTGGCCACGGCTTCATCCGTTTTGTTGGTCAGCCGTCGCTCGAATAAATCAGGGTAAAGGTCCGATAAAGTCCGCTTCTGCCAGACATAGAAATAGTCCGACAGCTCAGCATACTGGACATTGTTGTAATAAGGCGGATCCACACAGATCAAATCTACGGAACGAGCCGGCACTCCAGTATGCGCCGCTGTACCATGGAGAATCGTAACAGGTGGGGCAGCTCCTTGTAATTTCTCATGAAGCGGAGCTACCAATTCTGCAATTCCCCGATAAGCATCTAAAACCTGTGATAAAGCCCAAGCTGGACCAGAATAAGGTCCTGTATAGATCATCTCCCCAAAGGTCCACTTTAACGAATAATCATGGCGGCCAAATGTTCCGGAAAGTTGTCTACGTTGAGAAATCCAACGCGTCTGTTTACTGTTGTAATCAAGTAATTTATCAATCACAAACTGCAGATAGGTGACAACCGCCTTGCCTTTCTCCTGGCCCAGTTCTTTGAGAATCTGTGGCTTAAGACGGTTCAATTCCTCAACCAAAGTCAGTTGCCCCAACAGCTGCCGTGGCGTAAACATATCGCACCAACGATTCATTCCGGCCCGTAATGGTTCCATTGTCTTATGGCCTTGCGGAATCTTCTCGGTCGGGATTAATCCATCTTGATCCCATGCTTCCCAGCTCTGTTCCAGTTGGAGCCTGGCTTCTTCCAAAGCTTTCAAGTCTTGTTCGTTGGGTGCACGGAAGAACGTGATTTTTTCTGTCTTGATTTCTCCTGCTTTTGTACCACTTTTATACCGCTCCGGTTGTCCGTGTTTGTCCAATTTGGGTTGATAGCGTACCGCCACGACACAGTACAGGCGATCCTTCCATGTTCCCCACGGCGACTCTCCACGTGCCTGTGCTTTAATTTCTTCCGATGGAATCGCCTGGCGGCAATGAATGCAAAGCCCAACTCCTTTGTTTACGGTGGCAAAATCAGGGTCCTCTCCATTCGGACCTTTCTTTCCTTGGAGACGGTAAGGTTCAAATTTTACTGTCCCCCCTTTTTTCTTGCCATCCGTAACAATACGAACTGCCCATTTCTCTCCCTCTTTGGATAGCCAAGAGGTATTTAGGAGAGGAGCTTCTCCTTCACAATGTGGACAGGTGACTTGACGACAAAACAAAAGACCTACTTGATCTTTTTCCAACCCGTCAAATTCAGATATCAAGTCCGGGAAAGATTTACAATGTTCTCTTAATTGTTTTCTCTCGCTTTCCGGAAGTGGAGAAAATGGAGTGACTTTCTTCAGTTTTTGTTCAACTGTTGTAATCAGTTTGTTACCCCACTTTTTCAGGTCATCAAGAAGACCCGTACCAAAACGAACAGGGTAATCCAATGTCGCATACTGAATCACAGTTGCTACCGGATTGAGATCATTGGCGATAACTTTATAACCCAAACGAAGAGCCTCGAAAGGAATGGATCCTCCACCAGCGGTTGGGTCAAATACGGTAAACTGTCTTTCAATAAGAGTAGGATGATGTCCATAAGCTCTGCTATAACCGTATAAATCTTCTTCATCCAACTTGATCGAGTTACCAAGTATATTCATCACTCGATCTGATTTTGCAAACTCAATACGCTCATTTACATTTGCTGGATCTGCTGCCACTCTTTGAACAGGAATCTTCATCCCTTTTTCCGGAAGCAATCCAGACAATGGAACAGACTCTTCCTGCCAACGAACAATTACCGGATGTTGTTTGAGACCCAGATCTTTTTGACACAGCTGTTCAATGATCTTCAAGTTTTTTTCGCGTCTCTCTTTTTCATTTCTATAAGCACGTGAAATGACATCATCAACAAGCAGCCATTCTCCGGATTCATCTGACTTCACGCGTTCTTTCAATTTTTTTGTCAGTGTCCACGGCACACCATTCACGATCGCTTGCACCTTTTCTATCCCTAGTTGGCGCAGGAACCAGTCCGGATTTGTTCCGGCCGGCAACAGTGATCCCAAGATTGCCGCCCGACTGGGAGTCAAAGGCCGTCTTGCCCACCAGACATGAAGAAAATAGAGTGGCGGAAGCGCCGAACTAGCTCCTCTCTCTCGCTGAGTCTCCGCCCCCACCTGGTGACAGGGAAAACCCGCTTCAATAAATCGGACTTCCGCTCTTGTTTGGTTCTGAGTTGTCATTTTCTCCTCTCCCATTTCTCTATTTACGTAGCTTAGTCAACATGTGCTGAATCTCTTCGTCTCCCGGCTGTCCGCCTAGCATGATTCTCATACCGGCCAATGCCCAGCGGCTGGCAGCCTCACCGTACTGGGTCGTACGAGTAAACCAATAGACAGCCTCTTCCCTGCTAAATCGTTCCACTCGCCATGCGATCAGTTCAACGCGGTCCAGGTCGGCGACCCTCTCCTGCAATTTGAAAATCAGCGCCAGCTTGGCTCCAGATTCTTCATCCAGAGGCAAGTTGCCGCGGTATTGAATTCGGTCTTTGTTAAAAAATCGCTGAAGTTCCAAGGGAATTCCTGCAACATCATTTACCCTGCTGAGAATCTTTCTGAGAGCTGGCAAACAGCGGCGCAGGGGCTGACCATACAGCAGCCCCTGGTCTTTAAGCATCGATTTGCCTTCAGCCTGTTCACCCCCATAAGGACTGTCACCTGTGTAAATCCGTTTCTTAATAACCAAAACAGGAGCCGGTTTGTCCTTGTACTCTGTCAGCCGGAGAACCCAAGGAGCATGATCCAGCTCCGGGAGGATACGGTGCTGAAAGTCCCGTTCCAGTTCCCGGTCCTGTGCAGTGATTTGATTAACCATAACGACTACCTCACCTACTTTTTATCCAACTCCTTCACAAAGGGGCAATCTTCGGCCGGATCCGCAACATCGAGTTCAACCTCAGTTTGCTCCCCATTTTTTACAATTCCATCAAGCACTTCAAACCATTCTCCCAGTGACTTAATGGTTTGCGGGGATGCATCCTCCAACTGAATTCTCAACGCTCCACCCGCCGGCATCCTGAAATACAGATCCAGAAAATCGACCTTTGTTTTGCCGCCTTTGTTATAGAGACTACCCATCCGCCGAAGAAGAGGCAATACTTTTTCGAGAGCTTCATCCCCTTGAATATGGATGCGGTTGGATCGATCATCATCAATCCAGCCGTTTTCCTTTGCCTTGGCTTTGGTGACCAAAACATCCTGGGACAGCGGGACATATTGAAATGCTTTTGAACCTGAGATCAGGTCAGACTTATTCCAAGTATCCCCCTTATTCTGGCAGGCATAGAGCTTAGAAGCTTTTAATAAGGAAACAACGGTGTCATCCAGCTCTTTGCGCGTCACTTCTCCTACGTTTTGCTGAACGATCTCTTCAATCTGCTGAACACTTACGCTTCCTTCCTTATTTACTACTTCATAAATATGTTGCTTCAACACCTCCGGATCAACCTTCCGCTCATCAAACCACCCCCGCCGTTTAGCGCCTTGAGGAGTGATGAGAGCATATGAGGCCGACATCAGGTTTACACCCATTGGTACATCATTTTTCTCGTGATAAAATTCGTCTGGTCGTGATTGATCAGAAGAGTCCATACGAAACACACACCAGACTCCTTTTTGTACTCCACCGCGAATCAGTTGTTCCAAAATCCCCTCATTGGCTAGCACCGGCCAACTTCGGATACAAGCAAAAGAATGTTTTAGCTCTTCCACAGTGACCGTGTCCCCACGTTCAAAAAACAATTTGCTGAGGTTGATAAGGTCGGACCGGTTGTTGTTTTGCTCGGTAAGTAACTCTCCGGCTTCGATGAGTGCCGCCCGAATCAGTTCGATGAAGGATGCCCCGCTTTCCCCGCCGGTTGTTTTGATTTCCTTACGGACAATATGCCCGGCTGTAGACGGATAATACAGGCTGGTATAGATATCCGCAACAGCGGTCATGAGCGCATGCTCCCGCTCTGCCTTCCGGTTGCTGAAGCCACTCTCTTCCAGCCGCTTTGGATTAACTCCGAAGTTTTGCGGCTTCTTTATCAGATCCTGCATCGCCAGAACTTGCCGGGCAATGGCCTCCAATCGGTGACGAACATCCTCCGACTTGGCTCCCTGTCCCGGTAACAATTCCAGACTGGGGTTGGTCTCCCCGATCTTGACCGTTTCAGGAACTAGCAAGAAGATCAGATTTTGTTGCATACGCGGTTGGTTTGATCCCTTCATCGTCACCATGGCTTCAATATCGATCGTTTCCACCGTGGGCGACACAATTCCAAGAATCGGCTTTCCTTTTTCATCCGGCAGATGGTCCGGTTGGGAAACGTCATGTTCGACATGGAACAATCCGCTTTTGTCAGCCTTGATAATCCTCCGTGCCATATCTTCAAGCAAGCCTTTCACTTGCGAATGGGTCACTCCATTACGAATGCGCGCCAAGATGCTGTTAATCGTAGGTTCGTCGCTGGCGTAGTATTTTCCTTGTTCAAAGCGGAGATAGTAGGCACTTTCTGTGATCTCCTCCAAGGCGATGCGGACCTGGGGCGGCGTCATGCCGGGGAACGAGACACTGAACAATGCCTCCGATTCCGTAATCCCGAAAATCTTGGACGAAATCCCTTCATCCCTGCCCACCAGGCTATGCAGAAATACGGTTTTCCAAGTATACTCGAACAGCGGATGCCCCTCTGGATGAGGATTATTCCGATCTGCTCGCTCTGCGTTACTGAGTCCTCCGTCCAACGATTCGGTGTCCACGCTGCCAATATCGGCATTAAGCACTAGTAAAAGATCGGAACTCCCCGTCCGCCCAAGAACCTCATTAACAACCCGTTCGGTCCGGAGGTCCAGATGACAGGTATGAATCATGGGAACATCAATCTGCTTTTTCCACAAACTCCGTACTGCGAGAGACAGAACGCGGAGCACTCCCCGTGTTCCTTGGAAGTTTTCAGCTTCGGCCAATTTTTTATTTAGGAAATCTACCAAAGTGGGATGGAACGGGTAATTGGCAACCATCCGATCACGGAATCGCTCACTGGCTGCCTCCTCTGGAAGCAGATTACTGTTTCGGCGATACATCGCCATATACTCTTCTGCGGTTTCTCTCGCTGCCAAACGATTTACGGAGACAAACAGTCGTTTCGCTAAAACGGAAGAAATTTCAGTTGCCTGCACAGGTGTTACTTGAACCGCATCTCGTGCCACCACGCTGGTGATATCCTTGATTGCCTTTTCGCTGATTCCCACCGCGTCATCCTCTGTGATTTCTTCTCCTCGAACAACCGCAATCAATTCGGCCAGACGTTCGGTTTGTTTGGCAAATGCATCTGTGGAACTGGCAAGTGTCAAAACGATGGCGATCCCAGGATGATTTCGAACATAACCATGAAGTGTCATCAAAAATGCTGCCAATTGGTTCGCACCATCTGGTCGTGCAGCTTCCAAACGCGCGGCGTACTGAGCCAACTCATCCAGCATGAGAAGAACTTTCCTTCCACCAAATACCTTATCAAAATAGGTGCGCCCCGGTGCGGCATAAGAAGTGGCTTCTTCCTCTACTTCTTTGTAGAGAGATTCTCCACCGATTTGATATGCGATCTCCCCCCATAGCGTATAAGGAATGAGATCTTTCCCTTTTGACTTATGTACCGGGATTTCATCCCCTGCCACACCAACGACGGATACAGAACCCGGTGCAGGAAGAAGATTCGGATCGAGAATTTCTCCTATCGATCCTTCCAGTTTTTTACCCTGATAAGCAATGTGGGTACAAGCGATCAAAGTATGCGTTTTTCCTCCACCAAATGCCGTTTCCAAACGATGAATTGCAGGAACTGTCATATCACCTGCAATACGGCTGAAAACTTCCGTTAATGTGGTTTTCAGACCTTGCGTGGGATAGGTCGCTTCATCAAAAAACTGTTGTGCATTGGTATAAATATTATCAATTGAGCTACGTCCCGTACGATAGAAATCAATGATCGGGCTGAGCGAAGCAGTAAATACTTCCGGATTAAATGTTCCCGCCAATATCTCAGGGCGCGGTTGGCAAGTCTGTAAAACAGAAATCATATAATGTCCCCCTTGTTTGTATCTATATTGGAAAAATAACTTTTACAGGATCTTGACTTTGATTCTATTTTATCTTTTCCGTTTCTTTCTTGTCTTGTATTTTTTCTATTCTTCCAGACCAGCTAGATAAAAAGCGCCACAAGGACGCTAAGAAAAGTTCTATATTCTACAACTTTTCATTCTTTCTGCCTTTAGAGATAAACCTCTCTAAAGATAAGGCTTCAACTCTTGAATCAACTCTCTTGCAAACTTTTCTTTTTCTTTGTAAAGAGCCTTGTTTTCAGGAAGCACACAGGTGAAACGATCAAGCAGCTTCTCTTCAACAATACGAATGGTTTCTTCCAGTGACTGTCCTCGCGAAGAACCTGTGATCAGCGACTTCACGATGAGAAAGGTCTTACCACCTTCAAGCAAATGAGCATCATGCAGGATTTTTCCCTCTAATGTTTCTGGGATGATGTCTTTCTGCGATCCCTCAGCCGCTTGCAGGATTGCTTGCATTTTCCCCTTGCTGACTCCTTGGGAATCGAGAAAGTTAAGGATTTTGTTTCGGTTTCCTTCCTTGTTTATGATTCCGTGAAAGTATGCGCCCGCGG
This sequence comes from Thermoactinomyces daqus, assembly GCF_000763315.1. Lineage (GTDB taxonomy): Bacteria > Bacillota > Bacilli > Thermoactinomycetales > Thermoactinomycetaceae > Thermoactinomyces_A > Thermoactinomyces_A daqus. The sequence goes on along the minus strand of NZ_JPST01000002.1, from coordinate 3,696 downwards.
TCAGGACCTCTTGATCAATTTGTTTCTCATACGGTTTGGCAATTTGCTGAGCCATTTTTAAAATACGATGGATATGATCCAAATTATGCATCATATCCTTTTCCTCATAAAAAGGCCGGCAAAAATCCTCCAGTTGTTGAATATCCATCTTATTTAACCTCCCAACGTTTTTGTAATATAAGCCTGGATGTCGTCCTCAATCCCTTCCGTTAACTGATTGAAATCAAAGTATCTGGTCAACTTTGATTAAATTACATTCGTCAGTCGGTGAGACGGAATGTTATAATTTATAAATCGCCACCAAGGCGTTTTTTTATCTTTCAAATGTACCTTAACACCGTGTACAGCTTATAGCGCTCGACTTTCGAACGATAAAGGTTTATTTCTTTTAAGAGTTAAATTTTTACTATCGAAGGTTTCAGTAACAATAGGTTGGTTCTTATCATATGCTAATGAGTAATCACTCCAAAGTTGATAATATGTATTTAGCTTTGTTCTAGAAATTCCCCTCCATTTTTATCCTTCACTGTGATCAAATGGATAGTACAAATATTGACACAGATTCAGCCTGACTTGTAGAATGGTATTAATCCAACTGATATTGGTCAAAATGTGAGTGAACGGTTAATTAGTTGCATAGTTAGCCAAAACAACTATGACGGAGAAGAGTAAACAGGGAAAACCCTCAGAGAGAAGAATCTGCCAAATTGTAGAGATTGGCAGCTGTGAGATTCTTCGGGTGGAATCTGTTGAAGGTAGCTCCTGAGTTGTTCCTGCCAACGCCTGCGCCTTGGTCAGTAGTGGGAAACGTATTCCAGCGTTAATGGAAATGAGTGAGTGGAGAAATCCATGGTTTCTTCACTAACAAAGGTGGTACCGCGAGCCCTTCGTCCTTTGAGATGAAGGGCTTTTTCGTATTGGAAGGAGGATGAAACAGATGCCAAAAGAAATTCAAATGTCCACAAAGTATGATCCAAAAGCAGTGGAAAGCAAGAGATATCAATTTTGGATGGACCATGATTTGTTCAGACCTTCGGAAGATCAAAATAGCGAGCCTTACAGTATTGTGATGCCCCCACCAAATGCCCCCACCAAATGTAACTGGGATGTTGCATATGGGTCATGCATTAGATTTTACGTTGCAAGATGTCCTTATTCGAATGAAACGGATGCAGGGATATGACACCTTATGGCTTCCGGGTATGGATCACGCTGGGATCGCGACCCAAGCGAAGTTGGAGGAGAAACTTCGAGAAGAAGGAGTCAACCGTCATGACCTTGGCCGGGAAAAGTTTTTAGAGAAAGCATGGGAATGGAAAGAGCACTTTGCATCCATCATCCATGAACAATGGAAGAAAATGGGCTTCTCCATTGATTACTCACGGGAACGCTTTACCATGGATGAAGGCTTGTCTAAAGCCGTTCGGAAGGTATTTGTCGATCTGTACAACAAAGGATTGATTTATCGCGGCAAATACATTATTAACTGGGACCCGGTTGCACGAACGGCCATCTCGGACATCGAAGTCATTTATAAAGAAGTCAAAGGTGCGCTTTATCATATGCGGTATCCGTTAAAGGACGGTTCTGGGTATATTCAAGTCGCCACCACTCGTCCAGAAACAATGCTGGGAGATACCGCAGTCGCTGTCCATCCGGAGGATGAACGTTACCAAGGAATGATTGGTAAAACGGTGATCCTGCCTATAGTGGAACGAGAAATCCCCATCATTGCCGATGAATATGTAGACAAAGAATTTGGAACTGGTGCGGTAAAAATCACACCCGCCCACGATCCCAACGATTTTGAAATCGGTCTTCGTCATGATTTGCCTCAAATTATTGTCATGGACGAAACCGGAAAAATGAATGAGAATGCCGGAAAATATCAGGGGCTTGATCGTTTTGAAGCACGGAAGCAAATCGTCAAGGATCTCCAGGAAGCTGGTTTCATGGTAAACATTGAGGAGCATGTTCATTCAGTCGGCCACAGCGAACGGAGTGGTGCAGTGGTAGAACCTTATTTGTCCACTCAATGGTTTGTTAAAATGAAACCTCTGGCTGAAAAAGCCATTGAACTCCAAAAGAGTGAGGATAAGGTAAGGTTTGTCCCCGATCGATTTGAAAAGCTCTATGTCGATTGGATTGAAAATATCCGTGATTGGTGCATCTCACGTCAGTTGTGGTGGGGTCATCGTATTCCAGCCTGGCATTGTGCTGATTGTGGAGAAATCACTGTATCCATGGAAGATCCAGCTTCCTGTTCCAAATGCGGAAGCACGAACATCACACAGGATGAAGACGTATTGGATACCTGGTTCAGCTCTGGTTTATGGCCGTTTTCCACAATGGGTTGGCCCGAGCAAACAGCCGATTTGAAACGGTACTATCCCAACAATGTCTTGATTACCGGGCATGACATCATCTATCCTTGGGTAGCGCGTATGATCTTTACCGCCATCGAGTTTACGGGTACAAAGCCATTTAAAGATGTCATCATCCACGGGTTGGTTCGTGACTCGGAAGGCGTCAAAATGTCCAAGTCACTTGGAAACGGAGTTGACCCCTTGGAAGTCATTGACCAATATGGAGCAGATGCCATGCGGTTTATGATTTCAACTGGTACGACACCAGGTCAAGATCTGCGCTTCCGGTGGGAACGACTGGAATCAGCACGAAACTTCATCAATAAAATTTGGAACGCTTCCCGCTTTACCCTCATGAACCTTGATGACTTCGGGGTCGACGATATCGATCTCTCCGGTTCATTGAATACGGCCGACCAATGGATTCTAACCCGTTTGCAGGAAACCATTCACTACGTTACACATCAATTGGAAGAGTATCACTTTAACGAAGCTGGTCGGGCCTTGTATGAATTTGTATGGGATGAATTCTGTGACTGGTACATTGAGTTTGCGAAGTTATCCCTGTATGGAGAGGATGAAGAAGCGAAGAAAACAACACGCTCAGTCCTCTGTTACGTTCTCAACAAGATCCTTCGCTTACTCCATCCATTCATGCCATTTGTGACCGAAGAAATTTGGCAAAATCTCCCCCACAAAGGGATAAGTATCATGGTTGGCAAATGGCCGGAGCCCGACAATCGTCTCCAATTCCCTGAAGCAGTCGAACAAATGAAGCTTTACATGGAAGTCATTCGTAGCGTTCGCAATATCCGTGCGGAAGTGAATGTACCAGTAAGCAAAAAAGTCGATATCTACATTCGGCCAGATAATGAAAAAACATTACACTACCTGCGCCTTGGCGAGAAGTGGATTCGCCAGCAATGCAATCCCGAAAATCTGACCATCAACTCTGATCTCTCTATTTCGGAAAAAACCATGAGTGCTGTGGTAACAGGAGCTGAAATCTTACTGCCACTCGCAGGGTTAATCGATATCGATCAAGAAATCGAGCGCTTGAAAAAAGAACTCAAAACACTGAATGCAGAAGTTGAGCGGGTGCAAAAGAAACTATCGAATCAAGGATTTATCAGCAAAGCACCTGCCCATGTAGTAGAAGAAGAACGTAGAAAAGAAAAAGATTACCTCGAGAAACGCGAGAAAGTGAAAACACGTTTAGCCGAACTCCAAAACTAACGTAAATAGGGATGGACTCTGGCATAAGGTCCATCCCTTTTAATTGCTCACTAAGGAATATTCGTTGGTTCAATGTATAATGACCCCATACGCT
>NZ_JPST01000001.1 GCF_000763315.1 Thermoactinomyces daqus | reverse complement strand
ATTTATTGAGGGAGGTGAGGCCTTATGCGTATCTTCATCGGCGAACCGCCGCAGGCATAATGGTTATCATTGTTTTCAATGAGCCGCTTTCGACAAGCGGCTCCTCTTTTGCCTGTGCAGGTCTTTTCAGCGGGCTTGGATTCAAACAGGCATATTAGAGGCGGGCTCAATCTTTATGATAAAAATTGTAACCGATGTGATCTGCGGTTTAATCCCCTCCGGAAACCGGTTCAACGTCGTAGATGTCTGCAAAGGAGATGGTGTAAAGATGACGCCCGTCGGCGAGGCAGAGGCGGCGTTCGTGAGGGATGATTTTTTGGATGAAGCCGCATCGTTCCCGGGGCCGGCGGTTTTCCACATAACGGATGAGCAAGGGGAAATCGCTGTGAAGGGCCTCCAAAATCAGCCTGTTGATTTCATCCCACCGGTCGTCATCCAGTTCCGGCGGGATGAAATCATCGGCACGGGCCCGCTGTTCGGCCAGCGCCTGACGATGTTCCGGCAAAAACATGCGGCTTCCTTCCCACAGCATATTTTTACGATCGAGAATTTCACTCATCGGTAATGACCTCCAATCTTTTGTGCCCGTTCATAGGCCTGGCCGGACGGGGTTAGGGAGATGGCGCGCACAATCGAAGTCGGGCCAAAGCGCTGCCTGATTTCATCCATGACATAGCCGAGTTTCCATTTTTTTTCACGGTCGTCAAACAGATGGAGCTGGATGGCGTCATCGGATGCAAATCCGCCCAGGCTGACGCCGAGAGAGCGAATCGGCTGGCCGTCCCAGAAACGGAGGAACAGATTCCAGGCATGATGAAAAAGATCCATGGTCTGGTTGGTCGCCTCCGGCATTTTCATCTGGCGGTAAAAGCCGGTGGGAAAGTCAAAGTCGGCACCGCGGCAGCCGACGCTTACCGTCTGCCCGAGCAAATGGTGACGGCGGGCGCGGCGGCATACTTCCTCGCACAGTTCCAACAGGACGACCTGAATCTCCTCCGCTGTCCGGTAATCCCGCGGCAAGGTCATATGGTGGCCGATCGCCTTTTGGCTGTGAAAGGTTTGCGGCGTGACTGGAGAGAGGTCAAATCCGTTGGCGGTCATCCAGAGCACATGACCGTTCACGCCCCATTTCCGCTTCAGGCGTTCGAGCGGGAAACGCGCCAGTTCACCAATGGTGCGGATGCCGATCGAACGCAAATGGCGTCCCATCCTTTTTCCCACTCCAAACAGTTTTTCCACGGGAAGCGGCCACAAATCTCTCTGCAAATTGTCATGCGTCAGGGAGAAAATGCCGGTCTCCCTCTTTTTGGCGAATTGATCGCAAGCCATTTTGCTCAGCACTTTGTTGGGACCGATGCCCACCCGGGCGTAAACTCCCAGTTCCGTGCGGATCGCCGCCTGGATTTTGCGTGCGATCGTCAGCGGGTCGCCAAACAGCTTTTCGCTTCCGCTGATGGAAACAAATTGTTCATCAATGGAATAAGGTTCAACCAGATCGCTGAAACGTTCCAGAATTTCCGTGATGGAAAGCGAGGCTTTGAGATAGAGCCCCATGCGCGGACGTACCACAGTCAAATGGGGACAGAGTCTGGTCGCTTCGCTCAAGGTGATTGCATTTTGAATGCCGTATGATTTGGCGAGCGGGCAGGCTGCGAGAATGACGCCCTCGCGCCGCTCGGGATCGCCGGCCACGACGACCGGTTTTCCCTCCAGTTCAGGGCGCAGTGCTTTTTCGATGCTGGCATAAAACGATTGAATATCGACGAGAAAAACCACAGATTCCATAGTCCTTCACCTGAAATACGAACATATGATTGGTTCTGATAAGATTATATGCAAATATATGTTCGGGTAACACCGAAAAATGTTTCCAGTTTGCCCTGAAAAATTGATCCGGATAAGATGAAAACGAAGAGCAAATTTTCGGGAAGGAGAAAACGGGGATGGAGCAAACGGTCATTTTTTACAACGGGCAGATTGCGACACTCGATCCCGCCTGTCCGTATGCGGAGGCGATTGTCAGCAAAGGCGGACGCATTGTGGCAGTGGGAACGAAGGAGGAACTGTTGCTGGACTTCGGACGGGCCGGTCATCAGAAAGTGGATTTGATGGGAGGATATGTTTATCCGGGATTGACGGACAGCCATATTCACCTCTCCGGTGTCGGACAAAAGATGCGTATGCTCGATTTAAGCCTCTGCCAAACCGGAGAAGAGATGTTGAAGGAGATTCAAAAGCGGGCGAGAGAAGCGAAAGACGGGGAGTGGATTTTGGGATTGGGGCTGGACGAAAACCGATTGCAGGGGGATGTTCCGTCCTTGAAGGAACTGGATGAAGTGAGCAAAGGGCATCCGGTGTTCCTGACCCGGGTCTGCTTTCATGCTCATCTCGTCAATACCGCTGCCTACCGCTTGGCGGGGATCGGAGAAGATCAGTCCGATCCCGAGGATGGCGCATTTGGCCGGGATGAATCAGGGAAGCTGAACGGCTGGGTTTATGAAAATGCATCCAACGCCTTTTATGCGGCCATGCCAAAACCCGATCTCAGAGAAAAAAAGGATACCATTCGCCAAGCGGTCAAAGCGGCGCTGGCCAGCGGCTTGACAGCAGTACATACGGAAGACTTGCGCTTTTTTGAAAGTGTGGAGGAAATGGTGGCAGTCTGGCGCGATCTGGTCGAAGAGGGGCTTTTTTTGCGGACGCATCAGCTGATTTACCATCCGTATCTGCGGCAGTTGGATGAGATCGGGCTAAAAGCGGGAGACGGTGATGAGTGGTTTCGCATCGGAGCCATGAAGATCTTTGCTGACGGATCAATCGGGGGGCGGAACGGCGCGTCTGTCTGAGCCGTATGCGGATAACGAGAAAAATCGGGGATTGCTGATCCATTCAGATGAAGAGCTGCATGAATTGGCGCGGCTGGCAGTAAAGCGCGGCATGCCCATTGCCGTTCACGCGATCGGCGATGAAGCGGCAGATCGGGTGATCGGCGTGATGGAGCACCATCCCTTGTCCGTACGCGGGGATCGGCGGCTTCGGCACCGCCTGATTCACGGGCAGTTTTTGCGAAAAGATCTGATTGGGCGCCTGGCCGGGATGGATGTGGTCGTCGATGTCCAACCCCGCTTTGTCGCCAGCGATTTTCCGTGGGTATTGGAGCGGGTGGGGAGCGAAAGGGCTCGTTATGCCTATGCATGGAAATCCCTGCTCGATGCAGGAGTTCGTCTGGCCGGGGGAAGTGATTCTCCGATTGAGCCCTTGCATCCGCTTCTCGGCATTCATGCGGCTGTCACGCGTCGTCATCCGGAAGAGGCAGGGGATCATCCAGGGTATTTTCCCGAACAAAAGCTGACGGCGGAGCAAGCCTTGCGGCTCTTTACTGCGGGAAGCGCGGTTGCCGCAGGGGAAGAACATGAGCGCGGCACCCTTGCCGTCGGAAAATATGCCGACATGACCGTGTTTGACCGGGATCTTTTGAAGGTGAATCCGGATGAGCTGTTGCAAACGAAAGCCATCTGCACGATCACCAATGGCAAAATCGCTTACGCTGCTCCTTAACGATGGATCGTTATTCCTGGAAAGCGTTTGCATTTTGCGTCAGCGGGTAAAAGGCCATTTATAAAGATCCATTTTCGTCGTATACTCGGTGATTTCATTGACCGTTTCATCGAGCTGGTGTTTCAGCCTGTTTCCCGTAAAGCGCATCACTTTCCAGCCATGCTTTTTCAGATATTCATCCCTGCGGCGGTATTTGACCCGCTTTTGGGAAAAATACCCGTTGCCATCGCATTCGAGAGCCAGTTTGTACTTGGGCAGGGCGAAATCGATCGAGTAAGGACCGCAGGGATATTGTGCCTTGATTTTTCCTTTGTATTTGTGGCGAATCGCGTAATAAAGCCGGCGTTCCAACCGGCTTTTTGTCTTCAGCATCCCGAAGTCGAAGCCGGGGAAATGCCCGAGGCATACTTGCTCCACCATATATTTGAGGATCACAAGCGGGAGCAGGATTAATTTCACCCGCCAGCTCATGTTTCGCTTGAATTTGATATACCTCCACCGAAGAAGGCGAAATTTTATTTCTATGGAAGAAAACGCTTTTGAGATGAATAAAAACAAAAGCCATCACCTCTTACTTTAAAGATACAACATAATATTTTTATATTTCAATATATTTAGTATCAAAATTATAAAAATAGAACCTGTCAAAAGGAAAGGCAAAGCCGATTGGTTCTTTTTTATGGTTACCCTACATACGTTACTTTAGAGGAGGGATCGTATGCCGGTGATTAATACGACAACGGAGCAGACGCGTTTGCTTGCGCGCCTGATGAGAGACGAAGCCGAAGGAGATGGGCAGATGGGCATGATTCTCGTCGGCAATGTCGGAGTCAACCGGGTGCGGGGAAACTGCCTCGATTTTGAAGGGATTCGCAATATTCGACAGATGGTTTTTCAGTCACCGGGCGGGTTTGAAGCGGTGCAAAAGCCGTATTTTTACCAGCCGGCCAGAGCGCAGGACATGAGGCTGGCCAGGCAGGTGATCCGGGGGAGACTTGTTCATCCGGCCCGGAATGCCTTGTGGTTTTTCAAACCGCCGGCAGAATGCCCGGGAACATGGTTTAACCAGACCAACAGCGGCCGCTACAAAAGCCATTGTTTCTACATTCCCCGTCAGAGCGACTGTCCGTCAGTTTACCATTGAGGAGGCGATGCGATGTACTGGTCTTATCCTTATTCCGCTTCATATCCGATCCAGATTTCGCAGAGGGAAGAGCGCCGCTTTTCCGAAGACTTGATGCAGGCCAATGTCGGAAAGAAAGTGACGGCCTATCTGACCTATGAAGGAAGCGAGCACTGGCGCAACCGGATTTTTACAGGAATATTGCGACGAGTCGGACGGGATTTTTTTGTGCTGAGAGACCAGAAGACCGGCAAGGATATTATGCTTCTGAACATCAATCTGAACTATATTGTCTTTGAGGAACAGCCGGCGACATTGATTCCGGAAGGCAGATGATCACGCATACCGTCACAAAAACAAATTCCCGGTCTTGGGTCTGGTCAGGGTTCCCTGATGAATTCGGGAACCCTGATTCCGTTTTTATTCAAGTACATATGCGAGCGCATCGAGTGCCTGTTCGGGTGTTTCCACAACAAGTTGCGCCCTCTGTGATAATTCTTTCAAAGGATGATGCAGACTTTCGGGGCGGATGAGGATCAGGGGTTTCTGGGCAGCAATGGCCATTGCTGCGTCCATGGCCGTGTTCCATTGCCGGTATTTTTCGCCGAAGAGAGCGATGACGACATCTGCTTTCTGCATCCAGATCCGCGTCCGCAGATTATTCACTTCAGAAGCAGCCTGGTCACGGTAGACGGCGTTTGGCTGTTTTCCCTTAATACGCTCCCCGATGTCATCGGAAAGATCATGGTCTTCCTGGGGACCTTTGAAAATGAGAGGCAGATTGCGTTCTTTTGCCATTTGGCGCAGTTTGTCGCGCCAATCATCATGGATTTGACCTGCCAGGTATACAACGAGTTCCATCAGGTTCCCCTTTCTAAATGTTCGATATTTGGACACATTTCTCCTTTTATTTTAACATGAGAAAAACATCCCGAACAGGGTCATCGAGCACAATATAGCAAGCTTTTGCCGCTTTAATCAGTTAATGTGACAGGGAGTTGACAATTGATATTATTTTCTGCTATTCTAAACACAGCCATTAAACCGAGTTAATTTATAGGAATTTGTGTTTTTTAAAGTGAATAAAATTATAATCCTCATGAAGAGAGAGGGAGGGACTGGCCCGATGAACTCTCGGCAACCGGCGGATGCTTGGTGCCAAGTCCAGAGAACGTTTGTTCAAAGATGAGGAGAGAAGCATGGAAATCAGCCCCTTTCTCTCCGGAAGGGGATTTTATTATAAGGAGTGAAAAAGGTGGGCCAACAGTGGAAATGGGCGGAAAATCCCGAGCAGTTGAACCAGATGGAACAACTTAAATTAAAACAGGATGGATTAGACATTATTGATGAGATTATTCATATCTATTCTAATAAAGGCTTTGAGTCCATTCCGGAAGAAAAATTTTCTCTGTTTAAATGGGCTGGCGTCTACCAACAACGTCCCAAAAAAGATGGTTATTTTATGTTGCGTATAAGAATTCCCACGGGAATTTTGACAAGCGGGCAAGCGCGCGTGATCGCCGAGCTGGCACAGGAGTACGGGCGCGGCTTGATCGATATCACCACCAGGCAGGCGGTTCAATATCATTGGCTGCGCGTGGAAAATTTGCCCGATATTTTTCGGCGGCTCAATGAAGTAGGACTTTATACTTACGAAGCATGCGGCGATTGCCCCCGGACGATCATCGGCAATCCGCTGGCGGGGATTGATCCCAACGAATTGGTCGATACGTCTTCCATCGTAAAGGAACTGGATGAAAAATTCCGTTTGAATAAAGAATTTTCCAACCTCCCGCGAAAGTACAAAATTTCGATATCGGCCAGTGTCTATAATCCGGCCCATGCCCAGATTAACGATCTGGCCTTCACTCCGGCAGTAAAAAACATCAATGGAGAAGAAGTGGTCGGGTTCCATGTCTGGGTAGGCGGCGGGCTGTCGAACCGACCTCATCTCGCCCGGCAGCTGGATCTGTTTGTGCGGCCCGAGCAAGTGGTGGATGTGGCGATTGGTGTGACCAAGGTATTCCGCGATTACGGCTACCGGCAAAAGAGACATCGCGCCCGTCTGAAGTTTTTGGTGGCGGACTGGGGAACAGAGAAGTTTTTGGAAGTGCTGACTGAGGTGATCGGCCCCTATCCCTCGCGGGGAGAAGACCGAACCATCGGGTGGAATGCGGGATATTTCACCGGAGTTCATCCGCAAAAGCAAAAAGGTTTGTCTTATGTCGGCTTGAATGTGCCGGTCGGGCGCACGTCGTCGGAAGAGTTTTTCGCCTTGGCCGACCTGGCTGATCGCTACGGTTCAGGAACTTTGCGCACCGTCAATACGCAAAATATCATCATTTCGGATGTTCCGGATGAAAAAGTGGAAGAGCTGTTAAAAGAGCCGCTGCTCAAGCGTTTGACTCCATTTCCAAAAACATTTGAAGGCTATGCGGTCTCCTGCACGGGAAACGAATTTTGTAATTTGGCCTTAACAGAAACAAAAGGGCTGATGAAAGAAGTAGTGGATTATTTAGATGCACACGTTCAACTGGACAGTCCCGTACGTATCCATATTAACGGATGTCCCAACTCATGCGGCCAGCAGCAAATTGCGGATATTGGCTTAATGGGGGGGAAAAGCAAAACGGCTCGGGGGATGGTGGAGTCTTATACGATTTCCGTCGGCGGCCATCTTTTGGGAGAGGGAAGATTCAATACGCAGTTAAAAGGACGAGTGGTCAAGGATCACGTACCGTTTGTGCTGAAAGAGCTGATTCTCTTTTACAAGGAAAATCGCAACGAACAAGAGCGTTTTACGCAATTTGTGGAACGCGTTGGCATAGAAGTCTTTCAAACGGAATTGGATCGGATTTTGGGGCAGGTGGTCTCCTCATAATGGAAAATGAACTCTATCTGTACCGGCTGACGGCAGCGGGCGGGGAAGGAAAACAGTATACGATCATAGTTGTTTCCCCGACGGATGAAAAGGCGTTTCAAGATGCGGAAAAGGAACTGGAACGCCAGGTTCTCGTAACGCCGGTGATCAGCGAATGGAACCTGATCGAGAAGAAGCGGATCCGTCCAGGCAGCGGTTATGTTTTGGAATCATGCAGCTAGAGATAGAAAGGAAAGGGAAGTCGTATGGCTAATCAAAACGGAAAGTCATCGGTTTTGGTCGAGTCCGAACAGGCTAAACTCGAATTTTTGCAGGAAGCAGCTCATCAGTTGAAAAATGAACATCCGATTGAGATCATTCGCTTTGGCATTGAACAAGTGGGCGTTTCCGGGATCACATTGGCCTGCAGCTTCGGGGCGGAAGATGTGGCCCTGGTGGATATGCTGTTAAAAGTGGATAAAGACGTGGATATTTTCTATTTGGATACCGATCTTCACTTTGCAGAAACTTATGAGGTGCGCGATCGGTTGAAAGAGCGTTACCAGAAAGACTTTATCCGCGTATCCCCGGCGCTTACCCTGGAGGAGCAGGCGGAAAAATACGGGGATGAATTGTGGAAAGTGAATCCCGACCAGTGCTGCCGCATTCGGAAGGTGGAGCCGCTCAAACAATTTTTGCGCGGATATCAAGGCTGGATCACGGGGATCCGGCGTGAGCAGTCCCCAACCAGGGCCCATACCGAAGTGGTCGAGTGGGATCGGGCGTTTGGCCTGGTTAAGATCAATCCGCTTGCTTATTGGACCAATGCGCAAGTTTGGGAATATATTTACAGCAATGACATTCCGTACAATAAACTGCATGATCAATCGTATCCCAGCATTGGCTGCCAGCCTTGCACGCGTCCCGTCAAACCGGGAGAAGATCCGCGTGCCGGACGCTGGGCAGGTTTAGACAAAACGGAATGCGGGCTTCATAACAGCCCGGTACGCTGATGATTTCCATCGTTTTCACCGGTTTTGTCGTCGGTTTGCTGGTAGGGTTGACCGGGATGGGCGGCGGATTGTTAATGACTCCGCTCCTCATTCTCTTTTATGGTTTTTCGCCCACCATGGCCGTTGGAACGGATTTGATTTATGCAGCGGTGACAAAAGCGGTTGGAAGCTGGCAACATATCCAGCAAAAAACACTGGATTGGCAGATTGTCCGAAAGCTGGCGATCGGCAGTATTCCGGGCGGAATCATCGGTGTGTGGCTGATCCAATTGCTCAAGCGGCTCACACCATTTCCGGTTGAAGATGTTTTGGGAAGAGTGATCGGTTTTACCTTTGTTTTTGTGGCGATTCTGATGTTTGCGCAACTTTTGCTGAACCGGAAAAATGGCCCGAAAATCCGCTTTAACGCCCCGCTCACCCTGGTGGGGCTGGCCGGCGGACTCCTGGTGGGTCTTACCTCGGTGGGAAGCGGTTCCATGTTTATGGTCGTCCTGCTATCCAGCACGGGCCTGACGGCCTCGAAATTGGTTGGAACGGATGTCGTTCATGCTTTTTTTCTGACATTGAGCGCGGGTCTGGTGCATGCTTCGTTTGGGCATGTGGATGTTTCATTTGTGCTGTGGCTGCTGCTCGGGTCGATTCCGGGCATTCTCATCGGGGGACGTCTTACCTTAAAGGTTCCTGATCTATGGCTGCGTTTTTTGATTATTCTCGTCCTGTTCATCACCGGCATTAAAATGATATGAAAGGAGAAGCGTCATGGAATATACAATCGCCCCTCACGGCGGACGTTTAATCAATCGCATCCTGGAAGGAGAAAAGAAGCAGGAATGGCTGGAGCGGGCGGCTTCTTTTCCGCAAATCACCGTATCAAAAGTGACACTGTCAGACTTGGTATGCATCGCGACAGGGGTCTTTTCGCCTCTCACGGGCTTTTTGTCCGAAGAGGATTACAAATCGGTCCGGGATTCGATGCGTTTAAGTGATGGAACGGTTTGGAGCATCCCGATCACCCTACCGGTGCCGGAAGAAAAGGTCGAAGAAATCAAAAAAGCGGATTATGTGACGTTGACTGATTCGGAAGGAACGGTGATTGCCGTACAGGAAGTCCACAGCCTTTACCGGGTGGACCAACGGGAAGAGGCGCGCAAGGTATATCGCACGGATGATGAGAAACATCCGGGGGTGGCCCGGTTATTGCGACAGTCTCCGTATTACCTTGGCGGTGACATCTGGCTTGTCAATCGCCCGGACCGCGGCCGATTTGCCCGATATACGTATGATCCCGCGGAGACGAGACAGATGTTTATCGAACGCGGCTGGCGCAAAGTGGTCGGATTCCAAACCCGCAATCCGGTGCACCGCGCCCATGAATATCTGCAAAAATGCGCCCTGGAAACGGTTGATGCTTTGTTTTTGCATCCGTTGGTCGGGGAGACGAAGGCAGATGATATTCCTGCGGATGTCCGTGTCAAAAGCTATGAAGTGATTTTAAAGCATTACTATCCGCAGGATCGGGTTCTGTTTGGCGTCTATCCGGCGGCCATGCGCTATGCCGGACCGCGTGAGGCGATCTTTCATGCGCTCGCCCGCAAAAATTACGGGTGTACCCATTTTATTGTCGGACGGGATCACGCCGGAGTGGGGAATTATTACGGAACTTATGATTCCCAAAAAATTTTCACCCAATTTACCGAAACGGAACTGGGGATTACCCCTCTCTTTTTTGAACACAGCTTCTATTGCAAAAAATGTGCGGGAATGGCTTCCTACAAAACCTGCCCCCACAGCGATGAAGACCGGGTCATTCTGTCCGGGACAAAAGTGCGCCAAATGTTGAGCGAAGGCATTTATCCGCCTCCGGAATTCTCCCGTCCGGAAGTGGTGAAGGTGTTAATCGAAGGAATGAGGGAAAAAGCGAAAACGAGCTTGTAAGGGGACATGAAAAAGGCGAGAAGGATGATGACAAAATTCAATAGGAGGGGATGGGTGTTTTTTCTGCAGCGACCTTTGTGACGAAGGAACCGGGAGCAAAGAAAAAGCACCCGGCCCGGCGAACTTACGTTTAGGGATTTTGTCAACATGCTGACGGCGAGGAAGGATAACTCCTTTCTCGCCTTCGTTTTTTTCAGGGCCGTGCCAGAAAACGCTGGATGTGGGGACGGACATCCTCGATTGGAATGGCAAATCCGATGCATTGTGAGGGATAAATGATCAATGTATTGATTCCGATCACTTCTCCCAATATGTTGACCAGTGGCCCGCCGCTGTTGCCGGGGTTGATGGCTGCATCCGTCTGCACGACATTTTCATATGAACGGTTGCCCACGCGCAGAGGTCTGTTTTTTCCACTGATTACGCCGACGGTGACGGTCTGTTCCAAACCGTATGGATTGCCCACTGCCAGCACCCATTCCCCCACCTGGGTATTTGCCGATGTGCCGAGCGGCAGCGGTTTCAGCGGATGGGGCAAGGGAATGCGGATCACTGCCAAATCCTTTCTTTCATCAGCCCAAATCGGTGTGGCCGGCAACGGGTGTTTGATTCCTTCCACTTTGACTCGGATGCGGGATGCCTGGTGGATCACATGTTCATTGGTTAAAATATATCCTTTCGGATGGATGACAAATCCGGAACCGAACTGTCCTTCCCGATTCGCTTGGAAGTCATGGGTTTCGGGAAACAGAAAGTCGAACAGGTTCCTTTGCAGTGATCCGGTTGTCAGGCTGCGGTCGGCTTCAATGGAAACGATGCTCTTTTTTATGCGCCGGAAGACGGAGACAAAGACGTTGGCCGGATGCATGGAGGCAATCTGGGTTCCACCTCGATAAACGCGCAGTTTTCCTCGGGACATCTTCATCACTCCCCCGCCCTGACAGATCAAGGGCGCTATATCTTATGCCGGAGAGACAGGAGAAGACCGGGCGGGCGTGGAGGAACCTGGGGTTTGTAAACCTAATTTTTATTTTAAGTTGACATTAAACAGCCAAGATTTTACACTTTAGTTGGACATCATGAATCAATAAGGGGATAGGAATCATGACAAAATCGGTTTTACGCGTACGTGACATGACATGGATGGCCATGTTTGTCGCACTGCTCGCCATCAGCGGAATGTTTTCCATTCCGGTCGGGCCTGTGCCGATCACGTTGCAAACGCTGGTGGTGATGCTGGCCGGGTCCGTGTTGGGAGCCAGACGAGGGTTTATCAGCATGGTTGTTTTTATTTTACTCGCAGCTGTCGGGGCACCGGTCTTGAGCGGAGGCGGGGGAGGAATCGCCCACTTGCTCGGCCCGACCGGCGGATATATTATCAGTTGGCCGTTTGCTGCGTTTTTGATCGGCTGGATCATTGAACGATGGGGAGACAGTGTTTGGAAATTAATGGTGGCACACGTTGTCGGAGGGGTTGCCTTCATTCATTTGGTAGGATTCACGTGGGTTGTCTCTTATCTGCATCTGCCATTAAACATGAAAACCTTCATCACTTCCCTGTTTATTTTCCTGCCGGGCGATCTGGTAAAAGCTGTGGTGGCCTCTCCCGTGGCATCCGCGGTTTACCGGGCATTGCCCGCGTTAAGGCCCGGACGGGGACAATCTGTATTATGAGTGCGGCAGCGCCCTGCATCCGGGGCGCTTATTTTTTATCGACCGCAAGCGGGATGAGATCGGTATGACTTTGGATAAACTGTAAAAAGCGGTCATTCATGGGAACGACCAGATCAGTTGCTCCGATGGAATGTACCCCGTGCCGGTTGATGATGTTTAACCGGGCTACGGAAAGCTTGTAATATTGCTTTCCATGTCTTTCGATTTCAATTGGCCATTCCGGCTTGTGCATTTGGTTCATTTGTGGAAGAGAATAAGGCATAAGGCCGATAATATCACTCAACAGAATATAGTAAGAGAGATGCGGTTTTTGAAAAACCATTTCTCTCGTGGTCAGCGTCGCTTTCCAATTTTTTTTTGTCTGCGAAAAAAGCAAATGGCCGGCCAGGCCTTTGATGGGAATAAAATCGGAATGAAACATAAGAATATGCACCTTTCATTTTATTTATGCTAAAATTTAAGGACATTTATGGAAACTGTAACTGATATTCAGAAGTTATTGAAAAGGTTTGGGACGGTGATTTACACCGGCGATCGCCAGGGAGATCTCGAGTTGATGCAGGACGAGATCAGAGAATTGAAGGAGATCGGGGCCATCGATTCCGAGACCTATCTCAAGGCGGCCTTAATCTTGCAAAGGCGGCTTCAGTCGGGCAAGGGATAAAGGAGGTAAATATTTTTGAATGCGCTTACAAGAAGGAAATCGCTGAAACAGCTGCAACAGGAAGGATTGAAATCAACCGGTTTAAAAAGGGTATTATCGTTGCCCACCCTGACAGCGATCGGGTTGGGTGGAATTATCGGTGTCGGAATATTTGTTCTGACCGGTGTTGCAGCGGCGAAACATGCGGGCCCCGCGGTTATTGTGTCATTTATCATCGCCGGACTGGCCAGTGCGGCAGCTGCGCTCTGTTATGCAGAATTTTCCGGATTGATTCCCGTTGCCGGAAGTGCCTATACGTATAGTTATGCAGTGCTCGGTGAATTTGCCGCGTGGATGATCGGTTGGGATCTGCTGTTGGAGTATGCTTTGGTCGTTTCCGTGGTGGCGATTGGCTGGTCGGGCTATTTTAATTCGATACTGGAGCAGTTTGGCCTTCATTTGCCTGTATGGGCGCAAGGAGCACCCGGAACCGGCGCAGGGCATCATTTTGACTTATTTGCTTTTATCATCAGCTTGGGGATTGCGGGTCTTCTGACGCTCGGAGTAAAGGAAGGAGCGCGCTTCAACAACATCATGGTGGCGATCAAGCTGGCGATTATCGTCGTGATCATCGGCATCGGTGCCTTTTATGTGAAACCGGAGCTGTGGCATCCTTTTATGCCGTTTGGATTTGGAGGAGTCGTCAGCGGAGCGTCGCTGGTCTTTTTCGCCGTGTTCGGGTACGACACGTTGACAACAGCAGCCGAAGAAGCGAAAAACCCGCAGCGCGATTTGCCGCGTGCAGTTGTGCTGTCTCTGGTGGTCGCACTGATTTTGTATGCGGGAATGTCATTGGTTTTGACGGGAATCGCCAAATATTCGACGCTTAACAACGCGGCTCCGGTGGCCCACGCATTTGCCGCACTCGGACTTAAGTGGGTGACGGTCATCATCTCCGTTGCTGCGGTGGCCGGGATTTTGAGTGTGCTCTTCTCCTTCATGCTGGCTGCGGCGCGCATCTGGTTTGCGATGAGCCGCGATGGATTGTTGCCTGGATGGTTTGCCAAAATCCATCCGCGCTTCCAGACACCTTATCGCCCGACCCTGATTTTGGGTGTGTTGACGGCGTTTGTGGCCGGGCTTACTCCGATTGCAGAGGTGGCGGAATTGGTCAATATCGGAACGCTGTCAGCCTTTATTCTGATTTGCAGCTCGATCATTGTGCTGAGGAAGAGACAGCCGAACCTGGAACGCACTTTCCGTACTCCCTGGGTTCCATTTACCCCCATCGTCGGCATTTTATTCTCCATCTGGCTGATCATCAAACTCCCGGCCGTTACCTGGGAGCGGTTTGTGATCTGGCTGGTGATCGGTTTGATTATTTACTTTGGCTATGGAAAGAGAAACAGTAAGTTGGCAAAAGAACATCAGCCGTAATGTTTCCGACTCTGAAATCAAAGCCCTGGGCAGATAAGTGAAATCACTTGGAGCCCGGGGCTTTTTTACGGTTTCTGCTAAAGTTTTGCCGAATAGAAGGCCGGCAGGTTCCGCTCATAAGCGGCGATTTTCGCTTCCGATTGCAAAGTGATGCCGATATCATCCAATCCCTCAAGCAGACAATAGCGACGATAGGAATCGATGGCAAACGAATAAGAAAGTCCGCTGTCGTCGTAAACGCGCTGTTCTTCCAAATCGACCGTCAGCTGGTAACCTGTCTGTTTCCTGGCGCGTTCAAACAACGTTTCCACCTGTTCTTCGCTGAGTTTGACCGGGAGCATCCCGTTTTTAAAGCAGTTGTTATAGAAGATGTCGGCGAAGGAAGGAGCGATGACGACGCGGATTCCGAAGTCATTGAGAGCCCAGGGGGCATGTTCGCGGGAAGAACCGCAACCGAAGTTCTTGCGGGTGAGCAAGATGCTGCTGTTTTGGTATTCCGGTTGATTGAGAACAAATGAGGGGTCTGGGTTTCCATTTTCGTCAAACCGCCAGTCGTAAAAGAGAAACCGGCCAAATCCGCTCCGTTCGATCCGTTTCAGAAATTGCTTGGGGATAATCGCATCCGTATCGACATTCGCCCGGTCCAACGGGGCGACAATTCCGCGGTGTTGTTTAAGTGGTTGCATAAATCCCATCCTCCTGATCCCGGTATTTCCATTCCCGCACATCGACAAAATGTCCGGCGATCGCAGCTGCAGCGGCCATAGTTGGCGAGACGAGGTGTGTTCTCCCCCCGCGCCCTTGCCGTCCTTCAAAGTTCCGGTTGGAGGTGGAAGCACAGCGTTCTCCCGGCTTCAGGGTATCGGGGTTCATCGCCAGACACATGCTGCAACCCGCTTCGCGCCATTCAAATCCCGCCTGCGTAAATATTTTGTCCAATCCTTCTGCTTCGGCTTGCTGTTTGACCAGCTGCGAGCCGGGCACAACCATTGCATGGACGTGTGGGGCCACCTTATAACCTTTGACTACCCGGGCTGCGGCGCGCAGGTCTTCAATGCGCGAGTTGGTGCAGGAACCGATGAAAACACGATCGATTTTGATTTCGCTGATCGGAACCCCCGGGGTAAGCCCCATATACTCAAGGGCCAATCGGGCCGCTTTCTGTTCCGTTTCCGTCGCAAACGAGGCGGGATCGGGGACGCATTGGGTAATATCGGTTCCCATTCCCGGACTGGTTCCCCACGTAACTTGCGGAGCGATTTTTCCGGCATCGATTTCGACATAACTGTCAAAAACGGCACCTTCATCGGTACACAGTTGCTTCCACTCTTCCACCGCCCGCTCAAATGCTTCACCTGACGGAGCAAAGGGGCGTCCGCGCAAGTAGGAGAACGTCGTCTCATCCGGAGCGATCATGCCGGCTCGGGCGCCTGCCTCGATCGACATGTTGCAGACGGTCATTCTTTCCTCCATCGACATGTTCCGGATCGTTTCTCCCGTATATTCGATCACGTGGCCGGTCGCTCCGTCCGTGCCGATTTCCGCGATCAAGGCGAGAATGGCATCCTTGGCCGTCACTCCCGGCGGGAGATTTCCCCGGAAGTGAACCCGCATCGTTTTGGGTTTCAATTGCTGGAGGCATTGCGTTGCCAATACATGCTCCACCTCACTCGTGCCGATCCCGAAGGCGAGCGCGCCAAATGCTCCGTGGGTGGAGGTATGGCTGTCACCGCAGACAATCGTTTTTCCGGGAACGGTAAGTCCGAGTTCGGGGCCGATCACATGAACGATCCCTTGGCGCTCATGGTGCAGATCAAACAACGGGATTCCAAATTCCTCGCAGTTTTTCGCCAATGTTTCCATTTGCTTTTTGGCGATGGGATCGGTGATCGGCAGACGGCGGTCGGTTGTGGGGACATTGTGATCCATCGTGGCGATGGTCAAATCGGGGCGGCGCACTTTTCGCCCGGCCATGCGCAAACCTTCAAATGCCTGGGGAGACGTGACCTCATGGATGAGATGAAGATCGATGTACAGAATGGCAGGCTTTCCTTCCTGCTGTTCAATCACATGACGTTCCCAAATCTTTTCAAACATCGTCCGTGGTTTCATCAGGCTCACCTCAACTTTTTTCTCAGCTCAGCAGAATCAACCATTTAGATTGGCGAAAAAGTTATAATTGAAGACTATTTTAACAAAATTGCATCCTGTTTCAATAGTAAATTTTCGTCAGGGGAGAAAAAACAGGTTGAGGAGCAGGCAGATTGGCCTACATAATAAAAGGAAGAATCATGCTATTTAAAACTAAGAATATTTACAGGAAAAGAGGAATCGCTGTGGGAGAGAAAAAGTGGTGGCGCTTGCGGGAGATACCCGATTTGGATGTGGAAATGGAAGAAGCGGCCCGCAAACGGGTGCGCTCGTTAACCAAGCCCGTGGGGAGCCTCGGGATGTTGGAAGAGATTTTTATTCGCCTGGCGGGAATCACGGGTGAGACGATTCCGGATATCAGAAAAAAGGCCGTCGTTGTGATGTGCGGGGATCATGGAGTTGCTCAGGCTGGAGTGAGCGCCTATCCACAAGAAGTGACCGGATTGATGATGGAAAATTTCCTTCGCGGCAAAGCGGCGGTCAATGTGCTTGCAGAGCTGGCCAGGGCCACTGTGATTGTGGCCGACCTCGGCAGTTTGCTGGAACCGGTGCCGGAAGGGGTGATCGATTGTAAAGTTCGCAAAGGAACCCGCAATTTTCTGGAAGAGCCGGCGATGACCGTCTCTGAAGTGATCCAAGCGGTTGAGGTCGGAGTGCGGCTGGCGCATCAACTGGGCGGGCAGGGAGTTCGCCTCATCGCCCCCGGTGAGATGGGCATCGGCAATACAACTTCGGCTTCAGCGCTGGCGGCTGCCCTTACCGGAAAGGATGTCGGGGCGTTGACCGGACGGGGAACAGGGATTACCGATGAAAATCTGGTGCGCAAACAAGAGGTGATCCGGCAGGCATTGGCTCTGCATCAACCCGGGAATGCGATGGAAGCGCTGATTTGTGTAGGAGGGCTGGAGATTGCCGGCATGGTCGGTTTATACCTCGGAGCGGCACAAATGAGGATGGCTGCTGTCATGGATGGCCTGATTTCCACAGTGGCTGCGGCGATCGCCGTTGAAATGGAACCGGAGGTGAAGTCTTATCTGTTCGCATCCCACCTCTCGGCTGAACCCGCCCACCGCATCCTGCTGAATCGTTTGCAGCTGACACCGTTGATCACCGCAGAGATGAGGCTTGGGGAGGCGAGCGGCGCATCACTGGCCTTCCCGCTGTTCGATGCGGCCGTGGCTCTCGCCGAGCGGATGGCCACCTTTGCCGATCTCGGGCTTCCTGAACCTGATTGAGGTGATTGGTCAAGAGGCAAAGGGTGGATTCATGACACAATATCGATCGCATCGGAAAAAGAGGGAGTGTGTCATTTGGCTAAACTGGAGCGTTTTGGCCATGGCGGCGATCTGCTCACCGCCGCAGAGATGTTTGGCTGTCAGAGAGATTTTGTTGATTTCAGTTCCAATATCAACCCGTTCGGCCCTCCGTCCGTCGTGATGGAGACGATGGAGAAGGTGCTTCGGGAACCGGGTTTGCCGGCGATCGCCGTTTATCCCGATCCGGATCTGCGCCTGCTTAGGAAAAAGCTGGCCCGTTTGCACCGGGTAAGCGAAGAGATGGTCTTGCCCGGAAACGGAGCAGCCGAACTGATTGATCTTTTGGTTGCGGCGTTAAAGCCAAAGCGCGTCGGCGTGGTGGAACCGGCTTTTTCCGAATATCGCCTGGCAGCGCAGAAAAGAGAGATCCCCGTCCAAAGTGTGATTACCGGCTGGGAGCAGGACTTTCTCCCAAAAACAGAAGAGATGGAAACATTGATCCGGGATGTGGAACTGCTCTTTCTCGGGAGGCCCAACAATCCTTCCGGGCATTTCATCACGGAAGGGCAATTGGAAGAGTTGGCCCTGCTGGCAGAGCGCTTTGGCACGATACTGGCGATTGATGAAGCGTTCATCGATTTCGTTGATCAGGGCGAAACGCGTTCGTTCATCTCCCGCCTCTCCCGTTTCCCGCATGTTGCTGTCCTGCGATCGTTGACGAAAATGTTTGCTCTTCCCGGATTGCGACTGGGGTATGCAGTTGCCGGTGAGAATCTGATTCGCCGGATGAAACGGATGCAAGTATGCTGGAGTGTCAGCGGTTTGGCGGATCGTATCGGCTGTGCGGTGGCTGATCCGGATTTTTATCATGGCTACGTCGATGAGGTGCGGCGCCGGCTCGTGGCGGAACGGAAGTTTCTCTGCCAAGCCTTGCGCCGTTTCGCTTCACTCGAGGTTTATCCGGGAGAGGCCAATTATTTGCTCATCCGGACGATCCGCGGGAGGACGTCGGAACAGCTTCAGCAGCAACTGGGAAAACGGGGGATTTTAATTCGGGATTGTTCGATGTATCCGGGACTGGATGAGCGGTATTTCCGGATCGCCGTGAAAAAAAGAGAAGATAATCAGGTGTTGGTTCAGGCGTTGGGAGAGCTTTTGCAAGAGGGGTGAGAACATGAGACTAGTTCTGGTAACCGGGGGCGTGCGCTCGGGGAAAAGCGCCTTTGCCGAGACGCTTTGCAGGCAGAGAGGGGAGGAAGTGATTTATTTGGCCACCTGTGAGCCGGCAGATGCGGAAATGAAGGCGCGCATCGCAAACCATCAGCTGAGAAGGCCCGCGGATTGGGAAGTGCTGGAGGAACCCCATCATTTGGCCGGGGCGCTGGCCGGAATTCCGGCTGAAAAAATGATCCTGCTCGACAGCATCACCGCTTGGGTGAGCAATCGCCTGGAACGGCATGGTGGCGAATCGGGACAAAAAAACGCCATCGGACGGATCATCGAAGAGGCGGGAGAGTGGCTCGCTTTGCTCAAAACGCGAAACGCGATTGTGGTCACGGATGAAGTGGGGCTGGGCGGCGTGGCGATGCACCCGGTCACCCGGCAATTTCAGGACGCGTTGGGAACCGTGAATCAAATGGTGGCGGAGCAGGCAGATGAAGTCTGGATGGTTATTTCGGGAATTCCGTGGAAGGTGAAAGGATGAACGCTTTTTGGCATGCCGTCGCTTTTTTGACCCGGTTTCCGGTTCCTGTTCGATTGAAATCGGAGGGCTGGGAAAAAAGCACGATGTGGTATCCGGTGGTCGGAGTGGGATTGGGCGCTTTCCTGGCCGTGATCGATTTTTTGGTTGCTCGCTGGTTTTCGCCGCCGCCCCGGGCCCTCATCGATACGGCTGTCTGGATTTTTATGACGGGGGGATTGCATCTCGACGGATTGATGGATACCGCTGACGGCTTTGGCTCCCACCGGGATCGCGAACGGATGCTGGCGATTATGAAAGATTCCCGCATTGGTGCGATGGGGATGATTGCCGGCGTTCTTTTGATCCTGTTCAAAGCGGCAGCGGTTTGGACGCTGGCCCAGGGACCGGCCTCACTGTTTCGATCCGTCCTGGTTGTTGCCTGTGCCCTGGGGCGAATGGGAGCGGTCTGGGGGATTTTCTTTTTTCCCTACATTCGCGAGGACGGGATCGGAGTCGGAATGAAAGAACATTTAACCTGGATCAGGATGCTTTTCGCCTGGATTTGCTGTTTGCTGCCGGCTGTGATTTTGCTCGGCTGGCCGGGTGTCGTTTTATCTGTCGTCGCACTGTTGGTCAGCGGGGGCATCGGTCTGGTCGCCAAGCGGCGGATCGGCGGCTGCACCGGAGATCTGTATGGCGCCATGATTGAGCTCACGGAAGTTTGCCTGCTGTTGATTCTGTCGCTCAGGGGGGTGGAAAAATGGTTCGTCTGATCTGGATTCGGCATGGTGAAACGGAGGCCAACCGGGCGAAAAGATATATCGGGCATCTGGATGAGCCTTTAAACGGCAGCGGCATTGAGCAGGCAGGGCGACTGGCCCGTTCCCTTGCCCATCTCGACGTGGAGATCATGTATGTGAGCGATTTGCGGCGCTGTCGGGAAACAGCCCGGTTTTGTGCCAAACATTGGCCTGATGCCCCGATGGAAATCACGCCGGACTTGCGGGAGTGCTCATTTGGGCGGTGGGAAGGATGGACCTACCGGGAGATCGCCGAACGGGAGTCGGAGCTCTTGCAAAAATGGCTGGGGGATCCGTTCCGGCATGCTCCGCCGCAGGGGGAGAGCCTGAGGGATTTGGATCGGCGTTTAACTTCATGGCTGGAGGAAGCGGAACAAAAAACAGTCGGGAAAACGGCGGCCGTCTTTTCCCATGGTGGCCCGATCCGCTGGTTTTTGGCGAAACATGTCTTTCGCGATTGGGATCAGTTTTGGCGGCTGGAGATTCCTCATGCCGGTGCATGGGTTGCCGTGAAAGAGGAGCGATGGGAAATCGAGCGGATTTTTGCCGGAAACGGGGCGGAGGAGTCATAATGCAAAAGTTGTTTCAAAACGGAAGCTGGTTATTGACATGGGAGCAAACGCCGGAGCGGGTGATGGTTGCCTCCGAAAGGCCGCTGACCGTACTGTCGAGCGCGGTGTACGGAGGGGAGAAAAAAACGGCGCTTCGCCTGATTAACCGCCATGTGCCGCTGAGCTATGCCGCTTCTGATCCGGAAGGGGAAATCGCCGGGTGGCTTTTGCGCAGCAACTTGGATCCCGAAGAGTCGGTTGTGTTGCTTACCGCAGCCGATATTGATCGCGGCTGCCTGCGGGTAATCGAAGAAAAAACGTTTCGCCTCGCTGTTTTTGCTACTGCGGGTGTGAGCAATGCCGCACGGGCGGGAGAGGCGTATCCCGTTTTTTGGCATCATTCTGACTTAAGACCCGGAACGATTAATTTGATGATCGTGATCGATGGAAAGATGACGGCAGCCGCCATGATCAATGCCGTGATGACGGCGACGGAAGCGAAAGCGGCCGCCCTGCAGGATTTGCATGTAAAGGATGCACATGGAAAACAGGCGACAGGAACAACGACTGATGCGGTCATCATTGCCGCCACGCAAATGGAACTGGCCGGTTATACTCATGTGTATGCGGGAGTGACTACACCGCTCGGCAATGCGATTGGACAGGCTGTGTCCGCATCCGTTCGCCAGGCGGTGGCCGGTTCGGGAGGATAAGGGGAGAAAGAGGATCGGGATGGAGAAAATATGGATCATTTGCGGAGCTTTTCTGCTTGAACTGATGTTCGGGGACCCCCGCTGGCTTCCCCACCCCGTCGCCGGGATCGGCCGCTGTATCACATGGCTGGAAAAAGGGCTTCTCCGCCTGATTTCCCGCCTTGCCGTTACCGGCCGGAAAGTCCGCCTGCTCGGGTTGCTGTTTCCGCTGGTGATTGCCGGAGGAACCTACGGACTGGCATGGGGGATCACAAAACTGTGTGATGGTTGGAGCCCGCTGGCCGGACTGGTGAGTGAAATCGTCTTGGTTTGGCTGACGATCGCGCCGAAAGGGCTGGCTGACGCGGGGAATCAAATCTTCCGGGCGCTGGCGGAGGGAGATGTGGAAAAGGCCCGCCGGGAACTGGCGATGGTGGTCGGACGGGATACGGAGCATCTCGACTGTGATGAAATCGTCCGCGGAGGGGTGGAAACGGTGGCGGAAAATATTGTCGATGCAGTGATTTCACCTTTGTTTTATGCGCTGATCGGCGGAGCCCCGCTCGCCTTTGCCTACCGGGCAGTCAACACCCTGGACGCGATGGTGGGCTATCGAAATGAAAAGTACATCGATCTGGGCTGGGCTTCGGCCCGGCTTGACGATCTGGCCAACTGGCTGCCCGCCCGCCTGACCGTTATCCCCATGCTGGCAGCTGCTTTTTGTTTGCGCCTCGATTTCCGTTCCGGTTGGCGCGTGGTCCGGCGCGATGCTCATCTGCACCCCAGCCCCAACAGCGGCATTCCTGAATCCTTGATGGCAGGGGCGTTGAATATTCAACTCGGGGGAACCAATACCTATCAGGGGAAGGTTTCAGTTCGCGCCCGGCTTGGTGACCCCCGGCAACCGAAAAAACGGGTGCATCTGAAGTTGGCAGTGCGCATGATGTGGTGGACGACGGTGCTTTTCATCGCCGGTTGTTGCGAAATTGTCCTTGTTTGGAAAAAAATGTTTTTTCAGTCATGCATGATCCCGCCTTTTTAGGGGTAAATACAAGCAAGAATGCAAATAGGAAGGGAAAGCCCTCAAAGGAGTGGATCCGCTATTTTTCAAACAGGAGGAACATTGCTCCGCGGCGACGTGGAACAGGAGCTGAAGCGCATTCAGATTGTTGCTTCACCTGAAAATGAATTGGTGGCGGTTAAAAGCGTTCCGCCTGTTTTTCACGAGATCGGACGGGGAACGGATGCGATTGTCGTATCCCATCCGGAATTTCCGGGTATTGTGTTTAAAGTGTATGCAAAGGACCGGATTCATAAAAAAGAAAAAGAGTGGACGGTTTATCAAAAACTGGGGAATTGCCCCTTTTATGCCCGCTGTTACGGATACGGGGATCATTATCTCATCCTCAGCCATGAAAGCGGCCCGACCTTGTATGAATGCTTGGAACTGGGGATCGTGATTCCGGAGCAGGTGATCCGCGACGTCGAAGAGGCAGTTGATTGCGCGCGCTGCCAGGGTCTCAATCCCCGCGATATTCATTTGAAAAATGTGTTGTTGCAAAAGGGGCGCGCCAAGCTGATCGATGTGTCCGAGTATATGGAACCGGGTCGGGACCGGCGCTGGGAACATCTGGTGGAGGCTTATTATGTCTGTTATCCCTATATCCGTGGGCGAAAGATTCCCAAATGGCTGATGGAAAGAGTAAAAAGAGCTTATTTCAATCAGGGGGGAAATGCGTTTTCCCTGCCTTCTTTTGTGCAGAATATGAAGCAGCGAATGGGGATCGACTGGCTGACACAAGAGAAGAATGGAGAGGAGCAGGAAAATGTTTCAGAATCCGACTGATGCAGAGAGGGCAAAATTGCTGAAAGAGGCGAAAAATATCGCTGTGGTGGGATGCTCGGATAAACCTGAACGAACGAGCTATCTGATCGCTGCGGCATTGCAGGATGCGGGATATCGCATTTTTCCGGTCAATCCTTATCTGACCGGTCCGGTTTTGGGAGAAAAGCCCTATCGCTCACTGAGCGAGATCAACGAGCCGATCGATATTGTCAATGTGTTTCGCCGAAGTGAAGAGGTGTTTCCGATCGCGGAGGAAGCCGTCAAAGTCCGGGCAAAAGCGATCTGGATGCAGATCGGAGTCTGGAATGAAGAAGCGGCGGAGCTGGCCGCTGAAAATGGACTGATCGTGATCATGGACCGTTGTATTAAAGTGGATCATGCCATTCTGCTGGGGAAACGGTCCGCCCGGGAAGGCTGAGTCTGTAAGCCGTCCTGCACTCATTTTTGATATTTCCTGTATTTTGAAAACTTGGTTTGGTGATCAGCCCCCGAGTCCGGTGGAATAGCCGGACTTTTTTCTTTGACTGCGCAGGGGTTGCGCCGAACAAAAATAATATCCGCCAGATTTTTATATAGGAGATTGTGTTTCGATTTGTCGAAAAAAATAGATTTTTAGCGAAAGATGTGGCATAATGAAAAAGCAAACAGCGGGTTTTTCCCCTTACAGGTGTGGCAAATTCAGCTGATTGAGGTGAGTCAAAATGCAAACATTGAGGTTATCTCAATTGGTATTGGCAGTTTCCCCCGAGTTGTATGAATTGTTGACAGAAGCTGAACTGGATGCCAGCGTTTTGGTTCACGGTGAGCTTTCCAATATAAACAGGGACGATATCAGCCGCATTGTCGCACAGACGATCGCTTATCATCACGGAGATAAATGGTACCATTAACAGGGAAGGCCCGGAGAGCCCGGGTCTTCCTTATTAATGTACGTTGGTGGCCGAGTTTTCGAATTCGCGAATCGCCTGTTTGATCTCTTCCGGGAGAGGCTGGCTTTTTCCGGTTTTCGGGTTAATATAAACGACCGTTCCGCGACCGGCAGCTGCCAGTTGGTCATCGGCCAGCAGGGCATATTCAAAATCCATGCTGCTGTTGCCGATGCGACTGATGCGAACCCCGAGGTTCACCTTTTGCCCAAAGTGTACCTGCCGCAGATACTGGCACTCCAAACTTGCAGCCACAATGATTCCGCTGTGTTCCGAATGGAGATCGAACATCCTATCGGTTAGATTCAACTCCTCGAAATAGGCGATCCGCCCATGCTCAAAATAGCTGAAATAACTGACGTTGTTGATGTGTCCGAGCATATCGGTATCGGAGAACCGGACTTGAACCGGGGTGAAAAAGCGAAAAGAATCAACCCATTGATTTGGGTCTTCTGGTAGCCATGCAGGAATCATGGATCTGAACCTCCATTAACATGTCGTTAAAGAAAATGTTGGTACAAACAATATTATTATATAAATAAATTCATTTATAAATATGATTTTATTCCTGTAATTTTATGAGAAAAACGTCGAAATTAAATGCAGAAATTAAATACTTCATATGATATACTAAAAGTGGAAATGAAGGGGGCTAGTCCTGGTCCAAGGGGGGTCTTTTTGATGCCGGCAGAGCAGACGAGACAATTATGTGTTTTCGTAAAAGACAAATTAAAAGAAGCGAAAGAAGAGCTGAATCATTTTCTTAATTATACCCATGTGCCCATGCTGCTGGGGGAAAAAGAAAATGATTCCGCACAAGAGGCCTATATCTGTGAATACCTGCAGGGTTTAAGGCATTTGAGTGTCGCTTGCGAACTCGGGTATGAGAAGGTGAGCCTCGTTTTGCGGCGAGCCAAGTTCAATCACGAGTTTGCGGAAAAAGTGCTGAGTGAAATCGTCCATTCATGCATTTATGCCTTTTATTATCCGAAGCACGAGGTATATGAGGAAGACGGCCGTTACACATATACTCAGATGGATGCGATCAAATTCCGACAAACTCCTCCCGAAGCTTTGCGGAAAATCACGGTTTCCCTGTCCAAGATCTTCGAAGCTTTGAGAGATGAGTTGGACTATTATGAAACGGATTATATCACGCGCATCCGTTTGCAATCCCGATAAGGTTGTGTTTGTTTGGCAAACAAACCCTGTTTCGTCCTCTGTTTCCGGGGGGTGTTTTTCGTCAATGAATGAATAATTATTCATGAACAAGCAATGACTTGACGACAAAACCCCAGGATAGGCTTAAGCAATGGATTGGAGTGGTGCCCCCCTCAGTGAACATGGGGAGGTCTGGGGGGACACCACGACCCGGCAAGCAGCAAAATTTTACAGAAAAAGGATAGAGAGAGATGGGAAAAAGGGGGAACTGTATGGTGGCGGGGCCGATCATTGAGGCGGATTTTATTGCTGAACCTCAAGGGAAAAGACTTGCGTCAGGCAGCTATCGGCGGAATCGCGCCCGCATAGAGCGATTGCTCAAAAATGACCCGAGAGTCGAATATTATCTGGTGCTGTCCATTTTGGAGGCGCGCAAAGGATATTGGCACCGGGCGCAAGCAGCCGTTGAGGAAGCGCTCAAGCTGGAGCCTCAGCATGCTGATGCCATGCTCCTGTTGGCGCAAATTTGTGAGGCGCAAAACGACCTGAAAGAAGCTGCATCGCTTTATCAGGCGTGTGTGCGGGTACATACCCGCTTTGCCAAGGCTTACCGTGAGTATGCGCGCTACTTGATGAGCCATACGGATACGATCACCCTGGCGCAAAATTTGTTGTTTCGCTGTCTGGAACTGGACCCCAAAGACTCAATTGCTCACACGCTGATGGCGGAAATTTACCTTTTACGCGGAAAAACCGGACAAGCTCTTTTGCACTTGGAACTGGCAGCTCACTACTATCGGGCCAACCCCTTGTACCATCAACGCAAAGCAAAAGTGTTCATCGAGATGAAAAAGTACGAGGAAGCGGCGCGGCAATTGAAATTGGCGCTGAGGATGGACCCGAAAAACAAAGTGATACGCTCAGAATTCACCGAGGTGCTTAAAGCGACGAACACACCCCGGATTTTCCTGTTTTGGAAGCGTTGGGTAATTTAAAACTGTTGGATTAGACCGCCAAACTTGAAAAAGTTTGAAAACGATCATCGACATGATATCGACAAATTTCGGGGAGCGTGTTAAAATGTTCGTGTAAGTAAGGTTGACCTTCTTGCTTACGCTACCACGCTTCTTTTTAACTCCTTAATCTTGACCCTCTTTCATGTGACCAGGTAAACCTGGTCTTTTTTCTTTTTCCCGGGTTTCTGTTATGCTGATTAAAAATGGAATGTGAACGGAGGTTTGAATAAAAGCGATGGCTCACAATCTCTATCAATTATTTTTTATTTATTATCACCGGGGGGAATATTGGGAAGCGCACGAAGTTTTGGAAGAATTGTGGCAATCACAGCGTCACAATGACTTTTATCACGGTTTGATCCAAATTGCGGCCATCATGCATCAACTCAACAGAGGAAAAGTGCGCGGAGCCAGAAAACTGGCGACCAGTGCCATCAAATACCTTTCGCCGTTTGCTCCCGAAAAAGATGGTGTTTTGGTCGATCGGGTTCTGGATTGGTTGAACCTCTGTCTGGAGGTGCTTCCGGATGGAGTGGAAAAACTGCCGCCCGATGATGCGCTGTTGAAAGAAATACCGGTTTGTCCGCTGCCTGATGTTCGGGAGGTAAATTCCAATTAGCGAACCCTGTGAGGAAGAGTTGGAACAAAGCCCGAAGCGGAGTGAAGCGCCTGAGGAAAGGATGACTCAGCGATCAGTCAGCAACAAACTTTCACCGATGCAGGTCTATCCAAAATGAATATTTTTTATGATGTGTTATCATAAAAACCTCCTTCTCCGACTAAATAATGAATATAGAAAATGTGTAGGAGCATCATCAGCGGAGAGGAGGAGGATGGATGAAAGGGCGGGGCTGGACAGCTGAAGAAGATCAACTGTTAAAAGAATGTGTACTCCAGACAATTATCAATGGAGGCACGCAGGTTGAGGCGTTTGAAAAAATTGGAAAAAAATTGGGCCGCACGCCCGGAGCCTGCGGGTTTCGTTGGAACGCCGTCCTGCGGCAAAAAGATCCGCTTTCCTATACAGAGGCAAAAAAGAAGCGTGTCTACCGCCAATTGCAACAAAAACGCGCCAATTCCCCCCAAAGCATATCGCAGTTGATTCCCCTTATAAAGCAGATGGAAAAAGAGGGCAGCAGACTGAAAGCAGAAGTGAAATCGCTGTCTGAAAAAGTGGAGAGCAAGCGGAAACAGGAGAAAGAATTGAGGGAAGAAAATAAAAAACTGCGGGAGGAAATGAACTCTTATCAATGGTATCAGCAGGAAGTGAAAGATAAATACCAGCATCTCATCCGTTTGATCTCTTCCGTGAAAGAACAGGCAGAGATCCCGTTTGAACTGAAAAATGACAAACGCCTTCAGGTGAAAGCCGATAACGAAGAAGGAATCACAACATAAGATAAAGTGCTTATTAAGTTCTAAGGCAGAAAGAGGTGCGGGTTTTGCCTGACCGGCTGACAGAATGCTTGGACTCTCGGTTGTCTCGCCTCGAAGAACAGATGGAAAAGGTGCAAAGCCAGCTGGAACAATTGATTAAGGAAAACCGGAAAATAAAGCAAGACTTCAAGTTTTTTGAACTCATGCTATTGGAGGAATACCAGTTATTGGTTCATTTGCTCAGCAAGGAGCAAGACCATCTTTTGATTCAGTCCATCGGCGCCGGTTCCAAACCGAATGAAGAAAAATGAGCCTGAAACGGGTAAGGCTCATGTTTTTTTGGTATTAAGAAAGTGCCCTCCGGAGCGGGGGCACTCAGCTTGTTGGCAAATTCCTGAATCGGAAGTCCGACGGGTCAGGGTGCTCTTTGTTTCCGTCGCCTTCGTCACCAATGCCGCGCGTTTCTTCCGGTTGCGTTGATTGAGAAGCTTCGGCCGAAACCGCAACAGTAAAAGCCGCTCCTTTCAATGCACCTTCAACCGGGAATCGCGGTTTATGACTATGCCAAGGGTACAAAGGCCTCCCCTGCCTGCGTTTCAAAGATTGGCGACAAAGACAAAAATCGTGGGAATGACCAGCAAAAACAGCAGCAGATTCAGCCATGGGGAAATGACGGGCGGACGGAAAACGGCGGCCTTTACTTGCACGGGTTTGTAACCCATTCTGCTTCAACCCTTTCTGCCGACTGGTTAGTAAAATCCTATACCTTTCCCGCAAAAAAAGTGTTGGGTTGGTACCCGTTTCTCCTCTTTTGGGCTTGTTGGCAGGGCTTTTGCCCCGGACTGCACCGCCTCTCTTTACATAAGGTGTACAGAGTTGCCTTAATAGGAGGGGATCTGATTGGCCGGAAATGAAATCACGGTAAAAGATTTGGTGCAGATGATCAATTCTGTCATGGGACAGCGTGTATTGACTGAACAGCAAATGGAACAGATTTTGGCCGGAGCAAAGAGAGCTCATGACCGCGGCGGAATGAACGCGGTATTGGAATATCTGATGAAAGTGACCCGAGCCGATGTTGATTTTAAGGAATTAAAACAATTTGCAGATTCCATCAGGGCTGATCCTTCGCTGGGGATGGACATTCTGCAGGGGAAAAAGAAAGTTCCGCGCAAGAAAAAATAGCAGGCTTGAAGCAAGCGAGGCCCTCCCGATCCGGGACAGGGCCTTTTCCTGTGAGTCAGTTACCATTCCGGGGACGCCTGCCCCTCTTCTCCTCGATTTTCGTTAGAGCGGATTAGAAGTAGGCGGGCTTTTGAGAAACGGGGTCCGTCTTTTCCATCGGCAAACAGCCGCCCAATTGCACGGCGAAAAAATTTCCGTCGCCGGCGAGTGTGGAAAAGACACTTGTTTCGCGCCGGCCTTTCCCGTTTCTTCATCCGGTCACGATGCTGTCCAATTTTTGTCATCGTTTTCGGTTATGCTAGTAGCATATCGCCGAATTAGGAAAAAGGAGGAGAGCATCGATGCTTTCATTGAAAAAGCTGATCGGAACGGCTGCCGTTCTGGGGCTGATCGGGGGCATCGCTTTTGGCGTCCATCAAGTCAGTTTTGCGCAGGTGAAAAAGCAAATCCTTGGCGAGAGCGGTCAGACACAGCAACTGCAGGGAACTCACCGGGAAAAAGCGGAGGAAATCGTCGCGAAACAGTTGGGAATGGATGTTGCACAGGTAAAACAATTGATGGCCACCTACCAGGTGAAGCCCGGAAAGCTGGCCATTGCCGGTGTAATTGCAAAACTGAGCCGCCAACCGCTCGATCAAGTGCTGCAAACGATGAAACAGAAGCAGAATTGGAAAGAGGTGCTGTCCGTTTATCATTTGGACCGGAGAGCGGTGGTGCAGGAGCTGCATAAGTGGTTTCCGCGCGCACACGCAGCGAAATGGCTGAAAAACCATCCGGCTGTCGCTTTTGAGATTCTGGCCGATTATCTGGGCCGCACCCCGGCGGAGATTCAACAGGCACTCTACCATTCCCGGCTCGGTTTGCCCGGGGCTGTCAAAGCTGCCGTTTTGTCCAAAGCAAGTGGAAAATCTTATGAAGAAGTGCTGAAATTGAAAGAAGAAAAAAAGTCATGGAAAGAGGTTGAACAAGTTCTGCAGATCGATCAGGCCAAGCTGAAGGCGGAATATAAAAAACTGAAGTCCGTTTTCCGCAAAGAGATCAAACAGTGGCGGCAGCAATGGGAAAAGAACCCGGCGTGAAAAGACATGAACATTCGTATCACTGTGCACTTTCATGAAATAACGCCCAAAGGTACAACCTGCTGTACCTCCGGGCGTTATCTTTTGACGGCTTAAAATCCTTGCAAGGTAGTCCATACTTCCAGTTTGGTCTGCACTTTGCTGATCACTTCGTTGGTAAATTCGGTTGTGGTGGAGCTTCCGCCCAGATCGGCAGTGCGGACGCCTTCTCGCACGCTTTCGATCACGGATTCGTAGATGGCGCGGGAAGCGGCGGTTGCTTTGGGATCATTGAAATAAGTGAGCAGGGAAGCAGCGGCCAGGATCATCGCCATCGGGTTGGCGACATTTTTGCCAAACAAGGACGGGGCGGTGCCATGGGGAGCTTCAGCCATAACGACTTGAGAATTGAAATCTTCATTAAAACTCATCAAAATCGATTCTGAGCCGGCGATCGTTCCAAACATTTGCAGAACGAGGTCGCTGAGGCAGTCACCATCGCGATTGAGTGCAGGAATTACCAGGGATTCACCGGAATTGTTGATGAGAAGCGCATAGGTGGCATCAATCAGTTGCGGCTCGTAACGAACTTCAGGATAACGTTTGGCTGCCTCATCCATTTCTTCCTTGAGCATTCCTTCATAGACGGGGCTGACGGTATATTTGGGGCCGCCAAACACTTTTGCATTGGTTTTTTTTGCGTGGCGGAAAGCAAATTCGGCCACGGCGCGGCAGGTTTTGCGGTCGATTTTTTCGGTGCGATAGGCGATTTCATCCAGACCTTCCCCTTCCCGCCATTCTTTGGCACCGTAGGCATCACCGACTGCCATGCGGATGACGGAAATCGGGGCAAATGTTCCGGCCACAGGGCGAACTCCTGGAATGCGGCGGCCGGTACGAATAATCACCTTGCCGTCGATTTCCTTGCGCAAAATTGCGTTGGGGCTGCCGACATCCCCTTTTTCCTCCGGTGTGATTGTTGCCGCTTTCAAACCGAATCCGGCCCGTTTCATGGCTTGAGCCGCATCATAAACAACTTGATTTTTCGTGTTTCGGCGATTTTCTAAACTTAAGTCAAAAGTTTGAAAATCGATCTCAAAGCCGATCACATTGGGATCAAGGACGCGCAATGCTTCGTCCAACAACTCTTGTCCTGTTTGGTCACCTTTCATGACTACGACGGATTTCGTATCCATATTCTTTCACCTCAAGCATTTTAACATTCCCCGTCTATTATACAGTTTCCAAATTGATCGTACTAGCGCTGAAGATTCGGACTAATAACTTAACCCGAGGATTTGGAGTTTTGCCTCATTTTTGGTGGAGCTTGCAGGAGACTATTCGGTACAATGAAAAAAGAAGCAAGCGGATGCGAAGGGAATATTTGTCATTCGATTTTTCGGATTCGCCTCCGCCTTCATCCCCGGTCCTGGGCGAAACGGGGGCAGGAATGATTGCTGAGAAATGGCAAGGAGGTTCTCGCGTGATTATTGAAGTGAGTGTGGCAGTGATCGCGGCAGCGCTCGTGATTCTCGTTATTTTTCTCATTCGTTCATTAAATGCTTTGACCCAAACATTGCTGTCTGTAAACCAGACACTTGCCGACCTCAAGGGGAAAGTGGAAAATACTGTTGAGGAATCGTCCCGCACACTGAAAGAAGTCCGGTTTTTGGTGGAAGACGTGCGGCAAAAATCGCAAAAGGTGGAGCACCTGTTTGATTCACTGGGGGAAATGGGGAAAAGTTTACAGGAGGCTTCCACAAGTGTATTAAAAAGCGTAGAGGTGAACCGCAACCGTTGGGGAAATGCGATTGCGCTCCTCGGTGTCGGAATCGAGCTGGCCAAAAAGTGGAGGCAGGACCATCAGTATGAAAAGGGAGAACGAGGAGGAAAGCTGGATGGCGAAAAACGGTAGATATTTTGTGGCGGGGGCCATTCTGGGCGGTTTGGTCGGTGCGGCGGTTGCCCTGTTAACCGCGCCGCGTACGGGCAAAGAACTGCGCGAAGAATTGGGGAAAAATCTTGAAACAGTGAAAGCGAAAGGGAAAGACCTGTATGTGACCGTGAAAAATCAGGCGGAAGACCTGATGGATAAAGCGAGTGATGCAGGAATAGAGTTTTCCGGCAAATGGCTGGAATTGCCGCTGAAGCCAAAAGAGACGTCTGCAGCGGAAAAAGAATAAATGAAACGGGCTTTGGAGCATGGCCTTCCGCAAGGGGGGAACACGTTCCAAAGCCCGTTTTTCTTCTCAAACGGATTTCCGTATTCTGCCAACATCGCACAAGTCAACACTCCGGAAACGGATGTGTTAAAATAAGAAAAACCGACACAAAGGGTGAAAAAGATGAGCACCTTTACACAACTGAGCGAATTAAACCAATGGGATGAAGTGTATAGCCAGTCAAAACAAATTCCGGTACTGGTGTTTAAACATAGCACAACCTGTCCGATCAGCGCCAATGCCTTTGCGGAACTGAAGAGATTCAGCGAAACCCCTGCCGCGGCCGGCGTCAAAATAGCCGTGGTGCATGTGAGGGAAGATCGGGCGGTGTCCAATCACATCGCCGACCAACTTCAAGTGAAGCATGAATCGCCGCAAGCCATTTTGCTTTCGGACGGAAAAGTTCTCTGGCACGATTCGCATTGGAATATCACGGTCGAATCCCTGCAAAAAGCAGTTGAACAATAGAGAAAGAGAGGTGAAACCCCTGTTGTGCAAAAATCGCCGTGCAACAGGAAGCCATGAACAGCAATGGGATGGGGGAAAGAGCGTGGAAAAGCGTTGCGGATGAATTTATGGAGCGGCTGCACAAACACCAGCGGTACTTGTTCCGCATCGCCTACCGCTTGACCGGAAACCCGGAAGATGCAAAAGATTTGACGCAGGAAACGCTGTGGCAGGCTCATCAGAAATCAGGCAAATATACATATGAAAAATCGCTGAAAGCCTGGCTCAGGACGATGATGACGAATCGTTTTCGCGACCAGAAGCGGAAAAAGAGCCTGCCCGTGGTTACCCTGGATGAAGCGATGCCCCAGGCCGAAGCAGCCGTGAATGCAAATGCTTCAGTCGAAGAACAGGTGGAGCGCAAGCTGTTATTGGAACGGATGAAGGAAGAAATCGGTTCCTTGCCGGAAATATACCGGCGCGTCATTGTCTTGCGCCATTATTACGGGTATTCTTACGCGGAGATCAGCAAGGAATTGGGCATTCCGGAAGGAACGGTGAAAACTCAATTGTTCCGTTCCCGCAAACTGTTGAAAGAACGGTTATCCAGGAAGGGGTAAGGGAGAGGGGCGTATGAGCCGAACCTGTAGGGAAGTAGAGACGCTGATCCAACTCTATGCGGACGGTGAGATCCAGGATCAAGAGATGATGGTGCTACAGGCGCACGTGAAGGTTTGTCCGCATTGTCGGCAGCTTTTTTTCGAGATGGTCGATTTGGTCACGTCACTGGAAAAACTGGGGCGGGAAGCACGGACAAAACAGCGGCGCATCCTGTTCCAGCCGCTGAAATGGACGACAGTCATCGTAGTGGTAGCTCTTTTCGCCTTCATTTCCTCCTTTCATGCCAAATCAAAATCCCCGCAGATCCTTTCGGCAGAAGACGATCCGGAAATGGAAGCAGTTTCCGGCTTGTTGGTATTTGCGACAAGGGACAGACAGGCTCTTCCCGAGGGGACTCCCTTTATTGGCAGTCCGGAATATGTGCCGTACTCCATGGCCTCCGAATCCGCTGCAATTAATCCGGGCAAATCTCCAATCTTTGTCCGGACAAGCACGGCCTGGATGCGAAAAGTGAACCGGTTTATTTTTGTCAGGGTGAGAGATTCGCGCACCTTTTATTACCTGCTGAAGGAGGCGGGCATTCCGGCCCAAACGGAATGGCTTGGAGAGGGATCGGTTCATTTCCCCGCTTCTTTTGTGATCACAACCGGAGAGAGGCCCAGCATTGAACTGATCGATGATTCCGAAGTCGCCCCCGAAAACCCGGGCTGGTTCAGCCGGTTGACCAGTCAAACTCTGATCACTCCCTGAAATCAGGGGGTGACAAGAAAAAAGAATTCGGATATAATGTACAAAATTATTTTTAGGATCGCTTCTGGCATCCAATCCATTTTACGCTTTTCATCGAGCGGAACCTCGTTAAACTACAACATGGTGAGGGCATGGGATATGCCATCGCAGAGAGAACGCCAGCAGGCTCAATGTAAGTGAAGCCACCATAAAAGCTGGCGGGGCAGTTTTTAAATGAGTAGAGAGGAGAAAGACGAGTGAGTGAGCATCAGTTATCTGATTTGCGCGAGAAATTGGATGAGATCAACCTGAAATTATTGGCTCTGTTAAACGAGCGTGCGAGCATTGCAAAAGAAATTGGGGAAGTCAAGAAAAAACAGGGAATTAACAAGTTCGACCCTGAGCGCGAACAAAAGATGTTGGAAGTGCTCACCAAGGAAAATAAGGGGCCTTTTTCCGACGAGACCATAAGCTATCTGTTCAAACAGATTTTCAAGGCTTCGCTCGATTTGCAACAGAGTGATCAGAAAGAAGCGCTGTTGGTCAGTCGCAAAAAGAAGAATTCCGATACGGTAATTGACCTCGGAGGAACCCGGGTTGGCACAGGACGCCCGCATGTGATCGCAGGACCGTGCGCGGTCGAGTCGGAAGAGCAGGTGTTTGCCGTTGCGCGGGCACTCAAGGCACAGGGGATCGAAATCATGCGCGGCGGAGCCTTTAAACCGAGAACGTCGCCTTATGATTTCCAAGGATTGGGCCTTGAGGGATTGAAAATTTTGCGCAAGGCTGCCGATGAATTCGGCCTGAAGGTGATCAGTGAAATCGTGAACCCGGCCGATATTGAAGTGGCAGGCGAATATATTGATGTCATTCAAATCGGGGCGCGCAATATGCAGAACTTTGAATTGCTGAAAGCCGCCGGTTCCGTCAATACGCCGGTTCTGCTGAAACGGGGACTTTCCGCTACACTGGAAGAATTTTTGTTTGCCGCGGAATACATCATGTCGCGTGGAAATGATCAGGTCATGCTCTGTGAGCGCGGGATCCGAACCTATGAGAAGTGGACCCGTAATACACTCGATATCTCAGCCGTTCCCATTTTGAAGAACGAATCGCACTTGCCGGTGTTTGTGGATATCACTCACTCAACAGGCAGACGGGATATTTTGCTGCCCTGTGCGAAAGCGGCTCTCGCAGCGGGAGCAGACGGCATTATGCTGGAGGTTCATCCCAATCCTGCTGTCGCCTTGTCCGATGCAAAACAACAAATCGATATTCCCTCGTTTGATCATTTTATGGGAGAGCTTCGTGCATCGGGCTTATTCGAACAGTCGAAAACCGCTCCAACCGGTGTTTAAAAGGGATAAAGAGAAAAAAACTTTAACGAAAAAGCGAACAGACGTCACAGTCTGTCCGCTTTTTTTGGCTGGAAATTTGGTATGATGATATACAGATAAAAGTCCCGTTTTTGGAAACAGGTTTCAGTTGTTGTCTAGAGGGAGGAACGGTTTGTTGAACACGAGGGAATATCTAGAATTAGCCAGTACCAAGCAGGTAAGCCCGGATGAACTTTATCGTTTTATGGCTACACAAGTTCCGGAGTTAGCGGTTTTGTACCAGGTGACAGAGGGAAGTAAAAAGCCGTTTTTGGCCAAGGGTAATGCGCCGGATCGCCGATATGTTGTCGCTTTCTCGGATGCGGAGGCATCGGCGGTGGTCAAGGTGGATTACCCTGAATATATGAAACGGGAAGAGGAAGCGGCCCTGCCCTTTCTTTTGAAAGCTTTTCGTTCCGATGCGGAAGGGATTGTTTTGAACCCGGGTCTTCCGTCGCGGTTGTTTTTAAATAAAGGTTATTTGAAGGAATTGATTCGCGAGTACGCTGCAGAGCAACTTGCGAAAATGCCCGGGCCGTGGGTGCCGACGATGGAGCAAAATGTGTTGTTGGTCGAATATGAAAAAGGGCAATATACGGTGGCTGTCTACTTGCGTGAGGAAGATGCCGGGGCCGTGACGCAAAAATCAGGCGGGAAGCCTGTTCAGCGTACCTGGAGCGAGGTTTTGGAGCGTTGCCGGCAACTCGGTGCCGATGCTCCCTATTTTCACTACGGATTGCCGGAACAAATTCCTTTCACAAAAGAGCAGGCAACGCGACTCTTCGCCAGCGTCCAGCCCAAGCAAGTCACGGAGACACCGTCGAAAACGGAGAATATCACACCCCAGCAACGACCGATCGATCCGGATGTGGCCGCAGGGCTTAAGAAATTGGAGAAAGCGACCATTGAAGGACAGGGGATGGGAAATGGCTGGGAAGTTTGCCGGGCGATGGCTGAACTGCGGCGGATCTGGGTCGTTGTGGATCCGGAGGGCAATATGGTGATATTGGCTGGACAAGATCAAAGCCCGATCGTCGACTTTTTCACATCGGAAGTTCATGCCAACCGTCTGATCGCCGAGGCCAGGCAAAAAAACCCCAATCTGCCTGCGATGACGCCCCGCCTCATTTCCACGAAGAAGTTGTATCGTGCTTTGGCCCCGCGCAAGCCGATCGTGTGGATTAACCGCGGATCTCCCGAGGCGTGGACCAGCATTATGGGAGACACTTTGCCCTATGTTCTGCAATTGATGGGGCAATTGCAGGGAGAGTCGGTTTAACCGGGGCAGCTCATTCTTTTTTCATGGATGGAAAAGCTAAAGAGTAACTTAGTCTGAACTTGTATTGATTTTGATAAATGGATGTGGAGATAGAATGGCAAAACAGAAGGAAACGATTACGATTTATGATGTGGCAAGAGAAGCAGGGGTTTCGATGGCGACCGTATCGCGGGTCGTAAATGGAAACCCCAACGTAAAGCCGGCTACCCGAAAAAAAGTATTGAATGTTATCCGCCAGTTGGGTTATCGGCCGAATGCCGTGGCCCGGGGGCTGGCAAGTAAAAAAACGACCACTGTCGGCGTGGTGATTCCGGACATTTCCAATCATTTTTACGCCGAACTGACACGGGGAATCGAAGATATCGCGGCCATGTATCACTATAATATTATCTTGAGCAATTCCGATCTGAAAAAGGAAAAAGAAATCAGCCTGATCGAAACTTTATTGGAAAAACAGGTGGATGGATTGCTCTTTCTCGGCGGGGAAGTGACAGAGGCGCACCGGGAGGTTTTCGCTGCCACTTCCGTCCCGATCGTACTGGCGGCGACGAGAGATGAGAAAAAAGAGTTGCCCTATGTGACGATCGATCAGATTCAGGCGGCAAAAGAAGCGACCAGCGTTCTGATCCATGAAGGAGGCCGGCGCATCGCTTTAATCGGGGGGCCGCTGACAGACTCGGTCAACGGGTATCCGCGTTATCTTGGCTATAAAGGGGCATTGGAAGAAAATGATCTCCCGTTTGACGATGAATTGATCCGGATCGGTGATTACCGTTACCGCTCCGGTTATGAGGCGATGACCGATCTGTTGAAGTCCAAACCGGATATCACTTCCGTCTTCGCTACCAGCGATGAAATGGCGGTGGGGGCTCTGCATGCCGCGCAGGACATGGGGCGGAAGGTTCCCGAAGAACTGTCGGTTATCGGCTTTGAAAATATTCCTCTTTCCTCGCAGGTTCGACCTTTGTTGAGCACGGTGGCGGTTCCGATGTATGATATCGGTGCGGTGGCGATGCGCCTTTTGACCAAATACATGAACGACGAACCGGTCGAGTCAGGCCAGGTGATCCTGCAATACCGCATTGAATTGCGAAATTCGACCAGATTGCGGGAGTGGGAAGAAGAACGCTTGTAACAGAAAACATCCTGTCTGGTCAAACTGCAGCACGGGATGAAAGGGAAGCAAAAGGGAGAGGTTGAAGCGAATGCAGGAAAATCGGAGAGTCGGCCTGATCGGCGCAATGGATGAAGAAATCGCATTGCTGCTGGAAAAAATGGATCAGGCAGTAACGCAGAAAGTGTATCAGACTACCTATTATACGGGAACGCTCAACGGGACCCCGGTTGTGGTTTGCAAATCAGGCGTCGGGAAGGTAAACGGTGCGATTTGCACACAGGTTCTCATCGAGCGGTTTCATGTTGAATCGATCATTTTTACCGGAGTCGCCGGAGCGCTGCATCCGGATCTCGATATCGGGGATCTGGTTATTTCGACCGAATGCCAGCAGCATGATCTCGATGCCAGCGCGCTCGGCTTTCCCAAAGGAACCATTCCGTTTCAGGAAACATCCGTGTTTCCCGCTGATCCGAAATTGATCGAATGGGCGGCGCGAGCGGGCGAAAAGCTCGAAGGAGTTCAGGTGCGCCTGGGCAAGGTTTTGTCGGGAGATCAGTTTATTTCCGACAGCGGGAAAGTAACCGAACTGCGTGAACAGTTGGGCGGGGACTGCGTGGAGATGGAAGGCGCGGCAGTGGCTCATGTGTGCCACTTGAGCGGAACGCCTTTTGTCGTGATTCGCTCCATGTCGGATCGGGCCGACCATTCGGCAGATGTGAATTTCACCGAGTTTACTAAGCTGGCGGCGGAGCGTTCCTCGGTTCTTGTCTGCGAAATTCTCGAACAGCGCAAACGGGAAAAAGAACGGAGTTAAAACCAAAGCACCTTGGGCTTTTGGCCCTTGGTGTTTTTTTCATCATGTTGCCAGTGTACCTCCTCCTGCCGGTGCACATAATAAGGATACGCCAAAGGGGGGAAGCATAATGCCGAAAGACGTACTGTGCGAAGTGAATACCTGCACCTATTGGGGACAGGGAAATCTGTGCAAAGCAGATGAAATTTATGTCGTGACCCATACTGAACAGGCCAAGGATACCAAAGAAACTGATTGCAAGACCTTCAAACCCAAGCACTAACCGAATTTCCGCATCCGGCTGCTTTCGTTATGCAGGCAGCCGGGCTGCTTTTTTGATGTCAAATTGCCAATATTATAATGTATGATATAATAATGAAAAATGAAATCGTTTACAGGGGAGGCGTCTTCATCATGAAAAACACGGAACGTATACCCGTTCAAACCAATGGGAATAATTTGCAAAATTATGAAGAAACCTATGCATCTTTTGACTGGAAACAGGTTGAACAGGAATTTTCCTGGTACAAAACCGGAAAAGTAAACGCCGCCTATGAAGCGATCGACCGTCATGTGGAGCAGGGAAAAGGGGAGAAGACTGCGCTCATCTACAGCGCCCCCGATCGTGAAGAAACGTATACGTTCAGGCAATTAAAGGAGAAATCCAACCAATTTGCCCATTTGTTGAAGCGGATTGGCATACATAAAGGGGACCGCGTTTTCATCTTTATGCCCCGGACACCGGATTTATATGTTAGCTTTTTAGGGACGATTAAAATCGGGGCCATTGTCGGACCGCTTTTTGAAGCCTTTATGGAAGCAGCCGTACGAGACCGCCTGGAAAACAGTGAAGCAGTTGCCCTGGTGACTACGCCAACCCTGCTGGAACGGGTTCCTGTAGACGATTTGCCTCATTTGAAACATATTATTCTCGTCGGGGCCAAAGGGGAATTGACGGACGGCTATTACAGCTTTGAAAAAGAACTGGCCAAATCCCCGACCGAACTGGAACCGGTGTGGGTGGATCGCGAAGATCCGATGCTGATCCATTATACGTCCGGATCAACAGGTAAACCGAAAGGGGTGGTTCACGCCCATAACGCGATGATCCAACACTATCAAACGGGAAAATGGGTGCTGGATCTGCAGGAAGGGGATATCTACTGGTGTACGGTCGATCCCGGCTGGGTGACGGGAACATCTTACGGGATTTTTGCCCCGTGGCTCAACGGTGTCACCAATGTCGTGCGCGGGGGACGGTTCAGCCCTGACGATTGGTACCAAACACTGGAAAAATATAAAGTGACGGTCTGGTACAGCGCTCCGACCGCATTTCGCATGTTGATGGCCGCCGGTGAAGATTTGGTGAAAAAATACGACATTTCTTCGGTGCGCCACGTCCTGAGCG
The DNA here is from genome assembly GCF_000763315.1 of Thermoactinomyces daqus. Taxonomy (GTDB): domain Bacteria; phylum Bacillota; class Bacilli; order Thermoactinomycetales; family Thermoactinomycetaceae; genus Thermoactinomyces_A; species Thermoactinomyces_A daqus. The sequence continues at coordinate 24,171 of NZ_JPST01000001.1, read as the reverse complement.
TCGGTGAACCGCTGAACCCCGAAGTGGTGCGCTGGGGACTCCAAGTGTACGGCAAACGGATTCATGACAACTGGTGGATGACCGAAACCGGGGGGATTCTCATCTCCAACTATCCGCAGATGGAGATCAAGCCGGGTTCGATGGGGAAACCGTTCCCGGGCATTTATGCCGCGATCCTTGATGATCAGGGCAATGAGTTGCCGCCGTATGAAATGGGCAACCTGGCGATAAAAACACCTTGGCCCTCGATCATGCGCAAGATTTGGAAAAATCCGGAGAAATACCAAGAGTATTTCCGCATCCCCGGCTGGTATGTATCGGGTGATTCCGCTTATAAGGATGAAGACGGCTATTTCTGGTTCCAGGGGCGTTTGGATGATGTGATCAATACCTCCGGCGAGAGAGTCGGTCCCTTTGAAGTGGAAAGTAAACTCGTGGAACACCCGGCAGTGGCTGAAGCCGGTGTGATCGGAAAACCCGACCCCTTGCGCGGTGAGATTATCAAGGCCTTTATTTCCTTGCGTGCCGGTTATAAGCCATCCGAAGAGTTGAAGGAAGAGATTCGCCAGTTTGTGAAAACGCGCCTGGCTGCTCATGCGGCGCCGCGAGAAATTGAATTCAAAGATAAATTGCCGAAAACGAGAAGCGGCAAAATCATGCGCCGTGTCCTGAAAGCTTGGGAATTGGATTTGCCGGTTGGCGATTTATCCACGATGGAAGATTGAGCGACATAAAAAACCCCTTTAGGCGTTCAGTTCCTAAAGGGGTTTGGTTCGTTACTACTGTATAATGCCTCCCGGTTGCTCCCCTCCTCCGTCTGACGGGCCTTGTCCGCCGTTATTATTGTCAGTCGGTGGCTGGGACGAAGAGGGCGGTTGCTGTGTGCCCGGGTTTTGACTGGGCGGCTGAGCCGGGTTATTTTGCCCGGGGTTGGGTACGGCCGGATTATTGGCCGGCGGTTGTGCTCCTCCGCCCTGTTGACCGCCGGATTGCTGTCCGCCTTGTTGCGGCTGGGCAGGTTGGCGGTTGCACTCAAAGCATTGAAAGGGAACAGAGCCTTCGCTTTTAAACTTGCTTCCCTTCGGAATCATGGAAGGCTGCGCTTGGGCCGCCGCTTTGAAAATGCGATTCCAGGCCATCATGGAAAGATCGTGAACCACGACTGTTGCCGGTTGGTCAAAACCGGTCCAGACGCCGAGCGAGATTTCGGGTGTCGCCCCGATAAACCAGACGTCCTTTTCCGAGGAAGTGGTACCCGTTTTCCCGATCACTTCATAGCCGCTGGTTGCATTTCCAACCATTTGTGCCGTACCGGCGGCCACAACCTGTCGCATCATGCCGCGCAGGTCAGATACAGCTGCCGGGCTGAAAACTTTGACCGGCTTGTTGTCCCTGGCGTAATCGTATACGACGTGTCCTTCGGAATCGATGATCTTATCGATCAGATGCGGTTTGTTGAAAACCCCGTTGTTGGCGATCATCGCATAGCCGCCCGTCATTTGTGTGACGGAAAAACCATCGTGAAAACCGCCAAGTGCCGATGCTTCCCCGTCATATTTTTCATTTGGGTTGATATCCATTTTGCGCAGGTACTCAAACCCGTGCTCCACTCCCAGTTTGCGAATGATCTTGATGGCCGGAATATTGAGCGACCATTGCAAGGCGTATGTTGCTGTAACCGGAGCGTTATGGTATTTGCCATTGGCATTGCGGTATGGTGAACCGTCCGGCTTGTAAATCTTCTCATCCACAATCTGCGATGTCGGTGAGATGATGCCTTCATTTAAGGCCGGTCCATAGACCAGGAGCGGTTTGATCGACGAACCGGGTTGCCGTTGCGTGTCGAGGGAACGGTTGAGCCAGTCATAATGCGTTCCGCCGACAAAGGCGAGGATTCCGCCCGTTTTGTTGTCGATCAGGGTTGCACCCACCTGCTCCTTGACCCGCTTGCCATTGATCTTTTTCGACGGCATATGCATTTTGGCAACCGCGTCGTTGACGGCATCGTACATCTTTTGATCGATCGTGGTGTATATTTTGTAACCGCCATTGGTCACTTGCTGGTTATAAGCTTCCAGCGGTTTGTCAATCCCTGCTTTTTTGTCCTTCTCTTGCAGGATTTGTGCAGCTTCTTTGGTGACAGCGTTGATGATGTAAGGATAATCGGCAAATCCGTTATGGAACGACGATTTTTTCGCCAGATGTTTGGCAACATCGTAATGGATTGCTTCATCGTATTGCTCTTTGGTGATTACCTTGTTTTCCAGCATTTTGCCGAGCACGTATTTCATGCGCGCCGTACCGGCTTTCAAATGCGCTTCCTCGTCGCCGTCCTTGGGTGCGTAAAACGGGTTATAGGCATAAGGACTCTGCACCATTCCCGCAAGGTAAGCTGCCTGCGGAATGTCGAGGTCTTTGATGTCCGTATTAAACAAGCCTTTTGCCGCGACGGCAAATCCGGTCATCCGCTTTCCATCCGCATCCGGACCAAACTCGACGCTGTTTAAGTATTTGACCAGGATTTCATCTTTGCTGTAATACTTCTCCAGGCGGATGGCGTCGATGATTTCCATCGTCTTGCGTTCATAGTTCTTGGAACGGTCGTCGAGAATCTTGTTTTTCACCAATTGTTGCGTCAGCGTACTGCCCCCGGTCTGCACGTCGCTGCCGATCACTTGTTGGATTGCAGCCCGAGCGATCGATTTGGGAACAATCCCGTTGTGGGTCCAAAATTCCCGGTCTTCCGTTGAAATTAAAGCGTCGATGAGATTCGGGCTCACTTGATTGAGATTTTTGATCAATTTGCTGTTGGTTTTGGTAACCATGTACCCGATTGGTTTGTTGTCCCGGAAATAGGCGTAGCTTGTTTGCGACCAGCCTGTCAGGTATTTGTCATAATCCTTTTTGGTCATGACCGGCGCGTTTTTAGCGAATGCGGAAAAGACGCCGGTTCCGACGCCGATCACCGCGACGGCGATGATGGAAACTGACGCGAGCAGGATGAGCGCAACGCGTTTTATCACCGGAACGATTTTACTTTTTCCCCATTTTGTCTCTTTCTCGCTGGGGCTGCTTTGAGAGTCCTTCATTCCCTCATTTCTCCCCCCTTTGTCATGCGAAATTAATTATATCACATCCGCCAAACCGCTTGGTGATAGAGAATTTTTGACAATATCTTATTCATTTTTTTAAGACAAAAGACCCCCATCGGGGGAGATGGGGGCGGTCAAAAAGGAAAAGGATCATGATGCGGTTTCTTTTTTCCTTCATCCGGCGGAGGCGGATACCAGGGTTTTGTCGGAGGTTCCGAAGGTTCCGTCGGAGGTGGGTTGTCGCCGTTGTTCGGGGGCGGGGGTACCGATGGAGGAAGCGCCGGTGGAAGATCAGGCGGCTGGTTGTTATGCTGATCCCGGTTATTCTTTTGTTCTTTTTTCTTCTTGTCTTGATATTTTTTGATTTTATCGCATTCCAGGCATTTTACACCGTCAAACAGATGCCCGGGGTTTTCAAAACGGGCTCCTTTGTCGAAGTAAGAAGGGCTTGATTTTGCTGCGGCGTTAAAGATATTCACCCAGGCCCGTTTGGTAAAATGGTCATTATGAGACATGCTGAATCCGTAATCATAACCGCTCCAGGCTCCAATGGTAACCTGTGGTGTATAGCCGATAAACCAGAGATCGCGGTCATCGGTCGAGGTACCCGTTTTGCCGGCCAGGTCGTAGCCGTGAATCCGGCTGCCGATGAAGACACCGGTTCCGCTTTTCACCACATCCCGGAGCATGTCTGTTATCTGATAAGAGGTTTGCGGTGAAAAAATGCGGGTTGGAGCCTGTTTGTGTTCCCAGATCACATGGCCGTTTGCATCTGTCACTTTGGATATGAGATAAGGGCTGTTGTAGTTTCCCTGATTGGCAAAGGTAGCGAAAGCGGCGGTCATTTTAGCCACGGTGTAGCCCCGGGTCTGCCCGCCGATCGCCGCTGCTTCCCCGTCGATCGGATCAGGCGGTATTCCCAGTTTGCGGAGGTAGCTAAAGCCTGTGTCGTGGCCCAACCGGTTGAATACTTTGATGGCTGGGATATTGTACGACCATTTTAGTGCCTCCTTCACAGTAACCGGCCCGTGGTATGTTTTGCCCGAATTCTCATAGTAACCGGAGCCGTCGGCGCGGGGAATTTTCTCGTCCAGAACCAGTGTGTCGGGAGAGATCACTTTTTCCTCGATGGCCGGCCCGTAAACCAGAAGCGGTTTGATTGTGGAACCCGACTGTCTCGAGGCATCCAGCGCATGGTTTTTCGCATTCTGGTTATAACTCGAAGTGCCCGGGACAAATGCGAGAATGGCACCGCTGCGGTTGTCGATGATCACTGCTCCCAGCTGTTCGTGCCCCTTGATCCCTTTGTAGGTGCGGTTATGAAAAGTCAAATTTTTGGTTGCGGCTTTGTTTACGGCGTCATACATTTTTTGGTCGATTGTGCTGTAAACGTGGTAACCGCGCGTCTGTACCTGCTTGACATACTGTTCGAGTGTGGAGCGGTATTTGCCCTGTTTGCTGAGTTCTTCGATATTCAGGCCGTCATGCTGCATGAGAATTTCCGCTGTTTCCGTTTCCAGGGCATACATGATAAATGGATAACTGCTATAGCCGTTGGCAGACGGATCAGGTTTGGCCAGCGATGCCTTAATGTTGAATTTCAGTGCTTCGTGATACTGTTGCGGCGTAATCTTGCCAGTTTCCAGCATATTGCGCAGAACCAGTTGCATTCGCTTGATACCGTGTTGCAGATTTTTTTCACCGCGGAAGGGGTTATAATCGTTCGGCCGCTGAACCATACCGGCGATATAGGCGGCTTGTGGCAGATTCAATTCCTTGGCATCGACGTTGAACAAACCTTTGGCAGCTGCCTGGACACCGTATAAATTTTGCCGGTTTGTCCCTTTTCCGAAGAAAACGCTGTTCATATAGTAGACAAGTATCTGGTTTTTGCTAAACATTGCGTCGAGGCGAACGGCCAGAACGATTTCCTTGGATTTGCGCTCAAGGTCCTGTTCGCGGTTTTTGAGGATCACATTTTTGACCAATTGCTGGGTGATCGTGCTTCCGCCGGTCGTGACGTCCGCATGAACCAACTGCTGGTAGGCAGCGCGAAGAATCGAGCGCGGCACGATTCCGTGATGAGTGTAAAAATCGCGATCCTCCGTGGCGATAAAAGCATCGACGAGGTAAGGACTCACATCGTTGACGGATCTGATCAATTTGCGATATTCACCGTCATTGCGAAAAGCGCCAATACGTACAGGGTTATTATTTTTGTCCGTATTTTGAAAATAGGCATAACTGTTTTGAAATAAACTGTCGAGATCGCGTTGGAAATCTGCTTTGCTGCGCACCGGCTCATCTTTGACCATGGCGGAAACGATTCCCACCCCGATTCCGGCTCCGCAGGCAGACAGGATAAAAAGCAGCGCCAGGGCCCACCAGACGGTCTTTAGCGTCCATTTGAGATAGCGCCTTTTTTTCCTGTGTCGCTGGCGCCTGGATTCATGTTTTTTCATTCACTTGATACCCTCCTCGTTCTAGGGTAATATTATAACATAATCTGGATGAAACATTCTTTCACCACGAATAAACTTAAATATCAAAAAAGCTGTGAACAAGCCCAGTAGCCGATAGAGAGGACCTTTCAGAGAGCTGGTGGCCGGTGCAAACCAGCAGGCCGCTATCCGGTGAATTACACTTTGTGAGCTGACACTGGTTATGTTTGGATCAGTGTACGGACCGGTTCCGTTATCAGAATGAGCGGGAAGCAGAAGCTCTGCTTTCAATTAGGGTGGTACCGCGGAAATCAAGCTCCGTCCCTTCTTTGGGCGGGGCTTTTATTGTTGAACAAAAGGAGGGTGTCTTTGCATGAAAGTAAAAGAAGAAGTTTTATCGCCTGAAATCGAAGCGGAAGTAAACCGACAGTTAAAAATCATCAAACGGGGGGTAGCGGAAATTCTTCCTTTGGAAGAGCTCGTTTCCAAATTGCGCCGCTCCATTGCCACGAAAACCCCGCTGAAAGTAAAACTGGGACTCGATCCCACTGCACCCGACCTGCATCTCGGCCACACAGTGGTCTTTAATAAGCTTCGTGATTTTCAACGGCTGGGCCATATCGTGCAACTGGTGATCGGCGATTTTACTGCGCAGATCGGTGACCCGACGGGCAAGTCGGAAACCCGTAAACAGCTGACGGAGGAAGAAGTGAAGGAAAACGCCAAAACCTATACGGAACAGCTTTTTAAAGTACTTGATCCGGAAAAGACGGAGATCCACTTCAACAGTCATTGGCTGAGCCCGCTCACATTTGCCGACGTCACCCGGCTGGCTTCCAAATGCACAGTGGCCCGGATGTTGGAACGGGATGATTTTTCCAAACGCTACCATAGCGGGCAGGCGATCAGCATCCATGAGTTTTTCTACCCGCTGATGCAGGGCTATGATTCCGTCGCTCTGAAAACCGATGTGGAACTTGGTGGAACCGATCAAACCTTCAACCTGTTGATGGGACGCCAGTTACAAAAAGAGTTTGGCCAGGAAGAACAAGTGATTTTAACCATGCCGCTCCTCGAGGGGTTGGATGGCGTCAAGAAAATGAGCAAAAGCCTCGGCAATTACATTGGCGTCGATGATCAGCCGGATGATATGTACGGGAAAGCGATGTCGATTCCGGATGAGCTGATGGCTAAGTACTTTGAACTGGCGACCGATGTATCGCTCGAGGAGTTGGAAAACATCAAGAAAGGGCTGGAAAGCGGACAGCTTCATCCCCGTGACACAAAAATGAAATTGGCGCGCACTCTGGTGCGGATGTACCATGGTGAGGAAGCGGCAGAAGAAGCGGAAAAACGCTTTAAGGTCGTGTTCCAGCAGCGGGAACTGCCACAGGATATGCCGGAAGTGGCAATCGGGGAAAATGAGCTGGAAGATGGCCGGATGTGGATCGTCGCGCTCTTGTCCAAACTGGGGCTGGTTGCCAGCAATGGAGAAGGACGCCGCATGATTCAGCAAGGAGGCGTGCGCATCAATCAGGAAAAAGTCTCAGACCAGTCAGCACAAGTTCCGGTTGAGGACGGAATGGTCGTGCAGGTGGGCCGGCGCAAATTTGCCCGGGTCAAGCTCGAATCATGATCGTGAGGGGATGGTTTGTCAGTGGGCAAGCCGTCCTTTTTTTCATTGAAATTGTCCGATCGCGGGTTCCGGAGTTCCCCCTGAATCTCCTGACGTTTCTTACACAAAAAACTTTGGCCCGCAGAACAGCCAAAGTTTTTTGAAGCCGCTGATGACTGGGACGGAGGGTAAGTTAAAATTCTACGAAAAACGGGTGTTTTTTTTCGTCGAGGCAGTAGAAGATCCGTTGTTTCATGTTGCGCCAGGATACCAGGCGCATCGCCGTTTCAATCGGAAAATAATCAGCATCTTCGATTTCATTGTTTTCATCAATCGTAATGCGTCCACCAATGGGCTTCCCGCGGAAAAGAAAGTTGCAGATGCCGGAACGCGGATTTTGGAAAATTCCGCAATATTTGACCAGCTTAATGTGAATTCCCGTTTCTTCTTTCACTTGACGGATCACGGACAGGCGGATCGATTCTTTTTCTTCCACAAGTCCGCCGGGAAGCTCCCAGCCCCGTTTCGGATGTTTCACCAGCAAAATCTCGGCATCATAGTTGAGAACGACGGCATAGGCAGCCAAAACATGTTTGGGTGAAGCCATGGGGATCACCTGACCTTTCGTCTCATGGGGCATACGTGGAGCTCGAAAGCGAGAAGAAAACGTTTGGTTACTACCATTTTAGCAAAAACCGGCTGGAAAAAGTATAGAGCAAAAAAGTGCAGGAGCAGGATAAGAGGGGAATATTATTGGAATTGGCCGGAGTTGTGTTCTGTTTCTGTTAATCTATGCAATTGGATTTGTGATGGTCAGGGCAGCACCGCTTTCCTCCCGATTTTGTCTTCCTTTTTCACGGGGATGACCATTGCCGGATTTGTTTTGACAGAGAAAAAAGCCACACCCCGGACAGGAGTGCGGCTTTTCACGGTATATGATGAGATTAACGAGAGTAGAACTCTACGATCATCGTCTCGTTGATTTCAGACGGCAATTCGGACCGCTCCGGAAGACGGGTGTAAGTGCCTTCCAGTTTGTTCTCATCAAAAGAGAGATACTCCGGCAGATATTGACGTTCTTCCAGAGCCTCTTTTACAACCGTCAAATTGCGGCTTTTTTCGCGCAGACCGATCACATCGCCAGGTTGTACCTGATAGGAAGGACGGTCAACGGTTTTACCGTTAACGGTAATGTGACGGTGTACCACCAATTGGCGGGCTTGTGCGCGGGTACGGGCAAAACCGAGACGATAAACGAGGTTATCGAGACGGGATTCCAAGAGCTTCATGAAGTTTTCACCATGAACCCCTTTCATTTTACCCGAGCGCACGAACAAGTTGCGGAATTGTTTTTCGCTTACGCCGTACATGAGGCGCAGTTTTTGCTTCTCCTGAAGCTGCAATCCGTATTCAGAAAGTTTTTTGCGTTGGCCGGGTCCGTGTTGTCCTGGCGCATAAGGGCGTTTAGCCAGCTCTTTTCCGGTGCCGGAAAGAGAAATACCAAGACGACGGCTCAATTTCCAACGCGGTCCGGTATAACGTGCCATTTTTGTTGCTCCTTTCATCATTTGCTTTGAAATTGACGCAAATGACAGGGTGCTAATTCGCTTTGCTTTATCCAGGCCTTCCGGATAGCGGCGAAAGACCGGATACCCATGATAAAATCACGGGGCGAATTAGTGAGGGTGATCCCTTCACCTATCCTTTGCTGCTATCCTCAAATCCCCTTTGGAGGCAGTTTTGAGCCATACAAACAACAATTATAGCCGATTTGGGCGAAATGTCAATAAAGGGAAGAAAGCGGCCGGGCCTTGCCGCAGCAGCCGATGGAACGGGCCTATTCGCCCGGATCAGCGGAACCTTTCCGGCCCGGTCTTACCCGGACATAGTGGATCGGCATTCCACGGGAAACGAATTTGTCTTCATACTCGGTTGTGATATTGGCCGAAGCATAAGGGCTGTGGTGCAGATCACGGGAGAGTTCGATCGTCTCCCAACCGGCTTCCTGAAATTCTTCCAGCGAAAAATCGAAAAGGGAAACGCTGTCGGTTTTCAGGATCAGGTCACCGCCCGGAGCCAGTAATTTCTCATAGCGCTCGAGAAATGTGCGGTAAGTGAGGCGGCGTTTGGTGTGGCGTTTTTTGGGCCACGGATCGCTGAAGTGGAGATAGAAGCGGTCGACTTCCCCGGGTGCAAAAATCTCATCCAGCCATTGGACATCGGCCCAGATATAACGAAGGTTGGGGTTTTTCGTCGCTTCACCTTTCCGGACAGCCATGAGCAGCGGTTCTTCAATCCGCTCAACCCCGATCCAGTTGATTTCGGGATGAAGACCGGAGGTTTTGGCCAGGAACTGTCCTTTTCCGGTGCCCAGTTCCACATGGAGCGGTTGCGCCGGTTCGGGGAACAGCTCGCGCCACCTTCCCTGAAATTCGCTTTTATTTTCTTCCGTCGCCGTGAAGACGAGCGGGTGTTCACTTAAAATCTTCTTCGCTTCGGGTTTTCTTCGTAGACGCATTTTTCTCAACCATTCCTACATTTTTTTTCGTTTCTTATTATATCGGGGTTTCGCCCAAAAACAAACTTGAAAATTCCCCGTCGCCTTAACCGGTAAAAACAATATAAATTTATACTTGCGGGAATTTTGGATCTACATTATTCTATTCTTGAGAAAACGTTTTCATCAAATTTGTGAGTTTTTTTATTCAATTTGAAAAAAAGGGTGCCGTTTACGGGAGGTGTTGGTTCCCCGCGGCGAAAGTCGCCGGTTTACAGATCATCTCCGGGAGGGATCACGCTCCCGGGAAATGTCTTTCCGCTCAACTCATCGCAAGGAGGAGAAGGAAATGAAGCTAGGGGTTTTTACTGTTTTATTTTCCCAGAAGCCATTTGAAGAGATGCTGGATTACGTCAAGGATGCAGGTGTTGAAGCAGTGGAGATCGGAACCGGCGGATATCCTGGCTCCGCTCACTGCAATCCGGATGAATTATTGGAGGATGCGGGCAAGCTGAAGGCGTTCAAAAAAGCTGTGGCCGATCGGGGCTTGGTGATCAGCGCTCTCAGCTGTCACGGGAATCCGCTCAATCCGAATAAGGAGCACGCCAAAGCTTCTCATGACATCCTTATGAAAACGGTTCGCCTGGCTGAAAAGTTGGAGGTTCCCGTCGTCAATACCTTCTCGGGAACGCCCGGTGATCACGAGGGAGCCAGGTACCCGAACTGGCCTGTCGCACCCTGGCCGCCTGAATACCGGGAAGTGCTTAAATGGCAATGGGAAGAAAAAATCATCCCCTATTGGAAAGAAGCCGGGAAATTTGCCGAAGAGCATCATGTGAAAATCGGCCTGGAACTTCATGGCGGTTTCTCTGTCCACACGCCGGCCACGCTGTTGAAATTGCGTGAAGCGGTAGGTGAAGTGATCGGAGCCAATCTTGACCCCAGCCATATGTGGTGGCAGGGCATTGAGCCGGTGGGCGCGATCAAGATATTGGGCAAGGAAGGGGCGATTCACCACTTCCACGCGAAAGATACCGTGATTGACCAAGACAATGTGAATATGTATGGACTGACGGATATGCAGTCTTATGAAAATTTGCAATCGCGGGCATGGCAGTTCCGGACGGTCGGATTCGGGCACAGCCTGAAGGAGTGGGCCGATATTTTGAGTGCTTTACGCTTGTCCGGCTATGATTACGTAGTCAGTATTGAGCATGAAGATGCCCTGATGTCGATTGATGAAGGGTTCCGGAAAGCGGTTGCCAATCTGAAACAGGTCATGCCGAGCGAGTCACTGTCCGAGATGTGGTGGGTCTGACCGAGTAAAAAGAAGATGGGGTGGAGTGGATGAGTGCACAATTGAAGATCGGGCTGATCGGGGCCGGCGGGATTGCCCAGGCCCATCTCCGGGCCATCGAAAAAGAGCCGCGGGTCAAGGCGGTGGCGATTGCCGATGTTGCCGAGGAGTTTGCCCGCACAACGGCTGCCAAGTTTGCCATCGATCAGGTTTATACGGATTATGAGAAAATGCTCGAGCAGGAGTCACTGGACGCAGTCATCGTCTGTGTCCCCAACTTCCTGCATGCTCCGGTGGCGCAGGCTGCACTGGAAGCGGGAAGCCATGTACTGTGCGAAAAACCGATGGCTTTAAACGTTGAATTAGCCGAAAAAATGAAAGAAACGGCCGACCGGGCCGGCAAAATTTTGATGGTGGCACAGAACAACCGGTTCCGGGCGGAAACGCAACTGGCAAAAAAATGGGCGGACGATAAAAAATTCGGAAAAATCTATCATGCCAAGACCGGCTGGGTACGGCGCAACGGAATTCCCGGCTGGGGCAGTTGGTTTACGCAAAGGGAAAAAGCGGGAGGAGGGCCGCTGATCGACGTCGGGGTGCACGTGCTTGACCTGACTTTGTGGATTATGGGTTATCCTCAGCCTGTATCTGTCCTTGGCCGGACGTATGATATGTTCGGTTCACGCAAAGAGAAACTGATGGGTTATGGCCGGATTGTCGACCAGGGATCATTCAATGTGGAAGATCTGGCGGTTGCGATGATCCAATTCGCCGATGGATCTTCCCTCGTACTTGATGCCAGCTGGGCAAGCCACATCCGAAAAGAGAGCGTTTACCTTGAATTGTACGGAGATCGGGGCGGAGCCTCCCTCGACCTTATGGAGCAAACAGTGACATTGTATCAGGATGTGGATGGCAAGCCGGTCGACCAGGTCACTCATTTAGATTATCAGGATGAACGCCTGGCATTGCTGAAAAATTTCGTTGATGCGGTCACCGGAAAGGCAAATCCGATCTGCAAACCGGAAGAGAGCATCATGATTCAAAGAATTTTGGATGCGATTTACCAGTCGGCGCAAACGGGTGAATTGGTTCGTTTCGCATAAGTGTTCCCAATTTTTCCTCACGGGAGGTTATGTCGATGAAGAACTGGAAAAAGTGGATCGCGGCCGGACTGCCTTTCCTGATGGCTTTTTCATTGACTGCCTGCTCGCAGGATGAGGCGGGCGGAGGGCAAGGAAAAGGTGATGTGGTCACCATCACCTGGGCCCGGGGCAAAGACGAAACACAAGAATCGAAAAAATTGGTGGAAGCTTTTGAAAAGGCGCATCCCAACATCAAAATCAACATAAAGGACATGCCGACGGACACCGGACAGTACCATGATCAAATGGTGACGATGCTCAGCGCAAGCTCGAGTGAAATCGATGTTTTTAACGCGGATGTGATCTGGCCGGCCGAATTTGCCAAAGCCGGTTATCTGGAGCCGCTCGACCGCTATATTGATCATGACCAGATTGACCTTGGCAAATATATCCCCGGTGCTGTTCAAGCAGGGAAAGTTGATGGTCAACAGTATGCACTCCCCAAGTATATCGATGCGGGCCTTTTGTTTTATCGCAAGGATTTGATTCCGTCCCCTCCGAAAACGTGGGATGACTTGATCAAACTGGCCAAGGAAACCAAAGGCAAAGGCGGTACTCAGTTTGGTTATCTGATGCAGGCCAAGCAATATGAGGGGCTGGTCTGTAACTTTATCGAATTTGCCGGCGCTTATGGCGGCCGCATTCTGGATGACAAAGGCAATGTGGTGATCAACAGCCCGGGCACGATCAAGGGCTTGGAGAAATTGATCGAAATTACGCAGTCCGACTTCGTGCCGAAAAACATTTCCACCTTTACCGAAGTGGAAACCCATACTTCCTTTACTCAGGGACAAGCCCCGTTGGCGCGAAACTGGCCTTATATGTATAACCTTGTGCAGGACAAATCCCAGTCGAAAGTGGTTGACAAAGTGGGGGTCGCCCCGTTGCCGGCCGGAGACCACGGATCGGTCGCTGCGCTGGGCGGATGGATGATGGGGATCAACAAGTTTTCCAAGCATAAAAAAGAGGCCTGGGAATTCGTCAAATTCATGTCCGGCCCGGAAGGGCAAAAGATTTCGGCCATTTATGGAGGGAAAACGCCGACTTATCTCCCGACCTTTGACGATCCTGAAGTACAAAAGGCTTATCCGCTCTTTGGAGACAAGAACTACGTCCAGGGAGTGAGCGCTGCTATTCCGCGGCCCATTTCACCGGATTATCCGAAAATCTCTGACGTGATCCAAATCGAGGTTTCCAAAGCGGTTACGGGCAAAGAAACAGCAGAACAGGCTGTCAAGAACATGGATACACAGCTGAAACAGCTTTTGCACCAATAACATCGATGTCTGATTCGGCCCGTCCCTTGGTCAAAACCGGACCGCCGTCCGCATAGCGCTTGCGGTAAGAGGAGATACCCAAGAGCCGAGAGTCATAGGCCGAGTGCTTATGGCTCTTGGTTTATCAGGTCTTTTTGGCTCAACCCGAGTTTGATAGTCCAATCAACATCGAATCGACATGCGATGGCACTTTCACAGAAGAGGTGAAGGTAATGTGGAGAACATGGACGCAGTCAGAGAAGAGGATGGGCTTGATTCTCATTCTGCCAACCCTGATCACGATTTTGGTGATCGCCATTTGGCCCGTTCTCCGATCCTTCTGGATCAGCCTGTACGATGTGGAACTGAACAACCCGGCCAAGACGGAGATTCATCACAGTTACGGAATCGATATGGAGAAGTTTGTCAACATATTCCCCCTTTTGACCAAAAACCTGGATGAGTCCAGCGCAAAGGCCGATCCGCAGACGAAACAACAACTGGAGGAAATCAAAAGGAAGGCGGAGCAATTAAAGGCAGTACTGGATGGAAATCCGCAATTTTCCCGGCAGTACAAACAAGTGGATGATATTCTTTTTGACGGTCAATCTGTGCCTGATGATCTGAAAATCTTCAAACTGGACAAAGCACAGGCAGATAAGGTGACCGGGGAGATGAAAGTGATCCGCCAGCAGCTGGCGGAGATGACGGAAGCTCACCAGTTAACGGACAATACGCTGGCCGGCTTGTCCAACGGCTTGACCGAATCACTGATCCAACCCAATTTTGTCGGGTTGAAGTATTACGAAAAGTTGTTGACGGGCGGACGCTTGTGGGCTTCGCTTACCAACACGATGATTTTTACGGTCGTCTCCGTCGGCTTGGAACTGGTGTTGGGGTTGATGATTGCACTGGTGGTCAACCGCTCCTTTCGCGGAAGAGGACTGGTCCGGGCTGCCGTTCTCATTCCGTGGGCGATTCCCACCGTGATTTCGGCGCTGATGTGGAAGTTCATGTTTGACGGTCAAAATGGCATCATGGCCAAATTTTTTGCCCAGATCGGTCTGGTATCGGATATGGGTTTGCTGCTCACCACCAAGTGGGGTTCGATGTTTGCGGTGATTTTTGCCGATGTGTGGAAGACGACGCCGTTTATGTCCCTGTTGCTGCTCGCCGGATTGCAGATGATTCCGGAGTCCCTTTATGAGGCGGCGGCTGTCGATGGCGCTTCCAAGGTACAGCAATTTTTCCGGATCACGCTGCCCCAGTTGAAATCGACCATCCTCGTGTCGCTTCTGTTCCGCACCCTCGATGCCTTCCGCGTCTTTGACCTCGTATATGTGCTGACGGGTGGGGGGCCGGCCAACTCCACGGAGACCATTTCCATTTATGCCTACAAAACGATGTTTGCTCAGATGGACTTTGGCCGGGGTTCCGCTTTATCGGTGATTGTTTTCATCTGCGTGGCGATCATCAGCATGATATTCGTCAAACTGCTTGGCAGTGACTTGATCAGTGACGGACAGGGCAAATAAGGGGGGACGAAGATGAAGAAAAAACGAACTGGCTTCCTGTTTTACCTTTTTATCACCGCCATGCTGATCGTGATCTTGTTTCCGTTTTTCTGGCAGTTTATCGCTTCGGTCAAACCGCCGCTCGAGCTGTTTGGCGACCGGGCCTTCAATTTCATTCCACAGCACCCTACCTTTGATAACTATGTGCGGGTTTTTACGGAACGGCCTTTTGCGATTTATCTCTGGAACAGCCTGGTTGTGTCCATTTTCACCACCCTGTATTGCATTCTGATCGCTTCTTTTGCCTCCTATGCGATTGCCCGTCTTCAATTTAAAGGAAAAACCGTGATCCTCGGACTGATTCTGGCGGTGTCGATGTTTCCGCAGATCGCTACAATTGCGCCGATTTTCCTGTTTATGCAGGAGATGAATCTGACTAACAGTTATCTGGGGCTCATCATTCCTTATACCACTTTCGCCCTGCCGCTTTCCGTTTGGAATCTGACCTCTTTTTACCGGAAAATACCCGCCGACTTGGAAGAGGCGGCCAAAATGGACGGGGCCAACATTATGCAAACGTTTTGGAGAGTGGTGTTTCCGCTGGCGGTTCCGGGCACCTTCACCACGGCGATTCTTACCTTCATCGCCGCCTGGAACGAGTTTTTGTTTGCTCTGACCATCAATACGGATGAAAACATGAAAACCGTTCCGGTCGGCATCGCCCTGTTTCAAGGTCAGTACACGATTCCCTGGGGGGAAATTGCAGCTGCATCCGTGATGGTGACCATTCCGCTGGTGGTGATGGTTCTCATTTTCCAGCGGCGTATTATCGCCGGGATCACGGCCGGCGCAGTAAAAGAATAGAGGAAAGCGGGTTTTGCGCCCTTAGCCTCGTTCCGGCTAAGGGTTTTTTGGAACCATTGTGAACAACGAAGAACGTTCCCTTGCCCTGTATGTTCTTGCGTTAAAATAAAAAGAAGCAGTTGGTTTTGTTAACGGTTTGGGTATGTTGGTCAATCAACAACTGCCAGTTTGGGGTGTGATTGTGACAACCAGATCAGCATTTCATTCTTTTGTCCTGCTTTGCCTCTTGTCGGCAGTCTGTGCAGGTTGCCAATCTTTTTCCGCCATGTCCCCTTGGCAGCGGGGGAGCATCTATCCCTTTTCCTTTCAGCCTTATGCCCGAAATGAAGCACCCGCTTTAAAAGAGCTTGTGGCAGAGCCGGCATTTGCGGTGTATCTGAAAACCCGGCCTTATCTTTTGGGAATCAGCGGGAACGGGCGTTATCTGGCGTTGATTGTACCCGAACGGAGCAGGGAAACTTGTCGCCTTGATGTGTTTGATTTACGGTACTCTTCCATCATCCAGTCGTTTAATTTACCCCTGGGGTCAGCATCAAAGGAGCCGAATGGAGACGAATATATAAAGCTGGTGCAAAATACGGTGAAAACGGAATACCAAATCAGCCGCGGGGTCCGGCCTGCCATTCTCATTCCCGGTTATCATCAGGAACTCGCGGGGCATGGCTCGCTGATTTTTGAGGAAGATGACTTGCGCGTTTCCCTCACCACACCTGCCGGCGAGCAGTGGACGGTGGCCAAAGGGGAAACGGCGGAAAAAGATGAAGCGTCCGCCTACACGATTCCGCTGACGCCCGATCGGCAGACGTGGGGAGTGATCATCTTTGCCCGGAACCGGGGGGATGTAAAGATTGTGGCGGTTTCCGCCGTTGTCCCCCGCCAAGTGTACCTGTCACCGTCGGATCAGCAATTGGCGGGAATTTGCCAGTCCGTCCTGCAATCATCGAAGCCATGCCGGTTGCTCATGCGCGGAACCGGCGAGAATGACTGGTTTTTGGCGGGAATTGAAAAGAAGAAAACAGAAGGGGATGGCCAAACGGGTTATGCCGGGGAAGCATGGCAATTTACCGCAGGCGATTTGTCCGGCAAACGGCTGGTGATCGGGAGCAAAGAGGGGATCATCGAGGGAAAGCGTCACGAATCGCCGACGCAGCCGGTTTCCTACTATCAACTGGTGCTCTCCGCTGAGGGCGATGCGGAAGAGGCGAACAGACTGACCGTTGATGTTTACAATCGGGAAGGAAATCTGTTCCGGACATTGGAATGGGAATGGAAGAAAGGCCGCTTTCAACGCGTAACAGGGGGATCATAATGGAAACAGAGGTTTACTTGGTGCGTCATGGGGAAACGGAATGGAATACGGAGAAGCGAATTCAGGGGCACCGGGATGTCCCTTTAAGCAAAACGGGGGAGAAGCAGGTCGAACTATTGGCGCAATATCTGAGGCAACATTCCTTCCAGGCGGTTTATGCCAGCGACTTGGTCAGGGCGCGCCGGACTGCCGAGCGGATTGCCGGTCAATGGGGGCTTCCGGTGACATGCCTGTCTGAGTTTCGTGAGCAAAGAGTCGGAGAATGGGAAGGGATGCTGCTGGAAGAAGTGAAAAGAAAATATCCCGATTGGGAGAAGTACCGCATGCACGGGGGAATGTTTGGAATTGAACCGATCGAAGAAGTGCAGGCACGCTTCGTTCGGAAATTCAATGAACTGGTTGACAAGCACCGGGGGAAGCGGATTTTGATCGTGGCCCACGGCTTGTGCCTCAATCTGGCCATCTCGTTCCTGACGGAAGGAGAATATGGTTACGGGAAAGGAATATTGCAAAATACCAGCATCACCCGGCTCGTTTCCCGGGAAAATGCGGGTTGGACGGTGAAAGCCTACAACGTTACACCTCACCTGCAACAAGGCAAAGAGAGATTTATCGACGGATAAAAGGCGAAACCGCCGGGCGTTCGGCTTTTGGACGAAATGGAAGCGAGTTGCCATTTTATTCCCGATTCGATAAGATAGATGGAGAATGGAAGAAGGGGAAAAGTACATATGACACTGGAAACATTGTACCAAGAATTGCAAGACCTGAATCCCAATGAAGTTCGGACCATTCACAAACTCGTCCAAGCCCTGAAACGAACCCGGGTCAGCCCTCTTGCTTTTGTCGAAGAGCTAATGAACTTTCAAGCGGTCGGCTATGACCAGGAAAAAGGCGTTTACGTGCATCGGATGCTGATTACCGATGAACTGAAAAATCGCTACAAAATCCTGCATGGCGGCATTACAGCCACATTTATCGACACGGCTATGGGTTCCACCATTTTCCATATGGATGAAGGAACCAAAGCTGTGACGCTGGATCTTAACGTGAATTTTCTGGCACCCGGAGAAAGCGGATGGCTGACCGCAGAGACAGCTGTCATCAAAAAAGGGAAAACGATTATCCTGTTGGAGACGAAAGTGACCGATGAACGGAAAAAGTTGATTGCCACAGCTTCTTCAACCTTTTTTCGATTACAGTAGGTGGAAAATCCGATGAACAAACCATATAAAATTGTTGCGAAAGCGATCATTTTTGATCATCAGGACCGAGTGCTCATCCTGCGCAAATCTCTGGAAGAAAGGCTGGCCAATGATACGCACGGCTGGGATTTTCCGGGAGGCGGGCTTGAGCCCAGTGAACCGTTGATGGATGCGCTGGCGCGAGAGGTGATGGAAGAGACCGGGCTGCAAGTGAAAGTGGTGGCACCGGCCTACATCTATGATGAAATTCAGGAAGATAAACACCTGATTATCGTGAAATTTGCCTGTGACAAGCCTTTGGGCGAGTTAAAGTTAAGCTCGGAGCATGATCACTATTTCTGGGTTGAGCTCCATCGCTTGAACGAAGCGGAATTTCCGGAGTGGATGAAAGAAGAAATCCGCCGTGCTTACCGGATCTATGCCGATTTTCGGGGAATTCAGCAATAGGCATGTTTCCCTCTGGTTTTTGGCCAGAGGGTTTTTTTTCGGGTTTGCAAGATTTTCTCTTCCGACCTGATCAAGCTCTGGTCAGCGGGGACCAGTCGGTTCCTTCGACCAGGATGCGGGCATATTGCTCCAAATACGTTTGATCTTCCGGGGTAAAACGGGCCGTTACCGGACTGTCGATATCGAGAACGCCGATCAGGACTCCGTCTGCCTTCAGCGGGATGACAATCTCCGAGCGGGAGGCCGCATCGCAGGCGATATGGCCCGGAAATGCAAATACATCTTCGACCAGCTGCGTTTTCTCTTCTTTTACTGCCGTGCCGCAAACACCCCGTCCGACCGGAATGCGGACGCAGGCGGGTTTTCCGTTAAAGGGGCCGAGAACAAGTTCATTCCCTTTCAACAGATAAAAGCCTGCCCAGTTCACATCGCTCAGAGTGTGATACAGATGGGAAGCGCAATTGGCCAGATTGGCCATCCAGTCTTTTTCACCCTCGATCAGATGCTTCAATTGTTTCAAGATCAGCTCATAGCTGGTTTTTTTATCTCCTTCAACACGTTCAAAAGCAAACATGATATATTTCCCGATCCTTTCCGTAAATGTTAAAATAAAATCGTTCACACGACTGCAGTAAAGCTTTCTCGTGCTATTGTACACCTGCGGATTCAATCTGAAAAGAGGGTATGCGGTGTGCATAACTTGTGAATTTACGGACTAGAAAGAATTTTGGGAAAGGTGGCGATTCGTCATAAATGCCTTTCTGTGGCATTAATTGGATAATGAGTGCCACTCTATCTATTGATTAAAATGGAAGCATTTTAAATTATAGTCATCTCGTGATAAAATAGTAGCGTCGTTTAAACGTTCGTTGTTTTTTGCAAAGGGAATACATATTAGAAGGAGATGTTTTCCAATGCGTGATCCTCGTATTTCCAAATTAGCTAAAATATTGGTTGAACATTCTTGCCGGGTTCAACCGGGAGAACGTGTTTTAATTGATATTTTTGGAAAGGAAAGAGAGCTGGTCCGGGCTTTGATCGCAGCGGTATATGAGGCGGGAGGGTACCCGTATGTGCAGCTGAATGACCATGTTGTCACCCGTGCACTCTTGCTGGGAACATCGGAAGAACACATGGAAACCATGGCGAAACATGCCCTGAACCAGATGAAATCGATGGATTGCTATATCGGGGTGCGCGGAAGCGACAATGTGAGCGAGCTGTCTGACGTGCCGGAAGACAAAATGAACCTCTATGCCCGGATGTTCAATCATCCCGTACATAGCGAACAACGGGTGAAACATACGAAGTGGGTTGTGCTTCGTTACCCCAACTCCGCCATGGCACAGCTGGCCAACATGAGTACGGAAGCATTTGAAGACTTCTACTTCCGCGTCTGCAATGTCGATTATGAACGGATGGCCAAAGCGATGGAGCCTTTGGTGAAACGGATGGAGCGGACAGATCAGGTTCGCATTGTCGGACCGGGTACGGATCTCACCTTCTCGATCAAGGATATTCCGGTTATCAAATGCGCCGGGGAGTGCAATATCCCTGATGGTGAAGTTTATACCGCACCGGTGAGGGATTCGGTCAATGGCGTGATCACCTTTAATACGCCATCGGTCTATCAAGGGGTCACCTTTGAAAACATCCGCTTTGAATTGAAGAACGGAAAAATCATCAATGCCACCGCGAATAATACCGAACGGCTGAATCAGATTTTGGATGCTGACGAGGGTGCGCGCTACATCGGTGAATTCAGCCTGGGCGTCAACCCGCACATCAACCATCCGATGAAAGATACCCTGTTTGATGAAAAAATTAACGGAAGTTTCCATTTCACTCCGGGTCAGGCCTACGAGGAGGCAGACAACGGCAACCGGTCGTCCATCCACTGGGATCTCGTCTTGATCCAGCGCGCGGATTACGGCGGAGGCGAAATCTATTTTGACGGGGAACTGATCCGCAAAGACGGGCTGTTTGTGGTCGATGACTTAATTCCGCTCAACCCGGAAAATTTAAAGGCAAGCGAATCTTTTTAAGGAGGAATCGGGTTTGTTCTGGAGACGCAAAAAGTCGGTTGAAATTGCCGCCCCGCTAACAGGGCGTTACGTTCCGCTCGAAGAGGTGCCCGATCAGGTTTTTTCGCAGAAGATGATGGGCGACGGATTTGCGATCGAACCGGAAAAGGGCGAAGTATATGCTCCGGCAGACGGTGAAATCACCAATCTGTTTCCGACCAAACACGCGATTGGAATCAAGACGAAAAACGGCTTGGAAATCCTGATTCATGTCGGCATCGATACGGTGGAATTAGAGGGAGACGGATTTACGGCATATGTATCGGAAGGAGATCGGGTTTCGGCCGGCCAGAAATTGCTCGATTTTGATATGGAGAAGATTAAAAACAGCGGGAAACCTCTGATCACGCCCGTTATTTTTCCGGAATCGGCGGCATGGTCACTGGAACTCTGTGCAACCGGTTCTCTTCAGGCAGGAGAAACCGTCGTCGCCAGAGTGGAACAGAAATGAGAACCGCTCCTGATTTAATCAAATGATGCGGATGCAAATCCCGGCCGGATTTGTGCTGGCGGAGTGATGGATGTTCTACGGCTTCCTTCTCAGACAATATAGAAGGAAGCCGTCTTCTTTCGACATTAAAAGGGAAGCGAGGTTTTGGTGATGATTTCATTTCCTGAGGAGACTGTGCTTCAAACCCTGATTCAATTATTGGAAATCCACAGTCCGACAGGCAGGGCGGAAAAAGCGGTCGATTACATTCATTCCCGGTTGAAGCAATCCGGTCTAAATGCGATGCTTACAGCCAAAGGCGGATTAATCGTCACGGTTCCGGGAGAAAACGACCAGGTTCATCGACTGGTTACCGTCCATGTGGATACGTTGGGAGCCATGGTGAAGGAAATCAAGGAGAACGGCCGCTTGCGGTTAAGTAAAATCGGGGGATTCGGCTGGTTTTCCGTCGACGGGGCTTATTGCCGGGTGGAAACGAGGAAAGGCCGGATGTTTTCGGGGACGATCCTTGCTTCCCATACATCGGTCCACGTTTATGCTGATGCGGAAGAGCAAAAAAGATCGGATGAGCACATGGAAGTCCGGTTGGATGAGCGGGTGAAATCGGCGCAGGATGTAAAGGCACTGGGAATTCGCGTCGGCGATTTTGTATCTTTTGATCCGCAGGTGGTGACGACAGAGGCGGGATTTATCAAAGCGCGTCATTTGGATGACAAAGCGAGTGCGGCCATTCTGCTTGAACTGTTGCTTTACTTGCATGAGTCATCCGTCCGGTTGCCGCACACAACCCATTTCTTCTTCAGCAATTTTGAAGAAGTCGGATTTGGTGCAAACTCCAGCATTCCGCCGCAGGTCCGTGAATATTTGGCAGTGGATATGGGCGCGATCGGTGAAGGACAAACGACGGATGAGTACTGCGTTTCCATCTGTGCCAAAGACGGAAGTGGTCCCTATCATTACGGACTTACGACCAAACTGATCGAAATAGCCGAAAGAGAAGGAATCTACCATCAGGTTGATTTGTACCCCTTTTATGCTTCCGATGCCAGTGCGGCGGTTCGGGCTGGCTATGACATGATGCATGCCTTGATCGGGCCGGGCGTCGACGGTTCTCACGCCTATGAACGCACACACCTCGAAGCTTTGAAAAATACCTATTTGCTCTTATATCACTATTTGTTGTCGCCTTCATTGTAAAGAAAGAGGGGGATCAGGGATGACGTTGGCGGATGAGCTGCGGGAAGTGTTGGAAAACGGGACGGAAGAAGAAAAAGAGGTGCTGGCATTGGCCTTACAGGCGATCCGGCAGAAACGGGAACGGAACAGCGCCTATCTCTCCGGCTTTCTCGGTTTGTCCGGCCGGTTTATCGAAGAGAAAGTATACGAATTTCGCGTGCCGATTACCCCGTTTATGTTGAATCGCCGCGGCATTGTGCACGGAGGGATCGCGGCGACGCTCGCTGATTCCACGATGGGCTCCTGCATCAACCGTCTGCTTCCCGAAGGTTCGGGAGCAGTAACAGCTGAACTGAAGATCAATTATTTAAAACCGGGGACGGGCAAAATGCTCATTTCACGCGCGGAACTGCTCCACCTTGGCCGGACGCTGGCTGTTCTCAATTGTGAAATTACCAACGAGAAAGGGAAGCGAATCTGCTATGCGACAGCGACTTTTTATCTGTTGCCAAAGGGAAAGTGATATTCGCCTTTTATGGCGGACGGCATCTTGGTGAAAGGCAAGTCTGACCTGCCTATATGATCCAATCGTTTTTTGATATGAAAGGAATATAAAAAATAGCAAGCTGGTTGCCCGCTGAGGCTGTCGACAAGTTCAGGCGGAAGGGGATTGGTGCTTTTTTGTGCGACCTTTGCGGCGAAGGGGGCCGGGAGCAGAGGAAGTACCAAGAAGGGACTTTGTCAACAAGCTGGAGCGAGCCGGTTGCCTGCTTTTTCTCTTTCTCACATACTGGTTACTTCCAGTTCGGTCAGATGGGAAACTGGGTTCTCTTTGTTGCTGCCGTCTGCCAGATACAAAAGGGCCGGGCCGCCTTCGCGAATCGGTTTATTTTCCTTGGCAAAACACAAAAAGGAAGTTTGCGCTTGTTCCATTGTCAGGATCACTTTTTCTCCCACCGAACGGTGAAGAATCACGTGGGTTGCGTCTGGAGCGGGCCCGGCGTTATTCAGAAAAGGCGCGAGTTCCATGGCCAGCCCCTCCGTTCCGGGGATGCGATCGCTTAAAGAAAAACGGCGGTCATCGATGATCCAGATCGTCGGATCGAGATTGATCTTGAACTGAACTTTTCCGGTTATGAGAATAACGGAACTCATAGCGATCACCTGTTTCATAAAATATTTGATCATGCCCTATTCATTATAGCGAAGTTTGGCGTTGCAAAAAACAGAAGAAGAGACGGTGACGGAGAGAACAGCGTTGCCGGGACGGGGGGACGCAGCCGTGACAGGATGCAAGTGTTTTGCAAAAGCAGGAGGATCGTGATACACTATGATTAGTATTAGTGTACAGGTATTAGGGCCGTTTTCCGCAATCCCGAGTAGAACGGTCGATGGGGGGGTTTGCGTTGACCACACCGACACAGACCGATTTAAATCTGCGCGCGGTGCAACTCTTAAATGAAGATGCAGAAAAAATTGCTCAATTGATTTCGGTTCAATTGGATAATTTAACTTTGCCGAAATGTCCTTTATATGAGGAAGTTTTAGATACACAGATGTTTGGTTTATCCCGGGAAATCGACTTTGCTGTTCGTGCCGGATTGATCACACGTGAGCAAGGTCAGCAGATTATTCATGATCTTGAACGAAAACTTGCGGATTTATATGCAAAAATTCTTCCATGATTCCTGAAATCAAATAAAGATTACGATCGTAGACTCCTTGTGGGAGTCTTTGAGATTGATGACAAACCCCCCCCTTTTCTTCGGAAAAGGAAT